>DAOUAM010000069.1:0-85344 GCA_034433305.1 Dehalococcoidia bacterium | reverse complement strand
AGCCCAGGCAACTGTTCGGGCTTTTGTGGGGGATGGGTGCGGCGACCACGCTCTCTAGCGGCCTCTTGTGGACCCAAGGGGTTTGGGTCTGCCGCACCCTCTCTTTCATTCTATCCCCCTTCCAAGATACAAGGGGGGGCAGACGCTGGCACCTGAAATTGCATATCAATTCAGGCTATCTGCTTGGTGCTTCAAGGCTTGACAACCAGGACATCCTGTGTATGATGTTGTCTAATATAATAGTAGATATTTGTTATGATGATTAGCTTCGCTCAGGCCCCAGACTTGCCTCCAGGACGTGTTTTATCTTCTGGGGAGAAGGGCATGAGCCCTGTCGTTCGTGTTCGATCCCAACAGTCACGTCGTTCCATGATGGAAAAGGCGAAATTGAAGTCGAGGGGGGACCAACCAAATGAGGCGACTCAGAGGCTTGAGTAGGTGGTACGTTCTAGCGTTCGGAGTCCTGGCTTTGGTTGCCGTCGCGTGTAGAGGCGAACAAGCGCCCGCACCGGCAGCGGCCACAGCCACGCCGGCGCCCGCTGCACCTGCGCCCACAGCGGCCACAGCCACGCCTGTACCCGCTGCACCTGCGCCCACAGCGCCCGCTCCTGCAGCGCCGCGAAGAGATGTAACCATCACTATGGCCATTCCCGAGGTCACGGCACCCTTCGGCGACTTCGAGGTGCAGACGTACGGAGCGGAGCCAGGCGAAAACGAAATTGGCATCTTCGACCAGCCTCTCGTCCACGACGGCAAGAACCCCCTGGCGCCGTGGGCAGCCAAGGAGTGGACCATCAGCCCGGACGGCAAGGAACTGACCCTGAAGATTCGGGAAGGCATGAAGTGCAACACCCCTCGGGTCTTCGCGGGTGAAGACTTCGGCTTCATTACCGCCGAGGACGTCGCCTGGAACCTGAACCAGCAGAACGCCGTCGTCAACAAGGACCTGGGGGCAGCCATCGGCGCCCAGCTAGGGGCCACCTTCGGCGAAGCGGTAGCGGTTGACGAGTATACCGTGAAGGCCCCACTGGTGACGGACATAGTCTGGGGGATACCGATATCCGAGTTCGACATCAACGACACGACGGTCAGGCTCGACTGTAAGGACGCCTATGACAAGATGGGCCCCGAAAAGATCAAGTTCGTGCCCGTAGGCTCCGGCCCCATGGTCTTCAGCTCGGTCAAGGAGAACGATCGGCTCGAGGTCGTCGCCATGGAGGGAGAGCACTGGGCTAGCATACAAGGTGTCTGGGATGAGACGCCGAAGATCGGCAAGATGGTGTGGGTCCAGGTGCCCGATACTCAGACCCGCATGTCCATGATGCAGACCGGCCAGGTGGACCTGGCGGAGGTGGACTTCAGCAGGCTCAGGGAGCTGGCACCGGCCGGGCTAAAGTTCTTCCCGACAATGTCCGAGGCCGACACGATGACGCTGAGCGTCATCTGGCCGGGCAACCTCTTTACAGACCTGAATGCCAAGACCAAGGAAGCCTTGACACCCTGGCTATCGCCTGTGTACGAGAAGGACTACCCCTGGATAGGCAATCCCTGGTGCGACCTGGGCAAGCCCTGCCAGTACACGGATACCAACAACCCGCCTGGTATGAGTGACATGGAGCAGGCGCGCTTGGTGCGCTGGGCGCTCTCACACGCCATTGATAGGGATGGCCAGGTGGACGTGCTTCTGGCGGGTCTGGGCACGCCCCTCTATCTGGAGGTAATGGGGCCCAAGTTCCCGGGGTGGCAGCCTGAGCGGACAGTCACCGCGGCCATGATCAAGGCGGCCCACGAGAAGTACAGCGACAGTACGATTCTGGGACCGGGCACCTCCTGGCCGGAGTACAAGGAATACGACAAAGCCGCCGAGCCGGCCTACAAGTGGCCGTGGACGATCCCGACGGACCTCAAGGAGGCCGAGCGCCTGCTGGACCTGGCTGGCTACCCGAGAGGAGCGGGCGGCATCAGGTTCGAGATCAACCTGAACAAGTACAGGTGCGAGACAGGCCCGGTGTGCCTGGAGCAGGCCGACGCGGTGGCTGCAGACTGGGAGAAGCTCGGCGTCAGGGTCACACTTCTCACCGAAGAGTACGGCTCGGTGGTCGTTCCGCGCATGAGGGACCGCACCCAGGCCTGGCCCGTGGTAAAGAACTGCAGCGTGGAGACGGCCAACTTCCCCTTTGATTGGCCTCCGCCGCCTGCGGACAGCACCTTCAGCCGGCCGGCCTGGGGCTGCGCCTTCGAGACCAAGTTCCTCGACTACATGTACATCAACATCAACGGCGAGAGGGATAAGGCCAAGCGCGAGGCCCTTCACCAGGACATGATAGATTACTATTACTACTGGCAGCTCTACAGCGGCATCGCTCAGCCACCTCGTGGGGTCGCGGGCAACCCCAAGAGGGTCGCGTCCTGGCAATCGCGCCCCACCGCATCGGGCTTCTGGCACGCGCCACAGCACATCGTCCCGGCGCAGTAGCAATATGCGGTCAGCAAGGGAGAGGGGGCCCCCCTCTCCCTTGCCCATTGCATCGCAGGGTGACGGTCGGGCGCAGGCGTGGATGAGAGCGCTCCAGAGGCAAGGCCGTCAGGGCAGTCCCAAAGCGATAACGAGGTTTCAGTCGGCGCCATGACACGATTCTTGGTCAGAAGGTCCATATCTATCTTCATCTCCATCATTGGGGCTACTGTGGTCATATTCATCCTGACCCGGCTCGGCCCTGATCCGCTAGACCTCTGGCTCGGAGATGTCCAGGTAGAGCTCACAGAAGAGCAGATCGACCGCATCCGGGCAAAGCTGGGGGTGGACAAATCGCTGCCGGAGCAATATGGGCTGTGGGTCTGGAACCTTTTGCATTTCGATTTCGGCGATTCCACTGGCACCAACAGGCCCGTGAAATCTATCATCCGCGACCACATCACGGTTACTTTACAACTGGCGGCGGGGGCATGGATATTTGCCGTCGTTGTCGGCATCTCTATGGGGGTGCTGGCATCGGCCAAGAGGGCAACCTTCTGGGACTATGCTGGCCGCACATTCGCGCTGTTTGGACAGGCGACTCCCCAGTTCTGGACGGGCGTTATGGTGATACTGGTCTTCGCCGTGATACTGGGCTGGTTCCCCGCTGGCACCCTAGGAGAGCAGAAGGGCTTTCCGCTGGCGTGGAGTAACCTGAAGCACTGGATACTGCCGTGTATAGTCCTGGGGTGGCCATCCTCAGCGGGCATCATGCGCCTGACCCGCTCGGCTATGCTGGAAATCCTAGACTCGGAGTACATAAAACTGGCCCGCGCCAAAGGTGTAGCCAGGATGCCCATCATCTGGCGGCATGCCCTTCGCAACGCCGTCATCCCACCGTTGACGTCGGCATTGGTAATTCTCGCCGATTATCTCAACGGCGCGCTGGTTGTGGAGATAATCTTCGCGATTCCTGGAATAGGACAGGTGGCGCTGAATCAGGCAGTCTATGACAATGACTGGCCACTGCTGGCAGGCACCGTATTCGCCTTTATTGGTATCTACGTCAGCTTCGCGTTTCTGGCAGATATTCTCTACGCAGTAATAGACCCCCGAATCAGGTACCGTTGAGGTATTGGTCGCATGCGGATAACAACCATGGACCGGACCATGCTGGGCATACGGGACTACCCGCCCGGACTACGAGAGCTATGGGCCACGTGGAGGTTCATGAGACGCTGGCCCGTGATACCCATGGTTATACTGGCCGCCATCATATTCGCGGGTGTATTCGCCCCTGTACTGGCCACACATGACCCCTATAAAGGCGGCATTCGTGATAGGCATATCCCTCCGGCCTGGTTCGCAGCCGGCAGCAGCGAGCATATACTCGGAACGGACCATGCTGGACGCGACGTGTGGTCCCGCATGCTCTTCGGCGCGCGCATATCGCTGACGGTGGCCGCCATTTCGCTGACCAGCGGCTTCGTTGTGGGTACCACGATGGGCATCGTCAGCGCCTACGCCGGAGGATGGGTGGATGAGGTCATCACCAGGATTGTGGATATATGGCAGGCGCTGCCGTTCCTGATGGTGGCACTGGTGGCCGTGCTGCTGTTCGGACAAAGTTTGCAACTGCTGCTGGTGCTCATGGCCCTGCTGGCATGGAACCCCTTTGTGAGGGTGGTGCGGAGCCAGGCGTTGGTGGTAAAGAACGAGCCTTACGTGGACCTGGCCCGCGTTGCGGGGTGTTCTCTCCCCCGAATTCTCATCCGGCACATACTGCCTGGAGTGATAAACACCGCGGTGGTGATAGCGACACTGTCCGTCGGCAACCTGATCCTGGCAGAAGCGGCACTGAGCTTCCTGGGAGCGGGCGTGCCGCACCCGACTCCCACATGGGGCGCCATGGTCAACGATGGCAGGAATTATCTCAGCACAGCCTGGTGGCCGACGGTATTTCCAGGGCTGGCTATATTCCTGGTCGTGATGTCGCTGAACTTCACCGGCGATTGGCTTCGTGACCACCTGGACCCGCGGCTCAGGCAACTGGTGGAATAGTGCAATGTCAACGTAACCATCAGCCAGACGTTTCACCCTCATTCCCTCTCTTCCATCCAACGCGTGGGGTGCGCGCCGGTTTTCAGGCAGACGAAGATAATGGCCTAACCTCTGGCCCCGCCTTAGAGGGTGTTGAGAGCTCGTTCCCCGCAGGGCTGAGACTTGGTCAAGGCAAAGCGCCTGGCCCCCTTCCTGGCCTTCCCCCAGAGGGGGCAGGGGTCCCTCGCCCCCTCTGGGGGAGAGTCAGAGAGGGGGCTGGCCTTGCCACCAGCCCAGCATCAATTGCATCACGTCCCCACGTCTCCCGGTAAGGGCTGGAACAAGGCTTCTCATACACCCTCTTAGTGGGGTATGTTCTCTGGCCAGACCCACAGGCCGGGCTCCATCAGACAAGACCTCTGTGTCCCGTCCTCCCACCCGCGATGCGCTTTTCCCCACGGCCCTGCCCCACATGGTGGCAGGGCCGTGGGGAAAAGCATCTGTGGGCGAGTGTATGGGAGAAGCGGCATCTACCTCAGGGGCTGCGCAGGCGTCCGTCGCAGTATAAAAGACAGGGGGAGTCCCTGAAGCAGGCGTAGCGCCAGGAGCCGCCGCCACGGGAATACTCCACTCCTGGATTAACCGGAATCCCCTATAATGAATGGAGCTAGTCGCTCAGGGGGCCGTGGCCCATGCCCGAGTTCTTCAACGTGTTGCCGCCTGCCGAGGCGCTGGCCGTGCTGCGCCAGCACCTGCGCCCCCGTGTGGAGGCCGAGCGCGTCGCCACCAGCGACGCCCTGGGCCGCGTGACCGCCGAGGACATCTTCTCGCCTGAAGACCTGCCCGCCTTTCCCCGCTCCGCCATGGACGGCTACTCCGTTCGCTCCCGCGACACCTTCGGCGCCACCGAAGGGCTGCCGGCGTACCTGGAAGTGGTGGGCGAGGTGCCCATGGGCAGGGCGGCTGGGATAAGGCTGGGGCCGGGCCAGGCCGCCAGGACCTACACCGGCGGCATGCTGGCCGAGGGCGCCGACGCGGTGGTCATGATGGAGCACACCCAGGCGGTGGGCGAGTCCACCATCGAGGTGCTGCGGCCCGTGGCCCCTGGTGAGAACGTGGTGCAGGTGGGCGAGGACGTGCGCCGCGGCGACCTGGTGCTGCCGGCGGGCCACGTCATCCGGCCCCAGGACATCGGCGGCCTGCTGGCCCTGGGCATCACCCATCTGAACGTGGCGCGCCGCCCGAGGGTCGCCATCGTCTCCACCGGCGACGAACTGGTGCCGCCCCAGGCGACGCCAGGCCCCGGCCAGGTCCGCGACATCAACACCTACACCATCTCGGCCCAGGTCGCCGGGTGCGGCGCCGTGCCCGTGCCCATCGCCCTGGTGCGGGATGACTACGAGGCCCAGCGCGTCGCCGCCGAGCAGGCAAAGCAGCAGGGCGACGTCATCCTCTTCTCCGCCGGAAGCTCGGTCAGCACCCGGGACATGACGGCGGAGGTCATCGCCGGACTGGGCAGGCCGGGCGTGCTGGTGCACGGTATATCCATCAAGCCCGGCAAGCCGACCATAGTTGCCGTGGTGGACGGCAAGCCCGCCTTCGGGCTACCGGGGAACCCGGTGTCGGCCATGGTCGTCTTTGACCTGCTGGTGAGGCCCACCATCTATCTGCTCATGGGCAGCCAGGGGCCGCCGTGGCCTGCCGTGCGGGCCAGGCTGCTGCGGGACATCGGCTCCGTGGCCGGCCGCGAGGACTACGTGCAGGTGCGGCTGGTCCACAAGGACAGCGCTCTCTGGGCCGACCCCGTCTTCGGCAAGTCCAACCTGGTCTACACGCTGGTCCGGGCCGACGGCGTGGGGCAGGTGCCCCTGGACAGGGGCGGACTATATGCTGGGGAGGAGGTGGAGGTGAGGCTGTATTAGCAGCTTGCCAGGTGAGTGCAAAAGCATGCCAGGTTGGGCAGACCTAGCTCAGGAGAAAGCTCAGGAAGGGAAGCTCAGGCTCTCTCACCATGCTCAAGTTGAGCGCGTGAAGGAAGACATCAGCACAGACGACATTGTAGATGCCTTACTGAACGGGCGAGAGGTGGAGACATATCTCGACGATCCTAGAGGGACAAGCGTCCTGATTGCAGGCCAGGACAAGCAAGGGCGGTGGGTCCACGCAGTGTGTGGAAATTTCGGTCAGGAGTACCTTCTTGTAATCACGGTGTATCTCCCAAGACCGCCAAAGTGGAAAGACCCCTTTACACGGGGGAGGTAAGACTATGGCACAGGATGGAGAGCGTTGCTATTTTTGCGGACATGGGACCCTGCGGAGCCAGCGAGTAACCCTGGATCTGTGGCGGGGTGACCGCTTGATCATCATCAAGAACGTGCCAGCCCTGGTATGTGATGCATGTGGCGAGCGGCAGTACTCCCTGGAGGTCTCTCAGGAGATTGACCGCCTGCTAGAGGAGATAGAGCGAACAGGGCAATACGAGGAGGAGCTCAAGGTGCCCGTAGTGTCCATGTCGTGAAGGCTATCTCCAATGCAAGGGTGTAGACACGGCCGTCGCTACTACCTGAGCGACAACAACCCACTTGACCATGCGCTGAAGCAGGCCGGGCATCACCCATGTCAGCGTGGCGCGCCGCCCGCGAGTCGCCATCGTCTTCACCGGCACAGCGCCCTCTGGGCCGACCCCGTCTTCGGCAAGTCCAACCTGGTCTACACGCTGGTCCGGGCCGACGGCGTGGTGCAGGTGCCCCTGGACAGGGGCGGGCTGTACGCTGGGGAGGAGGTGGAGGTGAGGCTGTATTGACGTGCTGCTAAAAGGCAATGCCCCGGCCGGCGTGGTTACCACCGCCCACGCAGTCTAGCCACAGGTGTATTTCTGCACGGCCTCTTCGTCAAGCTCTATTCCCAGGCCTGGGCCGTCTGGCACAAGGGCGTAGCCGCCCTCGACAACGATGGGCCTGGCGGCAAGTTCCGTCATCATGGGGCTGGGCACCTGTGCATCGCGGAGGCGAGGGGCAATCGGGTACTCGCACAGGAAGCCCTGGGGCATTGAGGCCACTAGTTGTATGCTAGCGGCGAAGTTCACCATTGTTCCCCAGTTGTGGGGTACAACCGGCACGTTGAAAAGCCGCGCCAGTTCAGCGGTCCTTTTGCCCTCCGTCAGCCCTCCCGCCCAGGAGAGGTCCGGCTGAAGCAGCCCCACCTCGCGCTTGAGAAGCATATCCCTGAAGGCGAAGGCCGTCAGTTCGCTCTCGCCCGCGGCAATGGTCACGCTGGCCCTGGCCGTTAGCTGGGCGAGACTGTCGGCGTCGTCGCTGCTGGACAGAGGCTCCTCCCACCAGTAGATGTTGGCGCCGGACTCCTCAATCATCCTGGCGGACTTGATGGCTTCAGCCAGGCTGCGGGGCCGGCCCAGGTCCAGCATCAGGTCCACCCCGTCCCCAGCCGTCTTGCGCAGCGCAGCCAGTATGCCGGCGTCCCGCTTCAGGTCAGAGCCGAAGCCAGGCCAGCCAAAGTACTTGATGGCCGTGAAACCCTGGGACACGTAGCGGGCGGTGCTGTCCAGGGCGCTCTGCGGGCGCTCCGGCTCGACGTAAACGCTGCTAACATAGACCCTGACCCTGTCCCGGAAGCGGCCTCCCAGGAGCTTGTGGACAGGTACCCCCAGGGCCTTGCCCGCGGCATCATGCAGGGCCATGTCCACGCCGCTGAGGCCGTGGACCGCCAGGCCACGGCGGTCGTAGATACCGCAGCAGACCCTGTACATCGCCTCCCAGACCTTCTCGATGTCCAGCACATCCTGTCCCACCACCACCCGCTTCAGGCTGCGGTCAATGACCTCCTTGGCCGCGAAGGCAGCCGACCCGTCATTGTCAGGGACAAAGCACTCCCCTACCCCCTCGACTCCGTCCTCCGCCTTCAACCTCACCAGCACCCAACCGCCATAGGGGTACTCGTAGGACTTCAGCACCTGAGTAGCGACATCAACAATCTGCATGGGTACTACCTCCAGGTCCCGCCTATTATGCTGGCAAGGCCGTGTATGAAGCAAGCCCGGTGCCGCCCAGCTTCGTTGACATCTCCATCCAGCGTGATAAATTAGACCCCAAATGGCCCAACTAAGGCCTGTCCGCCAATGAGTCCACACAAACATGGCCGACGCTACTACCTGAGCGACATCCCCCTGGACCAGGCGCTGGAGCGGTTCTTGGGCGCGCTGGAGCAGGCCGGGGCGCTACGGCCCATGCCGGCGGAGACGGTGCCCCTGGAGCAGGCGCTGGGCAGGGTGACCGCCGCGCCCATCTGGGCCAGGGTATCCTCGCCTCACTACGACTCGGCGGCCATGGACGGCATCGCCGTCAGGGCGAGGGACACTGTGGGCGCCAGCGAGACCTCGCCGGTGCGCCTCAGGGTCGGCGAGCAGGCGGTATGGGTGGACACGGGCGACCCGCTGCCGGCGGGCTTCGACGCCGTCATCATGGTGGAGGTCGTCCACGAGGTGGACGAGGCCACCGTGGAGGTGCAGTCGCCGGTGCCGCCCTACCACCACGTGAGGCCCCTGGGCGAGGACATCGTGGCCACCGAGCTGGTGCTGCCCGAGAGCCACAGGCTGCGGCCCGTGGACCTGGGCGCCTGCGCCGCGGCTGGCCTGGTGGAGCTTCCGGTGCGCCGGCGCCCCACCGTGGCTGTGATTCCCACGGGCAGCGAGCTTGTCCCGGCGGGCCAGCCCCTCAGGCTGGGCGACATCGTGGAGTCCAACAGCCTGGTGCTGGCCGGGATGGTGGAAGCGTGGGGCGGCAAGGCCACGCGCTGGCAGTCCATCCCCGACGACTACGACAGGCTCAGGGCCGCCATCCTGGAGGCCGTCCAGGGCTATGACATGGTGGTGGTGAACGCTGGCTCCTCGGCCGGCTCCGAGGACTACACGGCGCGGCTGGTGGAGGAGCTGGGGCTGCTTGTGGTGCACGGCGTCGCCATCCGGCCGGGCCACCCGGTGGTGCTGGGTGTCGTCCGCGGGAAGCCGGTGCTGGGCATCCCTGGCTACCCGGTCTCGGCGGCATTGACCTGCGAGCTTTTCGTCAAGCCAATCATCGAGCGCGTCCTGGGGGCGCGAGCGCCGGAGCGACCCACCGTCAGGGCCACCATCACTCGCAAGGTGCTGTCGCCCATGGGCGAGGACGAGTTCCTGCGGGTGCGCCTGGGCCGCGTGGGCGACCGGCTGGTGGCGACGCCCATCCAGCGCGGCGCCGGCGTCCTGATGTCCCTGGTACGCGCCGACGGCATCGTGCGCGTCCCGCGCTTCTCCGAGGGCGTGGACGCCGGGCAGCAGGTCAGCGTGGAGCTGCTGCGGCCCGCCGAGGAGATCGAGCGCACCATCGTCGCCATCGGCAGCCACGACCTGGCCCTGGACCTGCTGGCCAGCCACCTGCGGCGCAGAGACCCCCGGCTGACCCTGGCGTCGTCCAACGTGGGCAGCCTGGGCGGCCTCATGGCGCTGTCGCGGGGCGAGGCCCACCTGGCGGGCTGCCACCTGCTGGACGAGGAGACGGGCGAGTACAACCTGCCCTTCGTGCGCCGCTACCTGAAGGGCAAGCCCGTGGTGGTGCTGGGCCTGGTGCGCCGCATCCAGGGCCTCATTGTCCCGAAAGGCAACCCCAGGGGCGTCGCGTCCCTGGCCGACCTGGCGCGGGAGGACGTCCGGTTTGTGAACCGCCAGCGCGGCTCGGGCACCCGCGTGCTGCTGGACTACATGCTCAGGCGCCAGGGCATCGCGCCGGAGCGCATCAGGGGCTACCAGCGGGAGGAGTACACCCACCTGGCCGTGGCGGCGGCTGTCGCCGGCGGCAGCGCCGACGTGGGCCTGGGCATCCTGTCGGCTGCCAGGGCCATGGGCCTGGACTTCGTGCCGCTGCTGAGCGAGCAGTACGACCTGGTCATACCACGGGAGGCCTGCGAGAGCGAGCTACTACAGCCGCTGCTGGCAGCCATCCGCGGCGAAGAGTTCAGGCGCGAGGTGGAGGCCCTGGGCGGCTACGACACGTCGGCCATGGGTCAGGTGGTGGCGGAGATTGGCCTGTCCGTAACCTCGTAATCGAAGCGCTGCACGTAGAGAAAGGCATTAGCGATGGCTGAGCAGCCTGGAAAGATGTTAACGTTCCACCCCCTCACGCCCGAGCGCTGGGCCGACTTCGAGAGGCTGTTCGGCCCTCGGGGCGCCACCGGCGGCTGCTGGTGCATGTGGTGGCGACTGGCGTCCTCGGAGTTCGAGCGCCAGAAGGGCGAGGGCAACCGCCAGGCCATGAAGGCGCTGGTGGACTCCGGCGTCGTGCCGGGCATCCTGGCCTACCACCAGGGCCAGGCCTTGGGCTGGTGCTCCGTGGCGCCCAGGCCGGACTTCCTGCGCCTGGAGCGCTCGCGCGTACTGAGGCCCGTGGACGACACGCCAGTGTGGTCGGTGGTCTGCTTCTTCGTGGACAGGCGCCATCGCCGGCAGGGCCTCACCGTCGCGCTGCTGCGGGCCGCCGTGGAGTACGCCAGGGAGCACGGCGGGGCGGTCATCGAGGGCTACCCGGTGGAGCCACGGCAGGGCCAGGTGCCGGCTGCCTTCGTCTACACCGGCCTGGCCTCGGCCTTTCAGAAGGCCGGGTTCACCGAGTGCGCCCGCCGCTCCGAGACCCGGCCCATCATGCGGCTGCACACCGGGAGCGCCCAATGAATGTCCTCATCATCGGGGGCACGCGAGACATGGGGCACCTGCTGGCCCTGGAGCTGCTCCAGGGCGGCCACCGGGTGACGGTCTTCAACCGCGGCCAAACGCCCGACGAGCTGCCGCCGGAGGTGGAGCGCCTGCGCGGCGACCGCAGTCAGCCTGCCCAGCTCAGGCAGGCCCTGGCCGGCCGCTCCTTCGACACCGTGGTGGATACCACTCTCTACAACGGTGCCGACGCCAGCGCCGTCACGGAGCTACTGGACGGCCGCACGGGCCATTACATATTCCTCAGCACCGGCCAGGTCTACCTGTCGCGGCTGGGCCTGCAAAGGCCATACAGAGAGGAGGACTACGACGGCCCCCTGATGGACAACCTGACTCCCGAAAGCCGCGACTTCGAGCAGTGGCGCTACGGCTTCGAGAAGCGCCAGGCTGAGGATGCCCTGACCAGCGCGTGGGAGGCCCGGCGGTTCCCTTTCACCACCATACGTATGCCCACAGTCAACAGCGAGCGTGACCCCTCCCACCGTCTCTACGGCTACCTGCTGCGGCTCAAGGATGGAGGCCCGGTCCTGGTGCCGGCAGGGCCTCACCTGCCCCTGCGCCACGTCTATGGCCGCGACGTGGTGGCGGCCATCCTGGCCCTGCTCAGGGCCGGGCCTGGCCGGGGCCGCGCCTATAACATATCCCAGGATGAAACGATCCCATTTCGGGAGTTCCTGGAGCTGCTGGCAGGCATCGCGGGCTACGAGTTGCGGCTTGCCTTGCTGGACAGGGGGCTGCTGGAGGCCCACGGCCTGCTGCCGGACTGCTCCCCCTTCAGCGGCCTCTGGATGTCCGAGCTGGACAATCGGCGCAGCAAGGAAGAGCTGGGAATACAGTACACGCCCCTGCCAGCCTACCTGGAGCGCCTGGTCGCCCACTACGAGGCCCACCCTCCGCCTTCGCCAGAAGGCTACAGCCGCCGGCGGGAAGAGCTGGAGCTGGCACGCTCCTGGCAAGGTTAGCGCGGCAGGTCGTTCTCGCCTATAATGGGGTTGTCGCCAGGGGGCTTAACGCCAACCCTGCCTGAAGTGGCGGCACCGGTCTATATACACCTTCCTGGGTATCAAGTGGAAATCTCTGGAATCGTCCTGGCTGGCGGCATGAGCCGGCGGCTGGGCCGCAACAAGGCGCTGGAGCCTGTGGGCGGCGAGCCGCTCATCCGGCGCGTCATCGGCCGGCTGGGCCAGGTGACCGACCAGGTGGTGGTCGTGGTGAACAACGCCGAGCGGGCCAAGGCGCTGTCCCTGCCGGAGTCGGTCAAGGTGGCGGTGGACGTCTACCCCGACACCGGCTCCCTGGGCGGCATATTCAGCGGCCTGTCGGCCTGCGACGGCCAGTGGGGCCTGGTGGCCGCCTGCGACATGCCCTTCCTGCACCTGGGCCTGCTGCGGCACATGCTGTCGCTTCGGGAGGGCTTCGACGCCGTGGTGCCGGTGCTGGAGGGCCGGCCTGAGCCGACCCACGCCCTGTACTCCAGGCGGTGCCTGCCCCACATCGAGGCCAAGCTCCGGGCCAACGACCTCAAGATCGCCCGCTTCTTCGAAGACGTGCGGGTGAAGTTCCTGCCGGAAGAGGTGATAGATACCTTCGACCCGGAGCACCTGAGCTTCTTCAACGTCAACACCCAGGAGGACCTGGACCGAGCGCTGGCGCTGGCGGCACGAGGGCTGTAGTCCCCTGCACAGCGCCAACTTTGACATATATATCGAGCATGGATTGACGTGATAGTCACGGAAGACCGCGACTTCTTCAGGTCTCACGGCCTCCATGTTGTGCTTATCGAGTGATTGTTCCACGCGGCAGCCGGGATTGCGGTAAAATAGTGGCACGGTGACTCTTGTGGGACAGGACCAGGCACGTGGCCACGACGACGGTGCGCGTACGGGTGGAGCTGTTCGGGCTGGCCCGGCTGGCAGCGGGGCGCCGCCAGGTCGAGGTCGAGGTGCCGGAGGTGGCCGCGCCCTCGGACATCGCGACGGCGCTGGCGGAGGCCTGCCCCGCGCTGGTGGGCAGGGCCATCCGCGAGGACCGCACCGGGCTGAAGGACAGCTACGTCTTCAACCTGAATGGCACTGCCTTCGTGGCGGGCGGGCCGCTGAGGCTCAGGCCCGGCGATAGCGTGCTCCTGTTCTCCAGCCAGGCGGGAGGTTAAAAGGCCATGTTCGGCTACCACGGCAGAGCGCTGGTGGTGGACCTGACGGGCCAGAGCGTCCGCTGGGAGCCGCTGGGCGAGGACGTCCTGCGGCGGTTCATCGGCGGCATCGGCCTGGGCACCTACCTGCTCTACAGGCACTGCCCCCCGCGCACCGACCCCCTTGGCCCCGACAACCCCCTCATCTTCGTGACCAGCCCCCTGGTGGGCAGCAGGTTGACCACCTCCAGCAAGTTCGCCGTGCTGGCCAGGTCGCCTCTCACGGGCTTCATCGGTGACTCGCTGTCCTCCAGCTTCCTGGCGACGGAGTTGAAGAAGGCCGGCTGCGACGCCCTCATCATCACCGGCAAAAGCCCCTACCCTGCCCTGCTCTACGTCAACGACGGCGACGTGGAGTTCCTGGACGGCGGCGGCCTGCTGGGGCTTACCACGTCGGAGACCGAGCGAGCGGTGAAGGAGCGGCTGGGCCACCGCGTGCGGGTGGCCTGCATCGGCCCGGCAGGCGAGCGCCTGGTCCGGTTCGCCAGCATCAGCAACGACGGCGGCCGGCAGGCGGGGCGTACCGGGCCGGGCGCTGTCATGGGCGCCAAGGGCCTCAAGGCCATCGCCGTGCGCGGCACTCAGGCCGTGCCGGTGTACGACCCCCAGGCGCTGCACACCGTGGGCCTGGACCTGGCGTGGCGCAGCCTCGGCCCTGCCACCGAGAAGTACCGCACCCTGGGGACGCTCGCCAACGTCGCCGTGTTCAATCGTCTGGGCACGCTGCCCACGCGCAACTTCCAGCAGTCCACCTTCGACGGCGCCGAGCAGGTCAGCGGCGAGGAGTTCCACCAGGCCCACCTGGTCAAGAACGCCCACTGCGCCAACTGCACCATTGGCTGCGAGAAGATCGTCGTCACCAGGGACGGCGGGCCGGAGTCCAGCGGGCGCATGGAGTACGAGAGCGCCTTCGCCCTGGGGCCGCTGGTGGGAGTGTCCGACCCCAACGCCGTCATCCGGGCCGCGCGCCTGTGCGACGAGCTGGGCATGGACACCATCAGCGCCGGCGCCACCATCGCCTGGGCCATGGAATGCTTCGAGAAGGGCATCCTGTCCCTGGAGGACACGGGCGGCCTGGAGCTGCGCTTCGGCGACGCCGGGGCCGTGCTGGCATGCCTTCAGATGATAGCGCGCCGGGAGGGCATCGGCGCCCTGCTGGCCGAGGGCAGCCGCAGGGCCGCGCAGTCGCTGGGCCACGGCTCCGAGGCCTGGGCCATGCACGTCAAGGGCCTGGAGATGCCCGGCTACGAGCCGCGCAGCCTCAAGACCATGGCCCTGGGGCTGGCCGTCAGCACTCGCGGCGCCTGCCACAACCGCTCCTCGGCCTACGAGGCCGACTTCTCCGCCCGGGTTGACCGGCTCAAGGCCGACGAGCAGCGCGGGCGCATCACCAAGGACGGCGAGGACTTCTCCGCCGTCCTGGACTCCCTCATCTGGTGCAAGTTCCTGCGCAAAGCCTTCGCCGACTTCTACGCCGAGTCGGCGGCCATCTACGAGCGCGTCACCGGCTGGCCCATAACGCCCGAAGAGTTGCGGCTGGCCGGCGAGCGCATCAACAACCTGAAGAAGCTGTTCAACATCCGCGAGGGCTGGACCCGCGCCGACGACACCCTGCCGCCCAGGGTGCTCAGCGAGACGCTGCCCAGCGGCGTCGCCCGGGGCGTCGGCCTGTCCGCGGAAGAGCTGGACATGATGGTGGCGGCCTACTACCGCGCCCGGGGCTGGACGGAGGACGGCCTGGTGCCGGAGGAGAAGCTGCGGGAGCTGGGGCTGGAGGGTATGGCCGCTGAGGTAGTATGAATATATTGTTATAGGGTGTGGTCAAATAAGGAGATGGTATGCTTGACGCTTGGCGTAGCTGCCTGGCTCAAGACGCCGGGACCACTCCAGCCAAATGCCTGTATTTGCTGAGGTCAAGGGGTGAGGTTGCCTAATGCAAATCGGGCAAGGGTGGATAGAGAGAAAATCACTGAATACCTGCTCTCCGCCACTCACGCCGATGGGCGCAGCAAGGCCAAATTCTTCAACAGGTTTGGCTTTAGCGTAGAGGAGTGGCAGGTGCTTGCAGAAGCTTTGAGAGACCACGGCACAACTTGCCCGGTTGTCAAAATCGTGGAGTCCCCATATGGTACTCGCTACAGTGTAGATGGGAGCCTGAAAACGCCTGATGGGCGCAATCCACGCGTGAGGACTGTCTGGATAATTGAAAAAGGAAGCGCCATCCCGAGATTGATAACGGCACATCCAATCGGGTGAAGAGATGTTTAAAGAGCATGACCGGGTCATTCTGACGAGCGATATTCCCGAGGAAGGACTGAAGGCAGGCGATGTTGGCACCATAGTGCACGTACATCGCCAGGGCGAAGCTTTTGAGGTAGAGTTCCTGACCCTTGATGGCGACACAGTGGCCATGGCTACCGTGCTCGCGACGCAGGTACGCCCGGTGAGCAGCCGAGACATCACCCACGCCCGGCAGATGGAACTGCCAGTATAAAGAGCTAAGGAAAGCTGGCGAGCGCATCAGCAACCTGAAGAAGCTGTTCATATCCGCGAGGGCTGGACCCGGGCCGACGACACCCTGCCGCCCAGGGTGCTCAGCGAGAAGCTGCCCAGCGGCGTCGCCCGGGGCGTCGGCCTGTCCGCGGAAGAGCTGGACATGATGGTGGCGGCCTACTACCGCGCCCGGGGCTGGACGCAGGACGGCCTGGTGCCGGAGGAGAAGCTGCGGGAGCTGGGGCTGGAAGACATTGCATCCTTCAAGTCCGGGTCTTCCACAAAAACCTAGCTCTTGAATGCAACGGACAGTAGCCATTATACCAGTTCTGTATGATGCCGCCGTATTGGTAGGGGCAACCCTTGTGGTTGCCTCTACCATTTTATGGCCTCATCATAGCGACCTGGTATAGAGTGCGTCCTCCTGTGGTCCAAGTGCTACGGTTGACTGACCGTTTGTCGAACCAGTTCCCTGAACTCAGCCTCATCCATAGTTGAGCCCGGTGCTTGCTGTCCTACCCTTCCCAGAAACACGACCTTGCCTGAACGCAATTCCATGACATTCGCTGGCCCGAACCAAGCAAGGCTGTAGTCCGCAGGGACCTGGTATGTGCTCTTTCTGTCTACGTATGGCTCACTGGTGACATTCTGATTTTCAACGAACATGTAGTATGTCGCTCCAATTTCGAGACACAAAGTAAACGGAACACCTAGCGAGACCTGAGACTTCCCTTGGGGTACGGCTCCGGACAGGACTTCCTCCAGTGCGATGTCATAGACCACGAACCTCTGCACATAAGGGACTCGTGATGGTGGTCCCTCAGCATATTGGTCTTGATATCCACGGACACTCGTGATTTTCCCCTTTATCACAGCGTCTGCGCTAGATGCCAATTGCGAGATTGATTGCGCTTCAACAAATGAAGTGTCACCACCCAACTCGCAATCGGATAGAGTCCCGTCTTCCCCCTGTGCCAGGGCAAATCTAATACCGAGTCCGATTAACAGACCAGTGGCGACAGCGACTAACGCAGTTATCAGAAGGCGAGTGCCGAATCGGGACTTCAGAGCGTTGCCGATTCCCATTGGTTATCCTCCGCGTCTTTGCTAACGCACACTCGATTGCGAAATCCTTCAGTGCGAGTGACCGTAGGGATCATAAGCGTGCTAACTCTCCATTTTCAGAGGGCTGACTATTATGCTCTGGATATTAAAGGTCAAGGTGCTGTCCTAGTCAGAGTGAAATCCACCCTTTCTACTCTAGCAGGTGCAAGATGAGAGTAGGGCACTTGCACTATATATCCAACGGGGTTAACCCTGTAACCCTCAGTCTCCATGACGACCAGATATACTCCCGGCTCAACCTCTGAACCAGCGAGACCCCATTGTTTTCCAGATACCTGGAATGTAGCTACCAAGGCTATTTCCTTCAAATTGGGTGGGACCTCGTCCAGAGGTTCATTGGGCAATGCGGGACACCCTATGCCTTCTATGTATGAATCTGGACAGTCCTCCCTGGTTTGCCGCTTAATCGGGAGGCGATAAATGGTTATAGAGGCGACGCCCTCAGGCTCTAGTCCAGTTATCCGCCCCCTCACCTCATTGTCGCCAACACCAGTGCTATAGAGCGAGACACACATACGAGTTCCCGACGGACTCCCCGGCGGTAGCGGAGTTACAGCCGTTACGGGGGAAATACCACCACTTGTCGTTGACTCACATAGAGGGTATCCGAAACGTTCTACGACCTTATCGCGCCTGACGAACTCAAAAGTAATGTGACTAAATCTCCATACCACGCCCTTGTCAGGAATGCGCACAAATCTATTGACTGGAGTCGTCAGGTAAAGTTCCTGGTCGGCTGGACCCAATGTATAAAATCCAGGCTCAAGATCGAGTCGTGTCAAGCTCCAGGGGCCGTTTTGCACTGGAATCTCCAATACAGGGTTGCTTGGTTGCTCACCCTCAAGGTGCTTCCGCAGGACCAATGTCGCGCTGTCGCCAGGCTGCAGACCACAGACAATCCCCCGCATCTCACCTGGGCCATCTATCTGGCGAGGGTGTTCAGAATCTTCTTCACATGAGGGGCTGGTGTCAAGGAGCATTGGCCTTTCTGGCGTTGCCGTAGATGTGAGAACAACAGCAGGCGTGGACGTAATCGCTGTAGCAGACCTTTGTGGAGTCAAGGTCGGAGACTCTGCGGAACTTGTAGCAGGCGCTGATGTACAAGACAGCAATGCTACCAACCCAATGACTAGCCAAGCAGCTTTATGCATGGATCTTACTTTGCTAACTGTCACCAAAGGAAAAAGCTCCTAAGGATAATCGTACCAGAATGACCAAGGCGTGTGTTACGGGGATGGCTTGCTCTCCATGCCAGCCCCGTAAGATTTGGGAGGCATGTCACTGCGCGGCTGACTCTTCGAGAACTTGCCTCAGCAGTAACCTGACCAAGTATACCACTTCGGGAACCAGGATACAGTACATCCCTGAGGAGGGAATGACGCTTCCATCGTAGGATAGCTGGTACTCCAGTATTGCCAGCCAAGTCCAATGCGGATAAAAACCTCATGCATCCACCCGAAGGTGACTGCCTGTGGGATTCTACCAGTCCAGTTATCATTTCCGTTGACATCCCAAGTTTCGAAGTTCTCTCGAGTGTATCGAGCATTGGTGAATGGCATTTGATGGTCTATGAGCGGGTTCCAAGCGCCTGCGATCCATATCCAGGCTCGCCAGATGTTTGAACCTTCATATGTGATGGCAAATTGATATTCTGTGCCAGGAACAAGGGTATATTGCGAGAACACGTGGGCTGTGGACATGGTCCAATCCGTATCTACGCTGTCCGCCACAAACAGTGCCTGTTTATTCAAACACTTACTGTTGTAAGTGCACTCAATCCAACCTAACTCCATTCCATTGCCGATTTGCACCGGGAATCCCTGATCTCTTATAAAGAAACTAGCAACAAAGTGTCTATCCTCACCAGAGGGAAGGATAATATCCTGCACTCTAATTGATCCCCAAACGCCTTGTGTTTCAGGACCTCCTGAGATTACTGCCGGCCCTGTCAGAGCACCAAGGAAATGATGCCAGGAGGTGCTAGAATGTCCCAAGGGGGGCAGCTCTCCATCACGAGCAGGTCTACGAAAGTCTTGAACCAGTTCGCTTGGAGAAAAACAGTCACGTGTAGGCGCAATATGTGGAGGGCCACTCGCTCGCATTTTACCTTGTTCTGGCCCTGTAGGGCAGATTGGCTTATTGCTCTGTTTATCACCAAGTCCTGCTGCCCGGACAGTGTCTGTTACGATTCCAAACATAGAAAACATGAGTGCCACCGTGCCCAGGAGCCCGAATAACCAAATTCTTGAGCTTCTCACAGAGCGTCTCCTGATTGGTCAATTAAGCCTAGTCCCTTAGGATATTCTACCCCCCCCCGATACGCCGGCCGTCAACACATAGCAATGCGATGTAGCATACTGGCATGCAGATAAGATGTTTTCGTCAAAAGTCCTGGACTTCATGACGAATTGGTCAAAACGGCTACGGAGCGTCTTCAGCCAGGCGTTCAGCGCCCCAGCCATACGTTGCTCGCCCTCAGTGGCCCGTGCTAGAATGGCCGAGAGACGTACCTGGGCGCTGGCGACGGTATTCGGCTGGCCCAGCCGAACCATAACAGCCTGCATAGCTAGAAGGCTTGCAGACGGACAAGTGAAATGGCAGAGACCCTGAGCTTCCAGTACGACCGTGAAGCAGATATCCTCTACATCAACAAACGCCCTCCGTACCCGGAACAGGAGTCGGAGGAGCTTGGAGACGCGGTAATCGCCAGGCTCAACCCTGAGACAGGTGAGCTCGAGAACCTGGAGGTGCTGTTCTTCTCGACCCGGCTCCTCAGGAGCGACCTGATCGAACTGCCTGTCATGGCGGAGCTGCGTCTGGCCGCAAGGTGAAGGAGGTGTTGCGCCAGAATGGTTGAAAGCTGGAGACTATTATGACGACAATCAGAGTTGAGGTGCCCAACGACCAGATGGTCAAGTTGCAAGATATGGACTCTCGCCTGGATGTATCGCCAGAAGAGTTGGTGCTGCAAGCATAGAGGACCTGCTTGCCCGTCCTGGCCAACTGTTTGAGCGAGCCGCCGATTACATCCTGAATAAAAATGCGGAGCTTTATCGGCGTCTCGCCTGATGCGATATCTCGCTCTGGGCGAACTGCTCGAAGTCCACCGTCGCATAATCGAACAACACGGAGGATTAGCGGGGGTGCATGATCTTAGGTTGCTTGAATCAGCCCTGGCACAGCTACGAGCGACATTTGGAAGTGAAGAGCTTTATCCCACAGCCATCGAAAAGGCCGCGGCCCTTGGTCTCTCAATTATCAGAGACACCCCTTCGTGAACTGGAACAAGCGCACCGGACATGCGGCAATGGAAATCTTCTTTTGCTGAACGGCTTTGAGATAGATGCACCTGTGGACGAGCAAGAGAAGGCTGTCCTGCAAGTGGCATCAGGCACGTTGGACCGACAGGAGTTTACAGGCTGGCTCGCAAGACACATCATAAAGAAGAGATAAGGCCCACCGCTCAATGTGGAGCTTAGGCCCAGGAAAAAGGCCTCCCCCAGGCGAGCATAAGAGTACGTAAAGTTTCTGGAGGGGTCACCTTGATTACCGACAGACAGTCCCTCAGGGCGGTGCTGAGAGAGAAGTTCCCCAAGGAGCATGGGCAGTTGCTCCCAGCCCTGCACTTCCTCCAGCACGAGTTTGGCTACCTGCCCGACTGGGCCATGGAGGTGGTGAGCTGGCACCTGGGCATCCCGGCCAGCGAGGTCTACGGCGCCGCCACCAGCTATACCGAGCTGAGGTTGAAGAAGCCCGGCGCTCACCTGCTGCGGGTGTGTACCGGCCTGGGCTGCTGGCAGAACGGCGCCAGGGAGGTGCTGGAGGCCGCCAGGTCGGAGCTGGGCGTCGCTCCGGGCCAGGCCACCAGCAACGGCCAGGTGGCCCTGGAGGAGACGCCCTGTGGGTTCCTGTGCGGCACGGCGCCCGCCGTGGAGATGGACGGCCAGTGGCGGGGCCAGGTCACGCCCGAGATGGTCAGGCGCATCATCCAGGAGGCGACGCGGCCATGAGCAAACAGTCGGTTTCTGCTGCCTTTGAGAGGGTGCGAAAGGAGGCTGTGGAGCGCTGGGCCTGCAACGACGCTGGCAAGCGCCGCATCGCCGTCCAGGTGGGCCACTGCTCCCGGGCCATGGGCGCCGCCGAGGTCGCCAGCGCCCTGGCCGAGGCCCGGCCCAGGAACGCCTGCGTACTGGTGGCCGGGTGCGATGGCGCCTGCTTCAACGCCCCGCAGGTCGTGGTCACAGAGCCCAATGGAGTCCAGCGCCGCTTCGCCCATGTCACGCCGCAGGTAGCCGCCCGCATGGCCGAGGGCAGGTGGCCCAGGGAGGCCGACGACGCCTTCTTCCAGAAGCAGCACCGCATCTCCCTGGACTGCTGCGGCGAGACCGAGTGCACCGACATCAACGACTACATCCTCCACGGCGGCTACGAGGGGCTGTACCAGGCCCTCAAACTGACGCCCGAGGAGGTCATCGAGGAGGTCAAGGCCTCCGGGCTGCGCGGCCGGGGCGGCGCCTACTTCCCGGCGGCCCTCAAGTGGCAGAGCGCCCGCGCCGTGGACAAAACGCCCCGGTACCTGGTGGTCAACGCCGAGGAGGGCGAGCCGGGCATCTTCAAGGACCGTCACCTGATGGAGGGCGTGCCCCACCGCATCGTCGAGGGGGCCGTCATCGCCGCCTACGCCGCCGGCGCCAGCAAGGCCTACGTGTACATCAACGCCGAGGCCAACCTGTCGGCCCAGCGCATGCAGCAGGCCATTGACCAGGCATATGGCCGGGGCCTCCTGGGCAAGGACATCCTGGACTCGGGCTTCAGCCTGGAGATGGAGGTCCGCCGTGGCGCCGGGGGCTACGTCTGCGGCGAGGAGACGACGCTGCTGAACACCATCGAAGGCTACCGGCGGGAGCCGCGCCTGCGCCCGCCCTTCCCCACCGAGGCGGGCCTGTGGAGCAAGCCCACGGTTATCAACAACGCTGAGACTCTGGCCAGTGTGCCCTACATCCTGGCCAGCGGCGCCCAGGCCTACGCCGAGGTGGGCACCGAGGGCGACAGGGGCACCAAGATCATAAGCCTCAGCGGCTCGGTGCAGCGGCCTGGGCTGGCCGAGGTAGCCATGGGCACCACGCTGCGCCAGGTCATCTTCGACATCGGCGGCGGGCCGCCGCCAGGCCACACGCTGACGGCCATCGCCGTGGGCGGACCGTCCAGCGGCGTGCTGCCGGTACCCATGCTGGACACGCCCATCAAGGGCGGCCTGCTCCACCAGTCGGGGGTCATGCTGGGCGCCGGCGGCGTCATCGCCCTGGACGAGCGCACCAGCGTGCTGGAGGTGGTGCGCAGGCTGGCCGCCTACAACGCCGCCGAGTCCTGCGGCAAGTGCACGCCCTGCCGCGAAGGCACGCCGCGCATGGTGGAGGTGCTGGACCGGCTGCTGGCCGGCAAAGGCGCCCCAGCGGACCTGGAGGAGCTGCGCTACCTGGCGCAGGTGGTGGGCGCCGCGTCCCTGTGCGGCCTGGGCCAGGCCGCCGGCAACCCCATCACCAGCAGCCTGCACTTCTTCGGCGACCAGCTAGCCATGATGGTGGGGGTGAGGTCTTGATTTGCGCCCCCAGGCACTGCTCTGAGGATTTGTCACGGAAATGCATGCAAGAATCGCACCTGGGCAGGCTTGAGGCCCACTATGGTTACCGAAGGTGTCGCAACGGTATTGAACATCCTGGCCATTCTACTGTTATGCGCAAGCTCTGCCATGTTGGCAGTAGGGGCAACCCTTGTGGTTGCCCAGGGCCTGGGCAGGCACAAGGCCTGCCCCTACGAAATACGACGCCATCGTACAGAATTGGTAATAGAGCAAACGGTGCTGCCTGCCCTGCTGGGGGAGGGGAAGCCGGACCGCCTGCTGGCGAACGGCGCCTGCTTCGTCAAGGGTGAAGAGGCCATCGAGCCGGAGTCCCATCGGCTGATGTTTGCCCCCGTGGGGACGTAGAGGAGGGAGTAATGGCGTGACATGAGCATCAAGCTATCCATCAACGGACACGAGGTGGAAGTCCGGGAGGGCGCCACGGTGCTGGACGTCGTCAACCAGTCCGGGACCTACATCTCTCAGCTATGCAAGGACCTGGACATGAAGCCCATCGGCGCCTGCCGGACCTGCCTGGTGCGAGAGGGAGAATGATAGATGCCACAGGTCACCAACAGAGGGTTGTCGAAGGTAGAATATGCCCTGGCCCTCGCCACCTATAGAAGTCAACAAGAGGGAGTGAAGGCCATCGTACAGGAGGCCCTGGGCAAGTATGGCAAGCCCAGGATGACCGTGAAGGAACTCCGAGCCATGCTTGATGCAGAGCTTGGCGACACCACGTTGAGCCGAGAGATCATCAAGATGCGCGAGGAAGGTCTATAGTGCCGTTATTCTATCTGGACTCTTCTGCACTTGTAAAAAGGTACAAGACTGAGAAGGGTCCGATGTAATGGACACCCTCTTTGAGTCCAGGAATGCCGATAGCAAGTTGGTAACTTCATTTATTGCAGTAATTGAGATCACTGGTGCGGCAGCGCGGCTGAGGCGGAACAGGCTGATCACTCAGCGAGGGTTTTCCCAGTTGCTCGCTCGCTTCAATGAAGACCAGTCGCAAGCACTGGAGCTTATTCCGGTCAGCGAGTCTATACAACGGGCGGCGGTGAGGGTCGCACGTGATTACGGCCTTCGCGCAGCGGACTCAATTCACCTCGCCACTATGATTGACCTGAACAGCGCAGCCCAGGCTGTTGGAGTCAGGTTCGTCATCGTAGCGGCAGATAAAGCCCTTCAAAAGGCTGCGGAAAGAGAACGAATAGGACTGCTGGACCCCGAGCAGGACGATTCCTTGCTCCTCCTGAAGCAGTCCCTTGAATAAACACAACCTGGCAGTGCAGAAAGGGCGTGTCATGAGCATCAAGCTATCCATCAACGGACACGAGGTGGAAGTCCGGGAGGGCGCCACGGTGCTGGACGCCGTCAACCAGTCCGGGACCTACATCTCCCAGCTATGCAAGGACCCGGACATGAAGCCCATCGGCGCCTGCCGGACCTGCCTGGTGCAGATCGAGGGCGTGCGCGGCTTCCCGGCGTCGTGCTCGGTGCCGGCCAGGGACGGCATGAAGGTCTGGACCGATACGCCCGAGGTCAACAGCATCCGCCGGGGCGTACTGGAGCTGACCCTGGCCATGTTCCCGGGGAACGGGGCCAGCGGCCAGCAGGGCGCCAGGGACTACCGTGAGCTTTCAGTGGCCGCCAGGCACTATGGCATCGCCCAGCCACGCTGGCACGGGCGGCAGCGTCAGCCCACCGATACCAGCAACCCCATCTTCAGCATCGCCATGGACGCCTGCATCCTGTGCGGCCGCTGCGCCCAGGCCTGCCAGGACGGCCACCAGTTCATCGGCGCCATTGACTTCCTGGGCACGGGGCGCGACAGCCGCATCGGCACCTTCATGGACAGGCCCCTGGTGGAGTCGGTGTGCACCACCTGCGGCTCATGTCTCTCGGTGTGCCCCACCGGCGCCATCGAGGTCAAGAGTCCGCCCGACCGCAGGAACATCGTCAAGAGCGTCACCACCACCTGCCCCTACTGCGGCGTCGGCTGCGGCATCAAGCTCCAGGTGGACAGGCAAGGCCGCATCGCCGAGGTGCTGGACGACTCGGACAACAAGTCCAGCGTCGGCATGCTGTGCGTCAAGGGCCGCTTCGGCTGGACCTTCGTGCACCACGAGGACCGGCTGACCACGCCGCTGGTACGAAGGAACGGCAAGCTGGAGCCTGTCTCCTGGGACGAGGCGCTGGACTATGTGGCCGAGCGGCTGGAGCAGTACCGGGGCGATGCCTTCGCCACCCTTTGCTCGGCCAAGTGCACCAACGAGGACGGCTACGTACAGCAGAAGTGGGCGCGGCTCATCATGCAGAGCAACCACATAGACCACTGCACGCGCCTGTGCCACTCGCCCTCGGTGGAGGCCATGCTGGTCGCCCTGGGCAGCGGCGCCACCAGCAACTCCTACGTGGACTACGAGGAGGCCGGCTGCCTGGTCATCGTCGGCTCCGACGCCAACTCCAACCACCCGGTGGCCGCCGCCCGCATGCGCCGGGCCGTCATCGAGCGCGGGGCGAAGCTCATCGTCATCAACCCGCGCCGCATCGAGATGTGCGACTTCGCCGACCTGTGGCTGCGCCCACGCCCGGGCACCGACGTGGCCCTGCTCAACGCCATGGCCAGGGCCATCCTGGACGAGGGCCTGTGGGACCGCGACTTCGTGCTCAACCGCACCGAGGGCTTCGAGGAGTGGCGCCAGGTAGTGGACAAATACACCCTGGAGTACGCCGAGAAGATTACCGGCGTGCCCGCCCGGGACATCGCGGCGGCGGCCCGCATGTACGCCAGGCCGCCCTTCAGCGGCTCGTGCCTCATCTGGGGCATGGGCATCACCCAGCACACCAACGGCACGGCCAACGCCCACTCCCTGCTGAACCTGGCCCTGGTGGCCGGCCAGCTTGGCAAGCCCGGCTCAGGCATCTCGCCCCTGCGGGGCCAGAACAACGTCCAGGGCTGCGGCGACGCCGGCTGCCTGCCCAACTCCTTCCCCGGATATCAGCCGCTCAACGCCCAGAACCTCGCCAGGTTCCAGCAGGCCTGGGGCAACCACCCGCTGCCCACCGAGAAGGGCCTGGTGGTCACCGATATGGTGGAGGCCATCCTCCAGGGCCGCATCAAGGCCATGTACATCGCCGGCGAGAACCCGCTGCTCAGCGAGCCTGACCTCCACCACGCCGAGCAGGCCTTCAGGAAGCTGGAGTTCCTGGTAGTCCAGGACATCTTCATGCACGAGACGGCGGAGACCGCCCACGTGGTGCTGCCGGCCGCGTCCTTCGCCGAGAAGGACGGCACCTTCACCAACAGCGAGCGCCGGGTGCAGCGCGTGCGCCGGGCCGTTCCGCCTGTGGGCCAGAGCCGCGCAGACTGGGACATCATCTGCGACCTGGCCCGCCGCATGAGCCGTCGCCTGGGCCTGAGGCTGGAGCGCGAGTTCAGCTTCAGCCATCCCTCGGAGATATGGGCCGAGATGGCCCGGCTGACGCCCATCGTCGCCGGCATATCCTACGAGCGGCTGGACCGGGAGGGCGGCATCCAGTGGCCCTGCCCGACGCCGGACCACCCGGGCACCCGCTTCCTGTACGAGAAGGACTTCCCGCGCGGCCCCAGGGCCAAGTTCGTGGCCTTCGAGCAGGGGCCGCAGGCCGAGGAGCTCCCCGACAGACGCTATCCGCTGGTCCTGAACACCGGGCGCATCCTGTACCACTGGCACGGCGGCACCATCACCCGCCGCGCCGAGGGCCTGCTGGCCCGCTCGCCTGAGCTGCAGATCGCCATGAGTCCCGAGGACGGCCAGCGCTACGGCGTCGCCGACGGCGAGTGGGTCAGGCTGGTGTCGCGCCGGGGCGAGCTGGAGGGCCGGGCGCTGTACACCGAGAAGATGCGCGCCGGGGAGGTCTTCGTGCCCTTCGTCAAGCTCCAGAAGCACGCCGCCAACTTCCTGACCAACTCGGCCTTCGACCCCAACTCCCGCATTCCCGAGTACAAGGTCTGCGCCGTGCGCATCGAGAAGATTGGCGCCGACGGCGAGCAGCGCCCGGGCCGGCGCCGGCGGAAGGCCGACGCCTTCGCCGAGATGTCGGGCTACGGGCGGTAGGCTGCGCCCGGAGCAGGCGGGCCGCCGGCCGGCCCCGGCCTCACTATGCCATCCGCGCCAGTTGGAGCCGGCCCTGGCTGGCAGATAAAATGATGGTGGACTCCATTCCAGGACAATCTCCACAAGGGTAGGGACTGCCAGTGAGTACTCCGCTAAGCCAGATGCCTAAACCCCAGGCAGAGCAGTTCAGGGCCAACAGGAAGCTATTCCTGGTGCCCACGTTCATATTCGGGCCGGAGGCGCCGGAGGAGGGCCAGCGTCTCCTGGACCAGTACTGGAGCGAGCTACGTGACCACATCTACAGGCTGGAGAGGTCGCTGGGCCAGGTGCTGCACGTCTATCACGAAACGGTGTTCAGCGACGGCGAGGAAGGCATGAGGCTCATCGAGTCGCTGAACCCCAGGGGCTACTCCTTCATTCAGGCGCTGTGCCAGTCCACGGCGAAGCTGGAGGCCACCGAAGACCGGTCGCTGGTGGAGGAAAGCTCCGACTGGCAGCGCTGCATAGCCATCGGCCTGACCAGCGAGAAGGTGTCCAGGCTGGCCTGGCAGGGCTACCAGGAGACCACCCAGAAGCGCTACGAGCACATCAGCGCCCGCATAAACGAGACGCTGAAGGAGGGCGAGGCCGGCGTGCTGTTCATCCGCGAGGACCACCGCGTCCAGTTCCCGCCCGACGTGCAGGTCTTCTACGTCGCGCCGCCGGCCCTGGACGCGCTGAAGCGCTGGACCAGCGACCGGCTGCGGGCCGTGACGCAATCGCAGTAGCCCGCTGTCTCACCTGCCGACGCAGGTCCGGACGGGGCCGGCGCCGGCCCGGTAGAAAGGAGCAAGGCCATGACGACGCAGACGAGGCGGCTCACCTACGAGGAGTACCTGAAGGGGCCAGAGATAAAACGGCGGTATGACATAGTTGATGGAGAGATGATAATGGCGCCGGCGCCGACACTCGAGCACCAGCGGATTCTTCGACGATTGGTCCTGATCCTGGCCCCTTTTGTTGATGAACACCGTTTGGGCGAAGTACTGTTTGCACCTGTAGATGTCCTGATACAAAGAGAGCCGCTGCGCACTCGGCAGCCAGACCTGATATTCATCGGGAAGGAACGGGCTGGTATGCCAGGCCAGGTTGTTGAAGGCCCCCTCGACCTCGTGGTGGAAGTCCTGTCCTCCAGCAACACCCGCCGTGACGTCGAGGACAAGATAACAGACTACGCCCGCATTGGAGTAAAGGAGTGCTGGCTGGTCTCGCCCGAGGCCAGGACTGTGGAAGTGCTGATGCTAGTTGATGGTGCCTGGCAACGGGCGCATCTCTACGGGCTCGGGGACACCATCCACTCGGACGTGCTCGAAGGCTTCGGGGCCGAGGTATATCAGCTCTTTGGCCAGGGGCCGTCCTCAAGCCGCCCATAACGTCAGCGAAGCAGGAGTCCACCATGTCCACCGACGGGAAACCCTATCGCAGCCGGGCCTGGTTCGACACGCCAGAGCTTTACGGCTGGCTCAGGCGCGCCGCCTTCAAGGCCGAGGGCTTCGGCGAGCCTGCCTACGAGGGCAGGCCCATCATCGGCATCTGCAACACCTGGTCGGAGCTGACCCACTGTAACGCCCACCTGCGCCAGCTTGCCGAGGCCGTGAAGCGCGGCGTCTGGCAGGCCGGCGGCTTCCCACTGGAGTTCCCGGTCATGTCCCTGGGCGAGTACAACATGCGCCCCACCACCATGCTCTACCGCAACCTCATGAGCATGGACGTGGAGGAGTCCATCCGGGCCAACCCCCTGGACGGCGTGGTGCTGCTGGGCGGCTGCGACAAGACAACGCCGGCGCTGCTCATGGGCGCCGCCAGCGCCGATGTCCCGGCCATCCTGGTCACCGGCGGGCCGCAGCTCAAGGGCAACTGGCGCGGCGAGGAGCTTGGCTCCTGCACCGACTGCCGCCGCTACGCCGTGGAGCTGCGGGCCGGGCGCATCACCGAGGAGGACTGGGCCGAGTTGCAGAGCTGCATCGTGCGCAGCCCGGGCCACTGCATGGTCATGGGCACGGCGTCCACCATGGCCGCCATGGGCGAGGCGCTGGGCATCGCCCTGCCGGGCAACGCCGCCATCCCCGCCGTGGACTCCCGCCGGCTGCAACTGGCCGAGGCCGCCGGCAGGCAGATTGTCAGGCTGGTGGAGCTGGACCTGCGCCCCTCCAGGGTAATGACGCCTGAGGCCTTCGAGAACGCCATCCGCACGCTGCACGCCATCGGAGGCTCCACCAACGCCATCATCCACCTGACGGCCATCGCCGGGCGGCTGGGCATAGACCTGCCCCTGTCCCTCTTCGATGCGCTTTCCCGCGAGACGCCCTTCCTGCTGAACGTGAAGCCCTCGGGCAAGTACCTGATGGAGGACTTCTTCTACGCCGGCGGCCTCCCTGCCCTGCTGCGGGAGCTTTCCCCTCTGCTGCACACCAACACTACCACCGTCACGGGCCGCAGCCTGGGCGAGAACATCAGGAGCGCTCCCAACTACAACCGCGACCTCATCAGAAGCCTGGACAACCCCCTGAACGCCGAGGGAGGCCTGGCGGTGCTGTACGGCTCGCTGGCCCCTGGCGGCGCGGTCATCAAGCCCACGGCGGCGTCGCCCGGACTGCTGAGGCACCGGGGCCGGGCCGTGGTCTTCCAGGACCACGAGGATATGGAACACCGCATTGACGACCCAGCGCTGGACATCCGGCCCGACGACGTGCTGGTGATGCGCCACGCCGGGCCAATAGGTGGCCCTGGCATGCCCGAGTGGGGCTTCCTGCCGCTACCGAAGCGGGTACTCCAGCAGGGCATACGCGACATGGTGCGGCTCAGCGACGCCCGCATGAGCGGCACGGCCTTCGGCACCGTGGTGGTCCACGTTACGCCCGAGTCCGCCGCCGGAGGGCCGCTGGCCGCCGTCCGCACCGGCGATATCATCGAACTGGACGTGCCCAGCCGCCGGCTGGACCTGCTGGTGGACGAGCGCGAGGTCCAGCGCCGGCTGGCCGAGACGCCCGCGCCGGAGCCGCACCACACCCGTGGCTACGGCTGGCTCTACGCCCAGCATATCCTCCAGGCCGACAAAGGCTGCGACTTCGACTTCCTGAGGGCGGAGAGCCTGGTCAAAGTACGATGACTTAGAGCCTATCCGATAACTGCACGTCGGCTGGTAAAGCACCCCTGGACAAGCTCAGGGCGAGCGGTCATTTAACCGTTCCTGGTGGGCCTGTCGGCCCACCATCAAGGTCGTCGGATAGGCACCAGGCGGAAGGCCGATGGGGCAACCACAAGGGTTGCCCCTACTCAGAGAATTGTTTCAAGGCCGAGTGCATCCGCCAAAGGTTGTCGGATAGGCACTTAAAGCTCTTCCAGGGCCAGAGCAAAGACAATGGCCTTAGAGACCTGAAGCAGCTTCTGCCTTGACAGGACTGTTATCCTGTCCTCCAGCAGGGCCTTGGGGATGGTAAGGATGTCGTCAAGGTTCACCACGCAGCGGATGGGCATGCCATCGCTTTCATCCAGCGGCACCTCCACAGGTATTCCCCTGGTGGTCCTGGTGACAGCAGCAACAGTGACTGAGGTGCGGACCCTGTAGGCCGAGTCCCGGGAGAGAAGGACTACCGGGCGCCGTCCAGCGGGCGGTGGGAGCTTCGCCCACCATACCTCACCCCGGCGCACCTACCACTCCTCCTCGGGCAATACCTGGCCCGCCAGTGCGGCCTGGGCCTCGCTCAACGCTAGCCCTTCAGGGACTCTGACATAGCCCTCTATGTATTCCCGGTCCAGGCGCTCCTGCTCCATTCTCCGCAGGTACAGGCGGCACGCCTCCCTGATCAGGTCGGCGCGGGACCGGCCTTCTGCTCTGGAAAGGAGGTCCAGTGCTTCCAGCAACTCCTTCTCCATCGGGACCTGTATGACCCTGGTGCTCATTTCACTGGCTCCACAAAATGCTACACAATAATTCTACACAATATTACCCACAATGGCCACAGTATATCTTAATGTCAGGATGCTTGCTGCGGAGCAATCCGGAGGATATGACTCCTCGCCCGAAGCGTCCGGCCCTAGGGCCGGGCCTGTGCTACTCCTCATACGCCTGCCGCCTGATGTTGTACACCGCCACGGTCCTTACCCTGCCACCGGGGCCGTGTCTCTCCAGCACCGCGATGTCGCGGATGCCTACCACATAGCGGTAGCTGTCCGGCGGGTAGTCGGCCAGCACGCGCTCGATAGCCTTATCTATGGCCTTGATTTCTTCCAGCCCCAGCATCTTTCCCACCAGTCCCATATTGCCCCATGGCTGGCATGGGAGTAAACTCCAGTCCTACCAGGACAGGAGGAGTCAAGGCCATGAAAGTCGTGTTGGCCGGCAACGTGGAACAGAGTTTCGTCAACGAACTTCGCGGCGCCTTCCCCGGCGTGACCTTCGCCGTCGCTCAGAGCGTCGAGGACCAGAAGCGGGAGGTGCGCGACGCCGATGTGTACTTCGGCTTCCCGACGCGGGAGGTGTTCCTGGCCGCCCGCAAGCTGCGCTGGATACAGTGCCCCGGCACCGGCATTGACCAGATAACCAGCATCCCCGAGATCGTCAACAGCGACGTGGTGCTGACCAACGCCCGGGGGCCGCATGCCAACCCCATGGCCGACCATGCCATGGGAATGGTCATCGCCCTGGCCCACAACTTCCGCGACCTGCTGGAGGACCAGAAGGCGCACCGCTGGGAGGCGGGCAAGTACGCGGCCAGGATGGCGGAGCTAGGGGGCAGCACCATGGGCATCCTGGCGCTGGGGGACATAGGAATGGCCGTGGCACGGCGGGCGCATGGCTTCGGCATGGAGGTCTATGCCGTGGACATCAAGCCCAGGCCAGCGCCGCCAGAGGTCCGGGCCATCTGGGGCATGGAGAAGCTGGACGACCTGCTAGGCATGTCCGACTGGTTCGTGGTAACTGCGCCGCTGACTGCCCAGAGCCGGGGGCTGATAGACCGCCGGCGCATCGGGCTGCTCAAGCCGGGCGCCAGGGTCATCGTTGTGTCGCGGGGCGGCATAGTGGACGAGGTGGCGCTGGCCGAGGCCATACGCTCAGGGCGCGTCGCCGGCGCGGGGCTGGACGTCATGGCCCAGGAGCCGCTGCCCAAGGACAGCCCCCTCTGGGACCTGCCCAACGTCATCCTGTCGCCCCACGTCTCGGCGCTTACGCCCCAGATGTACGACGGGCGCCGCCAGATTTTCAAGGAGAACCTGCGCCGCTTCCTGAGCAACGAGCCGTTCCTGTACGTGTGCGACAAGGAGGCGGGGTTCTGAGGATGGGAATCGTCCCTCCTGGCCCCGCCTACGACATGACCACCTTGCGTATATCCTCCCGCTCTTGCTCGGTCATGGCCCAGTCGGCGGCCCTGACGTTCTCCTGGACCTCCGACGGCCTGCGGACGCCCACCAGGGCCACGCTGATGGCCGGGTTGGAGATGACCCAGGCGAGAGCTAGCTGGGCAACGGTCTTGCCCTTGCTGGCGGCGATCTCCTTGAGCCTGTCCACCTTCTTCAGGTTGCGAAGGAAGTGCTCGCCCTGGAATATGGGCTGGCCAAAGGCTACCAGGCTGCGCCGCCAGTCGTCAGGCTCGAACCTGGTGTCTGGGGTCATGGCGCCGGTGAGCAGGCCGTGGGCCAGCGAGCCATAGGCCATGACTCCCAGGCCGTTCTGCCGACAGAAGGGCAGCACCTCCGGCTCCATGCGAAAGTCGAAGAGGTGGTAGCCCACCTGATTGCAGATAATGGGGAAGGTCTCCAGGCAGTCCTTCATCTGGGCCACACTGAAGTTGCTGACGCCGCCGTAGCGTATCTTGCCCTGGCGCTGGAAGTCGGCGAAGGCGCTCATAGGCTCGGACATGGGCCGGGACTCGTCGGGCCAGTGGATGAGGTAAAGGTCCAGGTGGTCAGTCTGGAGGCGGCGCAGGCTGTCTTCCAGGCCCCTGGTCAGCGCCTCGCGGGAGCTATCGCGTAGCTGGGGATTGCTGGGGTCGTCCCAGCGGCGGCCGCCCTTGCTCACCAGCACCACCCTGTCGCGCTTGCCCTTGAGCGCCCTGCCCAGGAGCTTCTCCCCTTCGCCCCAGCCATAGACCGCGGCGGTGTCGAACAGGGTGATGCCCTGGTCAATGGCCTCGTGGACGGCCCGGATGACCTCGTCCTCGTCGAAGGAGCCATAGTGGCCCCTGCCCATGGGCCAGCCGCCGAAACCTATGACCGACGTGACCAGGTCTGACTTGCCGAAGTTACGGTACTGCATATGGGCCTCCTTTTGGCTGGAACTATACAGATAACAAAGGAGGGTGTCGTCCCAGTAACGACTCCTCATGGCGAATGGCAAGCATAACTGCTTTCTGGATCTATCACCAGATGTCGCGCTGCTTTACGGAGTGAACACGACACACAAGCGAGCGCCAGGTTTTCTTCAGTAGTCTGGCCCCCAGACGCCCTTGGGAGTACGTGGTCTATGTGGAATGTAGCCTCTTGACCCTCTTGCGAGAGTCTACAATACTCACAGCGGTCCGCCGCCCGCTGAATAACTAGCCGCCTTAACCACGCAGGGACGTGCCGCATCCTTGATTATTGTGTCCCTTCCCGTGAGAGCCTCTGAGAGCGCAATCTCAGCAGGGAAAGAAGCTCGGCCAGGTCTACCAGTCCTTCTGCCTCTTGCCGCTCAGCGGGAGGCGGTCCAGCAACTCTTGCAAATGCTGGTCCACCCCCCTGGGCAACTTGAGCTGCTCAAGGTCTTCTGGCAGCTCTATTTCTATGAAAACACGCCTGGACATAGCCCTCTCCTGTCTTATCGCTCTCTCCTACATCTTCAGCCCTCTTCTTGCTGGTGCAACTGCACCTTGATGGAGCCTGTGGACTTGTCATAGGCGGTGTCGAAGGCCCGCCGGATATCCTGCAGCGGGAACCGGTGGGTGACCATGGGCTTCAGGTGCACGCGGCCGGAGGCCATGAGCCTGATGGCTATCTCATAGTCGTGGTGGCCGTTGAGGACGCTGTAGCAGGAGGAGAATATGACGGCCTGCTCTTTCAGCAGAGGCTCCAGCCAGTCCAGGGTGATGGGGACGCGGAAGCCACCCAGTACGACGATGCGCCCCTGCATGCGGGTGGCCTGGATGGCCTGCTTCAGCGTGGCGTCGCTCTTGCCGCCCACCGTCTCGATGGTCAGGTCGGCGCCCAGGCCGTCGGTGGCCTCGTCCAGGGCCTCGCGCAGGGCGAGGCCATCGGGCGGCAGCACATCGTCGGCGCCCAGGAACCTGGCCAGCGCCGCCTGGTGCTCATGCCGCGCCGTGACGAAGACCCTGCCTGCGCCCAGCGCTCGCGCCGCGGCCACCGCCGTCAGCCCGATATTGCCGGCGCCCAGCACGGCCACCGTCTCGCCGCCGCTCATCTGGCCCCGGCGGACAGCGTGTACCGAGACGGCCAGCGGCTCCACCAGGGCTGCCTCCTCCCAGGAGAGGCCATCGGGCACGGGATAGCAGCCGATGGCCTTGCGCTTCATGTACTGGGCGAAGCCGCCGCCCTCGCTGGGGACGCGGTCGAGGCACTGGCGGTACTGGCCCATGCGGCAGTACCAGCACACGGTGCAGGCGCGGCCCTGGCCGATGGTCTCCACGGCCACGCGCTTCCCCAGCAGCGCCGGAGGCACGCCCTGGCCGGCCTCCACCACTTCCCCGGCGACCTCGTGGCCGCCGGGCACCGTCTCGGGCGTGGTGTTCATGCCGTAGTTGAGCAAGTCGGAGCCGCAGATGCCGGTGGCGCGCACCCGGACGATGACATCGCCAGGCCCAGGAGTGGGCCTCTGTATCTCGGCAAGCTGCATGGCCCCTTTGCCGTCGTGGAGGGCAGCGAGCATAGTGAGCATGGTACCACCTCCTGGCGCTGGCCTGGGGATCTCATCCCCTTAAGCCCCCTCTCCACCCTTCGACAAGCTCAGGGCAGGCTGAAGAGGGGGCTAAGCGGGTGAGGGCTGCGCTACTGGTACTTTGCCATGAAGGCCCTGGCGCCATCAATGATCAGGTTGGGCACGCCAAGGGCCACCATGAGATCGGACTGGAGCTTGCGCCCGGCCTTGTAAATCTTCTCCGTGGCCATCTTGTGTAGCTGTTGCACCTGCGAATGGTCGGGCTGGCCAGGCAGGCCCAGGGACTGGGCCAGGTCGTTAGGCCCCCAGGTAAAGGCGTCTATGCCCTTGACCTTCAGTATGGCGTCCAGGTTGTCCATGGCCGTCTTGGTCTCAAGCTGGGCCATGACCAGGACTTCCTTGTTGGTGGCGGCCATCCACTCGGTGCGCTCGCTGCCGGAAACGCCCAGCAGCTCGCTGCTGTTGTAGTAGGTGCCACGGCCACCGCCCCAGCTCCGATGGCCCTCGGGCACGAAGCGGCAGGCGTTCACAAGCTGCTGCGCCTGCTCCGGAGTGTCCACATGCGGGCCAAGGATGCCCAGGACGCCGCGGTCCATGTACTGGTTGATGGTGGAAGGCAGGATGTTGGGCACCCTGGCCGTCACGGTCATCCCGTAGCCCTCGGCGATGCGGCACATGGCATCTATGGACTCGGGCGAGAACAAACCGTGCTCGCCGTCCAGGCTGATGAAGTCGAACCCCAGCATCCCCACGATCTCCACGACCTCCTCGCTGGGGTACACCAGGCCGCAGCCGATGGCCTTCTTGCCCTGCCGGGCCTTCTCCAGAATCCGGTTCCTGCGAAGTCTCAGCATGTATCCTCCTCTTTGAAATCCAGAAGTCCTGCCCTCGGGAAGCCGCCGGGCCAGTGGGCCGCGGCCGGCGCCTTAAGGCCTCCTGCGAGCGTCCTGACCTCCCCTGGAGGCAGGTAAATTCTACAGCATGGAGGCTCCCCGTGGCGCATGTCCGCAGGCGCGCCCGCCCTTGCCACCCACACTCTTGAATCGCGCCACTGGCCTTATACCGACTCTGCCTAAAAGTGTCGGTAAAGCCCTTCTCCCCTGGCAGAGGGCAGGGAGTGTTCTCGCCCCCTCTGGGGGAGAACCAGAGAGGGGGCCGGCGTCTCGCCCCCTTCCTGACCTTCCCCCAAAGGGGGCAGGGACATCCTCCCCCCGGGGGAGCTATAGAGGGGCCGGCCTTACCACCGGCGCGGCGCCAACGGGCATCACGTCCCCTGCTAAGGGGTAAAACATACCTTCGTCCATACCCTCTCAGGAAGCACCCTCTTGCAGCTTTCGGCGTCGGGGCAGCACCTCCGGGTTGAGGACTCGCTGGGGCTTGCCTTCCAGGAAGCTGCATATGTTCTCTACCGTCTGGCCGTAGAAGACGCGGTAGGTCTCCCAGGTGACATAGCCCAGGTGGGGCGTCAGCACCACGTTGTCCAGCCCCAGCAGGGGATGGTCTGTCGGCAGCGGCTCCTGGCCGAAGACGTCCAGGCCAGCGCCGGCTATGGCCCGGCGCTTGAGGGCGTCCAGCAGCGCCGCCTCGTCCACAATGGGGCCTCGTGAGGTGTTGACCAGGTAGGCCGTGGACTTCATCAGCCCCAGCTCGGTGGCGCCTATGAGGCCCCGCGTCCGGTCGCTGAGCCGCAGGTGTACCGTCACGATGTCTGACTGTCTGAACAGCTCTGCCTTGCTGATCAGCTCGGCGCCGCACTGTTCGGCCCGCTGCCTGGTCAGGTTCTGGCTCCAGGCGACGATGCGCATGCGGAAGGCGCGGGCCACCTCGGCCACCTGGCCGCCGATGTTGCCCAGGCCCACGATGCCCAGCGTCTTGCCCTCCAGTCCGGTGCCCATGGTCACCTGCCACCGGCCGGCGCGCGTGGCCCTGTCCTCCAGGGGTATGCTCCTGAGCAGGGCCAGGACAAGCCCCCAGGTAAGCTCCATGGTGGAGCGGCTGGAGCCTTGCGTCCCACAGACCACGATGCCCAGTTCGGTGGCGGCGGCTATGTCAATGGCGGCGTTGCTCATGCCGGCGCTGGCCAGCAGCTTCAGGCGGGGCAGCCGCTCCAGCAGCGACCGCCGGAAGGGCGTCCGCTCCCGCAGGGCCATGACAACATCGAAGTCCCTGAGGCGCTGGGCCAGCGCCTCTTCGTCGGCCAGGTGGTCGTGGAAGACCTCGATGGCCGTGCCCGGCGGCAGGCTGCTCCAGTCCGCCGACGCCAGCGCCACGCCCTGGTAATCGTCCAGCAGTGCTACCCGTATCATGGCTACGCTCCAGACCTCCGGCTCCTGAACCCCTGAAAGTACTCTGGCTGGGCCGCCAACATCTCGTCCACCATGCGCCTGATGCCGTCCAGGGGCACCGTCGCGGCGGTCAGCGGGTCCAGCATGACGGCGTGGACGGCGGCCTCCCTGTCTCGCTCCAGGATGGCCTTGACGGCCAGGCGCTGGACGTTGACGTTGGTCTGCACCAGGCCGGCGCACTGCGCTGGCAGGTCGCCCACATGGCAGGGATGGACGCCCAGCCTGTCCACCAGGCACGGCACCTCCACGCAGCAGCCCTGGGGAAGATTGGTCACCAGCCCGGTGTTCCTGACGTTCACGTTGACCCGCCGGAGCTCGCCCGTCTCCAGTGAGTCCATGATGTAGGCGGCGTACTCGTTGGTGCGCTGGGCCGTCAGCGGCTGGCTGCCCTCCAGCTCCTGGCGGATGGTGTCGTAGTGGGCCTCGGCCCGGGCCTCACGCTCCCTGGCGGCAAGGTCGAAGGGCGCCAGGTTGTGCCGCTCCATGAGCGCCCGCTCCCGGCGAAAGTAAGGCACGTACTCCGACATGTGCCTGCTGGACTCGGAGACGAAGTAGCCGAAGTGGCGCATGACCTCGAAGCGGACGCTGTCACGGTCGTACACCCTGGGGTCTTCCATGCTGGCCCACAGCGCCGGGTAGGCATCGCGTCCGTTGCGCTCCAGGCGCAGGAACCAGGCCATGTGGTTGATACCCGCCGTCCAGTAGGCGACCTCCTCCGGTGGGGCGCCGATGTACTCGGCCAGCCTGTGGGCGGTGTTCTGGACGCTGTGGCACAGGCCCACGGTCTTGATGCTGGTGGCCTCGTTGATGGCCCAGCAGGCGATGGCCATAGGGTTGGTGTAGTTGAGGAGCCAGGCGCCGGGGCAAAGGGCCTCCATGTCGCGGGCGATGTCCAGCAGGACGGGCACAGTGCGCAGGCCCTTCAGGACGCCGCCAGGGCCGATAGTGTCGCCCACGGCCTGGTCAACGCCGTAGCGCTGGGGTATGCCCCTGTCCACCTCGTCGCGGTCGCCCACGCGGATGGTGGTTATGACGTAGTCGGCGCCCTCCAGCGCCTGGCGCCTGTCCAGGGTGGCGCTGATGGCTGCGCCGACGCCGGAGTCGCGCACCATGCGCCTGCTGAGACTGGCGATGAGGTCCAGCCGCTGGCTGTCAATGTCCATCAGGGCGATGTGGCTGTCCGCCAGACTGGGAAAGGACAGCAGGTCGCCCACCAGCCGCCGCGTGAACACGACGCTGCCCGCACCTATGATGGCTATCTTCACCATGCAAGCATCTCCTGTGGAACAGCGGCCGAGGCCGGCCCGCCGCCTGCCGCCAGCTAGGCCCTGGGACTGGCCCACGCCGTCGGCAGCACGGCCTTGAGCCACGCCGCCAGGTCATCTATCTCCTGCTGGGTGATCTGGTGGCCCATGGGGTACTCCCGGAACTGCGGCTCGTAGCCCTCGGACTCCAGGAACTGGACGGCCTTGCGGGCCTCGGCCGGCGCTATAAGCTCGTCCCGAGTGCCGTGGGCGATGAAGATGGGTTGCGTCCGGGTGGCAGGCAGGCGCTCCCGCATCCGGTCCTGGTCGGGCAGCCAGGAGCTAAGGACAAAGAGGCCGCGAAAGACCTCCGGGCTGGGCAGGCCCAGGCGGTAGGTCATCATACCACCCTGGGAGAAGCCGCCCAGGGCAAGCTGGCCCGGCTCCACGTCGTAGCTCCGCATGACCTCGTCCACCAGCGTCGCCAGGGCTTCCTCGGCGCGCTGGGCATCCTCCGGCGTGCCGCTGCCGCGAGGCGGCACCCAGGCGTAGCCCGTCATGCCGAAGCCCAGGGCCACCGGCAGCGGCGCGTTGGGGCAGACATAAATATAGCCCTGCTGGTCTATGAGTGGGCACAGCGTCGCCAGGTCGCCCATGTGGGCGCCAAACCCGTGCAGCAGCACTACCATCGGGTAGCGCCTGCCGGGGGCATAGTCGTCAGGCTCGATGGCAAGGTAACGCAGTGTTTTCCCCTGGCACTCTCGGACTTCCACGTGGCCACTGGCTCCTTCCGCGTCAAAGGGTAATACCAGGCTGCCCCTTTGGCAAGAGGATGCCTTGAATAGCCGGAGAGATTGAATTAGAATGCCTTGTGAAGCCTTTCACCGGCCCGCGTTGCCTTCCTGGCACGAAGGGCGATGCCTCGCTCCGGCCAGGCCGGTCTGGGTAGGTGCCATCGGCGCGGACCGTCTCACAGGTCACAGCCTTCGCCTTTTGTCAGACCCCCACTCCAGGTACGAGGTAGCCATGAGCAAGTTTATTGACATGCTTGAAAAGGTAGGCCAGCTAGCACCTACTCCCATGGGCTTTGGCGCCGCCACCCGGCGAAACAACGCCGCCCCGCAGATGGCGGTGGTCGGGCTTGTGCATCCGCCGAGCGTGCGGGATGTGTCTGATGCGCAGGTGGACGCCTTCCTGGTATCGCTGGACTCCTGGGACGAGGGCCTGCTGGAGCAGGCCAGTGATGCCCTGGGAGAGCGGTTGTGGGGGGCGCGCGTCAGCGGGCTGAGCAAGGAGCAGGCAGCCAGCCTCAAAGAGAAGGGCTGCGACTTCATCGTGTTCGATGCCGAGGGCACCGCAGCCGCGGTGCTCAATGACGAGGAGATGGGCAAGGTGCTGGCCATCGGCGGAGCACTGGACGAGGAGACGGCGCGGGCCATCCAGGACATGCCCATTGACGCCGTGCTGTTCACGCCGGGGAAGGAGATGGTCCCACTGACCGTGCAGAGGCTCATTGACATCCAGCAGGTGCGGTGCATGGTGGACAAGTCCTTCCTGATGGCCGCGCCCGCCGCGCTGACACCCGACGACCTGGAGGGGCTGCGCAACGCTGGCATAACCGGCCTGCTGGTGGAGGTGCCCTCCACCGATGCCGTCGCTGGGCTGAAGCAGTCCATCGAGGGCCTGCCACGGCGCAAGCCAAGGCCAGTATCCAGAGAGGCCATAGCGCCCCGTGCGCCCGTGGGCTTCGACACGGCCAGGCGCGAGGAGGAGGAAGAGGAGGACGACGACGAGGAGGACTTTTAGCCTCGGCCCTGTAGCCTTCTCCACAGCACAGCCGATATGGAGGCCCGGCACACCAGAGGACAAAGTCCACCAGGTGGAGCGCCCGCACACGCTGGCCTGTATTCTATAATAGAGGCCCGTACCGCAAGACTCAGGGTGTTGCCGTGGAGCATTTCACTTCCCGCGAGATACCACCCTACCCCAAGCTGCGCCCGGTGGAGCCTCACTGGGTGGAGCACCAGGGCCAGCACTACCTTTACCTGCGCGACCCGCTGTCCCTGGCGGAGCACTCGGTGCTCATCCCCGGGCCGCTGGTGCCGCTGCTGGCCCTCTGCGACGGCACCCGCGACCTGCAGGCCCTTCAGCTAGGCCTGGCCCTGCGCACGGGCATACAGCTCTCGCCGGGCCAGCTACAGGGCGTGCTGGCCCAACTAGACGCGGCGCTGCTGCTGGAGAACGGCTCCTACCGGCAGGCGCTGGACCAGGTGCTCAGCCAGTACCGGCAGGCCGAATGCCGCAAGCCATCCCATGCCGGCCTGGTCTATCCCGAAGACCCCGACAGGCTCAGGGCCTTTCTGGGGGAGTTCTGCGCCCCGGTGTCCAGCAACGGCCCAACCCCCACGGGTACGCTGGTCGGCCTGGTAAGCCCCCACATAGACTACGCACGGGGCGGCAAGACCTACGCCGCCATGTGGCAGAAGGCCTCCCCTTACCTGCAAGACGTGGAGCTTGCCATTATCCTGGGCACGGACCACGCCGGCGGCCTGGGCACGCTGACGCCCACCTGCCAGAGCTACGCCACGCCGCTGGGTGTCCTGCCCACGGAGCGGCAGATCGTGGATGGCCTGGTGCAAGTCCTGGGGGAGGAAGCAGCCTTCGCCGAGGAGTTCCATCACATCAAGGAGCACTCCATAGAGCTGGCGGCTGTCTGGTTCCACTACGCCATCGGTGGCCGGCGCTGCCCCGTGGTGCCATTGCTGTGCGGCTCGCTGCACCACCACATCATAGGCAAGAGTGACCCCGGCCAGGACGACGCCATTGGCGCCGTGGTGGACTTCCTCAAGCAGGCGACGGCGGGCCGCAGGACACTGGTGATCGCCGCCGGCGACCTGGCCCACGTAGGCCCCGCTTTCGGCGACGAGGCCCCTGTGGACGCCTTGGGCCGCGCCAGGCTCAAGGCGGAGGACGAGCAGACCATCGCTGCCATCTGTCGCGGTGACGCCGCCGGCTTCTTCGAGCTGTCCCGGAAGGAGGAGGACGCCCGGCGCATATGCGGCATGTCGCCCATTTACCTGGCCCTTCGTCTTCTGGGCGGCCAGGTGAGGGGCGAAGCCCTGGGCTACGACCAGTGCCCCGCCGACGCCGTGGGCGGCTCTCTTGTCTCCATCGTGGGCGCCCTGCTGTACCAGGGCCAGGCCGGCGCGTGACGGCCAGCGTCACACCCACGCTGCTGAAAATGTCATTCCCGGCGGAGCGAGGAATCCAGGGCGTTGCGCCTTGTACCGGTGGCTATGACGGTGCCATAAATGCGTAGGGGCAACCCCTTCGGCTGAGCTCAGAGCTTGCCCTGAGTCTGCCGCAGGGGCAGGCACGCGTGGTTGTCCAGGGCTTAGGCAAGCACAGGGCCTGCCTCTGCCAAATACGGCATTGTCCCAGTCCCTCGCAGAGTCCATCCTGGGCTTACAGAGGGACGCCTGAGAACGCCTCTGGCACCTCTCCGACATGTTCTTCGGCCCTGCCATCCCTAACGTTCCGTACACTTCCCACACATGGTTTTTCACCATAATGTCTCCCTGTGAGAACGCTCTGTTCCCTGTGTTGTTCCTGCTCAGGGACTATGTTGTTAGGTGTAGAAAACAGCAGCAGTCTGAAGGAGAAGACATGGTCTGGTTCAAGAGCTGCAAGAGGTGCGGCGGCGACCTCTACCTGGACAGGGACTTCTATGGCACCTACGTCGCCTGCATGCAGTGCGGCGCCGTGCGGGCCGATTTTGGCGAGCAGGTGTCCCCCGAGGTGGTAAGCCGCGCCATGGCCATGCCCGACAGCCAGGAGCAGGCGGCCGGGCATGTCGCAGCGACGGCTTGAGGATGGTCTATCCCTCAGAGGCGGCGAGACAAGGCGCGGAGCGTGCAAACATGGCTGAGTTCACCTCGGACGGGCCCAGGGACCTGACGACGCAGGACGTGGCGACCCTGAAGCACTATATCAGGCGGGTGCGACTGGCACAGCACCTGGTGGTGGTCAGAGGCTACGCCAGGCGCGTGATACTCCACGGCGAGACACTCAAGCCCGACGAGGAGCTGGACAAGGCCCGGCGTATACGGGAGTGCATGGAGCTGGGCAGCTCCTTCAAGCTCTCCGAGAAGGAGATCATCTCGCTTCTCTACAAGGAGGTGTTTAGCCAGGCCAAAAAGTGCAACTGCCCCACCTGCCAGGCCCAGCAGAGCAGCGGCCAGGCCTAATAGGGTGATTCCAAAGTCCGTTCCATTAGCAAGGCCTGTAATGCCCCCTTCCCCTCGACAGGCTCGGGCCTGTCCTGAGCGTGCCGAAGGGGCAGGGACTGTTCTCGCCCCCTGTGGGGGAGAGCTAGAGCGGGGGCTGGACTGCATTCCAGACCAGCGCCCATTTGCATCAGGTTACAGCAAGGGATAAAAGACTTTGGGAATACGCCCTAGCAGGCCAGGCGAGGCCTGCCCTCAGCCTTGCACTGAGGCAGCGCCGGGGCCGCGCCGCTCCAGGGCCGAGCTGAGACTTGCCAGCTTGTGCTCCAGGCGCTTCTCCATGAGCGCCACGGTCAGGTCGCCCCTGGTGCGTTCCAGGACTCCCCTGGCCATATCCGTGGTGCGCCTGAGTCCCCTGGTCACCGCCTCGGGGAAGTCCAGGGTCACCAGGATGGTGTAGACCTCGTCCATGATGTCCAGCAACTCCTCGCAGCGAGTGAAATCGTCGCGGCGCAGCGAGTCCAGTATGAAGCGCCTCAGCTCGCCCACCGCCTCTGCCAGGCCATTGAAGTAGGGAGCAGGCCCCACTTTCAGTTCCTCCGGGCCAGGCAGGTGGCTGCCCTCGGAAAAGGCCAGCGTGGCGTTGGCCTCGACGTACTCCTTCTGGGCGTCCTCCACGAAGCCCGCGTAGTACACGTCGGGATGGGCCACGAGTATGCGCTCCATCTCCTGGACCAGGCCGGATACAGTCTGGAGCATCTGCCTGGCCTGCTCGAACTCCCCGCGATGGGTGGCCCGGATGGAGTTGGCCGAGTTGCGGACGACATCCCTGGACAACCTCAGGGCGTGCTCACGGGCATCATGGACCTGGGCAAAGGCTGCCTGGGCCGCGTCCCCCATCTGCCGAAGCCTGCGCTTCAGCTCCTCCGGGGTCTCTCTATTCGCTGGCACTGTCACGTTGCCATTCCTCTTTTTGGCGTTTGGTTTTGCATATTTCCAGTACAGATGATAGTCAGGCTGTTGCGCCACCTCTGGCTGAACGGGGGAGGACGGCAAGCGCCGTTGGACCTGACCCCATGCGTTCGAGAGCACAGCGCCGGCCAATCCCTGGCCCCTCCAAAATGAAATTTGACAGCATAACAGGGTAAGCCCCCTCTCTGACTCTTCCCCACAGGGGGCGAGAACAGCCCCTGCCCCTGTGGGGGAAGGCCAGGGCCTGTCCCGAGCCTGTCGAGGGAAAGGGGGCCAGACGCCAGCCCCCTCTCTGGCTCTCCCCCACAGGAGGCGAGGACCCTCCCTTCCCTCCGTGGGGGAAGGTCAGGGCCTGTCCCGAGCCTGTCGAGGGAAAGGGGGCATGGTGCCGCCCTGAATTACGCCTTCAAGTTGTCAGTCCTCATTTCGGCGAGGGGGCTACAGGGATGAGGTCTGCGCGTCTGCCCTCTTCCCCACCTCCCATCCGTCCGAAAGCCGTCCGCTTTTGGACCACCCGTGCAGAGAAGGAACGAGGGTAAGGCGCCCCTCCCTCACTTTTTGGCGTTTTGCATAGCTTCCACCAGTCGCCTAGTGGCGGCCTCGGGGTTGTCGGCGTAGGTCACGGCGCTGACCACGCACACGCAGTCGGCGCCCGCCTTCACCACGTCGGCGATGTTGTCGGCGTTGATGCCGCCGATAGCCACCAGCGGCTGCGATACCATGCCCTTGACCTTGCTCAGCGTCTCCAGGCCTACCACCTTCCGGGCGCTCTTGCCCATGGTGGAGGTCGGGAACACCGCGCCCACGGCCAGGTAGTCAACACCCTGGGCCTGGGATGCCATGGCCTCCTCGACGTTATTGTTGGAGCGTCCCACCAGTTGGGTGGGCAGCAGGACGCGCCGCGCCTCCTCCACGGGCAGGTCGGTCTGGCCCACGTGCAGCCCGTGGGCGCCCGAGGCCAGCGCCAGGTCCGCGTGGTCGTTCATGATGAACAGGGCGCCTGACTGCTCGCACAGCGCCCTGAGCTGGCGTGCCAGGGGCAGCACGTCCCCTTTGTCGCCCTTCTTGTCCCGTAGCTGAAGCATGCTGGCGCCACCCTTGAGCGTGGCTTCCGCCACCTGGAGCACGGGCCTGCCCCTGGTAGCCTCGGGGTCCACTATGACGTACAGCCCCTTGACCCTGGAGGCGGCCCTGGAGCGTAGCTCACCGGCCACGCGCTGCCTGGCCCTGGCCAGCACGCGGCGGGTCTGGGCCACCCAGTTGCTGTCCAGCGGCGGGCCATTCCCCTTCACCCTGGACAGGGCATCCAGCGAGACGGACAGAGCGGATATGATGTCCAGGGCCAGCTCCAGGGGCCTGTCCGTAAGGTTGCGGTAGGCCAGGCGCCGGGCCTGGGCCTCCTCCTGGGGCAGGTCCCCAGCGGCGGGGAAAGGCAGGGACTCCCTGAGCATGCGTATGTCGGAGTGCAGGCCCAGGGGCGACGTGACGAAGGCTTCCAGCAGTCGTATGTCCTCGATTATGGAGGTTAGCTGGCTGGCGCTGAACGGGTCAGAATTGGTCATGGTGCTCACAGGTCCAGTCCCTCCGGCATTTTGCCCTGGCGCGCGCTGTCTATGGCCTTGCGCACAGACTCGGGCATGTCCACTCCATGCTTTTTGAAGCTCTCTTCGGCGTGACGTCCTATGTTGGCCGGGTCGCGGTAGTAGTCCAGCGAGGGGTCACCCGCGCCACGCGAAGCGACCCTGAAAGAGACGGTGGAGAACAGCCGCCGCATCTCGCGGCTGCCGCAGTCCGGGCATACGGCCTCCACCCGGGCATCGAAGGACCTGGCCAGGAAGCTGGCCTTCTGCCCGCAGACCTCGCAGCGGTACTCGTATATCGGCACTGGTGTTCACCCCCTGAGGTCTTTCAGCAATACCAAAATTGTACCATTCTCAGGGCGCCGTGGCGGGCCAGGGCGTCCATTGTAACGTTTTGCTTAGCTTTCGGGCTGCCTTACAGCAGGCAGTAAAGGGCAACCCAGGGACTTCCGAGCATAGGCATTGTGTGGTAAAATTTAGACGAATGCAACACCATACTGCATTCGGAAAAGGAGACTCACAGGAGATTTATGAGTCTGGAAGACCCAGATAGTTTAGGCAAGAATGGCCGCATTACCATCCGCGAACTTGAAATAGACGACTTATCTCCGGTCTACCGCCTGGGCGAACGCCTCTTCACCAGAAGCACCTTCCCCGTACTGTACCGCACCTGGGACGCCTTTGAAGTGACGCACTACTACGCTACCGAGTCCGAGTACTGTCTTGTGGCAGTGGACTCCGCTGGCTCGGTGGTGGGCTTTGCGCTGGGCAGCATCATCGAGAAGGACGGCACCCCCTGGAAGTATGGCTATCTGGCCTGGCTTGGTGTGGCGCCAGAGTACCAGGGCAAAGGCGTGGCCCAGAGGCTGCTGAGAGAGTTCGAGAAGCGGATGAAGGAGGACGGGGCGCGCATTCTGCTGGTGGACACCGAGGCCGATAACCAGCGTGCCATCAGTTTCTTCCAGAGCAATGGCTTTGCACAGCCCAAGAGCCACGTTTGGCTCAGCAAGAGCCTGACCAGGCACCACAAGCAGTCTGTCAAGCCCATGAAGCCAGTCACGGCCCTGCGCCGGCGGAAAAAGACGGCCTCAGCGGCTTTGCAGATGCCCAGCGATGTGGAGCGCCGCTACGTGGCCGAGGAGGCCGCCGACTAGGACTCGCTTGCCTGTCAAACAACGGTGCCGGCGGGTGCAGGCTACTGCGCCCGCCGGTCTGGTTTTCCCGGAATGTCATGCCAAGTCTGATGAAGGTGGCGGGTATGTCCTCGACGGGAGAGGACTGAGGTGAGGGTGAATGGAAGGCCATCTTGTAGGGGCAGGCCTTGTGCCTGCCCAGGGCCTTGGGCAACCACAAGGGTTGCCCCTACAGGCGGGCCTTGTGCCTGCCCAGACCTTGGGCAACCACGAGGGTTGCCCCTACAGCGTTAGGGCCTCATCACAGGGGCTGGTATTACGCCTCACAGGGACACGCTGCCTCAGCTACGGGGCTAAGTCTGCTGGTGTGCCCTGTCGTAGGCCTCAAAGGTTTCCTGGGCGGCCCGCAGGGCGTTGACCGTGCAGGGGTAGCCGCCGTAGAAGAGCATCTGTGTGATGATCTCCACGATCTCCTGTTTTGTCGCCCCCGAGTTCAGGGCGCCCGTGATGTGCCCCGGCAACTGCCGGTCACGGTTGAGGACAGTCAGGGCGGCGATGGTACACAGGCTGCGCGTCTTGACGTCCACGGCGGGCCGCTGGTAGATGTGGCCGAAGAGCGTCTCGTTGATAAGCTGGAACGCCTCCGCCACCGGCGCGGCCGCCGGGCTTAGCTGCGGGTCCTGTCCATAGTACCGCTGTCGGAACTCCCTTGCCTTTCTCGCTAGCTCTTCTCTGGTCTCCATGTACACCTCTGCTACTGGACCTGGAGTAGGGGTAGTCCTTGTGCCTGCCCTGGGCGGGCAACCACAAGGGTTGCCCCTACCTGTTTTTATAGCTCGATGGCGTTCTCTATGATTTCCAGCCGGGCCAGCCCGCCGCCGGGCGTCAGCTCCACCGCCACCACGTCTATGCGCCACTCGCGCTGCTCGACGCCGTTGGCCTGAAGGTAGGCCTGCGCCGCCCTGACCATGTGGGAGCGCTTCCGCGTCGAGAGGGACTCCTCCGGAGGGCCAAAGCCCCTGGGCCTGCGGGCGCGGACCTCGACGAAGACCAGCACGCCGTCCTTTTCGGCCACCAGGTCTATTTCGCCCTGGCCGGTGCGGCAGTTGGCGGCCAGGATGGCGTAGCCGCTGGCCTCCAGGTGGCGCCGCGCCAGCGCCTCGCTACGCTTGCCCAGCCGCTGGCGCGGAGTGCTCATCGAGGGCCTGCCACTGGCGGACTGGGGCAAAGGAGAGGCGGTGGATGGGACAGGGGCCATAGCGCCGCAGGTTGAGCAGGTGCTCCCTGGTGCCGTAGCCCTTGTGCCTGGCGAAGCCGTAGCAGGGATACACGGCGTCCTCCTTCTCCATCATCCTGTCGCGGGTCACCTTGGCCACGATGGACGCGGCGGCAATGGAGAGGCACAGGGCATCGCCATCTATGATGGCCTTCTGCGGCAGCGGCACCTCTGGCAGAGGGAAGGCATCCAGCAGCAGGAACTCAGGCTTCACGGGCAGCGCCTCCAGCGCCCGCCGCATGGCCAGTCGGGTGGCCGCGCTGACACCCAGGCTGTCCACTTCCTGGGCCGAGCACATGCCGACGGCCAGCCCCAGGGCCACGTCCTGGATATGGGGCAGCACGCGCTCCCTCTGGGCCGGGGTGAGCTGTTTGCTATCGCGCACCAGCTCCACCCAGCGGCCTGTGGGCCTGGGGGGCAGCACCGCCACGCCGGCCAGCAGCGGCCCGGCCAGCGGGCCGCGGCCTACCTCGTCCAGGCCGGCCACCAGGGTGTAGCCCTGGGCCAGGAGCAGCGACTCCTCCTGGTAGGAAGGCAGCAGCCTGGTGGCTCTGCGGGCTTCGGCCACGGCTACTTGCCCAGGCCCCGCTGGATGCCTCGGATGTAGGCGACCTGGCCCACATGCTGCGCCTCCTCGATGAGGATGTGACTGAACATCCTGCCGATGGAGTAGCCCGGGCGCCGCTCCGGGTCAGGGCAGCGGTCCAGGTCCTTCTCCGTAAGGCTGTCCAGGTACTTGAGGGTGTCCTGGCGCACGGCATCGTAGTAGGCCATAATGCCGTCGAAGTCGTACTGGGGCAGGTCCTTCACCTGCTGGGCGTTGTAGCCGAAGCCAGAGTCGCGCTCCGGCAAGCCGAGCCGCCTGGGCCAGCCGTCGCGCTCCCACACCTGGGGGGCGCGCATGGCGAAGCGGTGCACCCAGCCATCCTCCACGCGGGCCATGTGCCACACGGTGAAGTCTATATGGTGGGACTCTGGCGCGGGCATGAACCGGCGCTCGGCGGGCGTAAGGCCGTTGAGGGCCTTGCGCAGTTCGTCCATGTACTCCTGTAGCCCCATGCGGACAATCTCTTTGAAGTCCATGCTGCGCCTCCGCGACATGTGCCTGATTGGCAGCCATGATACATCTGTGGCGCCCGTCAGTCCAGCGGGGGCGGGCCTACCTCGATGACGCCGCCGCCGATGACCTCCTCGCCCTGGTAGAAGACCACGGCCTGGCCGGGCGTCACGGCCCGCTGCGGCTCGTGGAACCGGACCTCGGCCCAGCCCTGGTGGGGGACGAGGGTGGCCGGCGACTCCCGGGACTTGTAGCGTATCCTGGCGCAGACCTCCACAGGGCCGGAGGGCGGCGCACCCGCCGTGAAGTTGACGCGGGAGGCCCACAGGTCGGCCTGGAGCAGGTCTTCCTCGTGGCCCAGGACCACCTGGCGCGTGGCGGCGTCTATCCTGACGACGTACATGGGCCTGCCTGAGTTGCCATTGATGCCCAGGCCTCGGCGCTGGCCCACGGTGAAGAACTGGATGCCCGGATGGCGGCCCAGCACGCGGCCGCTGGTGTCCACCAGCTCGCCGGGCTTGGGCGCCAGGCGCTCGCCCAGGAACCTGCGGTAGTCCCCGTCGGGTATGAAGCAGATCTCCTGGCTATCGGGCTTGTCGGCCACGGGAAGCCCGGCCTCGGCGGCCATGCGGCGCACCTCCACCTTGCTGAAGTCGCCCACCGGCAGCAGCAGGCGCTTCAGCTCCTGCTGGGTCAGGGTGAAGAGCACGTAGGACTGGTCCTTCTTGGTATCGGCGGCCTTGAGCAGCTTGAAGCCGCTACCGTTGGGCCGGACGCGGGCATAGTGGCCGGTGGCGATGTAATCGGCGTCCAGGAACAGCGCCCGGCGCAGCAGGAAGTCGAACTTGATCTTGTCGTTGCAGGCCAGGCAGGGATGGGGCGTGCGGCCGCTGTCGTACTCGCGGCAGAAGTAGTCCACCACATGCTGCTGGAACTCCCGCTCGAAGTTCAGGAAGTAGTGGGGCGCGCCGATGACCTGGCACACGCGGCGAGCGTCGTCCACGTCCTCCACGGAGCAGCAGCGCCGGCTCAGGGGCGGCAGGTCCTCGCGCTCCACCGTCCACAGCCGCATGGTGACGCCGATGACCTCGTACCCCTGGCGCTTCAGCAGCAGCGCGGCGACGGAGGAGTCCACTCCCCCGCTCATGGCTACGACAACACGTCCCTTGCTCATCCACTCCAGACTACCACAGGGGCCGGGGCTGTTCAAACCCGCTGCCGTGCCGGGAGCCTGTAACAAGCTAGCAGGTTTTACCCCTTAGCAGGGGACGTGATGCCCATTGGCGCCGCGCCGGTGGTAAGGCAGGGCCAGCCCCCTCTCTGACTCGCCCCCTGTGGGGGAAGGCCAGGAAGGGGGCCAGAGGCCTGCCCCTTCTCTGACTCTCCCCCAAAGGGGGCGAGAACAGTACCTGCCCTCTGTGGGGAAAGGTCAGGATGGGGGCCAGAGGCCTGCCCCTTCGGCACGCTCAGGACAGGCCCGGGCCTGTCGAGGGAATGGGGGTATGATAGCCAATCTTTATTGACCACCCGGTGGGGCCAATCTATAATGCCTGTATGAGACAGGTCACCATACTCCAGCCTGCCGACTACGCCCGCCTGGCGGTGGACGTTGCCTCGGACAAGCAGGCGTCGGACATCGTCATGCTGGACATAAGACACGTCAGCGACTTCGCCGACTACTTCGTCATCCTCACCGCCGAGTCGGCACGGCAACTGGAGACCATCGCCGAGGAACTGGAGAAGGCGCTGGAGAGCAGGGGCGCCACCCTCTACCGCAGGGAGGGTAGCGCCCAGTCTGGCTGGGTGCTGCTGGACTTTGGCGATGTCATAGTCCACCTGTTTGGCCCGGAGCAGCGGGACTACTACCACATCGAGGCGGTGTGGGCCCGCGCCGCCGAGGTCGTCAGGATTCAGTGATCCAGCGGTCCACGTCCCTCTTGTAGTCCAGCACCTCCCCTGGGGAGAAGAACAGCCCTATCTCGCGCTCCGCCGCCTCGGGCGAGTCCGAGCCGTGGATAAGGTTGGAGCCGATGTTCATGGCCAGGTCGCCCCGGATGGTGCCCGGTGCGGCGCTCTGCGGGTTGGTGGCCCCCATGGTGGCGCGCACCAGTTCCACGGCGTTCTCGCCCTCAACGACCATGGCGATGATGGGGCTGGAGGTGATGAACCTGACCAGCCCAGGAAAGAAGGGCTTGCTCACGTGGGCGGCGTAGTGCCTGCGGGCCAGGTCCTCGCTGACGCGCATCAACTTCATGGCCGCGAACCTCAGCCCTCGCCGCTCCAGGCGGGAGACGATCTCGCCCACCAGCCCGCGCTGGATGGCGTCCGGCTTCAACAGCACCAGTGTCCTCTGCATTGATAACTCCTGGACTCAGAAAGAGCAAAATTCCTGTAAAGGGGCCACGCCCCGCGCGGCGTCAGCCCGACAGGAGCCTCCGCTGCGCCTCGTTGACCTGGGAGCTACGCAGGTACAGCGGCTGGAGCGTGTCCGGGTTGTCGGTGGCGCCCATCTGGAGCCAGCGATAGCCTAGCTCGGCCAGGAAGCCCGGCCTGCGCGTGGGCGGCCTGGCCCTGGCGACTATGGCCCGCTCTCCCAGCCGCTCCCTGAGCATGTCCTCCAGCACTCGGGCGCCCTCGCCGCAGAAGAGGACCGGCGCGCCGACTTCCGCGGCCAGCTCCTCGTGGCCCAGCACCTGATAGTCTGTCTCCAGCGGGTACTCGCTGGCGGGGTAGCGGCCCACGTACACCCTGCCCTGCCCGGCCTGGATGACCGCGTACACCGTGTGCCCCAGCCCGAAGTAGGGCGCGGCCTCGATGTCCAGCGTGCCCACGCCCACCAGAGGCACGCCCAGGGCCACGGCCATGGCCTTGGCGGTGCTCATGCCTACTCGCAGGGCGCTGAAGGCGCCAGGCCCTCTGGCTACAAATATGGCCTCAAGCTGGTCCTTGCTAACCCTGGCCCGGCGCATCACCTCCAGTATGGCGGGCACAAGCTCCACCGAGTGGTTCTGCTCCGAGCGCCAGCACAACTCCACCATGGTCTGCCCCTGCTGGGACAGCCCCACGGCGGCGTACCTGGTGGATGTGTCTATGGACAGTTCCATGGGACTCCTGGCCTAGGGCGTGTTTGAAAAGTGCCAAAGGCGTTCTTGGGCATCCTTCGACAGGCCCAGGCCTGCCCTGAGCTTGCCGAAGGGATGAGCGGGTTTGCCGCTCGTGGTAGGCCTGTCGGACCACATGTCGTCTCGGCTTTTCAAACACGCCCTAGCGCGGCCTGCTGTGAACGGCTTCCTGGACGGCCCGCAGCGCGGCGTCGTAGCGCGGATGGCTGGCGGTCAGCGTCAGTCGCCGCTCAGTCTCGCCGAGGTAGTGGATGCGTACCAGCAGGCGCTCCGTCGGGAAGACCTCCAGGGCCTTCTCAGCCCACTCGACCACGCACACGCCGTCGCCGTACAGGTACTCCTCCAGGCCCAGGTCCACGACCTCCTCGACGCGGTCCAGTCGGTAGAGGTCTACGTGGTAGAGCGTCAGCCTGCCCTGGTACTGGGACACCAGCACAAAGGTCGGGCTGCGGGCGTACTCGGCCACACCCAGGCCCCAGGCGATGCCCTGGGTCAGCGTGGTCTTGCCGGCGCCCAGGTCGCCCACCAGCAGAAAGACGTCGCCTGGCTGGGCGTGGGCGCCCAGCGCCTGGCCGATGGCCCTGGTCTCATCCGGGCCATGGCTGACGACCTCGACCTGCATCGTGCCCAAGACCTGCTCCCTGGCTGCAATCATTCTGCCCCGCCGTGGTTAGACGTTGGGCATCCTGTATATTATAATCGTGCTCGAATGCCTGCCTCAACGTGGAGCGGACGTGCGCGCCCTCATCGTAGCCGACATACACAGCAACCTGGAGGCCTTCGAGGCTGTTATCCGGGACGCCAAAGCCAGGGGCGGCTTCGACCAGGTGTGGTCGCTGGGCGACCTGGTGGGCTACGGGCCTGACCCGGGGCCGTGCATCGAGCTGATGCAGCAGTACGAGCACCGAGGCGTGGCAGGCAACCACGACCTGGCCGCCATAGGCAGACTGAGCCTGGAGGCCTTCAACGTCTATGCCGCCGAGGCCAACCGCTGGACAACGCTGCAGCTTTCCCGGGAGCATGCCGCTTACCTGGCCCGGCTGCCGCTGAAGCTGGAGGTGAACGAGTTCACCCTGGTCCACGGCAGCCCCCGTGACCCCATATGGGAGTATGTCATTTCGGTGCCATCGGCCGTGGCCAGCTTCCTCCACTTCGATACCTACTGGTGCCTCGTGGGGCACTCCCACATTCCCTTCGTATGCCGGCCAGCCGAGAAGGGCGCGGTGTTCCTGGAGTTCCCGCTGGATACGCCCGTGGCGCTGGGCACCGAGCGGCTTATCATCAACCCCGGCGGCGTAGGGCAGCCCCGTGACGGCGACCCCAGGGCGGCCTATGCCATTTACGACTCGTCCATCGAGGCTGTCTCACACCACCGGGTGGAGTACGACATCCCGGCAACCCAGCTCAAGATGGTGCGCCGCGGCCTGCCCAAGTTCCTGGCCGACCGCCTGGCCGAGGGGCGCTAGCGCCTCCTGAGGCCCTGCCTGGAGGGAGTCCCCCGCGCTGGCGCGCGGACGAGGGTGTGCTATAATGCGGTCGAGTCCCGCCCGGAGCGACGGCCACCAGCACCTCAGTAACAGCTAGCAGAGGATGCCATGCCGCCTTTTGAAGACCTGAAGGTATTTGCCGGAAACGCCCACCAGGCCCTGGCCAAAGACATATGCGCCTACCTGGGCATTAACCTGGGCCACTGCGAGGTGTTCAAGTTCAGCAACGATAACACCTTTGTCCGCATCCTGGAGAACATCAGAGAGCGGGACGTATTCCTGGTGCAGCCCTTCTCCGCGCCTGTCAACGACCATATCATGGAGCTCCTTATCATGATAGACGCGGCCAAGCGGGCGTCCGCCGGGCGCATCACGGCGGTGGTGCCCTACTATGCCTATGGCCGCACCGACAAGAAAGACCAGCCCAGGGTGCCCATCACGGCGCGGCTGCTGGCGGACTTCATTACGGTGGCAGGGGCAAACCGACTGCTGACCGTGGACCTGCACGCCGGCCAGATACAGGGCTTCTTCAATATCCCCGTGGACGAGCTGACGGCGGTGCCCATGCTGGCCCGCCACTTCCGGGAGCGAGAGCTGCCCAACCTGGTGGTGGTAGCCACCGATGTGGGCGACGCCAAGCGCGCGCGCAACATGGCCCGCCTGCTCAAAGCGCCCATCGCCATCGTCGAAAAGCAACGCCTGGGCAACAGGGACAAGGTGGAGGCGGCCAACCTCATCGGCGAGGTCCAGGGGTGTACCTGCCTCATCGTTGACGACGAGATAGGCACCGGCGGCACCGTCATAGCCACGGTGGACGCGGTGATACAGCACGGGGCGGCGGATGTCTACTGCGCCGTCACCCATCCCGTCCTGGCCGGCAAAGCCTCCCAGCTCGTCGAGGCCAGCGCCCTCAAGGAGCTGGTAGTCACAGACACCCTCCCTGTGCCCGAGGAAAAGCGTGGCACCAAGATCAAGGTACTCTCGGTGGCCGCGCTGCTGGGCGAGGCCATCCATCGCATCCACAGCGGCCTGTCGGTGGGCGCCATGTTCGAGCAGGAGTAGCACGGCACCCCCGTTCTCCGAAATAAAGCTTAACAACTTAATAGGGTAATTCAGGGCGGCACCGTGCCCCCTTTCCCTCGACAGGCCCGGGCCTGTCCTGAGCGTGCCGAAGGGGCAGGCCCTGAGCTTGTCGAAGGAGAGGGGGCTGGTCACGCCATTACCCTGTTTTGTTGTTAAAGTCCATTTCTGAGGGAGGGCCATAAATAGGCCGACGCTCTGCCCTCGGACACCATGGGCGAGGTCTCGCAGCGCAGGCCCCACGGCTGCTGACCGCACGCCCTCGGCGTGGTGCCTACGGGCTTTCCCGCAACGCCTCTATTCTCCCCTCCATGAGCGCCTCCCGCCCAGGGACACATCTAACGGGGCCATTTCTGGCGATATTAGTATATAGGGGCGCTGGATATGGCCTGCCTTCCCTGACTAATCTGATTCACAACGCGACGCCATCGCCCACGCTGCTATAATCTTAGGTGAGGCCCGGACCTCACTGGAGGCAGGGTCTGTTGCGAGGAAGGATGTGAACGCCAATGCTGAAGGGCCTGACAAAGCTTCTTGGTGTCTCCAACGAGGCAGTCATCAAGAAGCTGGAACCCGTCGTCAAGGAAATAAATAGCCTGGAGCCGGAGTTCGAGCGGCTCACGGACGAGCAGCTCCGGGACAAGACCACCGAGTTCAGGGCGAGGCTCCAGGACGGCCAGGAGCTGGACGACCTGCTGCCCGAGGCCTTCGCGGCGGTGCGGGAGGCCGCCAAGCGCACGCTCAGGCAGCGCCACTTCGATGTGCAGCTCATGGGCGGCATCGTCCTCCACCAGGGCAAGATAGCCGAGATGAAGACCGGCGAAGGCAAGACGCTGGTGGCTACCCTGCCCGCCTACCTCAACTCCCTGCTGGGCAAAGGCGTCCACATCGTGACGGTCAACGACTACCTGGCCCGGCGCGACGCCCAGTGGATGGGCGCCATCTACCACCTGCTGGGCGTGTCTGTGGGCGCCCTCCAGCACGAGGCGGCCTACATCTACGACTCCAACGCCCAGGGAGGCGAGCGCAGCTACGAGAAGCTGCGGCCCGTGGCCCGCAAGGATGCCTACCTGGCCGACATCACCTACGGCACCAACAACGAGTTCGGCTTCGACTACCTGCGGGACAACATGGTCATTGACCTGTCCCAACGAGTCCAGCGCGACCTGCACTTCGCTATCGTGGACGAGGTGGACAACATCCTTATTGACGAGGCCCGGACACCTCTCATCATCAGCGGGCCAGCCCAGGAGTCGGCCAAGGAGTACTTCCGGTTCGCCAGGATCATCCCTTCCCTCAAGCAGGAAGAGGACTACACGGTAGACGAGAAGCACCGCACCGTGTCCCTGACCATCGAGGGCATCTCCAAGCTGGAGAAGCTCCTCAACGTCCGCAACCTGTACGACCCCTCCAACTACGGCCTTGTCCACTACGTGGAGAACGCTCTCAGGGCGCACGTCCTCTACCAGCGGGACCGGGACTACGTGGTCCAGGACGGCAAGGTGGTCATAGTGGACGAGTTCACGGGCCGCCTGATGCACGGCCGGCGCTACTCCGATGGGCTGCACCAGGCCCTGGAGGCCAAGGAAGGCGTGAGGGTGGAGCGCGAGACCATCACCTACGCCACCATCACCCTTCAGAACTACTTCCGCCTGTACAAGAAGCTGGCAGGCATGACGGGCACCGCCGCCACCGAGGGCGAGGAGTTCTGGAAGATCTACAAACTGGACGTGGTGGTCATACCCACCAACAAGCCCATGGTCCGCAAGGACAACCCTGACCTCATCTTCAAGAACCAGAAGGCCAAGTTCGAGGCTGTGGTCAGGGAGATCGAGGAGCGGCACAGGAAGGGCCAGCCCGTGCTGGTGGGCACCGTGGACATTGACAAGTCGGAGATGCTCAGCGAGATGCTGAAGCGCCGGGGCATCCCCCACGAGGTGCTCAACGCCAAGCACCACGAGCGTGAGGCCGCCATCGTGGCCCAGGCGGGCCGGCCAGGCGCGGTCACCGTAGCCACCAACATGGCAGGGCGCGGCACGGACATCGTCCTGGGGGGCAACCCGGCGGGGCTGGAAATCACGCCGGAGCAGTGGGAGGCCGACCACAAAAAGGTGGTGGACCTGGGCGGACTCCACATCATCGGCACCGAGCGCCACGAGGCCCGGCGCATAGACAACCAGCTCCGGGGCCGCTCTGGCCGCCAGGGCGACCCGGGTAGCTCCCGCTTCTACGTGGCCCTGGACGACGAGCTTATGCGGCGCTTCGGCGGAGACCGCATCAAGGCCATTATGGAGTGGGCTGGCATGGAGGACGACCAGCCCATCGAGAACAGGATGGTCAGCAAGGCCATCGAGAGCGCCCAGATGAAAGTCGAGGCCTACCACTTCGACATCCGCAAGCACCTGGTGGAGTACGACGACGTCGTCAACACCCACCGCGACATCATCTACGGCGAGCGCGACAAGGTCCTCAGCGGCGCCGACCTCAAGGCCAACGTGCAGTCCATGGTGGAGCGCGAGATACGGACCATCCTGGACCAGTACCTGGGCAGCCGCTCCCCCGAGGAGTGGGACACGGAGATGCTGGTCAAGGAGCTCACTGGCATCTTCCCGCTGCCTCCCGACCTCTCCGACCCCGAGGTTATCGCCGATATGTCCAGGGAGGAGATCGAGGAGGAGCTGCTGGAGCATGCCCGCAAGCTCTACGAGCAGCTCGAGGCCGAGATCGGCGCGGACATCATGCGGCAGGTGGAGCGCCAGCTCATGCTCCGGGTGATTGACATGCACTGGGTGCAGCACCTCACGGCCATGGAGAACCTGCGCCAGGGCATCGGGCTGCACGCCTACGGCCAGCGCGACCCGCTGGTGATGTACAAGAAGGAGGGCCACGAGATGTTCCAGTCCCTCCTGGACCGCATCCAGAACGACATAGTCCACGCCATCTATCACATCAGCGTGGTGCGCAACGGCGCCAGGCAGCAGAGCGCTCCCGCCAAGCCCAAGGCCGTGGAGTCCAGCGTCATGGCCAACGTGGTCGGCACGCGGCCGGCGGCGCCCGTGCCCGGGGCCAGCAAGGTGGGCCGCAACGACCCCTGCCCCTGTGGCAGCGGCAAGAAGTACAAGCGCTGTCACGGGGCGTAGGCAACCGCCGCCGGCCCGGCCAGGGCAACGGCAGGCCAGTGGTATGGAATGAACAACGCACAGATCGCAGAGGTCTTCGAGAACCTGGCGGGCCTCCTGGAGATGAAGGGGGACTCCGTCTTCAAGGTCCGGGCCTACCAGCGCGTCGCCCGCACCATATCCCGCCTGCCGGTGGAGCTGGAGCAGATGGTGCGCGAGGGCCAGGACCTGCGGGAGATACCGGGCATCGGCGAGGCCATCTCCGAGAAAATCATCGAGATGGTGAACACCGGCAAGCTGGGGCTGTACGAGAGGCTGAAGCAGGAGTTCCCCGAGGGCCTGGTGGAGCTGATGGAGATACCCGGCATCGGCCCCAGGACCGCCTCAAGGCTCTGGAAGGAGCTGGACATCAAGAACGTGGCCGAACTGGAGCAGGCGGCCATGGACGGCAGGATAGCCTCGCTGCCCCGCATGGGCAAAAAGACCGCCGAGAACATCCTTCGCCACATCCGCATGGCGCGGACCAAGTCCCAGCGTGTGCCCCTGGGCCGCGCGCTGCCGGCTGCCGAGCGCGTGGTGGCCGCGCTACGCCAGAATTGCCCCAGCATCTCGCGGCTGACCATCGCTGGCAGCCTGCGCCGCTTTGAGGAGACCATCGGCGACATTGACCTGGTCTGCGCCTCCAGCAACCCGCCCGAGGTGCTGGACGCCCTGGTCAGCCTGCCCAACGTGGTGGAGGTCCTAGGCCACGGCGACACCAAAGGCTCGGTAGTGCTCAGCGAGGGCATTCAGGTGGACCTGCGCGTGGAGGACGAGGCCCGCTTCGGCTCCATGCTCCAGTACTTCACGGGCAACAAGCAGCACAACATCCTGCTCCGCGACCTGGCCAACAGCAAGGGCCTGTCCCTCAACGAGTACGGCCTGACGGAGATAGCCACCGGCAAGCTGGAGCAGTTCGCCGAGGAGGAGCCCATTTACGAGCGGCTGGGCCTCCAGTACATGCCGCCCGAAGTCCGCCAGGGCACCATGGAGATCGAGAAGGCGCTGCACCACCAGGTGCCCAGGCTGGTGGAGGTCGGCCACATCAGAGGCGACCTGCACGTCCACACCGACTGGAGCGACGGGCGCGACTCCATGGAGGAGATGGTCGCCGCCGCCAGGGCCAGGGGCCTCCAGTACGTCGCCATCACCGACCACTCGGTGGGCCGGGGCATCGCCAGAGGGCTGAGCGAGGAGCGCCTGCGGCAGCACATGGCCCAGTTGCGAGAACTGGAGCAACGCACGGGCGGCATCCGTGTCCTGTGCGGCACCGAGATGGACATCCGCGCCGACGGCAGTCTGGACTACCCTGACGAGGTCCTTCAGGACCTGGACTGGGTCATAGCCTCTGTCCACTCGGCCATGGGCCAATCAGCAGAGGTCATGACTGACCGCATCATCCGGGCGATGCACAACCCCTACGTGACAGTCATAGGCCACCTCAGCACCCGGCTCATCGGCCAGCGCGAGCCCATCAGCGCCGACTTCGATGCCATCTTCCGCGCGGCGGCGGAGACGGGCACGGCCCTGGAGATCAACGCCTCGCCGGAGAGGCTGGACCTCCGCGACGTCCACGTGCTGCGGGCGCGTGAGCTGGGTGTGCTCCTGGTCATCAGCACCGACGCCCACAGCACCGAGGCCCTGGACAACCTCAGGTACGGCGTCGCCGTGGCCCGGCGCGGCTGGTGCGAGGCCCGGCACATCTGGAACACCCTGCCCCTGGACCGGTTCATGGCCATCCTGAAGACCCCCAAGCCCCAGCGGGCCAGGGCCTTTGCAGACCATGGATGAAACTGTGCATACCGAGACAAGGCCACCCGTGACGCCGGAGCAAGAGGCTGTCGAGCACCTGCGGCGGTCGCTCCTGGCCGGCCGCGACTGGCCCACCGCCCTGCTGGAGGCCATCGCCCTCTGGACCGCACCCGAGGAGACCTACAGGGAGCGGCACTACACCTACTTCATAGATGGTGAAGCCTTCGACTGGCTGCTGCTGGCGGAGCGGCTCTTGAATGACGTGGAAGGCCCCTCGACAGGCGCCAGGCAAGGCCTGGTGCCAGAGGACGAGAAGGAAGCGCTGCTGTTCAATGGCCGTCTGCCCCCTGGCTTCGACGAGTCCAGGTTCAAGGAAATCCTGGGCGTGGACAAGTACAGGGGCTGCCTGAACTACTACTACGGCGTCACGGTGGAGGAGGCGCTGCAACTGGCAACGGAGCAGGAAGTCCAGAAGCGCTACATCAGCAACGGCATCCAGTACAAGATAGACTTCTCCGAGGAGGCCTGCGAGATCATCTACCGGGCGCCCAGGAGCGTGCTGCTGAGGCAGTTCCGCCAGGAGAAGGGCTACCCCCTGCGACGCCCCATGACCCTAAGCGAGTCCAAGGAGTTCACCTACTGGCTGTTCAAGTACCGCCTGAAGATTTCCGACAGGCCCAAGACGGCCAGCGACACCCGCAAAGGGCTGGAGCAGCTCCAGCGCATGATAGGGACGGTCCGCCTGCGAGCAGACGGCATAGGCTGGCTGGCCGCCGGCTAGCGCCTTCCCCGCGAAAGCACCTCTAGCTGCCACTATCGCCCTCGCCCCGCGCCGAAGCAGGCTGTCCCGCCCGAGCAGCAGCCGGGGCCTCCTCCGGCGTCTTCACATTCCTGAACATGGCGTACAGGATGGCGTTGTAGGCTATCTTGATGGCGCCACCAATCAGGAAGGGCGCGCCCAGGAAGGCGGCAGAGGCGGCGTAGCCAGCTATGGTGGGGCTGACCATCTGGGCCACGTTGCGGCCCAGGTTGGTGACCCCTGCCATGGCCGTGCGCTGCTCAGGGGGCACGATGGCCATGGTATAGGACTGGCGCGCCGGAATGTCCATGTCGTTGAGCACCTCCCGAGTCAGCAGGAAGGTCACGGCCAGCCAGACGCTGTCCGTGAGGGGCACGGCCATCATGGCGGCGTTGGACAGCACCTGGCTGACGGCCATGGTGTTTATCAGGCCCAGCCTGCCGGCAACCGGCGCCGCCAGGACGATGGACACCACGTTGAGCAGTTGCCCGACGAAGAATACCGCCGCCAGGGTGTTGAGGTCCATGCCAAAGCGGGTCACGAACCAGTAGGATATAAAGCCTTTGACCATGAACCCGCCGCCCAGGGCGTCCATGGAGAAGAGGCCCGTGAGCCGCAGCATCACGCCCCTGTGGTTACCGCTCGGCTGCCGCGCGGCCCTGGCGCCGCCCCGCGAGGCCTCCGCCGACGGCGACAGCGCCACGTATAGCAGCCCGCCAGCCACGGCGATCAGGCAGTACAGCCCGAACATGGCCTTGAAAGCCGCCAGCTCCTCCAGCCCGGCCCACGACTGGAGCAACGGCGGCAGGGCGACCATCAGCGCGCCCAGGGACTTGGCCCCCACGGACACCAGGTTGTACCAGCTAAAGGCCAGCGTCCGATGGCGCGGGCCGCAGGACTGGGCCAGGATGGCCATGTCCAGGGAGGAGAAGGCTGTGCGGTCGCCGCCGGTGGAAGAGGTCATGGCCAGCAGGCCGATGGCAGCCAGCGCCCAGGGGCTGGAGGCAAAGGGGAACAGCGCCCCGCCCACCACCATCAGCGCCGACATGAGCACCAGCATGCGCCGGCGGCCTATGGCATCGCCCTTCCAGCTTGCGACGACGTTGGAGATGGCAGCCCCGGCCATGATGCCGCTGAAGACTATGCCCGCCTCCAGGGCGGTGAAGTCCAGCAGACTGAGGTACACGCCCAGGAACGCCGCCAGAAAACTATAGTCCACGGAGCGGACAGCGGATGCCGCAACGACCAGCTTGCCGTTGCGGTCCAGCCAGGACAGCGTACCGGGTAACCTGGGCATTCTACTTCCCCTGGCAGGCTGACCAGGGCATATTTTCTCCTGATGGCCGCCGGTGCCTTACGGCGCGGGCCGGCGTCTGTCCCGGGCATTCACGCCCGAGTCGAAGGGCCAGGGATGCGGGATGAGGGCAGCCGTCCAGACGTCTAGCCGCCCAGGCGGGACAGGACCTCGGTGATGCGGGCGCGGCGCTCCTCCAGGGTCTCCAGGCGCTGGCGCTCGCGGTCAACCACGTCTTCCGGGGCTTTGGAGGTGAACTGCTCGTCGGCCAGGCGCTGGCCCAGGCGGGCGATGTTGGCCTCGCTCTCGGCCAGCTCCTTGTGCAGCCGCTCCCTCTCCTTCTGGAGGTCCACCAGTCCACCCAGGGGCACGATGACGGCGCCCCTGGTCAGCACAAGCACGACCTGGTCGGCACTGGAGGCGTGGCCGTCGGCGGCGAAGGTCAGCGGCTCCACCAGGGCCAGGGCCTTGATGGCCGCGGCCTCGTCCTCCAGCACGTGGCGGACCTGGGGCGCGTCCACGATGGCCTCCAGCCGCTGGCTGGGCTGGATGCGGAACTCGGCGCGTATGTTGCGTATGGCCCGCACCATCTCGGTGACGGCGCCCACCTCAGCCTCGGCCACATCATCGTAGTAGCGGCTGTCGGCCTGGGGGTACGGAGCGACGATGAGCGCCTGCGGCCGGCCAGGCTCCACCGGCAGGTAGTCCATCAGCGTCTGCCAGATTTCCTCGGTGATGAAGGGCATGAAGGGGTGCAGCAGGCGCAGCACGCGCTCCAGCACGAAGGCCAGCGTCGGCAGCGGCGAAGTATCACCGGCCCGCAGGCGGGTCTTGGCCAGTTCGATGTACCAGTCGCAGTACTCGCCCCACAGGAAATCGTAGACAAGGCGCTGGGCCTCGCCGAACTGGTAGTCCTCCATGAACTGCTGCACCTGGGCGGCCACGCGGTTCAGCCGGCTCAGAATCCAGCGGTCCTCGCGGTGGGCGGGCCGCGACGGCTGGTGCCAGCCCTCCAGCCCCGTGGCGCCCTCCAGGTTGGTGATGACGAAGCGGGCGGCGTTCCACAGCTTGTTGGCGAAGTTGCGGCTGGCCTCCAGCTTGCGCTCGTTCAGGCGCATGTTGTTGCCGGGCGACGTGCCCGTGGTCAGGGCGAAGCGCAGGGCATCGGCGCCATAGACCTCGATGAGGTCCAGGGGGTCCATGACGTTGCCCCTGGTCTTGCTCATCTTCACCCCCTGGGGGTCCAGCACCAGGCCGTGCAGGTACACCGTATGGAACGGGATGTCGCCCATGTTCTCCATGCCCATCATAATCATGCGGGCCACCCAGAAGAACAGGATATCGTAGCCCGTCTCCATGACGCTGGTGGGGTAGAAGTACTCCAGGTCCTCGGTCCTGTCGGGCCAGCCCAGGGTGGAGTGGGTCCACAGCGCCGAACTGAACCAGGTATCCAGCACGTCGGGGTCGCGGCGCAGCCTGCTGGAGCGGCACCTGGGGCAGGAGGTCGGGTCCTGGTACTCCACGATGACCTCGCCGCAGTCCTCGCAGTACCACACCGGGATGCGGTGGCCCCACCAGAGCTGGCGGCTGATGCACCAGTCGCGGATGTTGTCCATCCAGTTGAAATAGACCCTGGTGAAGCGCTCCGGCACCATGCGGATGCGGCCATCGGCCACGGCGTCCCTGGCGGGCCTGGCCAGCGGGGCCATCCTGACGAACCACTGCTTGCTGATGAGGGGCTCCACCACGTCGTTGCAGCGGTCGCAGTGGCCCACCGAGTGGTGGTACTTCTCCACCTTCTCCAGCAGGCCCTCGCGCTCAAGCTGCTGGACGATGCCCTTTCTGGCCTGGAAGCGCTCCTGGCCCCGGTACGGGCCGGCGTTCTCGTTGAGGGTGCCGTCCAGCTCCATGATGTTGACGATGGGCAGGCCGTGGCGCTCGCCGATCTCGAAGTCGTTGGGGTCGTGGCCGGGGGTGACCTTCAGGGCGCCGGTGCCGAACTGCGGGTCCACGGCGGCGTCGGCGATGACAGGGATGAGGCGCCCCAGCACAGGCAGGCGGACCCTGCGGCCCACGTAGCCGGTGTAGCGCTCGTCCTGCGGGTTGACAGCCACGGCGGTATCGCCCAGCAGCGTCTCGGGGCGGGTGGTGGCGACGGTCAGGGCGCCGCTGCCGTCCTCCAGGATGTAGCGGATGTAGTACAGGTTGGCCTGCTCCTCCTGGTGCTTGACCTCCAGGTCGGAAAGGGCTGTCTGGCAGCGCGGGCACCAGCTTATGATGCGCTCGCCGCGGTAGATGAGGCCCTTCCTGTACAGGTTAACGAAAGTGGTACGCACAGCGCGGCTCGGCCCATCGTCCAGGGTGAAGCGCTTGCGGCCCCAGTCGCAGGAGGCGCCCAGGCGCTTGATCTGCTCGTAGATACGGCCCCCGTACTGGTCAACCCACTGCCACACGCGCTCCACGAAGCGCTCCCTGCCCAACTGGTGGCGGGTGACGCCATCGGCGGCCAGCATGCGCTCCACCACGACCTGAGTGGCGATGCCGGCGTGGTCGGTGCCCGGCAGGTACAGGGTAGGCTCGCCCCGCATGCGGTGCCAGCGGGTCATCATGTCCTCCAGGGCGACGGTCAGGGCGTGGCCCATGTGCAGCTCGCCGGTCACGTTGGGTGGTGGCATGATGATGACGAAGGGCTTCATAGAGCGGTCTATGGTGGGCGTGAAGAACCCACCATCCAGCCAGAAGGCGTAGATGCGCTGCTCCACGGCCCTGGGGTCGTAGGCCTTGGGCATGTCGCGCCGGCGTGTAGTCTGAGTCATTGCTGGTCGTCCTTGGCGGGAAGGCATTGGAGTTGGTATTGTCCCATTCTAAAATGGGCTTACGAAATGCGTCAATGACAGCCTGGGCAGCGCTACCCCACCTGCCATGACTGAGGTTACCATGTAAGAGGGCTATGTTCCACTTGCGTTCCTGGTCTGCATCCCTGCTGGTGGGCGTCGTGCTGTGGCTGGCGTCGCTGGGCCTGTACCTTTCGACGCTGGCGCCGACGCTGGCCTGGGGCGTTGGCAACATCGCCGAGGACGGCGGCGAGCTGCTGGCGGCGGCCCGGACGCTGGGCGTGCCCCATCCGTCGGGCTACCCCACCTACATGCTGCTGCTGAAGGGCTTCGCCGCTGCCGTGCCTGTGGGCGACTTCGCCTTCCGGGGCAACCTGCTGTCGGCGGTGCTGGCGTCGGCGGCCGTGGCGCTGGTGTACTGGGCGACGCTGCGCCTGTGCCGGCACGTCCGGCCTGCCGAGCCGGAGGCGCTGGCGGTGCCCAGCGCGGCGCTGGGCACCGCCGCCTTCGCCGTTTCGCCCCTGCTGTGGTCCCAGGCGACGGTGGCCGAGGTGTACGCCCTGAACGCCTTCTTCGCGGCGGCGCTGCTGGCCCTGGCCGTCCACCTGGCCCTGCACAGGCCCTCAGGGCACCAGGAGGCACAGGGACCGACGGCCCGCCTGGCGCTGTTCGGCCTGCTGCTGGGCCTGGGCCTGGGCAACCACCTGACTCTGCTGGCCGTGGCCGTACCCCTGCTCTACTGGATGGGCGCGTCCCTGGGCTGGCGGCGGCTGGCTTCGCCCGCGCCGGTGGCGGCGCTGGCCCTGGGGCTGGCGGTGTACGCCTACATACCCCTGCGGGCCGCCGCAGGCCCGCCCGTCAACTGGGGCCACGCCGACACGCCGGAAGGCTTCCTGTGGCTGCTGACAGGCGGGCCATACCAGCAGTACGTCTTCGGCGTGCCCGCCGAGGCCATCCCCAGGCGAGTGGTCACCTGGGCACGGCTGCTCTTCGAGCAGTTCAACGCCCTGGGGATATTCATAGGGCTGGTGGGCATCGCCCCCATGAGGCTGTGGACGCCCAGGTTCCTGGTGGCGTCGGTCGCCACCATCGCCATCCTGAGCATCTACGCGGTGAGCTACAACACCGTGGACTTCGAGGTGCTGCTGACGCCAGCGTACCTGCTATTCTCGGCGTGGATGGGCCTGGGCTTCTTCTGGATGCTGACGAACTGGCTGCGGGGGGCCGCGCCGTCCGCGCCTGGACGAGGCGGCCTGCGCAGCGCCATCACCAGCCCGCTGGCCGTGCTGACCGCTGTCGCCTTCCTGGCCGTGCCGGTGCTGACGGTGGCCCTGAACTATGGCTCTCAGGACCTCAGCAACGACCGCCGGGCACGCGACTTCGCCAACAGCGTCATGGAGTCGGTGCCCAATGGCTCGGTGGTGGTTAGCACCCACGAGAGCGACGCCTTCGCCCTCTGGTACGCGCGCTACGTGGAGCAGCCGCAGCGGGACGTGACGCCGGTAGTGGTGCCGCTGCTGCAGTTCGACTGGTACCGCCGCGACCTGCACGCCCTGTACCCGGACCGCATACCGGCACTGCTCCCGCTAGCCACCAACGACGCGGTGAAGCGTATCGTGGAGCACAACAACGGCGACGCCAGGGTCTTTTTCACCTACCGGAACGAGTTCCTGATGGACAACTTCAACATGGAGCGCGTCGGCGCAGTGTACGAGGCCACGCCTAGGCCGGTGCCGTGAAGCTGACAGCTTTCAGCTATTAGCGTTGAGGCTGGTTGGCGCATTTCTTATAGCATTTTTTGATTTGTACCTGCACGGCGGGTTGACACAGTACTAGCCATTCAGGTGTATATCCGACATGACACGCTCTGGCCCATGCTTGCGGCCCCGCAAGGCATAGCATCCGTATCCATCTCGCCTACCCTCGGTACGCTATACCCCCCTGCTCAGCCCCACGTGTGGGGCTGGGCAGGGGGGTATAGCATTCCAGAGCGGGTGGGAGGGAGCAACGTGGCCTGCCTCATGGAATGGCGCAGGCGTCTGCCGTGCTACCCGGCCAACGGGGAGGCGGGTAACGCTGACCGCTGAGGGCTGATAGCTAAGAGCTACCTGAACACCTGCCGGCGGCTGGCGAAGTAGTCCACCAGGACGTACTGGCCCAGGCGCTCCGGCGTGGTGTAGAAGACGCGGCCACGGCTCAGGCGCGTCATCTTCTCCACGAACTTGATGAGGCGGATGTTCTGGTCCAGCATGAAGGTGTTGATGATGATGCCCTTGTCGGCGCAGCGCTTGACCTCCCGGAGCGTCTGCTCCAGGGTGCGGGCGCTGGGCGGGTACTGGAGGTAAAGCTGGCCCGCCTCCACGTGGGCCGTTGGCTCGCCGTCGGACACCATGATGACCTGCTTGGTGCCGGAGCCTCTGGCCAGGAGGTGCTGGGCCAGCAGCAGGCCGTGCTGGATGTTGGTGTAGGGGTCGAACTCGTCCCAGGTCAGGTAGGGCAGCGCCTCGGGCTTGACCTCCCGCGCGTAGGTGGAGAAGCCGACCACGTAGAGGACATCGTGGGGAAAGCGCGTGCGGATGAGGTTGTTCAGGGCCAGGGCCACCTTCTTGGCCGCCGGGAAGTTGCCCCGCATGGCCATGGACAGGCTCAGGTCTATCATCAGGACGGTGGAAGAGCGGGACGAATGCTCCGACTGGTAGACCTCGAAGTCCTCTGGGCGCAGGTGCAGCGGTGGGCCGCCCGGCTGGCGCTCCAGGGCGTTCATCAGGCTCCGCTGAAGGTTGAGCCTGAAGGCGTCCCCGTACTCGTACTTCCTGGTCTCCTCGATGACCTCGCCACCGTCGCCATGGGTGCGGGTGGCGTGGTCGCCCGCCCCGTTGCGCTTGATGTAGGCAAAGATCTCCGTCAGCGCCCTCTGGCCGATCTTGCGCATGCCCCTGGGCGTAAGCTCGAACCTGTTCCCTACCCTGGCGATATACCCGGCTTCCTCCAGGGACTGGACAATACTGCGCAGGCCCTCAAGCTGCTGCAACGCCTCCTGGCCCATGACGTCGCGCACAAGCTGGCTGTCCACCTCGCCGACACTGGCGCCAGCCTTGACGCGCCGGAGGTCGCGCTCCAGGGCGTCCATCTTCTGGAGGCGCTCCATCAGGCCCATAGCCTCTTCCAGGGTCAGCATCTCGTCCCCGCTGAAGGGGTAACTGCGCCGTAGCTCGTGCAAAGGGAGCAGGGCCTCCAGGTTTTCGGCCAGCTCGGCCAGCTCGCGGCGCAGGTCCTCGTCCTTGATGGCCGAGTCCAGCATCTCCTGCAACTGGCGGCGCGTCTCGGGCGACATGCTGCTGAGCAGGGACTCCATCTGTGCAATCTGGCGCTGCAGGCGCTCCACCAGGTCGTCCAGGGTGGCGGGAGCGTCGTTGCCCAGCAGGTGCCTGTACTTTTCCCGGAACTGGCGCAGGTTGGGCTGCTGCCCTGCCCTGCGCTCCCGCAGCATATGGTTGAGGTCCCGGAGCATGTCAGCCAGGGACTTCATGCTGGCGGCGTCCATGCTGCCCAGGCGCTGGGTGAGGCCCTTGAGGCGGCGCTCCAGCACCCTCTGCTGGAGGGACATCAGGAGTTGGTCGAAGCGCCGCCTGGCCTCGGCGCTCATGAACTCGTAGTCGCGCAGCTTGCGTATCCTGGCCGCCGAGTCCCTGGGCAGCTCGTCCAGGAACTGGAGGTTCTGGGCGGCGATGCGCTCCACCACCTGGCCCAGGCGCTCCTCGCTCTCGGCCTGGCCCGAAGCCCTGGCCTTCTGGATGCGCTCCCGGACCTCCTGGAGCCGGCGCTGGATGCCCTGTCGCTCCAGTTGCTCCACTTCCTCCAGCCGCTGGCCGATGTGGCCCACCACCGAGTCCAGGTTGTACCTGCGCAGGACCTCCCGCCGCTGCTGGCGTAGCCTCTCCAGGATGTCCTCGACGCCTTTGATCCGCTGGCCCTGGGCGTTGACCAGGCCCTCCTGCACCAGCGAGCGCAGGGCGGCGGTGAGGTTGCCGCTGGCCATGAGTTGCTCCGATAGCCTGTCCATCAACTCGCTGCTGTCCAGCGGAAAGACTTCCTGGCTCCCGTCCCAGCGGGAGTAACGGTAAAAAGCCATGCTATCCCCGGTAAATGTAGTTCCCGGCGACCTTATCGCGGTTGAGCCGGCGGTTGAGGTGCAAGCCCTCCAGGATAAACTCCACCGCCGAGGCGATGGCCTGCGGCTCGCTGCTGGGCTCGATGCGCTTGACCATCTCGGGCAGGTTGCCCAACTGGGCCAGCTTTCTGGCATAGGCGACGGAGGGTATGTCGCTCCCGGTCTCGAACACCAGGCCCTGCTCGAAGCGGGCCACCAGGCTATCGAACTCCCGGGCGTTGAAGTAGCGGCCAAAGACGTTGAGCACCGCCTTCTTGATGAGGTCCTCCACCACCTTGGCCTCACGCCCCTCCTCGACGCTCTCCAGCTCTATCTTGCCCGTGGTGGAGGCCACCAGGCTGGGCAGGTCGCTGACACGCGGCGCGGCAGGCTCCTTTTGGCGCAGGCCGCGCTTGAAGGCGCTGCTGAGGAGCGTCTCGTAGTTGGCGATGGACACCCGCAGGCTCACGCCCGAACGCTGGTTTATCTCCGGGCTGCGCCGGGCCAGGGAGGTGATCTCAGCCACAATCTCCTTCATATAGTGGGGCACGGTCACCTGCTTTTCCGAGTCCGGGAACCGGATGTACTCCTGCTCGACGATCTGCAACTCCTGCTCGTGGGTGCGGGGATAGTGGGTGCGTATCTGCGCGCCGTAGCGGTCCTTGAGCGGAGTTATGATGCGGCCCCGGTTGGTGTAGTCCTCAGGGTTGGCGCTGGCCACTAGGAAGATGTCCAGGGGAAGCAGGATGCGGTAGCCCTTGATCTGGATGTCCCGCTCCTGCATCAGGTTGAACAGGCTCACCTGTATGCGCTCGGACAGGTCTGGCAGCTCGTTAATGGAGAAAATGCCGCGATTGGTGCGCGGGATGAGTCCGAAGTGAATGGTAAGCTCGTCGGAGAGGTAGCGGCCCTCGGCGACCTTGATGGGGTCTATCTCGCCGATGAGGTCGGCCACCGAAATATCAGGCGTGGCCAGCTTCTCGGCGTAGCGCAGCTCCCTGGGCAGCCAGTCTATGGCCACGTCGTCCCCATCGGAGGCCACCAGGTCTTTGCAGCGCCGGCAGATGGGCTTGTAGGGATTGTCGTTGATCTCGCAGCCGGCGACGACGGGTATCTCCTCGTCCAGCAGGTTGACCAGGTGCCTGATGAGCCGGGACTTGGCCTGTCCCCGCTCGCCCAGCAGGATGATGTCCTGGCCGGCCAGGAGGGCGTTCTCAAGCTGCGGGATAACCGTGTCCTCGAAGCCAACGATGCCCGGGAAGAGCGGCTCGTTGCCCTCTATCTTCCGGATGAGGTTCTTGCGAATCTCGGCCTTCACGCTGAGGACTTTGTAGCCACTCTGGCGCAGTTCTCCGATGGTCCTTGGCTTGTCGTTCCTTGGCATAATTCCTGTTCTCCTGCACCCCTACCCTGTTAGCCACGATGCTCCAGACACGGCGGCCACCGCGTGCTACAGCCGGGAAGGTGGCTGGTGCCTGGGGCCATTGCCTCCGGGGAAAATGTATGCTCCAAAAATAGCACACCGGTGGACTCCAATCCAGGCCAACTGCCATGGAGTGACCTGAATTCAGTCTTACACAGCATACCACAGGCATGCAACATCAAGGCCGGCCAGACTGTGGGCACTTTGACATATTGACACGCCCCAGGGCAGGATATAGCCTTCCAGCCAGCCAGTGTAACGGAGGGGAGGCAGTGGACAACTACATCTGCAAGACCTGCGGCGTGGAGTACCTGGAGACCGAAGGCCCGCCGTCCCGTTGCGCCATATGCGAGGACGAGCGCCAGTACATCGGCTGGGACGGCCAGCAGTGGACTACCATGGCCGAGATGCGGGCGGCAGGCTACCGGAACGAGTTGCGGGAGGAGGAGCCTGGCCTCCTGGGCATAGGCACATTGCCCAGCTTCGCCATAGGCCAGCGGGCGCTGCTGGTCCAGACCAGGCACGGCAACGTTTTATACGACTGCACCACGTACCTTGCCGACGAGGCCGTCAGGGCCATAAAGGCGCTGGGGGGCATCCAGGCCATGTGCTTCTCCCACCCCCATTTCTATGCCAGCATGGTGACCTGGAGCCGCGCCTTTGGGAATGCGCCCATTTACATCCCCCAGGCCGACAAGCAGCACGTGATGCGCCCTGACCCGGCCATCCGCTACTGGGACGGCCGGCCGCTGGAGCTGGCTCCGGGCGTTACCCTGGTCCAGTGCGGCGGGCACTTCGATGGCAGCGCCGTGCTCCACTGGGCCCAGGGCGCCGACGGCAGAGGCGCGCTGCTGGTGGGCGATACCATAACCGTGGTGGCAGACCGGCGGCACGTCAGCTTCATGACCAGCTACCCCAACCTCATACCCATGTCGGCCACCCAGGTCAGGCGCATAGTGGATGCAGTTGGCCCGTACCAGTTCGACCGCATCTACGGCGGCTGGTGGCGCCGCAATATCCTGGCCGGGGCCAAAGAGGCGGTCCGCCGCTCCGCCGAGCGGTACGTCCGCCACATACAGAGTGCCTAGCCCGGTGCGCGGCGCCAGACCTGGGCGCACACCCTCGACAGGATGCCCACTGTGTCGCTAAGGTATGTAGTGCGAAGCCGGAAAAGACTGCTGCGGCACACCGAGGAAACCAGATATGGTACAGGCTGGAGTCCCCATGACCGAGGCCCGCTACCAGGCCGGCCTCACCTGGCCAGCTTACCTGGCCCAGATGAGCACCAACCGCGCCAGAATGACCCAGCTAGTCCACGAGATGGACATCCCGCCGCGAGACCTGCACCTGTTCAAGCGTCTGGTGGGCCAGCACGGCGGCAAGGTCCACATCGCCGTGATGACCGAGGACTGGTGCGGCGACTCCCTGATGAACCTGCCAGTCATAGTGCAGCTCGCCGCCGAGGTGCCAGGGATGGACCTGCGCATCTTCATCCGCTCGGCGAGTCCAGACCTGGCGCGGGCCTGGGCGTCAGCAGGCATCACCAGGATACCCGTGGTATCCCTCTACGATGCCCGGTGGCAGGAGATCGGCCACTGGGTGGAGCGCCCAGCCCAGGCCCATGAGCGCATCAAGGCCTGGCGCGAGGCCCACCCGGAGATGGAGACGCTGCTCCGCTCCCAGGCGCCCGAGGACAGGGCCAGGCTACAGGCCCTGCGCGATAAGCTACGCGCCGAGACGGAGCGCTGGTACCGCGCCGGCCTCTGGCAAGCTACCCTGGACGAGCTCAAGGCCCTGCTGCTGGCGTAGGCCAGGCCGCGCGCCCCTCAATAAGCCCTGAGCCGGACAGGCGAGGGGCTTCACCGGGCCTTCCTCACCCTACTCCCTTCCCTATCCTTTAGCCACTCCATGGTCACAGCCACAAGGACAGGTTAACTCTGCCCCGCCTGTAGCAATTCGTCCCCTTTGCCGGAATACCAGAAAGAGACCGGGAAGCCATTTGCATGACGTTTGGTGAGTACAGGCCCAGCCTGGCGGGACTTGTTGCCAGGTCCAGAGACAAAATGCCAGAGTCCCCTTCCAACCAGGAGTTCAATAACTACCTGAGGATTGACCTCCTCAGGCGGCGCGTGTGGCTGAACCGTGGAGGCCAGTGGCAAGAGACGCACCTGGCCCCAAAGGAGTTCGCCATCCTCGATCTGCTGGTCAGGAGCCAGGGCATGCCCGTGGGCAAGCGCCGCATCATGGATGCTGCGAATGTGGAAGAGGAAGGCTCCCTCCAGACGCACATCTGGAAACTCCGCCAGAAGCTGGAGCCTGACCCACGCAACCCTCTCTATATACTGACCTATCACAAGGTCGGGTACCGCTTCCAGGCCCCATAACCAGCATCAGCATATCGCTCTTAAATGAGTTGCACCCACTCTTTTTCATATTGAGGACTGGTCCATGGAACGCGGCGAATGTGAGGACATTTTTCACCTTGGGGACTACTTCACAAAGGGGATAATACCAATTCTGTATGATGGCGCCGTATTTTGTAGGGGCAGGCCTTGTGCCTGCCCAGGCCCTGGGCAACCACAAGGCCTGCCCCTACCGTATTTATGGCCTCATCATAGCGACTTGGTATCAGAGAGGGGGCCAGGGGCCAGGCTTGCCCCCTTCCTGGCCTTCCCCCATGGGGGGAAGGGAGGGTTCTCGCCCCCTCTGGGGGAGAGTCAGAGAGGGGGCCAGGCGGCCTGCGCGCCCTCGCAGCCTAACGCTCCCTGTAAATCTCCACGGCGGCGTGGGCCAGCACGCTGCCCCTGATGGGGACCTCCGGCTTCCTGACCCGCACCCGGACGGCGTCCACGGCGAAGCTGCCCAGAATGCGCCGGGCGATGGCCTCGGCCACGCTCTCCAGCAGGTTGCGGGGCGGCCCCTCCACCACCTCTCTCACGGCGGCATACATGGCCGAGTAGTCCGCTGTATGGGCCAGGTCGTCGGACTGGCCGGCAGTGCGCAGGTCCAGCTCCACCTCCAGGTCCACAATGAAGCGCTGGCCCAGCGTGCGCTCCGCCGGGTTGGCACCGTGGTAGCCGTAGAAGACCATGCCTTCCAGCAGTACCCTGTCTCTCGCCACGGGACTTCCCTTCATAGCTTGTCAGCAGTCAGCTATCAGCCATCAGCGCCTCACCCAGCCCCTCGGGGCGGTTGGGGCGCTGACGGCTGATAGCTGATAGCTAATAGCACCACAGGCATGAGCACCACTCAGGCTTGCCGGCCCAGGGCCTTCGCCACTTCCAGCACCTGTCGAGCGCGCTTGACTACTGGCACGTCTATCACCTTGCCGTCCAGGGACGTGGAGCCGCGCCCCTGCCGCTCGGCCTCCTCGAAGGCGGCCACCACGCGGCGGGCATACTCGATTTCCTCCGCCGAGGGAGAGAAGGCCTCGTTGATAATGTCCACCTGGGCCGGGTGGATGGCGAACTTGCCCTTGAAGCCCTGTCTCCTGGAGGCCAGGGCGTTCTTCCGCAGCCCCTCGGGGTCGCGGAAGCTGAAGTAAGGCGTGTCCAGGGCCAGGACATCGGCGGCCCGGGCGGCCACGCACACGACGCTGCGCGGGTAGGCCACCTCCGAGTCATCCTCGCTGCGGGGGATGCCCATGTCGTTGGTGAAGTCCTCGGCCCCGAAGGCGACGCCCATGACCCTGGGTGAGGCGATACAGATGTCGTAGGCGTTGACAATGGCCCTGGCCACTTCGAGCCACGGCACCAGCCTGGTGCCGCCGGGCTGGACGCCTGCCCTCTTCTCCAGCCGCTCTATGACGGCGGAGATGTACTTGATGTCATCGGCGGAGCGCACCTTGCCCACCGAGACGCCGAAGATGTGCGGGCCAACGACGGCCTCCAGGTCCTCCTCCATGAGGCCGGAGTCAATGGAGTTGACCCTGGGCACCACCAGCCGCCCAGTGGCGGCCAGCCTTGCCAGGAAGGAGGCCGTGACACCACGGGCGTTGGCCTTCTCCTCCTGTGGCACCGAGTCTTCCATATCGGGCACGTAGGCGTCCGGGGCGAATCCCAGGGCCTTCTCCAGCATGTTGGCGCGGTTCCCCGGAACGAACAGCAGGCTCCTGAGCACTACCATGGGCTTCTCCTGGCAACAGACCTGGCCTGCGAAATGGCCGGTAAAAGTATAGCATCCCGCGTCCAGCGCCGTGTGCGCGCGTTGACACCCTGGAAAGGCTATGCTATAAACCCTGCGTCAGTCTCGGCCCTTGAGGAGACGGCCTTGGCACCACGCATCCAGGTCATTGGCGTGACGGGCATGCCCGAGATCAGGCCCGGCGATAGGCTGGGCCAGCTTATCACGGCGGCGGCCCAGCGGCAGGGCACGCCCATCGAGGCGGGAGACGTGCTGGTGGTCACCCAGAAGATTGTCTCCAAGGCCGAGGGCCGGCTGGTTGACCTGAGGGCGGTGGAGCCATCGGCCTTCGCCCAGCAAGTCGCCAGGGAGAGTGGCCGCGACCCGCGCCTGGTGGAGCTGGTGCTGCGGGAGAGCAGGGCCATCGTGAGGATGGACGCGGCCCGTGGCATCATCATCACCGAGACGCGCCACGGCTTCATCTGCGCCAACGCGGGCATAGACATGTCCAACGTGCCCGGCGATAGCATGGTCTCCCTGCTGCCCGAAGACCCCGACGCGTCGGCCAGGAGCATCCGCCAGCAGGTGGGCCAGATGCTGGGGGGAGCGCCGGTGGCGGTCGTTATCTCCGACACCTTCGGCAGGGCATGGCGAGAGGGCCACGTGAACTTCGCCATTGGCGTGGCAGGCATCAGCCCGCTGAAGGACTACAGAGGCACACCCGATGCCTGCGGCAAGGTGCTTAAGGTGACCAACATCGCCATCGCCGACGAGCTGGCCTGCGCCTCCGAGCTGGTGACCGGCAAGGCCATCAATGTGCCGGTGGCCATCGTGAGGGGCTATGAGTACCCCACGGGGCCTGAAAGCGCCCAGGCGCTGGTGAGGGACCGGGCCACTGACCTCTTCCGCTAGGCAAAAATAATGGGGCCACGCCCCGGAATGGGTACATGACCCCACTGTGGACAGAACGTCCCAGTCCCAGGCTAGGCGTCGTCCTCAGCGACGGCGTCGCCATCGGAGCCCTGGCCACCGAAGCCCGTGGGATAGCGGGAGCCGGAGGACAGGTTCTCCAGGGAGACATCGTAGCTCCACGGAGGGCCGTCCACGTAGTTGTGGAACTCCCGGACCTCGCCGCACACCTGGCAGACCCCCTTGCTGACCGGGCCGGTGGGACGGTCTATCACCCAGTGGTGACGACAGACAGGAGCGTCCTGGACCTCCGGCTCCATGACCGCATCCTGCTTCTGGTATCTTGACTGCACGCTTGCCAACCTCTCCATGTGTAGTGTTCTGTTTGCTATCTTCGTTATACGGATGTGGGAGTCTAGCAGAGCAGGTGGGGCCTGTCAAGGGGATTTACACGACTCGTATCATAAAAAGCTTATAAAACCCATTTTAGTTGACAATAACCACAAGCTGCCCCTATACTCTGGATAAGGCAACAGGGGCGGATATATCTCATGGAAGGTACGCGGCTACGAATTCTGCAACTCCTGCAGAAGAATGGTAGCGATACCGTAGAGGGCCTGTCCAGGCGGATAGGGCTGGCCCCAGCCACCATACGCCGACACCTGGACATCCTTCAGCGCGACCGCCTGGTGACCTTCCAGGAGGTCCGCAAGAGGACCGGTCGCCCCGAGTACTCCTTCCACCTGACCGAGCAGGGCCAGGAGGCACTGCCCAAGGGCTACGACCGGCTGCTGGGCATGATAGTCCAGGAGTTGAGCCTGCTGACCCCCCAAGAGGTCGGCAGCCAGAGCGGCCCCGACATCCTGAAGCTGGTCTTCCAGCGGCTTTCCTCCCAGGTCTTCCGGGAGTACGAGAGCCAGGTATCCGGCCAGGACCTGGAGCACCGGCTGGCTACCCTGGTGGAGCTACTGTCCGATGCCGACTTCTTCCCCGAGGTGGAGGTCGGCGATACTGCCATCCGCATCAGGCTGCTCAACTGCCCCTTCCGCTCGGTAGCGCTGCAGAACAGGGCAGTCTGCTCCTTCGACTCCAACCTCATCTCGGCGCTGCTGAAAGTACAGCCCTCCCGCGACGAGTGCATCCACGACGGCGCCACTGGCTGCACCTACACCACGGCCATCAGCGTCCACATGAGCGGCAAGGGCCTGATACCCCAGGCCCGGGTCTCCTCCTAGCCTCCCTGCCGCTGGTGGAAAGCGTGGCGCAGGGCCTCCAGGTTGCCTTCGGGGGCCTGGTGGGAGAAGGTGCAGCCCGGCCCCAGCATCCAGCGCGTGCTGCTCATGGTGTTTTTAGTCCACTGCGCCTCGCCGGCCACCTCCTCGGGCGTGCCCGTCAGCAGCAGCGTGCGGTGGGACACTCCGCCGATGACACACTTGCCCGTGAGCTTCTGGCCTTCCTGGAGCCACACGTTGGTCTCGTCCTGGGTGTCCCAGTTGAAGGCCGCCACGGGGTAGTCGCGCAGGGCCAGCAGCATGTTGTTGCTGCCGCAGACATGTAGCACGTGGAACTCGGCCGGCGGCAGGCCCTGCAGCAGGCGCAGGTCGTAGGGCCGGCCGAACTCGTCGTACTGCTCCTGGGTCAGCCTGTCATAGGTGCCCCAGCGCGTGGTGGCGTAGAAAAGGCCGCTGGCGCCCATGTTGAGGCACTCCCGGGCGAAGCGGGCGAAGGTGTCGGTGATGGCCTCCAGCGCCTGGTGTACAGGCCGGGGATGCTCCTGGAGATGACGCGCCATGGCGTCCTCGGACCCGGCCAGGCGTCCGGCGATGGACAGCGGCGTAAAGACTGTCATCAGGAAGGGCACCTGGCCCTTCAGCCCATCAGCGATAAGTCCCAGGGCCTTCAGTTGCTCTCCCAGCACGCCCTTGTGTATGTCCAGGGGCCGCACCTTCTGCCAGTCCTCGGGCCGCTTGACCGGCCAGTCCTCCAGAGTATGCTCCCTGGAGTCGGAGCCGCTGAAGCGGAGCCTGACGCCCCAGTCCTCCACGTGGTAGCTGGCGCGAGGGTTCACCTTCATGAAGTCCCAGTCGAAGCGGCGCTGGAAGGCCAGCATGGCCTCGGCCAGCCCCTCGGCGGAGGTCTCCCTGGAGTAGAAGTGGCGCCACATGCTCATAGGCGGGCGGTCCACCGGCGCGCCCTTCAGGGCTGCCCGCACGCGCTCCCAGTGGGACATGTTATCGGGCATAAGAGACCTCCTGTGGATGTCACTTTATACCGGCCACTCCTCCATCCTGTAGGCGGCGTCCCAGAACAGGTACTCGTACTGGCTGCTGAGCAGGAAGGCCTGCTCCATGCGCTGGCGCTCGCCGGGGCTGCTGTCGGCGGCCACGCGGTCAATGAAGGCGCGCAGCCAGTCGGCCAGCGCCGCGAACTCGGGCGAGCTGTACATCTCGATCCAGCGCGCATACAGGGGCTGGTGCCTGGGCATGCCCCTGTCCCTGAGCATCTGGCCGATCTCGCAGTAGCCCCAGGAGCAGGGCAGTATGGCCGCGGCGAGTTCCCCCGTGCTGCCTGAATAGCCTGTCTCCACCAGGTGCCTGGTGTAGGCCCAGGTGGTAGGCGAGGGCCGGGTGCGCTTCAGGTCGTCCTCGGTAATGCCGAAGTCCTTGCAGAAGCTGATGTGCAGGGACATCTCGGTGTTCAGCGTCTCGTGGAGCAGCCGGGCGAACCAGCCCATGTCCTCCACCCGCTCGGCCCTGGCCACGGCCAGGGATATGGCCCGGCAGAAGTCCACCAGGAAAACGTAGTCCTGCCTCATGTAGTAGCGGAACTTCTCCAGGGGCAGGGTGCCATCGCCGATGCCCAGCACGAAGGGGTGCCGCTTCTCCCTGTCCCAGATGTGGGCGCCCTTGCCGCGCAACTCGTCCGAGAAACCCATACGCCTCACCTGCCCGTGCTCAGGCCTTTTCCACCACGACCCTGGAGCCGGAGCGCACGCGCCTGAGGACTTTGGGGTCGCCCTCCAGCTTGCCCACGATGTTCACCGGGCTGGCGGGCCTGATCTCGTCGCCATGGCTGGCGGGCGTGGGTCCAAAGAACAGGCACAGGGCCTGCCCCGGCGGCCAGTAGCCCACGTCGCCCATGTCCACTACATCCCTGGCGTTCTCCTCCTGGGCCTTGATGGGCGTGCGGAAGTAGATTTCATCACCCCAGGTGTTGCCGTTGGCCTGGATGGGTAGCTGCGACCAGACCAGGTCGGCGGTGTGGCTGCTGTTCAGCACCGCCGTCACCTGCACATCGCCCGCGCTTATCTTGATACGCCGCTGCTGCACCTGGACGCCTCCCCAGTGGTGTAAAGACGCCTACATTATGCGGGAAGACCCGCCCTTGACACAACCGCCCGCGCCGTGGCTTAGTATGTGCACCTGTTGGCTCTCGGCTTTCAGCCTTCAGCTATCAGCGCCCCTCACCTGCCCCTGCGCTGGGCGGGGAAGCTGACCGCTGATAGCTTAGCGCTATCAAGCTCCTTGAAGGAGAGGGCATGGCACAGACCGGCTACATCCTGGCCCTGGACCAGGGGACCACAGGCACCACGGCCCTGCTGGTGGACCACGAGGGTATGCCCGTGGCCCAGGCCAGCCGCGACATCGCCCAGGTGTACCCACGGCCCGGCTGGGTGGAGCACGACCCGGAGGAGATATACCAGTCCTGCATGCTGACGGCCCGGGAGGCGCTGCGGCAGGCCGGGGCCAGGCCCGCCCAGGTCAGGGCCATCGGCATCACCAACCAGCGAGAGACCACGGTGGTGTGGGAGCGGGCGACGGGAAGGCCGGTGGCCAACGCCATCGTGTGGCAGTGCCGCAGGACGGCGCCATTGTGCGAGGAGTTGAAGGCGCGGGGCCTGGGGCCAGCGGTCAGGGCCAGGACGGGCCTGCCCATAGATGCCTACTTCTCGGCCACCAAGGTGCGCTGGCTGCTGGACAGCCTCCCCGACGGCCAGCGCCGCGCCGAGGCGGGCGAGCTGCTCTTCGGCACGGTGGACTCCTGGCTGCTGTGGAAGCTCACGGGCGGGGCCGTCCACGCCACCGACCACACCAACGCCTCGCGCACCATGCTCTTCAACATCGGCACCCTGTCCTGGGACGCCGAGTTGCTACGGGAGCTGGGCATCCCCAGCGTCATGCTGCCCCAGGTGAGGCCTTCCAGCGCCATCTTCGGCTACGCGTCGCCCGAGGCCGCCGGCGGCCTCTCGGCCCCCATCGCCGGCGTGGCCGGCGACCAGCAGGCGGCCCTCTTCGGCCAGGCGTGCTTCGCGCCGGGCAGCGCCAAGAACACCTACGGCACCGGCTGCTTCATCCTCATGAACACCGGGGCCGAGCGTGTCTCCTCAAAGGCGGGGCTGGTCACCACGCTGGCGTGCAGCCTGGGCGAGCAGGCAACCTACGCCCTGGAAGGCAGCGTCTTCTCGGCCGGCGCCACCGTGCAGTGGCTGCGGGACGGGCTGGGCATCATCCAGGAGGCGGCCCAGGTGGGCGAGCTTGCAGCCTCGGTGCCGGACACGGGCGGCGTGTACCTGGTGCCTGCCTTCACCGGTCTGGGCGCGCCCCACTGGGACATGTACGCCCGTGGCGCCATAGTGGGCATCACACGCGGCACCACCCGCGCCCACATCGCCAGGGCGGCCCTGGAGGCCACCGCCTTCCAGACCCGGGACGTCATCGAGGCCATGAGGACCGACACGGGGCTGGCGGTGCCCGCCCTGCGGGTGGACGGCGGCGGCACGGTCAACCCGCTGCTGATGCAGTTCCAGGCCGACATCCTGGGCATCCCCATCCAGCGGGCCGCCATAGCCGAGACGACGGCCATGGGCGCCGCCTACCTGGCGGGGCTGGCCGTCGGCTTCTGGCCCGGCCCCCAGGAGGTCGCCGGCTTCTGGCGCAGCGATGCCACCTTTCAGCCGGCCATGGGCCAGCAGCTCCGCGACGCCCTGTACGCCGGCTGGAGGCGCGCCGTGGAGCGGGCCAAGGACTGGGCCGCCCGCTAGCCGACGCCACCTCACCCCCATAGCCCTCTCCGAAATGGACTTTAACAACATACCAGGGTAATGGCGTGACCAGCCCCCTCTCTGACTCTCCCCCAAGGGGGGCGAGAACAGTCCCTGCCCCCACAGGGGGAAGGCCAGGAAGGGGGCCAGACGCCAGCCCCCTCTCCTTCGGCACGCTCAGGACAGGCCCGAGCCTGTCGAGGGAATGGGGACATGGCGCCGCCCTGAATTACCATTCAAGTTGTTAGTCCTCATTTCGGAGAGAGAAGGCTACGGGGTGAGGACTGGGCATCTGCCCTTATCCTGCTCCCTGTCCGCTTTTGGGCCACGCGTGGAGATGAGGCCATAGCTCAGCCAACGTTCTGTCCTCGAACACCGGGGGCGAGGCCCGCCCCGTGCTGTCGGCCAGGGGTTGACGCGCTGCCCGCCCCTTGGATAGTATTCTACTCACCATGATAAGCACGCTGACATAAATCCATGCGGAGGGAGCCAAGTGACCAGGAATTTACCTGTATTTCTTGCCAAGTCATTTGCTCTTATAGTCTTTCTTACTACTCTAGCATGCAGTGGAGCAGAACAGGCCACTCCCACAACGGCCCCCGCCGCACCTTCAACTCCCACAGCAGCGCCGGCCAGGTCGCCCACGGCGGCAGGCGCCGTGGCAACGCCCGTGCCGGCGACGGCCACGCCACAGCCGCCGTCCGCGGCCCAGCCATCGGGCACTGTGACCGTCGCCTGGTCCAACGTCTTCTCCTATATTGGCTTGCCTTCCAAGAACGGAGGCCGCCAGGGTGAGCGGCTGGTGTGGCTGGGCGTCAACGAGACTCCTTACCAGCAGGACGCCAGCGCCCGCATCGTGCCCCGGCTGGCCGAGTCGTGGGAGATTTCGCCCGACGGCCTGGCCCACACCCTCAAGCTGCGCAAAGGCGTGCGGTTCCACGGCGACTGGGGCGAGATGACCGCCGAGGACTGGAAGTGGACCGCCGAGGACCAGTGGCTGAACTCGGAGTCCAACCACGGCGGCCAGTTCATCGCCAGGGACCACCTGGAATCGGTCAACGTACTGGACAACTACACCGTCCAGTTCAAGCTCAAGTCCCCCAACGCTTTCTTCTTCGAGTACTATGGCTCCATCCGCGACGACGTGGCCCTGGCGGTGTACAGCAAGAAGCGTGTGGACACTATGGGCGCGGACAGGGCCACCACTGAGCTGCCGGATGGCGGCACCGGCCCCTGGCAGGTGAAGGAGTGGAAGGCGGACAACGAGATCGTGCTGACCTACTTCCCGGACTACTGGGGCAGCCTGCCCGAGTATGCCGAGGTCAGGGTGCTCCAGATGGCCGAGCCTTCCACGGTGCTGGCCGCGCTGGAGACGGGCGAGATAGACGCCAGCAAGGTGCCCATCACCATGCGGGAGCGCGTGGAGGGCGCCGGGCTGAAGACCCAGAGCGCCGGCGTTGGCTTCGCCTCGGTGACCTTCTCTGGCCAGTTCTGCTACAAGGAGTACAAGGGCCAGGCTATACCGCCGCGGCCGGGCTACAACCCTGACCTGCCGTGGGTCGGCGAGTGCGAGGACTCGGCCTCCATGGATGCGGCCCGGAAGGTCCGCTTCGGCATGGACATGGCCATTGACCGCGACGCGCTGGTGAAGGCCATCGTCGGCGGCCACGGCAAGCCCACCTATGTGCAGATGCTCCAGGGCTACTTCGCCGATCGCTACTTCCAGGACAAGTGGATAGTGCCCTTCGACCGCGACAAGGCCAGACAGAGCATCTCCGAGGGCGGGTACGCCAACGGCTTCGACTTCCAGCTTGTGTGTACCGAGGACCATCCCCTGAGCAACGAGTTCTGCGAGGCCATCGCCGGCTTCTGGGAGGCCATCGGGCTGCGGCCTACCATCCAGAGGCTTGACCCGGCCATTCTGCGCCAGCAACTGGTGAAGCGGGAGTTCAACGGTGTCAGGATAGGTGTGTCCACCGGCGTGACGCCCATACCCGAGGCCCGTGGGTTCCGGGAGATTCCCACGGCGTCCTTCAACTCCGGCTACGAGGTACCCGGCCTGCTGGAACTGGTGGACGAGGCCTCCGCCACGACCTCCCAGGAGCAACTGGACAGCATCCGGCTCAAGCAGTACCAGTGGGCCTATGACCAGCACCTGAACGTGCCGGTGGTGGAGTTCGACGAGATCGTGGCCGTCAACCCCAAGCGTATCGGCGACTGGCCCCGCACGCCCTGGAACGGGCACCAGGAAGACATAATGGACTTCGAGACGCTGAAGAAGCCGAGGTAGGGACAAGGCGGGCCTTTGCCCCTCTCCTTCCGGCAAGCTCAGACCAGGTCTGGCTCTGTCCCAGAACGCGGTATGCGCATGAACAGCCCAGGGATATGAGGGCATAAGCGTGGCCCTCTTCTCGACAATGTGCATCATGCGTCCAGAGGGGCGAGAATAGTCCTTCCCCCGTGGGGGAAGGGACCATTCCAGCCAGGAGGCGCGGGAGCTTGAGACGCTTTCTTGTGAGGCGCGCCATCGCGGCGGCGCTGACCATACTGCTGGTCACGGTGGTCGTGTTCGTCCTGGCACGGCTGCAAGGCGACCCCAGGACGCTGTACGTGGAGGAGGACATGCCGCCGGAGGTGTACGAGGCCATGGGCCGCGCCCTGGGCCTGGACAAGCCCATCTACGTCCAGTACGCCATCTTCCTGGGGCGGCTGGCCAGAGGCGACCTGGGCAAGTCCATCCACCAGCGCCGGCCGGTCCTGAAGGTGATAGCCGAGAAGCTGCCGGCCACGGCCCAACTGGCCCTGGGCGGCTTCCTGTTCTCGCTGCTGGTGGGCGTCCCCCTGGGAGTGCTGTCGGCTGTGAAGCGCGGCACCGCCTGGGACTACATGGGCCGTACCTTCGCGGTGCTGGGCCACTCGCTGCCCTCCTTCTGGGTCGCCATCATGGCCATACTCATCTTCGCCGTGTACCTGCGCTGGCTGCCCACCTCCAGGGCCGGCGGCATAGACCACTTCATCCTGCCTTCCATAGCCCTGGGGTGGGCCGCCGCCGGGGGCCAGCTCCGGCTGGTGCGCTCCTCCATGCTGGACGTGCTGGAGTCGGAGTTCATCAAGCTGGCGCGGGCCAAGGGCGTAAGCAGCACGCGGGTCATATGGAAGCACGCGCTGCGCAACGCCCTGCTGGCGCCGTTGACCTTCGCTGGCCTGACTCTGGCCGCGTTGATAACCGGCGCCATCGTCACCGAGACCGTCTTCGCCTGGCCGGGGCTGGGCCTGCTGGCATACCAGGCGGTGCAGTCCTCGGACTACGCCATCCTCCAGGGCGTCATGGTGGTCGTCACGCTGTTCTACATCCTGACGTCCCTCATCGTGGACATCCTCTACGCCTACGCCGACCCAAGAATACGCTACAGCTAAAGCCAGGTGGACAGATGGAGATAACCCGTACAGGGACAGGCGGACAGCCCACCGCGCTGGGCCTCAGGCAGCAATGGCGGCTCCTCAAGGCCGCCAGGCGGCTGCCGCTGTTCTCCCTGGCGGTGCTGTCGCTGCTGGTGTTCGCGGGGATAGCCGCGCCCCTCATCGCGCCCTATCCCGAGCGGTACGGCGAGCTGATAGACCGCCACACGCCCCCAATGATTACAGGCAACGACACGCGGTTCCTCCTGGGCACCGATAGCCTGGGCCGGGACATCCTGAGCAGGCTCATCTACGGCGCCCGGGTGTCCCTCATCGTGGCTGGCGCCACGCTGCTCATCGCCGGCGGAGTGGGCACGGTGCTGGGGCTGGTGTCGGGGTACGCCGGCGGCTGGGTGGACGAGCTGCTGATGCGGCTGGTGGACGCGGCCAACTCCATTCCGGTCATCCTCATTGCGCTGGTGCTGGCCGTCATCGCAGGGCCAAGCTTCGGGCTGCTGCTGGGGGTGCTGTCCCTGGGCCAGTGGCCGCGCTTCGCCCGCCAGGTGCGTGGCGAAACGCTGAGCCTGAAGGAGATGGACTACGTCAAGCTGGCCAAGGTGTCGGGTGCCTCGGTGCCGCGTATCCTGTTCCGGCACATCCTGCCTGGCGTCTTCAACACCATCATCGTGGTGGCGACCAACCAGGTAGGCTCGGTGATACTGGCCGAGGCCAGCCTGAGCTTCCTGGGCGTGGGCGTGCCACCGCCGACGCCGTCCTGGGGCGGCATGGTGTCCGATGGCCGGCTGTACATCACCACCGCCTGGTGGGTGAGCGCCTTCCCCGGCGCGGCCATAGCGCTGACGGTGCTGGCCCTGGTGTTCCTGGGCGACTGGCTGCGCGACCGCCTGGACCCGCGCCTGCGGCAGCTTTAGCCAGCGCTCTGGCCGACCTGCCCCGGTCAGCAAACATGCCCCCTGTTGCGCTAGAATGAGGCTTACCCCGACCATCACGCAGGCAAGACCAGAAGGAGGGCACCATGCCAGTTGTCCAGGCGGACCAGCTCCGTGAGATAGCCTCTCAACTGCTCCAGGCCGCGGGCGCTAGCGCGGAGGAGGGGGCCATCATCTCCAGGCACTCCATCGGCGCCAACCTCGCAGGCCACGACTCCCATGGCATTATACTTATCCCCACCTACATAGAGCGCATCAAGCGCGGCCACATCGTCCCCGGCGCGCCCTTCGAGGTCGTCAAGGACACGCCCACCACCACGGTGATAGACGGCCACTGGGGCTTCGGGTACGTGGTCTCCGAGCGTGCCATGCGGCTGACCATCGAGAAGGCGAGGAAGAGCAACGTCGCCGCGGCCACGGTGTTCCGGCAGAGCCACGTGGGCCGCGTGGCCGACTACCCGCTCATGGCCGCGGCGGAGGGCATGATAGGCATCATGACCGCCGACTCCGGCAGGTCGGCCAAGTCGGTGGCGCCCTTCGGGGGCCGCGAGGCGCGCCTGGGGACCAACCCCATCTGCATCGCCATGCCCAGCAACCTGGAGGGGCCGCTGTTCATTGACATGGCCACCAGCGCGGCGGCGGCGGGCAAGCTGGGCGTGGCCCAGGCCCGTGGCACGCCGGTGCCCGAAGGCTGGCTGCTGGACAAGGAAGGCAAGCCCACCACCGACCCGGCGGCGCTGCGCCAGGGTGGCGTCATCCTGCCCCTGGGCGGCCAGGAGGGCCACAAGGGCTACGGGCTTTCGGTCATGGTGGAAATCCTGTCGGGCATCCTCACCGGCCTGGGCTTCGGGCACGACCCCTCAGGCCGCCACAACGACGGCTGCTTCATGGCGGTGTTCAACGTGGCGGCCTTCCGCCCCGTGGAGGCCTTCAAGCGGGAGGTCACGGAGTTCGCCATGTACCTGAAGAGCTCCAGGCCCGCCGCCGGCTTCAAGGAGGTCTACTACCCCGGCGAACTGGAGCACCTGAGGACGCAGAAGGGCCTGAAGGAGGGCATCTTCGTGGAGGACGCCACCTGGGACAGGCTGAAGGCACTGGCCCAGGAGTACGGCATCGCCGGCAAGCTGGGGCTGGCATAGGGGGCGGCCACACCGCACCCCGTAGCCCCCTTGTATGTTTAGGGAGTCGGCGGTTGGGTGTACTAATGAGCAGCATGGTCCCCCATGCCGCCCATATGGGACGGCCTTAGAGAGACTCTGCCACCAGTGACACCCACCGCCGATGCGGGGTCCCACCGCTCC
>DAOUAM010000068.1:0-8846 GCA_034433305.1 Dehalococcoidia bacterium | reverse complement strand
CTGTGCTGTTGACACGAATCCAGTCGGCCTTGGTCCACCTGGAGGAGGGAGACTGCTTCCCCAACGCTTATCAACTCCCCCTGCCGGGCTGCGATACACCTCCTTACCCAACATGAGGTTTTATCGGACAGCATAGGGTGCAGCCGACTCCAGGCATGGATGCATACCTGAGTGCATCCCACAGTGTGCTGGCCACCGCAGGGGATACGTGACTTGTAGCTCTGCACCTACCGTTTAGCAGGTGGCAGCCCGCAGGCCATGTACGTACCAGCACTCAGGTGCAGGAGAATAAGGGGCCGCCGCATCAGTCTTGCGGCACCACAGGCGGAGAGTTGCTATGCCGGGCCTGATTGAGAGAGGCGTGAGTCTCCGTTGATGGGCTGACAGGGGAAAGTGTCCAGTGGCGGCCCTTGACAGGAGAAAGGACTTGACCGCTACTTTCAGGCAGGGCCGGTACAAGAGAGGGACGGCGCTACCGGGCCTGTGGCCGGGATGGGCCTGGCTCGGAGGGTGGCCTGCCCCATATCCGGCCGGCCACGCCATAGCTGAAGACGACCTCTCTGTCCTCGCAGAGCAGGGTGATAACACCCCTGGACACCGCCGCCTCCTTCACCACAACGCGCTGGCCGGGGATAAGGCCGTTGGTGACGAAGTATTTGAGCAGGGACTGGTCATCTTCCGGGATGCGGTCTATCACCATTTCCTGGCCTTCCGCCGCCCTGTCAAGGCGAATGGCGTGCTTGCTGGGCACGTAGCCACTGCCAGGAATGGGGTGGCCAAAGGGGCAGGTAGTGGGATTTCCCAGGCGGGCCGCGATCTTCTCCTCCAGCTCCGGAGATATGGCGTGCTCCAGCCGGTGGGCTTCCACGTGGGCCTTGTGAAGCTCCAGCCCCAGCAGGTCAACAACCATGCGCTCGGCCAGTCGGTGACGCCTCACCATGTCCTCGGCGGACTTGCGCCCGCGCGGGGTGAGCACCACGTCCTTGTTAGGGGCTATTTCGATGAGGCCCTCCCTGGCCATGCGCCGCACCATGCCGGCCACCGAGGACAGGGAGGTGCCCAGACCTTCGCCCACCGGCAGGCGCCTGAGCTGCTCTGCAAGCTGGGTAAGCGTGACCCTCAGCCCCTGCTCCTCAAGCTGAAGGATGGAAAGCAGGTAGTTCTCCGTCGCCATGGAGAGGCGGCGCTCGGCACTGACAGCCTTTCGAGACCTTGAGGAAGGAGGTGCCATCGCTTTCCTGCTTGCTCCGGGCCTGATATGGAAACGCCCCTCCAACTCACGAGGGGCGCGTCCAGGAATGGGCAGACTGCCTGTCTAGCGCTTGGTGTACTGCTTGGCCTTGCGGGCGCGCCTGAGGCCGTACTTCTTGCTTTCCTTTGCCCTGGGGTCGCGGGTCAGCAGGCCGGCCTTCTTCAGGGCCTGCCGCAAGTTGGGATCGGCGACCGTCAGCGCCCGAGCGATGCCGTGCCTCAGCGCTCCGGTCTGGCTCACGATGCCTCCGCCGGTCACCTTGGCAACGACTCTGAACTGGCCCAGGCTTTCTGTGACCTTGAAAGGCTCCAGCACGGTCCGCTGCCACGAGTCCCAGGGGAAGGCTTCCTCCATGGGCTTGCCATTGACCAGTATGGGGCCTTTCTCCATATAGAGCTTGACCCTGGCAACCGACGACTTGCGCCTGCCAGTGCCATAGTAGTAGTGTGACTGCTGCTGGTTCAACTAGGCCTCCTGTGTCTGCTGGCTGCCACGGACCTGGGCTTGATGAGGATGCGAGTCGCCAGTGTAAATCTTCAGCCGGGACAGCATACGTCGCCCCAGGGAGTTCTTGGGCAGCATCCCCCAAACGGCATGTCTGATGGCACGCTCCGGGACCCGGCCCAGGACGCGGGCCAGCGTCTCCCTCTTGAGACCGCCATGGTAGCCGCTGTAGCGGGTATAGACCTTGTCCTGCAGCTTGTTGCCGGTCACGCGCACCTTTTCGGCATTGACCACCACCACGAAATCGCCAACGTTGAGATGGCGCGTGTATTCGGGCTTGTGCTTGCCCTGGAGCAGGACGGCTATCTCAGAGGACAGCCGGCCCAGGGTCTTGCCCTCGGCATTGACGAGGTGCCACACTGGCTTCGCGCCAGGCCCGCGTGCCTGGCTGGACTTGGTACTGGTTGTCATCTAGCTCACCAACCTCTGGAGGAAAGTCGGGGTAGGTCACCTTCAGGAGACATAGCCCCTGGGGAGGCAGCGCACCCGCCGCCACACCCACCTTTCCTCCGTCAATCATTGCCTTCAGGTCATCCAGAGAAAGACGGCCTCGGCCCAGGTCCACCAGGGCACCCACCATCCGCCGGACCTGCTGAGGCAGGAAGGCGTTGCCTTCCACCTCACACGTCACCAGCTCTCCACGCGTACGCACCGTCACGTCATAGACCTGGCGGACCGTGCTGGTCCTGCGACCATCCAGCGGCCCCGAGAAGGCCCGAAAATCGTGGCTTCCCAGGAAAAGCCGCGCCGCCATCCTCATTCTCCCCACTCTCAGAGGCTCCCTGACCAGGCAGGTGGTCCGCCTGAGCAGCGGGGAGGGTATCGCGCTGTTAAGGACCGTGTACCTGTACCTTCGGCTCAGGGCCCTGCGCCGGGGGTCGAAATCATCAGCCACCCGGTAGGCTGCCCTGACCGCTATATCTTCTGGCAGGTAGAAATTCAGGGCCTTGACGAAGGTGCCAGGGTCGTGGCCCGCCATGGTGTCGAAGGCGACCACCTGCCCCTGAGCATGCACTCCCGCATCCGTCCTGCCCGCCGCCTTTATTCTTGTCTTCTCTCCAGTCAGGCGGGAGATGGCCTTCTCCAGCTCCGCCTGCACCGAGGGTGCGTTAGCCTGGTACTGGAACCCGTGGTACTCCGTCCCTTCGTACTCTACAATCAGAGCCATCCGCATGGCCGTCAGCCCCGGCTGGAGGCAGCCGACTGGCGCGCCCCGCAAGGGCAGGGCAAGGCGTCAGGACACCAGCTCCAGCACCGCCATGGGCGCCGCGTCACCTCTGCGTGGCCCCAGTTTCACCATTCTGGTGTAGCCTCCCGGCCGGCTGGCGTACCTTGGCCCGATCTCAGTGAAAAGCTTACGCACAACCGACTCGTCGGTCAAGAACGACGCGGCCAGCCGCCGATGGTGCAGCGTCCCCTTCTTGCCCTGGGTAATGACCTTCTCGGCGATCCCCCGGACCTCTCGGGCCTTGGCCTCCGTGGTGATGATCCGCTCATTCCTCAGGAGGTCAGTGACCAGAATGCGGAACATAGCCGTCCGCTGGCCGCTGGGGCGCGAGAAGAACCGCCCTCTGACATGATGCCTCATCTGGCACGCTCCTTACTCGTTGTTGGTACCCGGCGGTGCCTCTTCCGGCTCGTCCTCTGGCTCGGCGGCAGGCGCTTCGCGCTTCATCTGCTCGTCCAGCTCCGGTGGCAGCAGACCCATATCGCGCAGCCGGTCGTAGAGCTCCTGGAGCGACTTCTCGCCGAAGTTCCTGATACGCAGCAACTCGGACCTGTCCTTCTCCAGCACCTCGCCCACTTTGTTGATACCTGCCCTCTTGAGGCAGTTGAGAGTGCGGGAGGAAAGCTCCAGCCGCTCCACGGGTATGTTGTACTTTTCGGCGGGGATGCGCAGGGCAATGGGCGGCCCCTCGGCCCCCTCCTCGGCGCCCTTCTGCACGTTGGCGAACATGAAGAAGTGCTGGACGAGGATGTTGGCGGCCTGCCTTACAGCCTCCACGGGTGTCATGGAGCCATCGGTCCAGACCTCCAGCACCAGCCGCTCGAAGTCCGTCCTGTGCCCCACACGGGTCCGCTCGACGGTGTAGTTCACCTTGCGGATAGGCGTGAAGATGGCATCCACCGGCAGCACGCCTATGGGCAGGCCATTGCCATGGGCGGCGACGTGGTAGCCCTTGCCGCGCTCCACGTTGAACTCCACCGACAGCCGCGCCTCATTGGAGTTGAGCGTGGCCAGGTGCAGTTCAGGGTTGACAATCTCGAAGTCTGAGGAGGCCATGATGTCACCGGCAGAGACTTCGCCCTCGCCTGACACCTCCAGCCGCAGCTTGCCGGGCCTGTCCGTCTGGGAACGGAGCCTTATGCCCTTCACGTTGAGCAGGAACTCCTGGACCTCTTCCTTGACGTTGGGAATAGTGGCGTACTCGTGCAGGACGCCGTCTATCTTCACCCAGGTAATTGCCGTGCCAGGCAGGGAGCTGTACAACACCCGTCGGATGGGGTTCCCCAGGGTCATGCCATACCCCTGCTCCAGAGGCTCGATGACGAACTTGCCATAACGGTCATCGGCCTCTGCCACCGATATGCGCGGGCTTGGTGCTACCTCCTCTCCGGTCTGCGTGTCGCGGGTTGCCAAGCCTTGAAAGTCGAACACCATTGTCACAGCTCCTCTAATGCTAGCCAGTACACCATCCCAAGAACGGCATCAGACCTTGGAGTAGAACTCGACGATAAGCCTGGCGTCTATACCCGTATCTATGTCCGCCGGTTCTGGCATAGCCGTCACCTGACCAGAGAGGTTGGCCGTATCCAGGCGCAGCCACGAAGGCACGGGGCGCTTGGGAAGGCCAGCCGTGAGGGCCTCCACGAACTTGGGCGCGTTGCCGTTGGTACGCTTCCAGGCAACCACATCGCCCTCATTCACCAGGTAGGACGGAAGGTTGACCTTCTTTCCATTCACGGTGAAGTGGCCATGTCGCACCAGTTGCCGGGCCTGCTTGCGGGAGTCCGCGAAGGACAGCCGGTACACCACATTGTCCAGGCGCCTCTCCAGGAGCTGGAGCAGGAAGTTGCCCGTGGCGCCCGGATGCTCCAGCGCCATCTCGAAGTACTTCTGGAACTGGCGCTCCAGGACTCCATAGATAAACCTTGCCTTCTGCTTTTCCCTGAGTCGGACGGCCCATTCCGAGGCGCGCCGGCGGCGCGCCACAGGGTCGCCAGGCGACTTCCTGCGGCGCTCCACGGCGCAGCGCGGGGTGAAGCAGCGCTCACCCTTCAGGAAAAGCTTCTCGCCTATCCGGCGGCACTGACGGCATGATGCATCAATATATCTTCCCATTCTTGTATCTTACCAACCTTCCGACTGGACACCGCACCCATCAGGCCATGGCCAGTCCCATCTCGCGGGAAAGGGTGCTGAAGTCGTAGTTCTCCTTCCTTACTCGCAAGTCATAATATAGCAGCGTCTCGCCGATAGCCAGCACGGGCGGGACCGCCACTCCAACCAGGATGCCTCCCACAAGGTCCACTGCCTGGCTCAGAGTCGTCGCCTCTTCCGGGGCCACCGCCCTGGAAAGGATGGCGAAAGGCACCTGGAGTATGATCCCCAGGCCCAGGGCCGCCAGGAGCAGCACCAGGTTGATGCCTCCGACCCTCCACCAGCTACCCCGCACCAGCTCGGCGCTACGCCTCAGCGCCCTGGCCGGGCCACGTCCTTCCATGACCACCGCCTGGACAGCCGCCGACCAGTAAACGGTTAGCGCCACCACAGGCACTATCACCAGCAGCAGGGCCAGGACCGCCAGCGGCGAGCGTTCGGCCACCAGGGCCACACCAAACAGCCCGCCTGCCAGCGCCGCGAACACAAGGCCCAGCGCCACCAGCGACAGTCCCCGCCACCACACCCGACGGTAGCACCCACCCACGTCCAGCCGGCCCACCAGGTAGTGCTGCCCCACTGCGTACACCACAGCGCCATACACGGCCAGGCTGCCCAGAATGGTGGCCAGCCCGATGCCAACGTACTGCGCCCACCAGCCCAACTCTACCAGCGCCAGCAGGCCCAGAGGCACCTCCAGCAACGCCGTGAGGAAGATGAGCTTCCACACATGCCTGGCGTATATGACGAAGGTCTCGTTGAGCAAGTCGCCCAGGCCCCGGCGAGGCAGTGTCCCTGGCCTTTGCACCACGCTAAGACTCCTGCAAGTCCGGGCAGGTCACACGCGGCGCCGCTTCGGAGGTCTGCAACCGTTATGAGGGATGGGAGTCACATCGCGGATGCTGGTGACCATCAGGCCCATGGACTGGAGAGAGCGGATAGCCGCTTCCCGGCCAGCGCCCGGGCCTCGCACAAATACCTCTACCTGGCGCAGGCCCTGCTCCAGGCCCTTCTTGGCCGCGTCCTCCGCCGCCCGCTGAGCGGCGAAGGCCGTGGACTTGCGGGAGCCTTTGAAGCCCACGGTGCCAGCGCTGCCCCAGGCTATGACGTTGCCCCTGGGGTCGGTCAGCGTTACCACTGTGTTGTTGAAGGTAGACTGGATATAAGCCCTGCCGACGGGCACCGACCTACGCTCTCGGCGTCTGGTCCTTGGCTTTCTTGGCATGCCTCGCCTCTTTAGAGAATACTGGTACTACTTCCTGGTGACACTGCGCCTGCGGCCGGCCACCGTCTTCCTCTGGCCGCGCTTGGTGCGGGCGTTGGTGCGCGTCCGCTGGCCCCTCACAGGCAGCCCGCGCCGGTGACGCAGCCCACGGTACGCCGCGATGTCCATGAGCCGCCTGATGTTCATGTTGACCTCGCGGCGAAGGTCGCCCTCCACCACGTAATCGTGGTCAATTATCTCCCTGATGCGGGCCAGGTCCGTGTCGCTGAGGTCCTTGACCCTGGGATTGCCCGCTATGCCCGCCTTCTCCACTATCTGCCGGGCGCGAGCGGGGCCAATGCCAAAGATGTGCCTCAGGGAGACCTCCACGCGCTTGTTGTCGGGTATGTTTACACCGGAGATTATGGCCATGCTCTCACCTTCGCTCGGCCCACACTAGCCCTGCCGCTGCTTGTGCTTGGGGTTGTCGCAGATTACCCGGACAACCCTGTGCCGGCGGATCACCCGGCACTTGGCACACCTTACCTTTACAGAAGCAGATACCTTCATAATGCTTCTCCCAGTACTGATGAGTGGTAAGCCCCAAGGCCCCTGCAAGCGACCACTGGCCGCGGCCTCACTTGAAGCGGTACGTTATCCTTCCACGGGACAGGTCGTAGGGAGACAACTCCACCAATACCCGGTCCCCCGGCAGGACGCGTATGAAGTTGAGGCGTATCTTGCCGGACACGTAGGCCAGCACCTGGTGTCCGTTAGCCAGCTCAACCTTGAAAGTCGCGTTGGGTAACGCCTCCGTTACCACTCCTTCGACCTCGATGGCTTCCTTCTTGGCCATCTCGTCCCTTCTATCTCTGCACCTGAGCGCGTGTGTCTGGGGCCTTCCCCAAGACCCCTGGCCCGAAGCCCCAGGACACCGCCCCGCCTCCCCTTGCCAGGGGAGGCAGTCCTCATGTATCCAGCTAAAGACTCGTCAGCACTTCGGCCCCGTTTTCGGTTATAAGCAATGTATCCTCGAAGTGGGCTGAGAGGCTGCCGTCGGCCGTCTTGACCGTCCAGCCATCGTCCATCTGCACAGTCTCCCAGGTGCCCATGTTCAGCATCGGCTCGATGCAGATGGTCATGCCCTTGCGCAGCAACGGGCCTCGGCCCGGCACCCCGTAGTTAGGCACCTGAGGCTCCTCGTGAAGGGCGCGGCCAATGCCGTGGCCCACGTACTGCCTCACCACCGAGTACCCCAGGCCCTCGGCGTACTGCTGGATAGCGGCGCCGATATCGCCCACCCTTGCGCCGGCCCTGGCCTGGGAGATGCCTATTTTCAGCGCCTCCCTGGTCGCCTCGATAAGCCGCCTGGCCTCCTGGGAAACCGCCCCCACGCCCACCGTAAAGGCGCTGTCGCTATGGAAGCCACCCACAATGGCGCCCACGTCCAGGCTCACCACGTCACCGTCGCGTATCACCCGGTCCCCGGGTATGCCGTGGACGATCTCCTCATTGATGGAGACGCAGATGGTAGCAGGAAAGCCACGGTACCCCTTGAAAGAGGGCTTGGCCCCACACCGCCGGATCTCCTGCTCCGCTATCTGGTCCAGCTCTCGTGTCGTGATCCCAGGGCGGACAGCTTCGGCCAGCCTGGCTTTGGCCTGGGCTACAACCTTGCCAGCCTGGCGCATAAGCTCTACTTCCCTGGGCGACTTGATAGTTATGCCACCTGGCTGCCTGTAGCCCAAGTTCTCACCGGAGCTAGATAAAAACTTGCTTGAAGTAAGCGACAAAAACATTATACAGGAATGGCCCAGTGCTGGAAACCGCAGTCGTGGCCGTATGTACAGCCCGGAGCAGTCCCCCCTGTGCCCCTCAAGTATTACCTATCGGCCGGCCTGCTTGCCCTTGCCATTGCTGGCGGCAGCCACCAGCGCCCGGCCTACGTCCTCTATGGAGCCTTCGCCGTTGACCTCCCGCAGCTTGCCGGCGCGGCGGTAGTAGTCCACCAGCGGCTCCGTTTCCTCCGCGTACACCTGGATGCGCTTCTTGACGGCTTCGGGTCGGTCGTCCTCGCGCTGGTACACCTCGCCACCACACCTGTCGCACTTGCCTGGCACCCTGGGCGGCGAGGACTGCTGGTGGTACGGCGTCTGGCACACACGGCAGATAAGCCGTCCGCTCAGCCGCCTCACCAGCTCTTCCTGGGACACCCTAATGTAAAGGACCTTGTCCACCCCGCCCCTATCGGCCAGCGCCTCGTCCAGCGCCCTGGCCTGGACCATGTTCCTGGGGAACCCGTCCAGGACAAAGCCCCCTTCTCCGTCATGAGCGCCTATCCAGTCCATCACCATGCGGATGGTCACGTCGTCTGGGACCAGGACGCCGCGCGCCATGTAGGAGCGGGCCAGGCGTCCCAGCTCGGTATCCCGCCGCTGATGGTCCCGGAACAGGTCACCGGTGGAGACGCGGGGCACGCCCAGCGCCTCTGACAGTCGCGCCGC
>DAOUAM010000067.1:0-8422 GCA_034433305.1 Dehalococcoidia bacterium | reverse complement strand
GCAGTACCGGGCCATTGCGACCCGCTATGAGAAGCTGGCGGTAACCTATCATACGCTGCTCATCATTGCGGCCATTATCATGTGGCTCTAGGTTTTCAAACACGCCCTAGTGAGAGAGCGCCAGTACAACGCCGCTTGCTTCATCATGGCTGACCCCCAAAGAGCAGACCTGCAAGAGAATTACATCGAGCCTGCAGAAGACCTGTCGGCCCGCCAGTTCCTCGCGCAGTTGCTTCGGCACGTGAAGGCTGCTATGTGACGATAGCGACTACATGTCCCGCCGGCCAGCGTGCCGATGAGCCGGAAGCCTGGCCACATCTGTACACTTGGATGGGGAGAGAGGCAGGCTCGACCGCCACCCTGCCCCAACACAACCGGGCCCCGGTCTGACGTCGCCCGCTTTGTGGCGGCCCTGGCCCAGTGCGGCCACTCTGGCACCGTGCGCATCCCTGACGACGCCGAGTGCGAGCGGGCCGTCCGCGAGTTCGAGCGCTACCGCGCCGAGCTGGCAGCGCGCTTCGCGGCGCTGGCCGCCCAGCGCACCCGCGACCAGCGCCGCCAGCGGGCCATCGCCGAGGCCCTGCTGCGCAAGGCGCTGAGCTGGCGGCACCAGCAGGAGTCGGAATAGCCGGGCTATCGCCCCAGGGGCGGCAGGTTCAGCTCGCGCCGCACCTCGTCCACCGTCATGATGCCGCTGGACACGTAAAGCTGCCTGCGCTGGGCCTTGTCGTTCTCGCTCTCCTGCAGCGCCTCGATGGCGCTCAGGTCGAACTCCACGAACAGCCGCGAGTCGCCGAAGCGGGGCACCAGCATGTGCCCCAGCGCCTCCTCGTAGAACTTCAACTGGGGCACAATCGTGTCCTCCCAGAACACCCGCCGGGCCGTCTGGAAGTTGGAGAAGGTGATGCGCTCGATGTCCCCCAGCATGGCCTTGGGCACGCCGTACACCCGGGCCACGTCCTCCAGGCTCCAGCGCAGGGCCTGAATGTACTCCATGTCCCTGGGGCTGAACCCCAGGTTGGCCGCCTTCATGCCGCTGGCCAGCAGCACCGGCCGGCGGGCGTTGCCAGGCCCCCGGAACCGCGACTCCCAGCGCTCGTAGAACTCCCGCACCTCGTCATCGGTGGGCGTGTCCGCCGTCTCGATGAACAGGCCCGGTGTGCTGTCGTTGGCCAGGCTGCTGCGGTTGGCCCGCAGCGCGTCCAGCCCCATGTCCGCCGACAGCCGCAGCGGGGCTATGGGCGAAAGCCCGGCGAACTCGTCCAGGGGATTGAAGTAGCGCAACCACACCATGTCCTCCGGCACGTAGGCCACCATCTGCTGCCCCTGGCCCACATACACGAAGCCCTTGATGTAGCGCCTGGGGTCGGGCACCACCCGCACCCTGTCGGGGCGCAGCGGCCATACCTCCGCCACCTGGCCGGCCTCGTCCCGCTCCAGCCCCCAGAAGGCCGCGCCCCACAGGCCCAGGTAGGTCTCCGTGGCCCGCCACAGGTCGCCCCGAGTCCAGAAGGGGTTGGGGTGGTCCAGCAGCCGCTGGAGCGGGTGCTCCAGCCCCACGGCCTCGCCGGCGCCGCGCCTGGGGCCGGCCTCCCCTGGCAAGGGGCGCGCCGCCTCCCGCGACTGCCGGCCTCCAGGCTCCGCCCGCCTGTACACCCTCAGGGGCGCTCGCACCACGGCGTCCTGCCGCAGTTTGACAGCCGCGTACACCAGCGCCGACCTGGGGTAGTACTCGCCGTAGGTCACCGGCATCCAGGACTGCCCCACGCCCAGCTCCTGCTCCCAGCGGCTGCTCAGCGCCGGCGCCACCCGGTTGGCCCGCAGCCTGGGCCGGGGCGGCGCCCGCCGCGCCAGCGCCACTACCTTTGATAGCGTCTGCTTCATGCCCATTGCCGTCCTCCTTTACAAGCTGTTAGCTATCAGCCATCAGCCTACCGTGACGCAGCGCACGAGCGGACAGACCTTCAGGCCGGGTGAGAGGTGGGCATGCCGGCCGACCTCACCCCCGGTCTTTAAGGGCCATACCTCGGTATATCTATGGCCCCCTCTCCTTCGGTAAGCCCAGGACAGGCCGCTGCGCAGGCCAGCCCCCTTTCTGGCCTTCCCCCACAGGGGGCAGGGACATCCTCGCCCCCCTTGGGGGAGAGCCAGACCTGTCCCCTCGGCAGGCTCGGGACAGGCTCTGAGCCTGCCGAAGGAGAGGGGGCCGGAGCGGGGCGCTGCCCGCTGATAGCTGAAAGCTGACAGCTAACTACACCCATATCCTCAGCCCGGCCCTGGCCGTGACGGCGAAGGTCATGGCCAGGGCGTCGGCCTCGTCAGGCGAGCGGTGCATGCTCTCCTTGCTCTGGAGCCGGATGCGCCCGTCGCTGCGGACCCAGTACTTGCGGCTGGACACCTGGCCGATGAGCGCCGGGTCGTCGTCGGTGTCCAGCTCCCCCGCCAGGTAGGCGGACCGCATTGCCCACCAGGCCTCCGCCAGGCGGTTGGCGAAGTGGGTGTCGTCCTCCGCCTTCTGGCCGGCGATGAAGGGCACCAGCCGGGCGCGGGCCGGCCTGGTCTCCCTGAGCCTGTCCAGGACGCCCCCGCCCACGCCTGTATCGTCCACTACCAGGACATCCACCTCGTGCTCGTCGCAGTAGGCCTTGAGGAAGCCGGCCACCTTCATGGTGTCGTTGCCGCGCACCCGCCAGACGATGCGGGCCACCGGACCCTGCCTGCGCACCACCACGGTCTTGTCCTGGCCGAAGCGGGCCACGTCGCAGGCCACGACCACCGGCCCGGCCGGCGCAAGCTCCCGCCGCGCGGCCTCGGTGGCTGCCCACAGGGGCACCACCACGTCGTCCAGGTTGTCCGGGAACTTGCCCAGCACCGAGCCGACGTACAGGGGGCTGTCCTCTCCCCACTCCTCCTTGCGGTCCTCTATGTCCTGCGGCGTGACCATGCCCGGCACCACCACTCGCCCCGCCTGGATGTTGGGCGTGTCGAAGGCGCTGATCTGCACCGTCTGGTACAGGTGCCGCCTGGAGTGGTGGGAGTCGTAGAACTCCCCCGCCGCCACGAAGGGGTTGCCCGTCATGAGCAGCCGCGACGGGTTCAGCCGGCGTATGGCTTCGATGTCCGGCTGCCGGACGGCGTGGGCCTCGGTTATGACCACCAGCAGGTTAGGGGAGTGGAACCCCTGAAGGTTGTAGGGCGAGTTGGTGGCGAAGCCCAGGGCAAAGCTCTGATCGTCTATCTCGTAGCGCGAGGTCCGGAACATCCGGCCCCCAAGCCTGTCCGCCGCTCTGCTGTAGGCCGCCCTCAGCTCGCTCCACACAATGTCGTCCACCTGCCGCGTGGTGGGGCCGGTGACGATGGCCCTGGCCGGGTAGCGGGAGTGCATCCACCACAGCACCACGCGGGCGGCGGCCCAGTCCTTGCCCGAGCCGTTGCAGCCCACCACCGACACGCGGCGGGCGTCGGCCACGGCCTTCAGCACCTCCACCTGCTTTTCGTAGGGCTTCTCCCCCAGGACCTCCTGGACGAAGGCCACCGGGTCAGCCGCTACTGTGTCAGCGGCTTGCTCCCTATCACCCTTTCTGCGCATAGTTATATCGTCCGCAAGCTTGTGCTGCCCTGTTGCGCCCGCCGTGCCCCGGGATGCGCCGGGTAGTCCAGGTATCCTGCCTGGCAGGCCGGGCGTCTGGATGCCACATTCCCGCAAAAGGCCTTGCCACCGGCCTTCCGTTTCCTTACTGTCACCATTCCAGTGTGGTCCGTTACAGAACGTTCACCGTCATGTTCACACTCCTGATGTACAATCAGAGTGCGGTTGCCAGGCCAACCTGTGGTGCTCTCAAGAAGATGGTCTGGAGAAGGAGTTGTAGATATGCGGCCTCTCTACAGTGTGCCAGAGATCAGGAGCTATGGGCGGATAGAGTCGTTGACCGCCAGCGGGTACAAGTGCTCGCCGGGCACCGATAGCGGCTTCTCCGTCAGTGGCCTGCCGGCGTTCAAGGTGGGGAAGACCTTCCGGAACCCCAGCACCGGTGAGGTGATTGACGTTGACGCCGATGGCTGCGAGCCTGTGTACTGATCTCTGCGCTGAAAGCAGGCACCTGCCGCTCAGCCTGGTAAAGGCCAGCGCTCCTTACAGCATCCCTCGTCACAGGGCAAGGCGCTCGTCCGCCTGCCGAGCGCCTTGCCCTCCTGTTGTGCGTCCCCTTTTACCCCGTTCCCGTCTTCTGATGCTGGCCATGTATAGCCGTGCCTGGGCTGAAGATGTGGCCGCATGGGCGGCACCGGTAGCAGAGGTTGTCCTGTGGCCGTACCCTGTCCAGTTGTACCAGGTCCCACGCGCCGCACCTTGGACACGGGGCCGACGCTGGCTGAGGCCGCTGGTGCCGAAGACCGGTTGTGGCGGCCTCCAGGTGTAGCGCTGCGCCAGCTTCCCCGGCCCGCACAGGCGACGCCACGCCGGCAGGGCCTGCGGGACGGTAGGCGCATTGCACGCAGTAGATGTCGTCCTTGTAGGTGGCGTCCAGGTCGCCACCGCACCGTGGGCAGGCTTTCAGGAGGATCATAGCTCGCCGCTCCTTATGGCTATGCGCTCTGACGAATATTATTCGTCAAAGTGCGGCACAAAAATTCGGGCTGCACTTGCTGTGTCACCCCGTGACGTATGCTATTATACAGGTTGACGAATGAATATGTCAACCGCCAGTTGACGTATTCCGCCGATACAGTACAATGGAGCTATACGTGGTATCAAACGGGTGGGGGTGAAAGCGTCCCTATGAGGCCGACCTAGCTGGTTTCTTTTCGAGGAGCGCTGCCTCGGATGTAGGCCCAGAGGGCCGGACCAGTAGGGTCCTGGAGCCCCTGAGTGAGAATTAAGGACCAGCATGGTGACGGGGGAGCGTCCTTTCGGGACACTGGCAGACCTGGTTAAGCACGCCCGGCAGGCCAAAGGCATGACCCAGCGTCAACTGTCCCGCGCTCTGGGGATGAGCGAGGGCTATGTTGGCCACCTGGAAAGTGGGCGGTTCAGGCCGACCATCGAGACTCTGAAGACCCTGGCCTCTGTCCTGGGCCTGCTCTATGGCCAGTTGGCGGTGGAGGCTGGCTACATTACCCGTGAAGAGTTCGAGAACCCCATTGACGAGAGGCAACTGGCACGCCTCAACGAGATCAGTGACCTTACTGACGAAGAGTGGGAGTCCGTAAGGGACTTCGCTCGCTACGTCAGAAGCCGGCGCGGTGATGGGGTGAGGACTGGTGGCAGGGTAAGGCCCGGCGCTTAGCTTTTCCGCCTGTCTAGGGCACATCTGCGTCCTTTCCCAGGGGCAGGGCTATCTGTTGCCTGCTGATGGCCTGCCTGGCCAGGTTTTTCACCAGCAGGAGCTTGTCAGGGGGTATGCCCAACTCCTCGGCCGGCCTGCGCCAGCCGTCGGGGCCGCCCAGGAGCCACGCGGCGAACTCCTCCGCCTGCCGCTCAGCCTTGGCATGGCTCACCCACTGCCACGACTCCAGGTAGAAGCCCGTGCCCACGTGCAGCACAAAATGCCCCAGGGCATGCGCCACGTACCAGCGGAACCAGGGCCGTGGCAGGCCGGGCGCCACGCCTATCACCCGGTCTATGATCACCTCTTTCAGCCTGCCCCGGAAGGGGAACGTCACTACCTCCAGCCCCAGCTCCGCCACCAGCCGGCGCAGGTCCACCGGTATGCTCAACCGGTGGCTGTGCCACAGCTCAGCGGCCCTGGCTTTCCCGTGCACCTTCTGCTCCTGCTCCATGCCGTACATTTGTTCTAATAATATCCTCCCGCTCCGGGCCTTTGTCAAGGGGGTGCCATGCCCGGCGTCGTCCGCGGCCACTGTCCCACCTCCTCCCGTGGCATCCTCTCTGGCTCTCCCCCAAGGGGGGCGAGAGGACCATCCCTGCCCCCACTGGGGGAAGGCCAGGAAGGGGGCTGGCCTTTGTAGCGGCCTTTGCCTGTGTGCGCCCCGCATCCTTGCAGGTGTTACACAGCATGTATGCCTCGGTGTTGCAGAGGTGTCTAGCCAGCCTGCTCTGAGCTTGCCGAAGTACAGGAGATGGGGCAACGGGGGTGAGGTCCGGCGGCGTGTCAGCGGGAGGCCAGGATATCGCGGTAGAAGTCCACCGTGCGGCGGGCCACGCTGGCCCAGCTAAATCGCTCCTCCACTCGCCGCCGCGCCTTCCGGCCCAGGGCCTCCAGCCTCTCCGGCGACTCCAGGAGCCTGTTGATGGCCGAGGCCAGGTCGCGCGAGAACTGCTCCGGGTCCCGTGGCTCGAAGTCGGCGGGGCCGGACGGCTCCAGCGGCACCAGCAGGCCTGTCTCGCCGTCGGCCACCACCTCCGGGATGCCGCCCACCGCCGAGGCCACCACCGGCGTCTCGCAGGCCATGGCCTCCAGGTTGATGATGCCGAAAGGCTCGTACACCGACGGGCAGACGAAGATGGAGGCGTGGGTGTACAGGGCGACCAGGTCTTCCCTGGGCACTATCTGCCTGACCCAGATGACAGGGTTGGCGGTCTGGGCACGGGCCTGCTCCACCCTCTCGGCCATCTCGCGGCCTATCTCCGGCGTGTCCGGCGCCCCGGCGCACAGGACCACCTGCACCCCCTGAGCAATGTGCTTGATGGCGTTGACCAGGTGGACGATGCCCTTCTGCCGTGTTATGCGCCCCACGAATAGCACAAAGGGCACCTCCGGGCTTATGCCGTACCTGGCCAGCACCTCCGGGTCTGGCCTGGGGCGGAACTGCTCCAGGTCTATGCCGTTGTGGATGACCCGCACCCTGTCCGACGGCACGCCGTAAAGCTGCTCCACGTCCCGCTTCATGGCCTCGGACACAGCGATGACGCCGTCGGCGTTCTGGTAGGCCGTGCGCTCTATCCAGGAGCTGGCGCGGTAGGCAGTGCCAAGCTGCTCGGACTTCCAGGGCCGGTGCGGCTCCAGGGAGTGGGTGGTCAGCACCAGCCGCGCACCCACAAGCTGCTTCAGCAGGCAGCCCGCCAGGTGGGAGTACCACGTATGGCAGTGGACTATGTCGGCCTCCGCCAGAGACCCGGCCATGACGATGTCCCTGACCAGCGTCTCCATGAACCGCTGGTGGCGCGGGTCCTGGAAGGCCGGCTGGAAGTGAGGGTTTATCCCCTCCACCGTCAGGTTGCCCGAGTGCTGGCGCTGGTCGCCGAAGCAGAGTACATGAATGGCATGCTGGCCCTCATCCAGCCCGGCTAGCTCGCGGGTCAGGTACTCCACGTGTACTCCGGCGCCGCCGTAGATGTACGGTGGGTACTCGTTGGTAAGGATGGCGATCTTCATGAGTATACCGACCTCCGGAAGCACTCTGCCTGCTGGAAGTGATGGCCTTATACCGATTCTGTGTGATAACGCCGTATTTCGCAGGGGCAGGCACAAGGCCTGCTCTTACTCTCCCTGTACGCTCTTGCATCTCTGGCCTTATCTTCTGATAATACTATGCCGCCGTCGGCTGCTTCGAGAGGTAGGTCGAGGGAATTTCCCGGGGAGGTATGCAGCCAGGCCCTTTCTCAGAGGGAGGTGTGAGGCTATGTAAAGTGCCAGCGAGCGCACAACTGGAGTAGAACATAGGCATGGGCCGCAGTCGGATGGTGCCGCCCCTGGGCCGCCGCTGACCTGCAACGGTATGCAACAACAGGCCTGCCACCAAGCTGGCGGCCTGGCATTAACGGAGGTAAGCATGGCGCAGAAGTCAACTTCACTGGCCCAGAAGGGCATGACAAAGGGTGTCCGGTCCCTTCAGTGGCTGCTGAGCGTAGCGGCAGCCGTGGCGTTCATCGCGGGGTATGTGATCAGCCTGATAGGGGGCATCTGGTGGCCCGACAGCGCGGGCATCATAGTTACGCTGGTCATCATGGGCCTCATCGTGGGGTTCCTGAACATTACCGGCAGGGAGATCATCCCCTACCTGGTGGCGGCGATTGCGCTGGTGCTGGTGGGCAATACCGATGCCTTTACGCCGCTAAACCAGGTAGTGGATGGCTTGGGCGAGAGGACCAACGACATTGTGCACATGATGGCCATCTTCACGGCGCCCGCCGCCGTGGTCCAGGCTATTCGCGCAGGCATAGTCCTGGCCAAGCCCGGTGACCTTGCCGGGGACGACTCTCAGGAGAAGCGCTGCCCCCGGGCAGGCTGCCTGCCTCGCACCAGGCAATTGCGAGATTTGTCTCTGCCGTTGACAGGCAGTCTTGAACGTTGTATCTGGTCCCGGTCAAGGATAGCGGCTATATAGGCCGGGGCGTGGGCCAGGGTGGGCCTGGCCGGCGGACATCTGGCCGCGGCGCGCTTGGAATGTGACGCAGACAGCCACTGCCTGCGTGGGCGTGGGCCTTTGGCCCAGGCAAGGGCCCGGGAGCGGCAGTCCGCCG
>DAOUAM010000066.1:0-51296 GCA_034433305.1 Dehalococcoidia bacterium | reverse complement strand
CAGCCCCATCAGGTGCCGGGCTGAGCGGGGCCGGTCCACTCCACGAGAGAAGGGCCAGCCATGGGTGTTAGCCACAATTTGTAGCGCAGAGCATCAGAAATGGCAAAAGGCCAGGACTGACGGCTTCCGCCGTCGGGGTGCCGGCCACCGGGCCGCTCCTATTGCCTAGCTTCCTGGCTTATGCTATATTCGGTAACATCTAAGAAAGGTCAGGGATCTTTTTCAAGGGAGAGGTGATAGAATACCTACCAGGGAATATCGCATCAACCAGCGCATACGTGTCCCGGAGGTCCGCCTGGTGGACGAGAATGGCGGGCAACTGGGTGTGATGCCTACCCGGCAGGCGTTGAGCATTGCCGAGGAACGTGGCCTGGATCTGGTGGAGGTGGCGCCCGCGGCCAACCCTCCAGTGTGTCGGCTGATGGACTATGGCAAGTTCCGGTATGAGACCACGCGCAAGGAGCGCGAGGCCCGCAAGGCACGCAAGACCAAAGCTACGCAGGAACTGCGTGAAGTCCGCTTCAAGACCCGCATCGGCGAACACGACAGGTCGGCAAAGACGCGTCTGGTGAAGAGACTCCTCAGCGAGGGGGCTAAAGTCAAGGTATCGGTCATGTTCCGGGGCCGGGAGATAGACCATCCCGAGCTTGGAATGGGCCTGCTGAAGTCCGTGGCGGAGGACCTGATGGATGATGCCTTGCTGGAGAGGCCACCGGCCTTCGAAGGCAAGATGCTGACCATGGTCCTGACGCCCAACCCCAACCCCTCGCGGACTGCTAGCCCCTCCCCATCTCAGGAGGATGTGAAGAGTGCCAAAGCTTAAGACCCGCAAGTCAGCGGCCACCCGGTTCCGTGTCACCGGGACCGGCAAGATTGTCCGGATGAAGGCGCGGCGCAGCCACTTCCGCCGTACCAAGCCCGCGCGGGTGCGGCGCACCTTCTCGCGCAAGGTGGCGGTAAGCCCCGCCGATGTCCAGGAAATCAAGCGGATGCTGCCTTACGGAGTCCCCTAGCAGGGGAAAGACGAGTCCATCGCCTGTCCCAGGCGATACTTGGACCAGGATAGCGGGCACAGGCCCATGATGGTGCTGGAACTTCACCAGGGCATTCCATGGAATGCCCTGGTGGTCTGTGTGGTGCTGTTGGGCCAGGCCCTCTGAGCAACAGGAGAGTCCGTTGACCAGGATAAAGCGAGGAACAAACAAGCGACGCAGACACAAGAAGGTGCTGGAGCTTACCAGGGGGCACCAGGGTGTGCGCCACACCCTCTACCGCAGGGCCCACGAGTCCATGATTCACGCCCTGCAGTACTCCTACGCGCACCGCCGGGAGAAGAAGGGCGACATGCGGCGGCTGTGGAACATCCGCATCAACGCCGCGGCCCGCGCCCACAATCTTTCCTACAGCCAGCTTATCCACGGGCTGAAGCTGGCCGGTGTGGCGGTTGACCGCAAGATGCTGGCGGACCTGGCGGTGAACGACCCCAGCGCCTTCGCCCAGGTGGCGGAGCGCGCCAGGCAGCAGCTACAGGCCGCCACCGCCTAGCAGCTCAACGTATGCTGTAATACTCGGGGGCAGGTGTCCATACCTGCCCCCGAGTGCTGTCTCGCACAATTAAGAGCCGCTCCCGCCATCCGGCGGGGATAGATGAGGTGAGCGTAACGAGGGCGGGAGACCGGTACGCCCTGCCATACAGTATGTTTGAGTTGCGCCTGCACGATGGTGTGTAGGGGCGCTCAGCCCCGCCCCTACATTGCCCTGGGAAACTGGTCTGGCCATTCATGGGGTACACTCGGCCGGAAAACGCTCCAGGGCGTCAGAGGCCTGTCGGCCCCACTGGGGGTTACGACCCCAGCAGCAGCCTGATATCGTGTACCAGGGCGTGGGTGTCCAGCGGCGGGGTGAACAGCACCCGCATTTGCCCCTGCTGGTCTATCAGGTAGACCGGCGTCGAGTGCGCTACTTCGTACTCCCTCAGCACGTCCTCTCGCAGGCCGGCCACGCCGGCCTGCCGCGTTGGACTGGGGCCTGGCTCCCCCGATGGCTGCTCCTGGTGCTCTTCCACGGTCGGGTCAACGTAATAGGCCGCCCACACCGATGTCAGCTCCTCCCGGCTGCCCACGGCGTAAGTCCACTTGTCCAGCATGTCCCACTTCTCCGAGAAGGCGCGGGCCGCCTCCACCGTATCGCGCTCGGGGTCAACGCTGACAGCGATAAAGGACACGCGGCCAGCGTCCTGGCCCAGCATCTGGTGGACTTCACGTAGCTGGCTGGTCACGATGGGGCAGACATCGGGGCAGCTTGTGTAGAGGAAGGTCAGGAGCACCACCCTGCCCTGGTGGTCTGAGAGGCTGAAGGGCCTGCCGAACTGGTCCTGGAGCCGGAATGGCTCGGCCGGCCTGGGAGTCGTGAACACGGTGCCCTGGAAGGGCTCTGGCCTGCAGCCTGCCAGCGCCAGGGCCATGAGACAGGCCAGCAGACACAGGACGGTCCAGCGTTCCAGGCCTGGTGCAAGAAAGCCAACGTGGCGGCTGAGCGGCTGCATCACACCCCTGGATGGACTAGCGCTTCTCCAGCGCCCTCTGGAGCAGCGCCGCCGCAGTCGGGACGCCTATGACAAGGGCAAGGCCAAGGATGATTACGGCACCGGCATGTAGTGGCGTCTCGTGCAGCACCATGAACAGCACGCCCAGCCCACCTGCGTACACTGCCACTATCAGCACAGCCAGCAGCGGGAAGGCTATTGCCATGAGGAACCGGTCCATCATCTACGGGTCTGCCTCCTGGCCAGGGGCATCAGTCCGCCCCTGGCGCACACATTTGCTCTATCTGTCCTCGCGCTGACGCTCTATCTCCAGGTCCTGCTGTATCCGCGCCTTTTGCTCCTCCTGGTTGAACCAGCGGAAGAAGGCGATGACGAAGAGCGTGAGGAATATAGCCGAGCTACCCACCTTCATGAGTATGCCACCGATCTGTTGGTCCATCAGGGGGCTGATGTTCCATACCCTCGGCGCGTCCACATGCCACTGGTAGATAGGCTCCCTGGAGAAGGTGATAATTCCAAAGACTATGATCTGGGCCACCGAAAGCAGGAAAAGGTAGACCATCTGTAATGGGTAAGATAACCTCGGCAGCTCGGGTAGCGTGCTAACGATGGGCCACCACATGAGCACAGCGGTGCTCACCAGCAGCAGGTGCTGGCCAAAGTGGACCCAGTGGTGCTGCACCGCCAGCGTGTACAGCGCCGGTATGTGCCACATGGAGAAGACCAGGTTAAAGGCGGCGAAGGCCGGCAGCGGGTGCGTCAGAATGCGCCCCATGCGGAAGGCCCAGGCCGGGCGCAGCAGGAACCGCACCAGCCAGTGGGGCGTCCCCAGGACTATCAGGGGGGGCGCCAGCAGGGAAATAATCACGTGCTGGAGCATGTGGGCGCTGAACAGGTACCGGTCGCTCAGCACATGGAGCGGCGACACCTCGGCCACCATGAAGAGGAACACGCCGGCGGTGAAGGTCGCCACTTGCCTGCCGTCCACGTCCTCGGCCAGCCCGTAACGCTCCCTCACCGGCCCCACACCCAGCAGGTACAGGCCCAGGAAAATCAGCACCCCTACCAGCGCCTCGGGATGGCCGTGCCAATTAGTCCACAGAGATTCCACCGCATCACCCAAAGAAGCTCACTCCTTACCACCAGACCACCGCCAGCATCACAGGAAAAAGCCAAAGAGTGCCATGAGCGCCAGCACGATGCTGCCAGCCACGAACAGGCCCCACAGGAACATCCCTGAGAAGAGTGGAGAGTCATACTTCAGGTGCATGTAGAACATCACAACCAGCGCGAACTTGGCACCGGAAAGTATGACCAGGATGGGAATAATCCCGTGGCCCAGCCAGGAGAGGTAGAACACGCCTACCTCAAGGCCCGTGATGACTGTGAGGGTCATTGCCACCTTGAAGTACGTCGCGGGTGTAGGATGGCCCGTGTGTAGCTCTCTTTCAGCCCCCTGATGGGCCGCTGTATGCGTTCTGGACTCGGTATGCTGGCTCATAAGCTCCTCTTGCGACTAGAAGCCCTGGAATACCCCGAAGAGGTACACGACGGTAAAGATGACTATCCAGACGATGTCCACGAAGTGCCAGTACAGGGCCGCCAGGTCCACGTCCAGGCTCTTCTCCGCCGTCACCGCGCCAGGCCGGAAGGAGTAGAACAGCAGCGACAGCAGCCAGATAACGCCCAGCGTCACGTGGGCGCCATGGAAGCCCGTCAGGCTGAAGAAGGTCGTGCCGAACAGGTTGGTCCTGGGGGTCAGGCCCTCCATGGCGAAGGTGCGGAACTCGAAGACCTGGAACGCCAGGAACGTCATGCCCATCATGGCCGTGGATGCCATCCACACCCGGAAGCCCTTGAGGCTGCCCCTGGATATGGCCGCGTAGGCCATCACCATGCTCATGCTGCTCATCAGCAGCACGAAGGTGCTCACCGAGGTGACCGGAATATCGAAGACGTCCGCCGGGTAGGGCGGGACCAGGCTCTTGCCTTTGTACACCAGGTAGGTAGCGATGAGCGACCCGAAGAACATGCAGTCGGAGCCCAGGAAGGCCCACATCAGCATCTTCCGGTGGTTCAGTCCGGTGGTGGTCGCCTCGTGTTCAAGCCCGTGCGGTGTTGCCGATGCGTGTGCCACTTGTCATTCTCCCTAGTGGGACGAGGTCTCTTCCGGCTCGTTGACCGGCTCGAAGGACCAGGCGTAGACCGCCACCATGGCGATGAAGCCGCCGATGGCCGCCACAGCGATATTGTAGAGCAGGCCAAAGCCGCCAATCAGCAGGCCGATGGACACCACGATGGGCCAGTAGGACGGCTGCGGCATGTGGATGCCATGGCTGTTGCCAGAGCCGCCGCCGACCGGCACGCCATGCCTGGTCTGCCGGCGCTTCTGCTGCCACCAGTCATCGCGGTCGCGCACCACGGGGATATGCTCGAAGTTATAGGGCGGCGGTGGCGATGGTATGGACCACTCCAGCGTCCGCGCGTCCCACGGGTCGCTGCCGGCGCGCTCGCCCTTGCGGACGCTCTTCAGGACGTTGGCGATAAACACCAGGATGCTGAGGGCGATTATGAACGCGCCCACGGTCTCGATGGCGTTCCAGAGGCCCCAGCCCATGATGGCGTCGTAGGTGTAGATACGGCGCGGCATGCCGTCCAGGCCAAGGAAGTGCATGGGGAAGAAGGTCAGGTTCTGGCCGATGAACATGAGCCAGAAGTGGACCTGGCCCATCCTCTCGTCGTACATGCGCCCGGTGACCTTGGGGAACCAGTAGTAGGCCCCGGCCATGATGGCCATGAGCGCGCCGCCGAAGAGCACGTAATGGAAGTGGGCCACGATGAAGTAGGTGTCCTGCTGCTGCGCGTCCGAGGGCGCGGAGGCGTGCATGACACCGCTGATGCCGCCAATGGTGAACAGGGCTATGAAGCCCAGGGCGAACAGCATGGGCGTCTTGAAGTCCAGCGCGCCCTTCCAGATGGTGCCCAGCCAGTTGAATATCTTGATGCCCGTGGGCACCGCGATGGCCATGGTGGTCAGGGCAAAGACCGAGTTGGCCACCGGGCCAAGCCCCACGGTGAACATGTGGTGGCTCCACACCATCCAGCCCAGGAAGCCGATGAGCATGCCGGCCAGCACCACCGCCGGGTAGCCGAACAGGGGCTTGTGGGAGAAGGTCGGCAATACCTCGGAGATGATGCCCATGGCAGGCAATATCAGGATGTACACCTCGGGATGCCCAAAGACCCAGAACAGGTGCTGCCACAGCAGCGGATTGGCCCCGGCGCTGACCCTGAAGAAGTTCATGCCAAAGAACCGGTCGAACATCAGCTCGATCAGGGCCACTGTGATGACCGGGAAGGCCAGCACAATCAGGACGGCGGTCACCAGGGTCATCCAGGTGAACAGGGGCATGCGCATCAGCGACATGCCCGGCGCCCTCATGTTGAGGATGGTCACCAGGAAGTTGAAGGAGGCTGCCAGGGAGGCGATTCCCAGGATCTGGAGGCCGACGATCCAGAAGTTTACGCCATGACCTGGGTTGGCTGCCTCGCCAGTCAGGGGGGCATAGCCAAACCAGCCCGCGTTGGGCGCTCCACCCAGGAACCAGCTTGTGTGGATAAGAGTGGCCCCGGCCAGGAACGTCCAGTAGCTGAAGGCGTTGAGCCTGGGGAAGGCCACGTCCCTCGCCCCTATCTGGAGTGGGACTATGTAGTTGAAGAAGGCGGCGGCCATGGGCATGATCACCATGAATATCATGGTGGTGCCGTGCATGGTGAATAGCTGGTTATAGACCTCCGGGCTGACCACGTCCTGGTTAGGGCCGGCCAACTGCACCCGGATCAACAGCGCCTCGATGCCACCGATTATGAACAGGACAAAGGCGGTGACACCGTACAGGATGCCGATACGCTTGTGGTCTATTGTCGTTATCCACCCCCATAGCCCCGTGGGGTTCTTGGGTCTGGGTATGGGGAACGCCAACGTCGTCATTCCTGGCCTCCGGCTCCGTCAGTGCAGGTGAGTCTGTACATCAACCTAATTATATCCAATCAGTCCCTACTTGAGGCCCCACAAGTATGCTATCAGGGCAGAGATTTCCTGTTCGGTAAGTCTCAGGCTGGGGTCGTTGTAAATGGCGGCTTGCTTCGCCATGATATTGCCTGGCTTGATGGTGGCCGGGTTCTCCAGCCAGCGCCGGAGGTTTTCCTGGGTGTTGTCCATGATACCGGCTGCCAGAGTTGTCCGGCTGCCCACGTGGGTCAGGTCAGGCCCGATGCGTCCTCGGGCACGCTGGCTGCCTGTGACGGTGTGGCAGCCGAAGCAGCCGCCTTCGCGGGACATGAAGATGTCCTGCCCCTCCTTTGCCAGCGGGTCCACAGGGTCCACGGCAGGCTGGGCCTGTTGCTGGAGCCAGGCGTCGAACTCCTCCTGTGGCTGGGCGATGACCCTGAAGCGCATCTTGGCGTGGGCCTCGCCGCAGAACTCGGCGCACTGGCCGTAGTAAAGCCCCGGCTCGTCCGCCCTCAGCCACAGGTTATTGGGATTGTTAGGGATCATGTCCACCTTGCCAGCCAGCTTTGGCACCCAGAAGCTATGGATCACGTCCTGGGCGTTCACCGTGACGTTCACCACCTCGCCCACTGGGATGTGCAGCTCGTTGGCCGTGACCACGTTCTGGTCAGGGTAGCGGAACTCGAACCACCACTGGTGGCCGATGGCCTCCACTTTGAGGCCCCCGGGGTCTGGCGAGTTGGCGTTATGGAACAGGGTAGTGACGGTGGGCACCGCTATGACGGCCAGGATGATGACGGGTATGGCCGTCCAGGCCACCTCCAGGCGGGAGTTGCCGTGGACCTGCTCCGGGTCACCCTGGTTGGGCCGGCGGCGATAGCGCACCACCGCGATGAGCAGCACCCCTATGACAAGGATAAAGACGATTATGCCCGCCCAGAAGATGATGTAGAACAGTTGGGCCTGGGACTCGGAAATAGGCCCTCGGGTGTCGAAGGTGGACTGGGGATGAGAGGGGTAACAGCCTGCCGCCAGAGTCAGCAGCAGGCCCAACAGAGGCAAGCTCACCAATCGCATCAAGAGGCGGTCCATCCTAGGCATGGTAATGAATCACCATCTCCTTGATTCAATGGCCCCAGGCCGACATTAGAATCTACCAATCCCCTCTGAGAGAGTCAAGCAGCGGGCGTCTGGACTGGTCTCGCCGTACCCGACAGGCACTCTGCCGTTTTCTTCCGCCTTACCGGCTAGATAAAGAGCATACTGTCCACTATGATGGCGAGGAACAACAAGGCCAGGTACAGGAGCGAGTACAGGTAAAGTGACTTTGCCCCTGCAATGTCCGAGCGGCGCAGCAACCGCCACGCATAGTAAACGAAGGCCACGCCCAGGGCCAGCGCGGAAGCAAAGTATATCCAGCCTACCGCCCGCGTGATGAACAGCATCAGCGTCAGCGGCAGCAGCAGCACGGTGTAAAGGAAGATGGAGGTCTTGGTCTCCTGCAGGCTGGCTACCACGGGCAGCATGGGTACCCGCGCCCGGGCGTAGTCGTCCTTGATAAGCAGCGCCAGCGCCCAGAAGTGGGGCGGCGTCCAGAAGAAAATGATGGCGAAGAGGTACACGGCGGGCAGGTCCACGTTGCCTGTCACAGCGGCCCAGCCTACCAGGGGCGGCACAGCGCCCGCCGCGCCGCCAATCACTATGTTCTGAGGTGTGGTGCGCTTCAGCAGCATGGTGTACACCAGCACATAGAACAGCGTGGCGCCGATGGTCAGCGCGGCGCTGAGGGGGTTCACCAGGGTATATAGCAGCACGAAGGCGACCACGTTGAGACCAACGCCGAAGGCCAGGGCCTGGCGAGGCTGCACGCGGCCGCCTGCCACTGGCCGGTTGCGGGTGCGCCTCATGACGCTGTCTATGTCCCTGTCCAGGAAGTGGTTCAGGGCATTGGCCCCGCCAGACGCCAGCGCGCCCCCTGTGAGTACCAGGCCCACCAGCAGGGGGTCCGGTGCGCCACCCGATGCCAGGAACATGCTCCCCAGCGCGGTGACCAGCAGCAGCATTACAATGCGGGGCTTTGTCAGGGCCAGGTAGTCCCTGGCGAGGCCCCGCGACACTGCCACCTGTTGTGCTATCACGGTACAAGCCTTTCCAGTCCTGCGACGCCGCCAGGACTTGCCTCACTTGCAACACCGATGGGCTGGTGGGGCGTGTACCTGAGGGCCATGAGCCAGACCAGCGCGACCCAGGTCAGGGTAGCCAGGCTCAGGTGCGCGGCCTTGTAGCCGACGGCGAAGCCAGTCCATACTGTGGCGGCGCCCAGCATGACCTGGGCCAGGAAGACTGCGACCAGGCCGCCGGCTGCCCACATAAGGGCAGGCTGGCCCAGCCGGCGGCGCCATACCGCCACCGCCGTCGCCAGCACCAGCAGCCCCGCCAGCGCGGCCACCAGCCTGTGCCCCATGTGGATGGCATAAGCGGCGCCCTCCGGGAACAGGCTGCCTCGGCAAAGGGGCCAGGTGGCGCAGGACGAGCCAGCGCCAGAGCCCACCATGTACGACCCCGATATTATGACAAGGAAAGTCCCCACGGCCGTTGCCGCCAGGAGCAGCCCGGGGACGCTGCCCCCTGCCGCTCCAGGCGTGGGCGTGGCTGGCTGGAGCGACGTCCGCCACCCTGCCACCACCGCCACTACCATGCAAGCCACCAGGGACTCGGCCACGCTCAGGTGTATGGTCCTGCCCCACCAGGCCAGCTCTGTAAGGACCGTGACGCCGCCCAGGATGGCGGCCACCAGCACCAGGGCCAGGCCAACAAGGCTGGGGGCCAGTACCCAGGCGTTGGGCCGGTAGTAGCGCCAGGCCAGCACCGCCGTCGCCAGCACCAGCACGCCCAGCGCCGAGGCGGACAGGCGGTGAGAGTACTCCAGGAGGGTGTTGAACTCCAGCGGCGGGATGATGCGCCCGTGGCACAGGGGCCAGTCGGGGCAGCCCAGGCCGGAACCGGTGACACGTACCACGCCACCCAGGGTCACCTGGAAGAATGCAGCAGCCAGTGCGGCCGCCGCCACGACTCGGAACAGCAGGTGTACCTTTGTGCTAGGGGCGAGTGTCTTGCTCATGACGGCAGCCAGCCCTTTATATGGTGGCGTATGTGCATCTTTTCACGAATTGAAGGATAGCACAAGCCTTCCATAGCGTCAACGAAGCTTGAGGATAGCTGGAGCTATCTGGAGCGCCTTTTATAGTTGCCCGTCCCTGGGTATAATAGCTACAATTACTTGGGCGCTGTGACTGGCCCCCTGGAGGCAGCCGGACTGCTGCCGCTGGCACGCTGAAAACTTTCCACGCTACCCACGCGGAGGGGTGGCCGAGCGGTTTATGGCGCCTGTCTTGAAAACAGGAATCCCGAAAGGGAACGTGGGTTCGAATCCCACCCCCTCCGCCAGAGGACAGGCGGCCCGCCCCGGAGCGTAATGGACGGTCCAAGGCCCAGGCCCTCCAGTTCTTCCCGGCACCGGTGGCCCACGGACTCGGTCGGAAGCCACATGACCACCAGAGTACCTGTGGCCCGGCCTCAGCAGACTATTGGCGACGTGCTGGACTATATCTCCAGCAGCCCCGGGGACTTCGACACGCTGGAGTACGTGTACGTGCTGGATGGCCAGGGCAAGCTTGTCGGCCTCCTGCCCATCGAGGAGCTATTCCGGGCCTCACCAGGCGCGAGTGTGGCTGACTTGCTCCCGGCGGCGCCGCTGGTCACGGCCTTGCCCACCACAGACCAGGAGCACACGGCGTACCTGGCGCTGGAGCACGAGGCCAGGGCCATTCCCGTGGTGGACGACTCCAACAGGTTCCTGGGGGCCGTACCCAGCCGCGCCATACTCGCCATCATCCACAAGGAGGTACAAGAGGACCTGCTTCACCTCGCTGGCGTCCGGCCCTCTCGCCGCCCACTGGACAACATCCTGGACATCTCCCTCCTGGAGGCCTTCAGGCACAGGATACCGTGGCTGCTGGTCGGCCTGCTGGGCGGGGTGCTGGCTGCCCGCGTTATAGGCGCCTTCGAGAGCACGCTGGAGCGTAACCTGGTGCTGGCGGCCTCCCTGCCGCTTATCGTGTACATGGCCGACGCCGTGGGCACTCAGATGGAGGCTTTCGCCATCCGGGACTTCGCCATTTCCTCGGCGCTCAGCTATGGCCGGTACTTCCTGAAGCAGTTCCTGGTGGTGCTGCTCATAGCCGTGGTGACCAGTGCCGTCCTGGCCGCTGTCTCGCTGGCCCTGTATGGCGACCTGCGGCTGGGACTGGTATTGGGCGTGTCGCTGTTTTGCGCTATCATGTCAGCTATGTTCACGGGGCTATTGATACCTTACCTCTTTAACAGGATCGGCCTGGACCCGGCCAACGCCAGCGGCCCTATTGCCACCATAGTCCAGGACATACTCAGCATCCTCATCTACTTCGTCATCGCCACGTGGATGCTGGGAGAGAGCGTGGAGTAAAACTCTGATTTCTGGAGTCTGAACATGAAGATTCACGAGTACCAGGCCAAGGCTATCCTGGCCCGGCACGGCATTCCAGTCCCCAGGGGCGGCGTCGCCTCTACGCCCGAGGAGGCCAGCCAGATAGCCAGGGACCTTGGCGGCAGGGTGGTAGTCAAGGCCCAGGTCCACGCAGGGGGGCGCGGCAAGGCGGGCGGCATCAAGCTGGCCGCCTCGCCACAGGAGGCCGCCAGGGCCGCCAGGGCCATGCTGGGCACCAACCTGGTCACCTTCCAGACCGGCCCGGAGGGAGTGCCGGTGCGACGAGTCCTGGTGGAGGAGGTCGCCGACGTTCAGCGCGAGCTTTATCTGGGCATGGTTGTAGATGGCGCCGCCAGGGGAGTCGTGGTCATGGCCAGCGAGGCCGGCGGCATGGAGATCGAGGAGGTCGCCGCCAGCACGCCTGAGAAGATACTGCGGGCCGCCGTGGAGCCGGTGCTGGGACTGATGCCCTACCAGGGCCGCAGCCTGGCCTATGGCCTGAAAGTCAAGCCCGAGCAGGTCCGCCCCCTGGCCGAGCTGATTGGCAACCTGTACAGAGTGTTCGAGACCTACGACTGCTCCCTGGCCGAGGTCAACCCACTGGTGGTCACCGCCGATGGCCGCATCATGGCCCTGGACGCCAAGCTCAACTTCGACGACGACGCCCTGTTCCGGCACGCCGACATCCAGGAGCTACACGACCCGGAGCAGGAGGCCCCGCAAGAGGTAGAGGCCCGCAAGTACGACATCAACTACGTCAAGCTGGACGGCGACGTGGGCTGCATAGTCAACGGCGCGGGCCTGGCCATGGCCACCATGGACGTCATCGGCGCGGCGGGGGCTTCCCCGGCCAACTTCCTGGACATCGGCGGCGGCGCCGACGAGGCCAAGGTGGCCCAGGCCCTGAAGATCGTGCTGTCCGACCCCAGCGTCAAGCGCGTGCTGGTGAACATATTCGGGGGCATCCTCCGCTGCGACGTGGCCGCTCGCGGCTTCCTGATGGCTGCCCAGCAGATGCCCGACGCCGTCCGGCCCATGGTGGTGCGCATGCTGGGCACCAACGCCGACGAAGGCCGGCGCATCCTGGCCGAGTCCGGCCTGGATGTGACGCTGGTCAACGACCTCAACCAGGCGGCGGAGGCCATCAAGGCTGCCCGCTAGCTATTTCAGGCGCAGGAGCAAGTACATGAGCATACTTGTGGATAGCAACACCCGGCTTCTGGTGCAGGGCATCACCGGCAGGGAAGGCAGCTTCCATGCCCGCCGCTGCAAGGAGTACGGCACTAACCTGGTGGCAGGCGTCACGCCTGGCAAGGGCGGCACCATGTTCGATGAGACTATCCCCGTGTATAACACGGTGGCCCAGGCCGTGGCCGAGACCGGCGCCAACGTGTCCCTTATATTCGTCCCGCCACCCTTCGCCGCCGACGCTATCGTTGAGGCGGTGGACGCGGGCATCAGGACCATCGCCTGCATCACCGAGGGCGTCCCCGTCATGGACAGCATCAAGGTGGTGCGCTACCTCAGGGACAAGCCCGTGACCCTCATAGGCCCCAACTGCCCGGGCATGATCTCGCCAGGGCACAAGGTGAAGGTCGGCATCATGCCGGGCCACATCCACAAGTCGGGCAGGATCGGTGTGGTATCCCGGAGCGGCACCCTCACCTACGAGGCCGTGGGCCAGCTTACCGCCCTGGGCATTGGCCAGTCCACCTGCGTGGGCATTGGCGGCGACCCGGTGAGCGGCACCACCTTCGTGGACATCCTGAGGAAGTTCCAGGCGGACCCCGAGACGGAAGGCGTGGTGCTTATCGGCGAGATCGGCGGCACCAAGGAGCAGGAGGCCGCCGAGTTCATCAAGAGCGAGTTCACCAAGCCTGTCGCGGCCCTCATAGTGGGGCAGAGCGCGCCGCCGGGGAAGCGCATGGGCCATGCCGGCGCCATCATCACCGGCTCAGCCGCCCGCGCTGACGAGAAGATGAAGGCGCTGGCGGCCGCCGGAGTCACCATCATACCCAGGCCGGCGGATATAGGCAGCACAGTGCAGGAAATGATGCGGGGGCGCTAGGGTGGCCCTTTTGCCCCCTGTCACGGCCCTGCTGGGGAAGTGAGCTATGGGCAAACAGCGCGAACTGGTCATGTACCTCAATGGCAGTATCGTGCCCCACAGCGAGGCCGTCGCCCTGATGCGCGGGAGGGACTTCCAGGCGGCCCAGGGGTTTTACGACAGCGAGCGCACCTTCAATGGCCGTGTCTTCAAGCTGCGCCAGCACCTGGAGCGGCTGTACCGTGGCCTGACATGGGCGCGCATTGACCCTGGCATGACCCTGGAGCAGATGGAGGCCGTGACCCTGGGTATCCTGGAGGCCAACCGACATCTGCTGCTCCCTGGGGACGAGTTCGTCATCAGCCAGGTGGTGAGCCTGCGGCCAGTGGACTCGCCTGGCGGCAAGCCCGGCGTCAACGTAGTCATATACTGTCAGCCGCTGGACTTTGCCGCCTTCGCCCAGAGCTACATCCGCGGCGTGCGCATAGTGACGCCCACGACCTACGGCGTCCCGGTGCAGGAGGTGCCGGCCAACGCCAAACAGGGCGGCCAGCAGGTCTTCCCCCTGATGCTGGACCAGGAGGGGAACATAACCGAGTGCACCGGCGCCAACTTTATGTTCGTCCAGGATGGGCGTATCAAGCTGCCCAACAGGCGCAACGTCTTGCCCGGCATCAGCATGCAGACCGTGCTGGAGTTGGCCGAGGCCCTCAAGGTGCCCGTGGACGAGGGGGAATACTCGCCTTACGACGTCTACGTGTGCGAGGAGGCCTTCATATCCAGCACGCGCTACTGCATGCTGCCCGTGGCGACCCTCAACGGACTGCGCATCGGCGGCGAGCTGCCCGGGCCGACTACCGCCAGGCTGGTGGCCGCCTGGTCTGGTCTGGTGGGCGTGGACTTCGTGCGGCAGGCCCTGGCCCATCTGCCGGGGTAGGGCCGCCCCCTTCCCCTGGCCCGTCACAGGCACTGTAAGGCAAGAGTGCCTGTTCTCTTTCTCCCACCCGGTCAGCCGGGGGGCGAGGACCTTTTTCAGGCAGACCCGGTATAATACCCTCTCGGGTCGGCCCTGCCACGGCCAGGCCGGGCAAGGGCGACCACCAGGCACTGTTGCTCACAGGCCCAGGCAAATCGCGGGAGGACAGCCATGGTACCCAGGGAGTTCGAAATCGAGGGCAGGACGGTCATCATCAGCGGGGCAGCACGGGGCATAGGCAAGGGCATAGCCCGGGTGCTGGCCGAGGCGGGCGCCAGGGTCATGGTCACTGCGCTGACGGACCGCTACCTCAAGGCCCTGGCCCAAGAGCTGGCCGACGCCGGGCACCCCATCGAGACCATAACCGCCGACGCCACCAGGGCCGAGGACTGGGAAAGGACTGTCAGGCTGGCGCTGGAGCGCTGGGGGCACATTGACGTGCTCATCAACAACCTGGGCGATGCCATCCGCAAGCCCCTGGTGCCACTGCCAGGCTCCCGTGAGGCGGGGCCGCTCACTGACGAGGAGTGGCGCCGCGTCGTGGACATTAACCTGACCGAGGCTTTCCTGGGCTGCCGGGCCGTGGGGCCTCACTTCCTGGAGCGGCGCAGGGGCAAGGTCATAAACATCAGCGGCTTCGCGGCCCGCAAGGGCAGCCCCGGCCTGCTGGCCTACTCGGCAGCCAAGGCCGGGCTGGTGCGGCTGACCCAGACGCTGGCGCTGGAGTGGGCGCCCTACGGCATCACCGTCAACTCCATCGCGCCAGGCATGTTCCCCGACCCCGAGACAGGCGACCCGGCGCAGGTCGCCGCCAGCAGGGAGCGTGCCAGGACTACCGTGCCGTTGGGCCGCGTCGGCGAGCTACGCGAGGTCGGGCTGTTGGCGCTGTACCTGGTCTCCGACGCCTCCAACTACATGACCGGCGAGACCATCTACCTGGACGGCGGCCTCAGCCAGTCCTAGCCCCTGCCAGGTCGGGCTAGAACTCGCGGCTGAGGGTCATAAGGAACTCGCGGTTGTCGCGGGTCTTGGCCAGGCGCTCCAGCACCCGCTCCGTGGCCTCGGCTGAGGTAGTGCCATCGGCGGATATCATGCCCACCATGCGGCGCAGCAGCCACACCTGGCGCAGGGTTGTCTCGTCCAGCAGCAGCTCCTCGCGCCTGGTGCCGCTGCGCTGTATGTCAATGGCAGGGAAGATGCGGCGCTCGGATAGCCTGCGGTCCAGGTGGATCTCCAGGTTGCCGGTGCCCTTGAACTCTTCGTAGATAACGTCGTCCATGCGGCTGCCGGTATCCACGAGACAGGCGGCGATAATGGTCAGGCTGCCGCCACCTTCGGTGTTGCGCGCCGCGCCGAAGAAGCGCTTGGGTGGGTACAGGGCCACGGGGTCTATGCCGCCTGACAGCGTGCGGCCGCTGCTGGGCACCGCCAGGTTATAGGCGCGGGTCAGGCGGGTGATGCTGTCCAGCAGGATGGCCACGTGCCGGCCGCCCTCCACCAGGCGCTTGGCGCGCTCCAGGGCAAGCTCCGCCACCCGGCAGTGGTCCTCCACCGGCTCATCGAAGGTGGAGCTGAAGACCTCGCCGTCCACCGAGCGCATGACATCGGTGACCTCCTCCGGGCGCTCGCCTATAAGCACCACCATGAGATGGATGTCGGGAGCATTGGCGGTGATGCCGTTGGCGATGTGCTTCAGCAGTGTGGTCTTGCCTGCCTTGGGAGGAGACACGATGAGGCCGCGCTGGCCCCGGCCTATGGGGGCCACCAGGTCCACCAGCCTCTGGGACAGGTTGTCCTGGGTGGTCTCCAGCTTGATCTGCTCGGTGGGGAATATGGGCGTGAGGTCTTCGAAATTGGGGCGGTTGCGGGCCGCGTCGGGGTCAACGCCGTTGACCGCCTCCACGCGCACCAGTCCAAAGTACCTCTCGCCGTCCTTGGGAGGCCGCACCTGGCCGGTCACCTGGTCGCCGGTGCGCAGGCCAAAGCGGCGTATCTGGGACTGGGAGACGTACACGTCGCCTGGCCCCGGATGGTTGCCGTTCTGCCGCAGGAAGCCGTAGCCCTCGCTGACAATGGACAGGATGCCCGTTGCCAGGATGTGGCCCTGCTGCTCTGCCTGGGCCTGGAGCAGCTTCATGAGTAGCTCCTGCCTCCTGGGCATGGAGCCATTCTCCAGTATGCCCATTTCACGGGCCATCTCCAGGAGTTCTTCGTTAGTCTTGCTTTGCAATTCCGTTAGAGTCATTTCCTACTCCGAGGGATTATCTCTTTGCCCTTCTTCCAGTCTCCTTTTTCATGCAATGCGGTTCATGGTTCCAGCGCGTCCGTTCCCGCTGGCGGGAGTCTGGCCGTGGCCCTACCGAGAATCAGGCGCAAGGCGTCATGGCGGGCCGTATCAGGAGCTTGGGCTAGGTCCATACCAGGCATACCTCAGCCGACACACTCACCTGCACCTATGCCCTTCCAGCCTGCTGACTAGCAAGTCGCAGGCATCGAGAGGTATGGGGCTCTGGTCTCCACCTACGCCTTGAGAAGACTCATCGCTTTGGAAATCACACGCTGCCCGTCTTCCAGCAGCCCTCCGGTGGCTCTGCATGAGACTTGCTGGCTCTTGGTTACCGTCCAGGAGGTGGAAAGCAAATTACCGCCATGCTCTGAGGTGGGACAAGTCCACAGGATATTCCAGGCGTAGGGCGTCATGGTCCCAGCCTGGCAATCCTACGAGTGTCAACAAATTGGCAGAATCGCACGACACTGGGAGATATATGCACTCCGTCCCAGACTTGCGACGCCCGCTTTTACCAGGGAAATCACAGGAGACTGTTGAAGGGCTCTGGCAAGGTCTGGTCTCTCAGCACGCAAGGGGGCCAACAGGCCTTCGACTCTTGCAGGCTGAATACAGGAAGAAGTTACCGAGTGGGGGATAACCTCTTTGATATTAGCATACCTGGTCGCTTTTCGTCTATACCCTGGCCTGAGAATTGGAGGACTCCAGTGGCAGTGGGTGCTGGCCACCCTCCCGGATAGTCTCCTTGGCCACTCCGATGAACTCGCGGAACAGCGGGTGAGGTCGGTTGGGCCGCGACAGGAACTCGGGATGGAACTGGACCCCCACCATGAAGGGCTGGTCCACCATCTCCATTATCTCCACCAGGCGGCCATCGGGGGAAAGGCCCGTGGGCCACAGGCCCACCGCCTCGAACTGCTCGCGGTAGGCATTGTTGAACTCCAGGCGATGGCGGTGTCGCTCGTACACGCGCCCCAGGCCATAGGCCTTCTCGGCCCAGCTTTCGGCCACTATGTCGCAAGGATAGACGCCCAGCCGCATGGTGCCGCCCATCTGGGTTATCTCCCGCTGATCGGCCATGAAGTCAATTACCGGGTCAGGCGTGTTGGGGTCGAACTCGGTGGAGTTGGCCCTGTCCATGCCCAGCAGGTGGCGGGCCACCTCTATGACCAGGACCTGCAAGCCCAGGCAGAGGCCCAGGTAAGGCACGCGGTGGGCACGGGCGTACTCCGCGGTCTTGACCATGCCCTCTATGCCGCGAGGGCCGAAGCCGCCCGGCACCACGATGCCATTGACCGAGCGCAAGAAGCGCTCGGGGCCTTGCTGCTCCACCTCTTCCGAGTGTACCCAGTGCACCTGGACATCCCGGCCATGGGCCAGTCCGGCATGGAGCAAGGCCTCCTTCACCGATATATACGAGTCCTGGAGGTCAACGTACTTGCCCACAACCGCTATGGAGATAGGCTCCTTGGGCCGTTTGATGGCCTCAACCATGGTGCGCCACTGGGCCATGTCCCGCTCCGAGTCAGGCAGGCGCAGGCCCTCCAGGATCAGGTCTCCCAGGCCCTCCTCCTCCAGGATCAGCGGGACCTCGTACACTGTGGGGACTGTCAGCAGGGCTATGACGCCTTTGAGGGGCACGTCGCAATGGACGGCAATCTTGCGCTTGATATCCTCGGTGACGGGATAATCGCTGCGGCAGATGATGGCGTCGGGCTGGATGCCGATGCTGCGCAGCTCCCGAACGCTGTGCTGCGTTGGCTTGGTCTTTAGCTCCCTGGTGGAGGATATGTAGGGCAGCAGCGTCACGTGGATGTACAGGACGTTGTCCCTGCCCACCTCGTTGCGCATCTGGCGGATGGCCTCCAGGAAGGGCAGGCCCTCGATGTCGCCCACTGTGCCGCCCACCTCCACCACTATGACCTGCGCCTTGCTCTCCTCCGCCAGGTTCAGGATGCGCTGCTTGATGGCATCGGTAACGTGGGGCACCGTCTGGATGGTGCCGCCCAGGAACTCGCCGCGTCTCTCGCGGGCGATGACGTCGCTATATATCTGCCCGGCGGTAACGTTGGAAGACCTGGTCAGGTCCACGTCTATGAAGCGCTCGTAGTGGCCCAGGTCCAGGTCTGTCTCGCAGCCGTCGTTGGTCACAAAGACCTCGCCGTGCTGATAGGGCGACATGGTGCCCGGGTCCACGTTGAGATAGGGGTCTAGTTTGAGGACCGACACTGATATGCCGCGACTCTTGAGGATGCGTCCAATGGATGCTACCGTTATGCCCTTGCCCACCGAGCTTACTACGCCGCCTGTAACAAAAATAAATCTGGCCATATCAAAACTGACCTGCTTTACTGGAACAAGACCGATTCCTTCGACGAAAGGGGACAACAACGGGCTGGGTGGTGATGGGGACAGGAGGGGTTGGGGCGATGAGGTGGTGGGGAGGAAGGGAGGCCCCCCACTATTGCGCCACCTCAGGTGTCATGCATCTAGTAAGATTAGCCACTGTTGACGCAGCTTTCGGGTCTTTCTGGGCAAAGTATAGTGTCAACAGGGATACCTTGTCAACGATTCTCGGGACACGCTCCTGGCCACTTTGGGCTGGCGCCGTGAGGCAAAGGTGGCCGTCTGGCCCCGCTGTGGCTGGCCGGTGACATGGCGTGCCATATTGACATGGCACCCTACGGCCCATTAGGGTTTATACCAGGTCTGCTTCTCCCCTGGCGGGCTGACGGGGTATTCCTCACGGTGCCAGCCCAGGCTTCCAGCAGGCTATACAGGCTGGCATCAGGGGAATATATACCTCAGCCAGCCGGTCGGGAGAGAGTTGGCCGCCCCTTTGGAGCAAAGACGGTATATACCGCTATCCCAGACTTGGCAGCAGAGACATAGAAAATGCCCATCATAGACCACAGCGACCTTCCGGAAGTGCCCTGGCGGCCAGACCACCGCAAGTGGGACGTCACCCGGCCCGGCGATGGCACCACCAGCAGCAGCCTGTCCATCTTCGTGGTGGGTGTGGGCGCCGGCGCGCCGCTGCACCAGCACAGGGCGGACGAGCTTATCGTCATACTGGAGGGTATGCTGGAGGTACGCATCGGCGGGCAGGTGCAAAGGGTCGGGCCGGAGCACACGCTGGTCATCCCGCCGGACACCCCTCACGGCTTCACCAGCGTCGGCCCCGGGGATGCCCGGCTGCTGGTCTTCTTTCCCGTCCAGGACGCCTTCCAGCACACCACCTACCTGGAGGGCCGGCCGCCAGCGGCACTGGGGGGCTGAAGGCCCACAACAGGGCGAATCGGCGTGGTGGCACCGGTTGGCCTGCGCCTGTCAGGCAACAGCGGCAGGGCCAGCCCCCTTTGGGGAAGGCCAGTGCCTGCCCCCTCGACTCAGCTCGGGGCACGCTCTGGGCCTGTCGAAGGGGCTAGCGGGAAAGCTGTCCACTTATGGGCCGTCAAGGGAGAGGAAATAACTGCTGGGAAGCACCGTCGGGCCGTTACCTTGTCGGTAGCCCCTCACCTGGACTCCTCCACGACCCTGAACATGTGCTCCGGGGCGGGCGACAGCGCCTCGATGGGCACAGGCCCCAGCTCCTGGCCTGGCGCGGCCCACTGCACCTCGAACTGTGACGGTGGCGCCAGGGGCCTGTACTCCAGCCGGACGCGGTGCTGGCCGGCGCCCAGCGCTATTCCGGCCTGCGAGTGCAGCCAGGGCGTTTCCGGGTCCTGGGCTATGAGATGGCCGTCCAGGAACAGCCGCAGTGTGCCCGCTCCCAGCACACGGAAGCGGTAGTCGCCGCCTACCGGGGCCTCCAGTGTGCCCTCCCACACAGCCAGGTACGGCTCCTGCAGCACGGGGTCATAGTAGAATACGTCCAGGGCTGGCGTCACGTGCATGGCATCGGGCGTGCCCTGCTCTATACCCGAGCTGTAGAACCTGCCGGCCAGGCCCACCGGGCGCACCGGGCCGTGGTAGAGGTACTGGGGCGGCACCGGCCCCAGCTTTCCATGAGGAGGCTGCCACAGCAGGCGAAGGGCGCTGGCCGTGTCGGTTACGTGGGCGCGCACCTCCAGCCAGTGCAGGCCCACCGCTGGCAGCACGCGCACCGACCGGCGCTCCCGCCACAGCAGGCGCACGCCATCAAGCCAGACCTCCGCCGAGGCCGGGCCTTCCAGCCGCAGCAGGTACTCGCCGGGCTGGACGATATGCAGCGTCCCCTTCCAGGTGACATCGAAGGGAGGGCCAGCGGGCAGCTCTTCCAGCAACCAGGCAGCCTCGGTCTCGCTGACTATGGCCTCCTGTATAGTCCCGTCGGCGAAGGCATAGCGCGCCTCCAGGCCCAGGGAGGACTCCATCTGCTCCCGGCTGATAAGCGCCGAGTAGTACAGCACGTCCCCTCCGCCGGGCGGGAGGACTTGGCGGAACTCGCCATCAGGATAGTAAGTCCGCAGCAGACGGTAGAAGCTGGCCTCTCGGGGCTCGATATATACCGCTGCGCCCTTCCAGACCTGGGTCACGTCAATGGGTATCCGGTCAGGCGGCCTGAGCACCTCGTAGCGGACCTCTGGCGCCAGCACCGCCGTGGTCAGGCCATACAGGAACTGCCTGGATGTAAGGAGCGTGTAGCCTCTACCCTGCTGCGTCAGCATGTCCCGCGTCCGCAGCGTTTCGTCGGTGGAGAAGGCTGAGTACACCGCCGGGTGGCGCGCCTGAGCGCCAAAGTAGGTGTGGATGTTGGCAAAGGCCATGGCGCCCAGTGCTCCCAGCATGACCGCCGGCAGCGCCCGTCGCGCCCATGGCCAGGTCGCCGACCGGCCGGCGCGCCAGAGGGCATGGAGCGCCAGCGTCGCGCACATGATCACCGCCGGCACGACGCCGATGGCCCGCAAGGACTGGGGCGCCTCCCAGGGCAGGGTTATGACTCCCGGCACCACCATCACCAGCACCCATGCCGGGAGGGCCGCCAGCTCCACCCGGCGCCAGCGCGCCAGGGCCAGGCCAAGCCCCAGGACGAACAGCACCCCCATCCCGAAGTCCAGCATGGGAGCGCCGGGAAGGTTGTGGCGGGCGTTCAGGTCGCCGTGGTAGTTGAACATCAGCGCGTGCTTCCACAGGCTGGTGCGTACCTCGCCCAGCGCCTCGCCAGGCGGCAGCATGGAAAAGACCGAGGTCGTGGCGGTGCGGCCAAAGAACTGGCCTGCCTCCAGCATCGCCGACTCCAGCACCGGCGCCGCGACCATGGCCGCCGCGACACCCATGAGCAGCACCTTGCCGGCGAAACGCCTGAAGTCCGGGCGCTGGAACACGAGGTAATGCACCAGCATGAAGGCCACCACCAGGGGGAAGAGCCGGGAAGGGGCGTAGGCCCACAAGCTCAGGCCCAGTGCCACGCCGGCGTAGCCATAGTCCCAGGCGCGGCCACTGCGCAGCGCTCGCAGCGTGAGGTAGGCGGCCAGGGCCGCGAAGAGCGGCGTCGTGATGCCATGCATGCCGATGCGGCTCCAGTTAAGGTGCCAGCGCATCACAGCGGTCAGCAGCGCGGCCACCAGCCCCAGCCATGGCCCGAAGGCCAGCCTGCCCAGCAGGAAGGCCACCGCCACGCCAGCCAGGCCGAACATGACGCTCGCCAGCCGGCCCGCCGTGATGGAAACGCCTGCCAGCTCGATAACGCCCGCCACGGGCAGCAGGTAAAAGCTGGGGAGATTGGTGGAAGGCACATAGACCGGGGCGGCGCCCGGGTCCTTCTGGATGCGGTTGGCCTGGTAGATGTTGTCCGCCTCGTCGTACCACAGCCCGGCTGGCAGCGTGTCCAGGTGGTACAGGCGCACCAGCAGCGCCAGCAGCAACACCGCCGCCAGCAAGGCCCAATGGACGGCATCCGACAGGCCCACGGAGGCCAGCGGCCCCTGGCGGAGGCGGCGCGCCAGGTCGGTCCAGCGGCCATCAACGGCCGGCAGGCCGAGCAGCAGGGCCATCATGGAGCCGCCATAGAGCCACCAGGCCATGGCGTCTGGCCCATCAGCGAACAACGCCAGGCTGGCGGCCAGCATGCCGGCGCCACCGGCCAGGACCGCCGCCCCCATCCTCCGGGTGGCCCCTTGCAATGGGGGCCAGGTGGCCGCCGGGGTGCCGGCATCCTGGAATGGCCCAGGGGGGTATTCCTGCCGGGCCATGGCTGCTCTGTCGCTGCATTCAAAGGCGGACAGGGACAGGCCGGCCGCTGCCAGCGCCAGGCCGATCACAGCCGCCAGGTAGAGGATGGCAGCCACCAGCAGATGGTCAGCGCCCAGGAGGGCCTGGGCAGCGGCCCCTGTCCCCAGCGCCGCCACGGCCAGCGGCGCCCGCCAGGCACCCCTGGCGGGCAGGGATAGCCACCGCGCGGGCGGCACTTTCAGGCGCAAGGCCCTGAGCATGTGGGAAGCACGAGGATAAAGCGCCATAACACAGGAAACGGCGGGGCAGGCTGGACCGCCTGGTAACTCTCACAGCCCATCTTCACGCTCATCCTGACCTTCTCCCCTCCAGGGGCCAGGAGCGGACAGCCCTTGAAGCCAGGCGGGAGGCGGTCACATGGGGACGACCACACCCCCCTGTCCTTCAAGACAGAAGGAGGCCAGGGCGGAACAGGAACACCCCATCGGGACCGCGTGGGCCAGCTACCAGTATATACGCAGGACAGGGGGATGGCGCTACTGCCCTCTAGCTACCTGCAGGGGGAATTCGGCCACGCCTAAAGCTGCCGCAGGCGCGGGTCGAAGCGGTCGCGCATCCAGTCGCCCAGGAAGTTGAGGGACATGACGGTGAGGCCAATGGCAATCCCCGGAAAGACGGCGATCCACCAGGCGTCGCGCAGGTAGTTGCGGCCATCGGCGATCATGGAGCCCCAGGTCGCCGTTGGCGGTGGGATGCCGGCACCCAGAAAGCTGAGGAATGCCTCTGCCAGTATGAGCTGGCCGGAGCGCAGGCTGGCTATGACCAAGACGGTGTTCACAACGCCAGGGAGAATGTGCCGGAACAGGATGCGGCTGGTGGGCGCGCCGGCGACGTTGGCCAGCGCCACGTAGTCCCTGGTCTTGAGCGTCAGCACCTCGGCGCGGACATTGCGCACGAAGCCGGCCCATGCCAGCAGCGCCAGCAGGCCCATCATGGTAGTCAGGCCGGGGCCGATGACGACCGCGGCCACCAGCGCCACGAGGATAAACGGCAGCCCCAGCCAGATGTCCACGATGCGCATTATGACCTCGTCCAGCACGCCACCGAAGTAGCCCGCCACCAGGCCGAGGGTAGTCCCCACCACTGTGCCGCTGACCAGCGCCACGGCCACCACCATGAGCGAGACGCGGGAGCCGTATATAAGCCGGCTCAGCAGGTCGCGCCCCACAGTGTCCGTGCCCAGGATGTGGTCCCAGCTACCCTTCTCGTACCAGACGGGTGGCGAGTTGCGCTCTCTGAGGCTGTTCTGCAAGGGCGGGTGGGGAGATACCCATGGGGCAAAAATGGCCACTATGACCATACACCCCATGATTATCCCCGGCACCACCGGCCAGCGTGAAAGCCACTGGAGGGTAACGGCGACGCCGCCGGTCTTGCGTGGCAGCGCTGGTATGTTGAGTTCTGCTTGAGCCATAGTCCCGCTTGTCCCCTTCAGGAGTAGCGAATCCTCGGGTCCACGAAGGCGTACAGGATGTCCACCAGGAAGTTAAGCACAACGTAGGCCGCCGTGAAGATGAGTGTCACCACCGCCAGCACGGTGAAGTTGTTGGTGCTGACGGCGTCCACGCCATACCTGGCGATGCCCGGCCAGGCGAACACTACCTCCACGGCAATGGAGCCGCTTATCAACCCGCCCAGCAGCAGGCCAGAGTAAGTTAGAGGGGCGATGGCGGCGTTCTTGAAGGCGTGCTTCCAGACGATAGCCGTGTTCCCCACACCCTTGGCGCGGGCCAGTTTGATGTACTCCGAGTCCAGCACATCCAGCATGGCCGAGCGCACCAGCCGCATATAGCCCGCTGCGGCAAACCACCCCAGCGTCAGGCTGGGCAGCACGTAGTTGCGGATGGCTATCCCCTCGCCCATGCCGGCCACGGGCAGCCAGTGCAGCCAGACGGCGAACACCAGTATGCCCAGGATGGCGATCCAGAAAGTGGGCAGGGTCTGGCCCAGCAGCGCGAAAGTGCGGGCGAAATAGTCCATTATGCTGCCCCTCTTGACCGCCGAGACGACGCCCAGGGGAATGCCCACCAGGGTAGCCAGCACCCAGGAGGCCAGGGCCAGCCGGAAGGTCGGGCCGAACTTGGCCGGCAGCTTGGGCGCCAGGGGCGCTCTGTCCTGGAGGTCCAGGCCCAGGTCGCCCCTCAGCAGGTCCCACAGCCAGTAGGCGTACTGCACAGGCACGGGGTCATCCAGGTGTAGCTCCTCGAAGGCCTTCTGCCAGACCGATGGGTCCATGCCGTAGCCCTGGTCAGGAAGAAGCAACACACGCGGGTCGCCCAGGAACCTGGACAGGCTGAATACCAGGATGGTGGCCCCGAAGAGGGCCAGCAAGGATGTGCCGAACCGTCGGAGCACAAAGGCTCGCATTGGACCTCCCCTGAAGCGTTTCGGTTACCGGCCTGGCCCCTACTTGGGCCTCACGTACTCAGGGTTACGTATGCCTCCCAGCCGGGTGTTGATGTAAGGGCTCATCTGCCAGTCCGCGATCCTGTTAGAGTTGTACAGGGGCGCGGTGGCTACCTCGACGATGGCCGCCAGGAGCTGCCACTGGGAGATGTAGTCGGTCATTTCCACGGTAAGCTGGGCCATCTCGGCCTCGTCCTTGGCGGCCAGCTTCTTGCGCATGACCTCGGTGGCCTTGGGCACCTCCAGGCCGTGGTTGTAGCTGTTCACACCCAGGGCGCTCCAGATCCACTCCCTGGGCCACGGGCCAGGGTCGGTGCAGCAGCCGTGCATGCGCAGCACCGGGAAGGTCCGGCTCACCAGGTTGGGCCGGATGGTGGTGTAGGTGCGCCGGTCTATCTCCGACTTGATGTTGAACTTGGCCAGCCAGTCGGCGGCGATGGCCTCGGCCTCCTCGATGTGGGCGCTCTCCAGGCCCGCCCACCAGTAGGCGGTGAAGCCGTTGGCGTAGCCCGCTTCCGTCAGCAACTGCTTGGCCTTGTCCGGGTTGTACTCGACCTTCCATTTGTCAGCGTTGGCCTTCCATATGGGGTCGGTGACGCTGACGCCGCCGATGTAGGCAATCTCACCCAGGCCCGACAGTATGACGTCGTTGATGGTCTCCCGGTCAATGCTCATGTTGAGGGCCTGGCGCACCTTGAGCGCCCGCTGCATGGATGGGGTGTTGGGATTGAACTCAGGCCCCAGCTCGTAAGGGTCGCCGATCCAGGCCCGGGAGGTATCGCGCACGCGCTCCAGCGGCGCGCCGGTGTTGGGGTCGGTGTTCTCCCAGTAGTTGCCGCCGAAGGGGAAGGCGTGGGAGTTCTGGGTCGCCTCCGGGGCCTTCCTGAACTCGCGGCCCAGCAGCGCAGGCCAGTCCTTGAGGTCAATGGCCGCGATCTGGGCCTCGCCGCTCTCCATCATAGCCCGGCGGGTGGAAGGCTCGGGGACCTCCAGGTAAATGAACCTCTCCACATAGGGTGTCTTGCGCCAGTGGTCGGGGAAGGCCCTCAGGAACATGCCCTTCTGCTGGGTCCACTCCTCCATCTCGAAGGGGCCGGTCCCCACGATGTTAAGCCGCATCCACTGCTCGCCCTGCTGGTCGAAGGCCTTCTTGGGGAAGACGCCTATGCCTTCGCCAGCGTCGGCGAACAACTGGATGAAGGTCGTGCCGCTGAGGGCCGCCCAGTTGAACCTGGCGGTGTAGGTATCAATAACGTCAACCTTGTTCAGCGCCTGGCCTACCTCGCCCCCGCTGTCGTGCCGGGCCTCAGGCGTTACCTTGGGGTTCAGCGCGTTGAAGGTATAGGCGATGTCCTCCGCCGTAAGCTCACCGAAGCCCTTGTGGAACTTTACGCCCTGGCGGATCTTGAAGTCACTGTACTTGAGGTCAGGGGTTGTAGTCCAGGACTCCACCAGCATGGGGGCAAGGCCGATGCTGCCGTCGGAGTTGCGCACCGCGTGGAAGAGCGTCTCATGGGCGCCCGCCACGGTGATGGACGCGCACCACAGGCAGTCCACCGGATAGCCGCTGGCAACGTCAACGCTCTGTACCGCCGCGGTGATGGTCCCGGACGGGGCCTGCCCGGAAGGCGCTGAAGTGGGAGTAGGCGCGGCCGGCACTGGAGTGGCCGTGGCCGCGACTCTGGTGGGAGTTGCCGGCTGCCCCACCGGGGCGCTGGTGGCCGTGGCCGCGACCCTGGTGGGAGTTGCCGGCTGCGCCGCCGGCGCAGTGGTAGCCGTTGGAGCCCGGGGAGTGGCCGTTGGCTCTGCTCCGCTGCATGCCGCTGTCACCAGCAAAAGGCCAGCTACTAATGATAGAAGGCCCACACACGTTCTGGCGCTGCTACGAAGTAACATGTCCTTACCTCTTTTCTTGCTTTGCGGTATCCAACAGGCCATATGTGTCCCCATTAACAGCAGTCAGAGAGAATAAAGGTGGGACAATGTTACAGTGGCATATTAATGGGGGCAATCAACATGATGTATGTGGGGTATGTTAGTGAAACAGGAGCACCAAAGTCAATCCCCCAAAAAGCCTACGGACGGCCATGTGCGAGCCTGGGCCAGTGGAGGGCTGTTACTGGCCGCGTGGAGGCTCCTCGGTCTTCACCACGCCCTTCTCGTACAGGCCTCTGATTTGCTCAGGGGAGTACCCCGCCTCCGCCAGGACAGGCCGCGTGTGCTCGCCCAGGAGAGGCGTTGGCCTGCCCGTGACAGCGGCGGTACCGTGGAACCGCAACAGGCCACGGGACAGCAGGAGTCGCCCGAAGGTGGGGTGCTGGTGCTCGGTGACCATGTCGTTGGCCAGCACGTGAGGGTCTTCGAAGAAGCCCTGGTCGTAGCCCTCCACCACGGGGGCGCAGGGGACGCCCGCCTGCCTCAGCAGGCGCACCCATTCCTGGGCCGGGCGCGTTTTGAAGGTCCGCTCCAGTTCGGCGGCCAGGGCCTCATCGTGGCGCTGGCGCGCGCTGCAGGACGCCAGGCGCCCATCGGCGGCCAGGTCTGGTCGGCCCAGGGCGCGGCAGAGGGCATGCCACGCCTGCTCATCCTCGGCGGCCAGGTACAGCCAGCCACGGGCCGTCTCGTAGAGCCTGTGAAGGGTGCTCAGGCCATACTGGCCTCTGTCCGCCAGGCGGCGCAGCGGCCTGCCCTGGTAGCGCATGAAGGCGTCGGAGCTCAGGACAATGCCCCCGTTGAGGAGGTTGGTGTACACCCGCTGGGCGACTCCTGTGCGCTCCCTGTCGAAGAGGGCCAGGGCGACGCCCAGGGCGCACATGGTGCCCGCCGTGTAGTCGGTGGGCGCCAGCCTGCCCAGGAAGACCGGCGGGTTGTCCGGGCCGCCCTGGGCGCGCTGGAGGCCCATCAGCGCCTGGGCCAGAGGGTCCACGCCAGGGCGGTGGGCATAGGGGCCGGTCCAGCCATAAGCGGTGACATGGGCCTCTATGATGCGCGGGTTGAGGGCCTTCAAGGCCTCGGTGCCGATGCCCATGCGGTCGGTAGCGCCGGGGCGCATGTTGGCCAGCAACACATCGGCCCGGGCCGCCAGCCGCCGAGCTACCTCACGGCCCTCGGCGGTGCGGGTGTCCACTGATATGGAGCGCTTGTTGCAGTTGAGGTACACGAAGTAGTAGGGGCTGGTGGGGCGAGAGATATCGCCGTCGGGCGACTCCAGCTTCACCACGTCGGCGCCGAGGTCGGCCAGCAGCTTGCCCGCCGTCGGCCCGGCGATGACGTTGGTAATCTCCAGCACCCTGACGCCCCTCAGCGGCGGGTCCAGGGTCTGGCCCTGGGGCATGGCGCTGCCATGGTCAGACGGCCCTGGTGACAACGCCGAAAGCACCTGGCCTGTGTGCTGCCCCGGCAGAGGGCGCGGCCCTCGCACCTGCCCGGGTGTCCCCGAGAGCTGGATGGGCAGGCCCATCTGGATGACCTTGCCCGCCCTGGGGTCCTGTAGCTCTATGACCATCCCGTTGGCCTGCACCTGGGGATTGTCCATGGCCTCCTCGGTGGTGCAGGCGCGGGCATAGGGGACGTCGGCTTCCTCGAAAATCCGTGCCCACTCCTGGTATGGCCTGGTCTTGACCACGCCGGCCACGATGTCAAAAAGCTCCTGCCGGGCCTCCTCGGAGCGTGGCATGCGGCCATCGCCGTACTTGGGGTCGGCCACGATGTCGGCGATGCCCATGGCGGCAGCCGCCAGGTCCACGAAGCCGCCGTGTATGCAGCCTATGTGTATCCACTGGCCATCGGCGCACTGGAAGAGGCTGTAGAACGGCCCGCCGCCGGCCGGAATGGTGTGGTACACGCGCTGGGTGAGTTTCTCCCCCTGGACTTTGCTGGCGTACAGCAGCGCGCCAGCCATGAGGGAGGTCTCCACCTTTCTGCCCGCCCCCGACTTCTCCCGCGCGTACAGCGACGCGACTATACCCAGGGCCGCCAGCAGCGCGGCGCCTACACTGGGCAGCGGATGTATGACGTGGACAGGGCCGGGGCGGAAGGAAGGCTGGCCCGCCAGGATGCCCATGCGGGCCATGACCAGGTCATCCTGGGCTGGCTCGTCGCTAAGCGGCCCCTGGAGGCCGTAAGCGGTGATGGAGCAGTGGACCAGCCTGGGGTTTATGGCCGACAGTCTGGAGTCGCTAACAAGCTCCTGCAGCGGCGATGATGGAGGGAAGCTTTCCAGCAACACATCGGTCCGGGCCAGTAGCTTGTGGAAGGTGGCCGTGTCCCTGGTTATGTCCAGCGCCACGCTTTCCTTGCCCCTGTCCCACACCAGGTAGCCCGGCCCGGAGCGGGCATTTTCTTCCCCAGGCGTGCCAACATGGATGACCCTGGCGCCGTTGTCACAGAGGAACATGGTAGTCAGGGCACCGGCCATGCCCTGCGTCAGGTCCAGCACAGTGATGCCTTCCAGGGCGCTGACCACTGCTGAAGTCCTCCCTTGTGGCTCGTGCCAGGTCCCGCCTGGCACGCCAATTGTTAACCGGAGGCATGCGGCTGTCAAGCCAGGAGCAGAAAAGGGAAGGCCCTGGGCCGTATGGGCCAGGGCCTTCCCTTCAGAGTGTCGGGTACCGTAAGGAGTGGTTAGTTATCGGCCGCGGCAAGGGCCGCTGACAGCTTCTCCCGGACGACCGCGCGCATCTGTTTCACGCGAGGCAGCGTGGGGAACTGGTTGTTTTCCTCTTTCTTGTCGTAGATCTTCTGGCCGTCCACATACACCTGGAGAATGCCACCGACCCCAGGCGTAATCTTCAAAGCCACTTCCTTGCCGCCCTCAGCAAAGAACTCGGAGGCCATCCAGGCCGCCGTCCCGAAGTGGGCGCAGGGTACGCAGTATACGATTTCGACCTGGACCTTTCCTTCTCCTGCCATACTAGACCCTCCTTATGGCTGGTGCTAGCTTGCTATAAACAGTTACCCAATGGCAGGGTCTATCTCTGTTTATAGTGCTGCCCAGTTGTTGCAAAAGAATCTAACACAGCATACATAGCATGTCAACTGCCTTGAGGATGGCACTGCCTGTGCCGCCCTGGAGGGCGTCTCTATTGGGCCTGCCCTCCGACTCTCCCCGTGGAGGTCCAAAATCTGCCCCTTCTGGACCACGTGTGGAGTGGAGGGGGGCAATAGATAGGCCAACGTCTTGCTCTTACATGGCTGGGGTGAAGTCCACCCACCTCTATCAAGAAGGGATGGGGGAAGGCACCATCCAGGGCCGCTATTGACAAAAGGCCAGGCGCTGGTTATATTTGCCACAATCCAATAGCGGGCGAGGGTGCCTCAAAGGCTTAAAAGAGGAAGCCGGTCCAAGTCCGGCACTGTCCCGCAACGGTAGGTCCGCACAGGAGTCCCGCAAAGGTCTCAGCGGACGAGTCCGGTCCACTGCCCTCGTCAATGTCTCGGGCCTTCGAGGAAAGGTACAGGCATCGGCGTTGTATGGCCCTGCATCCCTACTCGGAGCAGGGCTTTTTTATTATGCGCCGCATGACATGGACTCCTGGCCTCCCGTGGTCCCGCTGGCCTGGCGCGCCACCGTGGGCAATGCCCGCGGTCAGTGTACCGCCCCAGGCCCGTCAGCACGGCCCACCGCGCGGGCGGGAGTCTTTCTGTCCTCGGAGGGGAAAGGACTGGTCAGTATGAGGTCTTTCAGAACCATCCTCTTCTCTCTGGCCCTGCTGCTGGCGCTGGCGTGCGGCAGCGAGGCGCCGGCGGCACCCAGCACCCCCCTGCCAGCGGAAGCGCCGCCTACCCTGACGCCGGCCCCTACGGCGACGCCGGCCGCTCCGGCCACGCCGCTACCGGCGCCGACAGCGGCCATGCCCATAAGCAGCGCCCCCAGGGCGCAGGCCAGCCCCACCCCTGCTGTCGTGGCGACACCCACCAGCACTCCGTCGCCTACGCCTGTGCTGTTCCCCTACACCGTCACCGACAGCAACGGCAGGCAGGTCAGCTTCGACGCGCCGCCGGAGCGCATCGTCGCCTATGACTCCGCCGCCGTGGAGACGCTCTTCGCCATAGGCCAGGGCCACCGGGTTGTAGGCACCCATAGCTTTGTGTCCTACCCGCCAGAGGTGGCCAGCATCCCCAAAGTCGGCGATGCCTTCAACATTGACATCGAGGCCGTGGTGGCCCTCAGGCCAGACCTGGTGTACGTCTTCTATGACCGCTTCGTCCCTGACCTGGAGCGGGCCGGCCTCAAGGTGCTGTACCTTCAGACCGTCTCCGACGACTTCCGGAAGGTGGCCGACCACATACGCATGTGGGGCCGCATAACGGGTAGCCCGGCCCAGGCCGAGGCCGTGGCCGCCGACTTCGAGGCACGTGTCCAGCGTGTGGAGGATGTCATGGCGCCATACGCCTCGGGGCCTTCCATATTTCAGGACGTGGGAGGGCTGTGGACGCCGGGGCCGGATACACTGGTCGGCCAGGTGTTCAGCCTGCTCAAGCTCCAGAACATCGCCCACGACGTGTCAGGCTACGCCCAGCTAAGCCCGGAGGTAGTGGTGGAGCGCAATCCGCAGGTTATCATAGCGTCGGAGCGGCAGGCTATCCTGGACAACCCGGCCTTCAGCAATGTGCTGGCTGTAAGGAACAACGCCGTCTATGAGCTACCTTCCAATGCCCTGGACGTGGCCGGGCCGAGGTTCGTGGACGGCATCGAGGAACTGGCGCGGCTGGTATACCCGGCCCTGTTCAGGTAGGACTCAGGGGCCATGAGGCTATCTCACTTCAAGACCAGGTCCGCAGCAGACGCCACTGGCGACAGCGGCACGGCCACCCTGCCTGGCAAAGCGGGGAAGGACAGCCTGGCGTTGGGCGCTCCCCTTGCCCTGACCTATCCCTGGTGGAGGCTGGTGGCTGGCCTGGCCCTGGTGGCGCTGGCGGTGGTAGTGGCGGCCAGCCTGGGGTCGGTGCATGTGCCGCCCCTGAGCGTGCTGGAAATCCTGGTCTCCCGGCTGCCACTGGTCCACATAGCCCCGGACTGGCCGGCGGCCTGGGACACGATACTCTGGCAGTTGCGGCTGCCGCGCATCGCGCTGGCCGGCATCGTGGGCGCGGCGCTGGCCATGTCCGGCGCGACCTACCAGGGGCTGTTCAAGAACCCGCTGGCGGACCCATACCTGGTAGGCGTGGCGTCGGGCGCCGGATTGGGGGCCACCATAGTGCTGGTGACGGGCGTTCCGCTGTACTTTCACGGCGTCGGTATCCTGCCGGCGGCTGCCTTCGCGGGCGCCATCGCGGCGGTCGCCCTGGCCTACGCTGTCGCGCGGCAATCGGAGGGGGTGCCGCTCACAACCCTCATTCTGGCCGGGGTAGCCATCGCCTCCCTGGCTGGCGCGGTGAGCAGCCTGCTGATGGTCCGCAGCGAGCCTGACCTGCGCCCGGTGCTGAGCTGGCTGCTGGGCGGCTTCATCTCCGCGCGGTGGACACATGTACTGATAGTCCTGCCCTACGTCAGCATGGGCCTGCTCCTCGTCCTCTCCTACGGAAGGGTGCTAAACGTGCTGCAACTGGATGAGGAGCAGGCCCGCCAACTGGGCGTGCCGCTGGAGCGCACCAAGCTGGTGCTGATAGCCGCGGCCTCGCTGACTACCGGTGCCGCCGTGGCCTACAGCGGGACAATAGGCTTCGTTGGCCTGGTGGCGCCCCATGCCGTGCGGCTTATCTGGGGTGGGGACTACCGGTCCCTGCTGCCCATGTCCGCCATCGTGGGCGCCGCGTTCCTTATTCTAGCAGACCTGGTGGCGCGCACCATAGCCAGCCCGGCGGAGCTACCAGTGGGGATAGTCACGGCCTTCTGCGGCGTCCCCTTCTTTCTATACCTGCTGCGGCGCAGCAGACGCATGGACTGGACGCCTGGAAAATGACAGTTCTCGCGGTGGAGGAAGTCCACTTCAGCTACAGGGGCACGCCGGTGCTGCGCGGCCTGTGCCTCAAGGCGCGCACTGGAGAGCTGGTGGGCATCGTTGGCCCCAATGGCTCCGGCAAGACGACGCTGCTGAGGCTCATCAGCGGCGTGGCCAGGCCCTCCAGTGGTGGCATCAGCGTTGATGGCACCGACCTGGCGGCACTGAAGGCCAGCCAGAGGGCCAGGCTGGTGGCGGTGGTGCCTCAGGCCCCTCGACTGCCGCCGGAGTTCACGGCCCTGGAACTGGTGCTGCTGGGCAGGAACCCGCACCTGGGGCTGCTCCAGTGGGAGGGACGCCGCGATCTGGAGGCAGCCCTGGCCGCCATGGAGATGACGGGCATTCTGCACCTGGCGAAGCGTCCCGTGGGCACCCTGTCTGGCGGTGAGCGCCAGCGGGCGCTGGTGGCCATGGCCCTGGCCCAGGAAGCGCCCGTGCTGCTCCTGGACGAGCCTACCTCCAGCCTCGACCTGGCCCACCAGGCCAGCATCATGGACCTGGTCAGCGCGGTCCAGAGGGAGCGTGGCGGCATTGCTCTGGTGGCTATGCACGACCTGACGCTGGCGGCCCAGTACTGCCAGCGCCTGGTGATGCTGGCGGAAGGCCGCGCCTATGCCGACGGTCCTCCCCAGGCGGTGCTGACGCCGGAGAACATCTCCCGCGTCTATGGGGCCGAGGTGGTGGTCTTGCCACATCCCCACAGCGGCTCGCCAGTGGTCCTGCCCCAGTCTAACGGGCGTGGCAACACCACCCGCCAGGCGGGACACGCAGGCCCGCCGCCTGCCTGACCCCGGCCAGCTACACGCCAGGCCTGCTGGCGGGTGGGTGGCGACGAAGTCCCCTCTCCCCTGCAGACCTGTGGAACACCTGGCAGGGCGCAGGACGCACAATGGGCATCAGGCTGCTGCTCAGGTCAGCATGCCCCCTTCCTGACCTTCCCACACGGGGGAAGGGATAGTTCTCGCCCCCTGTGGGGGAGAGCCAGAGAGGGGGCTGGTCTTGCCCGCCAGGCCACGCCCATGAGGGGAGAACAGGGCACAGCCTCCGAAGCTCAAGGGTTACACAACCACCTGTCTCATTCACAGCCAATGCCGTATGATGTAGCCCTACCGTACTGCGCAGGAGGACAGAAAATGCGAAGGAACCCGCTGCGTGAGTTGCTCAGGGCCGACAAGCCGACTATCGGCACCCACGTCCACGTGAGCTGGCCGGGCATCGTGGAAGTTATCGGACACAGCGGCGCCATTGACTACATCGAGTTCGAGGGCGAGTACGCGCCCTACGATCTCTACGCCCTGGAGAACCTGGGCCGGGCCGTGGAGCTTTTCCCCCATATGTCGGCTATGATGAAGATAGAGCAGCAGCCCCGGACGTACCTCACCGTGCGGGCCATAGGCGCCGGCATCCAGAACCTGCTCTTCGCCGACATCCGGGGCGTGGACGACGCCAGGGAGGCCGTGGCCTCGGTCAGGGCCGAGACGCCGCAGACGGGGGGCGTCGCGGGAGCAGGCATGCGGCGGGACGTGGGCTACGTGCTGGAGCCAGGCTCCGCCGGCTACGTGAGGGCACTGGAGGACAGTGTCATCGCCCTCATGATCGAGAAGAAGTCAGCGGTGGAGCACCTGGAGGAGGTGCTGTCCATCAAGGGCGTGGACATGGTCCAGTTCGGGCCGGCCGACTACTCCATGAGCATCGGCATACCCGGCCAGTGGGACCATCCGCGAGTGAAGGAGGCCGAGCGCTACACCATCGAGACGGCCCTCAAGATGGGCGTGGCGCCCCGCGTCGAGATCAGCCGCTTCGAGGAGGCCGGGCCTTACATGGAGATGGGCGTCAGGCACTTCTGTATCGGCTGGGACGTGCAGGTCATCTACGACTACTGCCGGCAGCAGGGCAGCGCCCTGGCGAAGCTGCTGGGCCGCTAGGCCAGGTGGCTGCCGCCTTCGCGCGCGGGTAGCTGTCATTCCGGGCCGCAGGCGAGGAATCCAGGGCGTATCGCCCTGGACCCTTCGCTACGCTCAGGGTGACAGAAAGGGGGGCTGCCTTCTGGCTGTCATAATGGAGTACTCGTATGGCCAGGGCCATCGTCATCGGAGGCACCAGCAGCGGCGTCGGCAAGACGACGGTGGCGGCCGGCGTCGCGGCGGCCCTCAGGCGGCGCGGCTACAGGGTGCAGACCTTCAAGGTCGGGCCGGACTATATTGACCCGGGCTACCTGGCGGCGGCGTCGGGCCTGCCCTGCCGCAACCTGGACACCTGGATGCTACCCCACGAGGCCGTGCTGGAGCTTTTCCACAGGGCCAGCCAGGGCCAGGACATCGCCATCATCGAGGGCGTCATGGGCCTGTTCGACGGCCACTCGTCCGACAGCGACGCCGGCAGCACGGCGGAAGTCGCCAGGCTCCTGGGGGCGCCCGTGGTCCTGGTGGCCGACGCCAGCAAGGTGGGGCGCAGCATCGCCGCCACCGTTGCCGGCTTCCGGGCCTTCGACCCGGCCCTGGACGTGGCCGGCGTTGTCCTGAGCGGAATCGCCGGCGAGGGCCACCTGGCCCACACGGGAGGCCCCATACAGCAGGCCACAGGGCTACCCGTCCTGGGCTACCTGCCCCACCGCCAGGAGCTACGGCTGCCGGAGCGCCACCTGGGCCTGGTGCCGACGGCCGAGGGCAAGCTGCCGCCGGCGTTCCTGGACAGGCTGGCCCACCAGGTGGAGCAGACCATTGACCTGGACGGCCTGCTGCGGCTGGCCCGGCCCCTGACTCTGGCCCCTCCCGGAGGCCCAGTGCTTTTCCCGGCAGCGCCCGTGCCGCGTGGCGCGGCCATCGCCGTGGCGCTGGACGCGGCCTTCAATTTCTACTACCAGGACTCCCTGGACCTGCTGGAGGCCTGGGGCGCCGAGATTGTCCCCTTCAGCCCGCTGGCCGACTCACGCCTGCCCCATGGCGTGGCGGGCGTGTACATCGGCGGCGGCTTCCCGGAGCTATTCGCCGGGGGGCTGGCCTCCAATCAGGCCATGAAGGCGGCCCTGCGCCAGGCGGCGGCTAGCGGCATGCCCATCTACGGCGAGTGCGGCGGCCTGATGTACCTGGGCCAGCGCCTCACGGACTCCGAGGGCCGCGCCCACGGCATGGTGGGCCTGGTGCCAGCCTGCTCCAGCATGTGCCAGGCCCGGCTGTCCCTGGGCTATCGCACCGTCCGCGCCCTGTCCGACGGGCCGCTGCTGCGCAGGGGCGAGACTGTCCGCGGCCACGAGTTCCACTGGTCTGTCCTGGCCGATGGCCCCGCCGGCCAGCAGGCGGCCTACGCCGTGGTTGACCAGCCGGGAAGGCTGGAGGGGTTCCAATCAGGGACGGTGCTGGCGTCCTATATACACCTGCACCTGGGCGCCAGGCCCGGGCTGGCCCCTGCCTTCGTGCAAAGCTGCCAGCGCTGGGCGTGGCGCTCCCTTGAGTCCACCTGAGGCGGCGAAGCGACATGACAGCAAAGACTCTCATGGTACAGGGCACTGGCTCGTCGGTGGGCAAGAGCCTGCTGGTGACGGCGCTGTGCCGCATCCTCAGGCAGGACGGCTACAGTGTCGCGCCCTTCAAGGCGCAGAACATGTCCCTGAACTCGGCTGTGACGCCGGACGGCGCCGAGATAGGCCGCGCCCAGGCGGTGCAGGCCGAGGCCGCTGGCGTCCTGCCCACGGCCTGCATGAACCCTGTGCTGCTGAAGCCCGAGGCCGACTACCGCTCCCAGCTCGTGGTCATGGGTCGGCCCGTGGGCGTGCTGGAGTCGCGCAACTTCAACCGCCGTCGGGAGGGGCTGTGGGAGGTGGTGACGAAGGCCCTGGATACACTGCGTGCCGAGCACGACGTGGTGGTCATCGAGGGAGCGGGCAGCCCAGCCGAGATCAACCTGCGCCGGGGGGACATCGTCAACATGGAGGTGGCCCTGTACGCCAGGGCGCCGGTGCTGCTGGTGGGGGACATTGATAAGGGCGGCGTCTTCGCGTCCCTGTACGGGACCGTCATGCTCATCTCTGCCGAGGAGCGGGCGCTGGTGCGGGGCACCATCATCAACAAGTTCAGGGGCGATGTCTCCATACTGGGACCTGGCCTGCGGCAGCTTGAGGGGCTGACAGGTGTGCCGGTGCTGGGCGTCGTGCCCTACTTCCAGGACATCTACATTCCCGAGGAGGACTCGCCGGCGGCCCGGCCCGCGCGCGGCGGCGACGCCGTCCTGGATGTGGCGGTTATCGCCCTGCCCCACATAGCCAACTTCGACGACTTCGACCCGCTGCGGCGGGACGAGGGCGTGGGCCTGCGCTACATCCGCGACGCTTCATCGCTGGGCCAGCCTGACCTGGTCATCATCCCCGGCACCAAGACCACTGTGGCCGACCTCCAGTACCTGCGGGAGAAGGGCCTGGCGGGCAGGCTCGTGGACCTGGCGCGGCGCGGGACGGCCATCGTCGGAATCTGCGGCGGCTACCAGGCGCTGGGCCGTCTGCTGCTGGACCCCGACCACATGGAGTCAGGTGAGGACGCCGCCCCCGGCCTTGGCCTGCTGCCGGTGGTCACGCGCTTTGCCCGTGCCAAGCAGACCCACCAGGTGGCCGGGCATGTGGTCGCCGGACACGGGCTGCTGGAGGGAGCGGGCGGCCTGCCCTTCGAGGGCTACGAGATACACATGGGCCAGACCTGGGCAGTGGAGGACGCCGCCGTCCCCATGCGCGTCACGCGGCGCTCAGGGCGTCAGGTGGAAAGCGGCGACGGCTGCATAAGCCCGGATGGCTGGGTGCTGGGGACCTACGTTCACGGCCTGTTCCACAACACCCCTCTCAGGCATAGCATCCTGCGGCGGGTGGCCGCCCGCAAGGGGCTGTCGCTGGCGCTGAAGGAGGACGGCTTCTCCCAGTCCAGGGAGTACGACAGGCTGGCCGACCTGGTGCGCTCCAGCCTGGACATGGACAGAGTGTACCGCATCGCGGGGCTTCGGTGACTGGCCGGGCACGCTCCATCGTTCACGGACTGGCGGGCGTATATAATAGTATAGCCAGCGTGTATGCCTTCCTGTGACCAGGCACAGAATGGGTACAGCTTCCCTTGCACAGCACAGGGAGGCAAGAGCTAAGCTAATGAAGGCAAGTCCACATATGCTAGGCCAGTGCTGACAGTGGGTACCAGTGTGACAACCATGCCGTTCTCGCTATTTCTGGCCGTCTTTGCAGGCTACGTGCTGGGCGCGCTTCCAGTGGCCCAACTGGTGAGCCGGCGCTTCGGCGTGGACATATTCTCTTCTGGCACGAGGCTCGCGGGGGCATCCAACGTGTACCGCTGCGTCGGAAGAGGGCCTGCCCTGGTGGTGTTCGCAGGCGACGTGGCCAAGGGTGCGGCGACGGTACGGCTGGGCCAGTTCCTGGGCATCGAGGGGCCCTGGATACTCCTCCCCGCCGCGGCGGCCATTGTAGGCCACTGGAACTCCGTGTTCTCCAGGTTCCGTGGCGGCGATGGCCTTGCTACTCTTGGCGGCGTGTCTCTGGCGCTTTTCCCCCCCTACGCCTTCATCAGCATCGCCACGGCGATGCTCACATCCCTTGGAGCACAGAAGATATCCTATACCTCGCTGCTGAGCATCGTCTCTGGCTACGTCACCTTCGCCACCATTGGCCTGTTCAACGACATAGACAGCCTGGTAGTGGCGGGCGTTGGCGTGCTGTGCGCCATGGTGCTGGCCCACGCTTCCATAGGCCACCTGCGGCGACGGCGTGGCCGTCCCTGGCAGGAAGACCAGCAGCCCGACTCCACTCCAAGCACACCCGCCTCCAGTCCTGACGTCGGCTAGGAAGCCTTGAACAGTCCCGGCCCCATCTATTCGAGGCAGACGCAGGTAGTGGTGCGCACCACACCCGGGACCGAGTGGATCTCCCTTGCCACAATGTCGCTGAGCTGGCCCAGGTCATCGGCCTTGAGCAGCGCTACCACGTCGTAAGGCCCAGTCACGCGGTCCACCTGGTCAGTCACGCGATGGTCCTTCAGCGACTTGACCAGGTTCCTGGAGTGCCCAGCCATCATCTCGATAAGCACATATGCCTTGACCACGGCCTGACCTCCGTCATCTGCTTTACCAGGGCGTGAACAGCATAGCCTTTAGCCAGTCCTGGCACAAGCATGCTATCACCTCCTGTCAGGCTCAGGTAGGAGAGAATGCCACCAGGGCAGGGTGATAGCCACCGGCAGGACGCCCCTTGCCTAAGTCACCTGAGTAATGTAGAGTATCTGCCGACGACACCTTCTGCTAGCGGTCTTTGTTTCTCCCTCGGGCTTTTCGGCCAGCTACTCGGCGCCCGATGGAAATGCCACTAATGCCTTGAGGAGGACTGCATGACCACGACGACCTCGGCGGTATTCGGCTCAAGCATCAAGCGACGCGAAGACCCCCGGCTCATTACAGGCAGGGGCACCTATGTTGACGACGTCAAGCTGGTGGGAATGCTGCACCTGGTGCTGGTGCGCAGCCCCCATGCCCACGCCAGGATACGGCGCATTGACACTTCCAGGGCCAGGGCTGTCCCGGGCGTAGTGGCCGTCTTTACGGGCCAGGAGCTCAAAGACGAGCTTGGCAGCCTGCCCTGCGGCTGGGTCGTGCCCGACACCAGGGAAGTCCCACATCCGCCTCTGGCCCTGGGTAAGGTGCGGTACGTGGGCGACGCTGTGGCCGCTGTGGTCGCCACCGACCCCGCCATCGCCTCCGACGCGGCGGAGCTGGTGAGCGTGGACTACGAGGTGCTGCCCGCCGTCGTCAACTCCGAGGATGCCATCAAGGACGGCGCGCCGCTGCTGCACGACTCCGCGCCCAGGAACATAGCCTTCCAGTGGGAGGTCAGCGGCGGCAATGTAGAGCAGGCCCGCAGCCAGGCCCAGGTGGTCGTCAGGCAGCGCATCATCAACCAGCGCCTGGTGCCCAACTCCATGGAGCCCAGGGGTGTCGTCGCTGACTTCAACCCAGGCACGAGCCAACTCACCGTCTGGACCTCCACCCAGATACCCCACCTGGTGCGCCTGCTGCTGTCCCTGGTGACCAAGCACCCCGAGCACCATATCAGGGTAATCGCTCCCGACGTGGGCGGCGGCTTCGGCAGCAAGCTGTACCTCTACGCCGAGGAGGTCATCACGGCGGTGATGGCCAAGAAGCTGGCGCGCCCGGTGAAGTGGATCGAGAAGCGCACCGAGGCCTACCTGGCGACCACCCACGGGCGCGACCACATCAGCGACGTGGAGATAATGGGCAACAGGGACGGCACCATCACGGGCATCTGGACGACCACCTATGCCAACATGGGCGCCTACCTGTCCACCTTCGCCCCGCTGATCCCGACGTACCTGTTCGGCCTGATGCTGTCCGGCCCCTACAGGATACCCAACATCTACTGCAAGGTCATCGCCCCCTTCACCAACACCACGCCGGTAGATGCCTACAGGGGCGCCGGCCGGCCGGAGGCCACCTATCTCGTGGAGCGCATGGTGGACCTTTTCGCCTCTGAGATCAAGATGGACCCGGCGGAGGTGCGCCGCAAGAACTTCATCCCGCCTTTCACCGACGGCTACACCGTCGCCACCGGCGTGACCTACGACAGCGGCAACTACGAGGCGTCCCTCAACAGGGCGCTGGAACTGGTGGGCTACCAGCAGTTCCGCAGGGAGCAGGCCGAGGCGCGCCGGCAGGGGCGCTACCTGGGCATCGGCCTGTCCAGCTACGTGGAGATATGCGGCGGCGCCCCCTCCGCTGTGGCGGCCACCCTGGGCGCCAGGGCCGGGCTGTGGGAGAGCGCCCTGGTGCGCATGCACATGACGGGCAAGGTCACCGTTTTCACCGGCGCTTCCGCCCACGGCCAGGGACACGAGACCACCTTCGCCCAGCTTGTGGCTTCCGAGCTGGGCATACCCGTGGAGGATGTGGACGTGGTCCACGGCGACACTGGACAGGTGCAGATGGGCACCGGCACCTTCGGCAGCCGCAGCGCCGCCGTGGGTGGTGGGGCCATCGTCATGAGCGCCCGCAAGATCAAGGAGAAGGCCAGGAGGCTGGCTGCCCACCTGCTGGAGGCCGCGCCCGAGGACATCGTGTACGAGAACGGCAAGCTCTTCGTCCGCGGCGCGCCGGCCAGGGCCAAGACCATCCAGGAGATCGCCCTGGCGGCCCACTACTACGCCAGCAACCTGCCCGAGGGCATGGAGCCGGGCCTGGAGGCCACCAGCTTCTTCGACCCCAAGAACTTCACCTGGCCCGCCGGCACTCACATTGCCGTGGTGGAGGTTGACCGGGACACCGGCGCGGTGAAGGTGCTCAGGTACGTGGCCGTTGACGACGTGGGCAACGTCATAAACCCCATGATCGTGGACGGCATGGTGCAGGGCGGCGCCGCCCAGGGCATCGGCCAGGCCGTCCAGGAGGAGGCCGTCTACGACCAGAACGGCCAGCTCCTCACAGGCAGCATGATGGACTACGCCGTGCCCACCGCCGAGGACGTGCCTTCCTTCGAGCTGGACCGCACCGTTACGCCCAGCCCTGTGAACCCCATGGGCGTCAAGGGCGCTGGAGAGACGGCTACCATCGCCGGCTCGCCGGCCGTCATCAACGCCGTGGTGGACGCGCTGTCGCCCTTTGGAGTGCGCCACGTTGACATGCCGGCCAAGCCCGAGAAGGTCTGGCGCTTGATTCAGGCATCCCGGACGCGCTAAGCTGGAATTGGGCCAGGTAGGGACTCGCCCTAGCGAGTCCCTACCTGGCGAGGGACTGAAAGAAAGGCCGCCCCGAATGCCTCGGGGCGGCACCTGTGATAGGCGTGGTGCAGATAAGGCCGGCAAAAGACCCCATAAGAGAAATCCTGGACAGGCTGGAGTCCGAAAGCTACATCGCCGACGCGGCCATCGCCACGTCGCTGTACATGGCCCAGGCGCTGGAGCGCCCCCTGCTCATCGAGGGCCGGGCCGGCGTAGGCAAGACCGAGATCGCCAACGTCATGGCCCGCCTGCTGGACACGAAGCTCATCCGGCTCCAGTGCTACGAGGGCCTGGACGTGACCACGGCCCTGTACGAGTGGAACTACCCCAAGCAGTTGCTCTGGATCAAGCTGGACGAGCAGAGCGGGCGCTCGTCCAAAGAGCGAGAGCAGGAGATTTTCAGCGAGCCTTTCCTGTTGCAGCGGCCACTGCTGGCGGCGCTGACCCAGCCAGACAAGGCCCCGGTGCTGCTCATAGACGAGGTGGACCGGGCCGACGAGGAGTTCGAGGCCTTCCTGCTGGAGGTGCTGGCCGACTTCCAGGTGACCATCCCCGAGATCGGCACCATCAGGGCCAAACACCGGCCCCTGGTCATCCTGACCTCCAACCGCTCCCGCGACCTCTCCGACGCCCTGCGCAGGCGCTGCCTGTACCTGTGGATAGACTACCCCGACCTGGAGAAGGAGCTACGCATCGTCCGGGCCAAGGTGCCAGGCATCCAGGAGAGGCTGGCGCGGCAGGTGTGCCAGTTCGTGCAGCAGGTCCGCGAGCTGGGGCTGGAGAAGGTGCCGGGCATCTCCGAGACGCTGGACTGGGCCAGGGCCATGGTCATCCTCAACCACGACCACCTGGACCGCGCCACCGTGGAGCAGACCCTGGGCGCCCTCATCAAGGACGCCGAGGACCTGGAGCGCTTCCGCCGCAAGGCCATAGACGCCATCCTGGGCAGGGTGTCCTGAGAAGGTGGCCTGGACTGATATGCACTTTCAGGTGCCCGTGTTTGCCCCCTCTCCTTCGTCCGGCAGGCTCAGGACGGGTCTAAGCAGTTGGCCGTAGTCCATATGGACTTTTCGGTGGGGTATCTTGCTCCCTTCCTGACCTTCCATCACAGGGGGAAGGGAGGGTCCTCGCCCCCTCTGGAGGAGAGCCAGAGAGGGGGCCATCGCAGGCGTCCCAAAGTGCACATCAACTCTGGCTACCTGCCTAGCAGGCTAGTGGTCTGGATTAGTCCTTTTGGACTACTGCTACGTTCCCGGTCGTCCGGGCGCAGCATACAACGCATCCATGTGGTGGCCGGACTCCGCAGCCTCCTTGCAGAAGCCGTGCGGGGCTTGTGAGCGCGGCCAGCAGGTGGTAACCTAAGCTGACCGCTGATGGCTGAAGGCTGACTAGCTCTTTTCGGAGGTCTGCATATGGTCAGGATGACTGGCAAGCGGGCGCTGATGGAGATGCTCAAGGCCGAAGGCGTGGAGTACATCTTTGGCAACCCTGGCACCAGCGAAAGCCCCATCATGGACGCCCTGGAGGGCTATCCCCAGCTCAGGTACGTGCTGACTACCCAGGAGGGCGTCGCCATGGGCATGGCTGACGGCTACGCCCGCGCCACGGGCAGGCCGGCCTTCGTCAACCTCCATATCGAGACGGGCCTGGCCAACGGCATCAGCCTGCTGCACAACGCCCACGAGGGCGGCACGCCCATCGTCCTGACCTCTGGCAACAAGGATATCCGCAAGCTGGCCGAGGGCCGCACCGACCTGCCGGAGATGGTGCGGCTGTTCACCAGGTGGAGCGTGGAGGTGACGCACCCGGAGCAGGTGCCCGGCGTGCTGCGCCGCGCCTTCCACGAGGCCCGGACGCCTCCCACCGGCCCCACCTACGTCGCCTTCTCAGCCAACGCCCTGGACGGCGAGGGCGACATGGAGATAGTGCCGTCGCCGCGTGGCTACCACCGCATCGCACCCGACAGGCAGGCCGTGGAGGACGCCAGCCGGCTCCTGGCCGGGGCCTCCAGCCCCGTCATGCTGGTGGGCGACCGGGTGGCCCAGTCCGGCGCGGCCACGGAGGCGGTGCGCCTGGCGGAGCTTATCGGCGCCAGGGTCTACGCCACGTCCTACTCGGAGATGAATTTCCCCACCAGCCATCCCCAGTTCCTGGGCCGCATCAACCCCACCATGCCGGCCGCCAGAAAGCTGCTGGCCTCCGCCGACGTGGTGCTGGCCGTGGGCACCAACGTGTTCTCCGGCTTCTTCTACTTCCCCGGCCGCGTTCTGAGTCCCAATACCAGGCTCATCCACGTGGACCAGGCCTATCGGGAGGTGGGCAAGAGCGAGCCTACCGACGTGGGCATCGTCGCCGACCCCAGGGTGGCCCTTATGGAGCTGGCCGACGCCGTGGACGTGAGCATGCTGGGTGCGGCCAAGGAGGCGGCCCGCGACCGCGCCGTGGCGCTGGCACGCGAGAAGGCGGCCCAGAAAGAGGCCTGGCAGAAGCGCCTCAAGGAGCGCTGGGACATCCGCCCCATGTCCTCGGAGCGCATGATGCACGAGGTCGCCGCGGCCTTGCCGCCCGACACCCTCATTGTTGACGACTCCATAACCACCCGCGACTCGGTGCACGGCGCCATCGAGTTCAGCCAGCCGGGCAGCATCCACGGCGAGCGCGGCGGCGCCATCGGCTGGGGCATGGGCGGCGCCCTGGGGGTCAAGCTGGCCCATCCCGACCGGCCCGTGGTCGCCATCGTCGGCGATGGCAGCGCCATGATGACGGTGCAGGCCCTCTGGACTGCGGCCAACGAGAACATCCCGGTGGTCTACGTCATCTGCAACAACCGGGCCTACCGCATCCTCAAGCTGAACATGAACACCTACAAGGCCCAGGTGCTCAGGGAGCAGACGCCGCGCAGCCGGTACGTGGGCATGGACTTCCCGGTGCCGCTGAACATTGCTGGCATCGCCGAGGCCATCGGCGTCCACGGGCGCAGCATCCAGGACCCGGCTGACATTGGCCCTGCCCTGCGCTTTGCCCTGGCCCAGGGCAAGCCGGCGGTGCTGGACATCTCCATAGACGGCGCGGTGTAACCCGGCAGGCACCCGCCAATGCAGAGGCCCCCGGCCATGTCTCCGGGGGCCTCTCGTCTGGAGTGCGGGTATGGGCAGAGCGCCAGGAAAGGGCTGGAATGGGGATGTCCCGTTGGGCCGTCTGAAAGGCGACGAAGCTATACCAGGCTGGTCACCTCGACGATATCCCCTTTGCCCAACGGGACACCCGCGGCCTCATGAGTCTTCAGAATGGCCTCGGCGTTGGGGGCCTCGCTGAGGCAGTAGGCCTGGCCCCCCTTGCCGAAGTAGATGTTTATCCCCTTGACGCCAAACTGGTTGGCCTTGCCAGACTGCACCTGCGCCTTCATCTGCTGGGCGACCTCGGGTGGCAGCGGTGGCAGCTTGGAATGGTAGTCAATGAACCTGGGCATGTACCTCCTCCTTGCAATACGCTAGCTTCAAGACTCCCGCACTCAAAGTCGGCCCCTTCTTCGCCCTGGCCTGAGCATTCTCAGGCCAGGGCCTCTGCACCCTCTATTCAGGTGGGCTATCCCGCAGGCTCCACCACGGCGGCCAGGCGCTCCAGCAGGCTGGCCCAGCCATAGCTGTGCTCCTCGCGGGCCTTCCTGGTGGGCAGGTGCTCGTGCACCAGCACGACCTCGGTCGAGCCTCCCAGGTCGCGGAACTCCACCGTGACCAGCGTCTCCGCTCCGCCCAGGTCGGTCATGGCGATGCCCTCCCAGGCCCACGTGTAGACCAGCTTCTCGGGCGGCAGCACCTCGCGAAAGACGCCGGTGACGATGAAGATGTGGTCATGGTCGGGGGGCTTCATGCCCAGGCGGTACCTGCCGCCCACCCGCAGGTCCACCTCGGCGATGGGCGTCGTGTAGCCTTCTCCCACGCCCCACCACTTCTTCAGCTCCTCGGGGTCGGTCCAGGCGCGGAACACCCTGGCGCGGGGGGCGTTGAACACGCGGCTAAGGCGAAGGACGGGGCGTGGCTTGGGCGCTGGCCTGGGCATCGGGCTTGTCCTCCGTGGCGACTTGTTGGTCCAGGTACTCGGCCAGGGCATCAAGCTGCCTCTCCCAGAACACGCGGTAGCGGGCGATCCACCGGGCCGCCTCCTGCATGGGGCCAGCGGCCAGCCTGCACCGGCGCGTCCTGCCCTGCCTCACCCGCACCACAAGCCCCGCCCGCTCCAGCACCCGCAGGTGCTTGGACACGGCCGGCAGCGACAGAGGGAAAGGCTCCGCCAGCTCCGTAACCGAGGCCTCTCCCTGCGCCAACCGCTCCAGCACCGCCCTGCGCGTCGGGTCTGCCAGGGCAGAGAAGACCGAGTCGAGTACGTCTTGAGAATACTTAACCATTTGGTTAAATAATAGGCATAAGAACGTATGTCTGTCAAGGGGCACAGGGGCAAGCCCGGCGCAGAGTTGGCGGAGGGAGAACAAGCGGGCAGCCCTTGAAGCTAACCAGGAGACTGGCATGGTTTTCCAACAATCTGTCCGCTTTTGGACTCAAAGGGGGAAGGGACAGTCCTCGCCCCCTCTGGGGGAGAGCTAGACCTGTCCTGAGTCTGCCGAAGGAGAAGCGGCAGACGCCGGCGCCTGAAAGCGCATACCAGTCCCGGACATCTGCCAGAACTGATGTTTCTTCGGTGGAGTATAATATAGGAGCAGGCGGAGTGCATAGCTATGCGGCATATTCTCCACGCCGATTTTGATGCCTTCTACGCCTCGGTGGAGCAACTGGACCGGCCCCAGCTCAGGGGCAGGCCCGTGGTGGTGGGAGGCAGCCCGGAGACGCGGGGCGTGGTCGCCTCGGCGTCCTACGAGGCGCGCCGCTTCGGCGTGCGCTCGGCCATGCCCATGGGCCGGGCGCTCCAGCTCTGCCCCACCGCCGTGCGCGTCCAGCCCCGCTTCGAGCGCTACGCCGAAGTGTCCCGCCGGGTCATGGCCATCTTCCGGGACATAACGCCCCTGGTGGAGCCGCTGTCCCTGGACGAGGCCTACCTGGACGTCACTGACCTGGTCGCGCCAGAGCGCCCGCCGGGGCAGATTGCCGCCGAGCTCAAGGCCAGGGTGCGGGCAGAGCTGGGCCTGACCATCTCGGTGGGCGTGGCTACCAGCAAGTCCGTCGCCAAGATAGCCTCGGGCATGGGCAAGCCCGACGCCCTCACCATTGTGCCGCCGGGGACAGAGCGCCAGTTCCTGGCCCCCCTTCCCACGGAGGAGCTGTGGGGCATCGGGCCCAAGACCGCCGCCAGGCTGGCCTCCGAGGGCATCCACACCATCGGCGACCTGGCGAAGCGAGGCCCCGAGTGGTTCCGTGCCAGGTTCGGGCGGATGGGCGAGCACCTGCGGCTGCTGGCCCTGGGCCAGGATGACAGGCCCGTGGTGGTGGAGCACGAGACGCGCTCGGTGAGCGCCGAGACGACGCTGGTCAGGGACACGGGCGACCCCGAGGCGCTGCAGGAGTTGGTAAGCCGGCTGAGCCAGCGCGTGGCCTCCCGCCTGCGCCGCGCCGAGCTGCAGGGCCGTACCGTCAAGCTGAAGCTGCGCCTGGCCGACTTCACCACCTTCACCCGCCAGGTCACGCTGGAGGAGCCTGTACAGTCGTCGGAGGCCATTGCTGAGGCGGCCAGCAAGCTGCTCAAGCCAGAGCTCAGGCCGGGCAGGCTTTTCCGGCTGGTGGGGGTGGGCGTCTCTGGCTTCGACTGGCAGCAGGCTGAGGCGGTGCAACTGAAGCTGGGCGGGTTCGAGTAGCCCTCGCCGCCCATGGCCTGAACTTGACAAACCAGTCCAGGTTATTCATACTGACTCCACTGTGCATGAATTACCGGTCAGCAGGGATGAGGGGCGTTTGAGGCTTCTATCGGTCCTGACCTTCGTGTTGCTGTTGCTCACGGCGTGTACGGGCAATGCGCCGCCTGCCGCCATACCTGACACACCCACACCGCCACCTTCGCCCACAGCCACGCAGGCACCCGCCCCGACACCTTCCCCACCGCCTTCCCCCACTCCCACACCAACGCTCGCCCCCGCCGCCACTCCCACACCTGTCCCGACCTTCAATCCGGGCCGGGTGATACTGCCCACCGTTGCCATACCCACTCGCACACCCACGCCCGCGGCGGAGGACCTGGACACGGCCCTGGACAGGATCGCCTCCCAGGTGTCCGCCCTGCGCCAGCTTTTCGTGGTAAGGGAGCTGCAACAGCAGACCATCACCCGGCAAGAGCTGGAAGGCCACCTGCGAGAGGACTTCGAGGAGGACCGGGACGACATCAGCCACCTTCAGGAGCTCTATGTGACGCTGGGAATCATCCAGCCGGGCACTGACCTCTTCGAGTCCTACATTAACCTGTACAATGAAGTTGTGGTGGGCTTCTTCGACACCGACGAAGAGAAGCTATACCTGGTCCAGGACGGAACGGAGTTCCGGGCGTCGGATATGCTGACTTACGCCCACGAGTTCGTACATGGCCTTCAGCAGCAGCACTTCGACATCCACGCCACCAGCGAGGCGCTGGAGAGCAATAGCGACAAGCTGTACGCCTTCCAGGCCCTGGTGGAGGGCGATGCCACCCTCTCTGAAGGGCTGTACATGCTGCAGCACCTGACCCAGGCGCAGCAGGCGGCGGTCATGCAGGAGGCCGAAGACCTCTCCATGGAGGACTTCCAGGCAGCGCCCCACGTATTGAGGAGGACGATAGTATTCCCTTACCAGGAGGGTAGCCAGTTCGTGTTCGGCCTCTACCTCCAGGCCAATGGCTGGTCCAGGATCAACCAGGCCTTCCAGGATGTGCCGGCATCCACGGAGCAGGTGCTGCACCCCGAGAAGTACATCTCCGGCGAAGCCCCAGCGCCGGTGCAGTTGCCGGACCTCACGGGTGTCCTGGGCGACGGCTGGAGCCTGCTGCGGCAGGACACCCTGGGCGAGCTTCTCCTGCTGGCGTACCTGGAGTCTGTGCTTCAGCCTGAGGAGGCCTCCCGGGCCGCCGAGGGCTGGGGAGGCGATGCCTATGTCCTGTTCCAGGGGCCGGACTCCAGGACGGTCCTGGCAAGCCAGATCGCCTGGGACACGGAGGAGGACGCTCAGGAGTTCTTCGAGGCCTTCATGAAGTTCACCAGCGCTCGCACCAGGGAGGAGTGGCAGCAGGTCGGGGACACGCCCACCAGCCAGGCGATGGTGTTGGCCCAGCAGGCTATCTACGTGGATATCAGCGGCCTGCAGACAAGGCTCATCTTTGCGCCGGACTTTCAGACCGTGGAACAGGTGAGGAATGCCCTGGGAGGGCAGTGACAGCCCGCCTGGCGGGCCTGGCACCGTGCTGCTAGCGACTCGCAGGCGGCGCTGCTATAATACGGCCACCGCGGCCAGGAGGTTGAAGGACTGTGTGTTTCAGCGATGATGTTCCCAGAGCCACAGCAGCTTCTGGTGGCGTATCGGTAGCTGGCGATGCGCCAGAAATCTCTCAGGATGCGCAAGACTTGGACGAGTTGAAGGCCATAGCCAGGAATCTGCGACGCAGCATCATCACCATGACCGCCGAGGCCGGCAGTGGCCATCCTGGTGGCTCTCTGTCGGCTGTGGAGGTAGTCACCGCCCTGTACTTTCGGGTGCTCAGGCACCGGCCTTCTGAGCCATCCTGGCCTGACCGGGACCGGTTCATCCTGAGCAAGGCCCACGCTTGCCCCGTGCTCTATGCCGCGCTGGCGGAAGCTGGCTATATTCCCAGGGAAGAGCTGTTGACCTTCCGCAAGATCAACAGCCGTCTCCAGGGCCACGCCCACATCAAGACGCCCGGCGTGGAGATGTCGGGCGGCTCGCTGGGCCAGGGACTGTCCTTCGGCATAGGGGTGGCGCTGGCGGCGCGGCTGGACAGCCGCCCCACGCGGGTCTATGTCATGCTGGGCGATGGCGAGTGCGACGAGGGCCAGGTCTGGGAGGCCGCCATGTCGGCGGCCCACTTCCGCCTGGACAACCTGGTGGCTATCGTGGACCGCAATGGCATCCAGAACGACCGCTGGACCTACCAGGTAATGGACCTGGAGCCACTGGCCGATAAGTGGCGCGCCTTCGGTTGGCACACCCTGGAGATAGACGGCCATAACTTCCGGGAGATACTCAGCGCCCTGGAAGAGGCTTCCAGGATAAAGGACGCTCCCACGGCCATCATCGCCAGGACAGTCAAGGGCAAGGGCGTCAGCTTCATGGAGAATAACCCGGACTTCCACGGCAAGGCCCCCAGCAAGGAGCAGGCCGCCAAGGCGCTGCAGGAAATCGGCTAGGCCCGTGGCCCGGGCCAGGAAAGACCACACATCGAGGGAGAGCGATGGTTGTAATGGCCTCCACGAGGGAAGAGGCGGGAAAGACGCTGGCCGAACTGGGTGAGGCGTTCCCCAATCTGGTCGTCCTGGGCGGCGACCTGAACAAGTCCACCTACGCTAACATTTTCGGCGCCAAATTCGAGAAGCGCTTCTTTGACTTTGGCGCGGCGGAGCAGAACATAGTCAGCGTGGCGGCGGGAATGGCGGCCTCCGGCAAGATACCCGTCGTAAGCACCTTCGCGGTGTTTGCCACCAGCCGCCCCTATGACCAGCTCCGCGTGTCGGTGTCGCAGCCGCGACTCAACGTGAAGGTGGTGGCAACCCACAGCGGCGTTATCACAGGCGAGGACGGTGTGTCGGCCCAGAGCATCGAGGACATTGCCATCATGTGTGCCCTGCCCAACTTCACCGTCATAGTGCCGGCCGACGCCCCGGAGGCCCGGCAGGTGGTACGGGCCATCCTGGACCACGATGGCCCCTGCTACGTGCGGCTGTCCCGGCCGGCGACGCCTGTCGTCCACCAGAACGGCTACACGTTCCATCTGGGCAGGGCGGAGACGCTGCGGGATGGGGCGGACGCGGCCATTATCGCCTGCGGTATCATGGTCTATGCCGCCCTTCAGGCTGCTGACACGCTGGCGGGCGAGGGCGTCTCCTGCACCGTGCTGAACATGGCCACCATCAAGCCGCTGGACGAGACCGCCGTCCTCGACGCCGCCGTGAAGACCGGCGCTGTGGTAACGGCGGAAGAGCACTACATCAACGGCGGGCTGGGCAGCCTGGTGTCCCACCTGCTGGCGCGGAAGCTGCCGACGCCCGTGGAGTCTGTGGCGCTGAGCGGCTACGCCGAGTCAGGCACCCCGGACAAGCTGCTTCAGGCCTATCATCTCACTGCCGATGACGTGGCCGAGGCAGTCAGGCGCGTCGTAAGCCGCAAGCAGTCCTAGCGGTGTGTCACTCCTGAATTGGGGCTTTTGCCCTCCGGCTCCCTCTTCGTAAACACGCTATGCACATTGCCAGGAAGAGGGTTATGCTGGCATTCCTGAAGAATTGCCTGGCATGTAAGCTGACGTTTCATCCCCTCCCCTTCCACAAGCTCTGAGAGGAGCCAAAGGGATGAGGGTGAGACGTCGGCACAGGCCGAGGGAGTGTTGTCAGCCTGTGCCCTTGTGTCCCACCCCCCGCCCTCGCTGTGGCACATCC
>DAOUAM010000065.1:0-87766 GCA_034433305.1 Dehalococcoidia bacterium | reverse complement strand
TCGCCACGGTCACCATCCACGTGGGGCAGGTGCAGAACAGGCCGCCGGTGGCCCAGAACGGCTCGGCGACCACCGACGAGGACGAGGACATCCTGATTACCCTGGTGGCCTCCGACCCCGACGGCAACAGCCTGACCTTCTCCATCGTGGAGCAGCCTGACCATGGCGACCTGGGCGCCATCTCCGGCAACCGCGTCCGCTACACGCCCGACGCCAACTTCAATGGCGCCGATGACTTCCGCTTCCGGGCCAGCGATGGCTCGCTGAACAGCAACACCGCCAGGGTGGCCATCACCGTCCGCCCGGTCAACGACCCGCCCGTGGCCCAGAATATCACCGTGTCCACCGGTGAGGACGAGTCCATAGTCATAACCCTGCTGGCTACCGACCCCGATAACGACCAGGACGAGCTGGACTTCACCATAGTCGAGCAGCCAGACCACGGTGACCTGGGCGCCATCTCAGGCAACCGCGTCCGCTACACGCCCGACGCCAACTTCGTGGGCACCGACACCTTCAGGTACCGGGCCGACGATGGCGACGACGATAGCAACGTCGCCACGGTCACCGTCCACGTGGGGCAGAACGGCAACCAGGCGCCCACCGCCCAGAACGGCTCGGCCAGCACCGACGAGGACGAGGCTGTTACCATCACCCTGGTGGCCTCGGACCCCGACGGCGACAGCCTGACCTTCTCCATCGTGGATCAGCCCGACCACGGCGACCTGGGCGCCATCTCCGGCAACCGCGTCAGGTACGAGCCGGACGCCAACTTCCACGGGACCGACACCTTCAGGTTCCGGGCCAGCGATGCCTCGCTCAACAGCAACACCGCCACCATCACCATCACCGTTGAGCCGGAGAACGACGACCCCGACGCCCGGGACGACTCCGCCTCCACCGGCCAGGGCGACGCGGTGGACATCGCCGTGCTGTCCAACGACACCGACGTGGACGGCGACAGCCTGTCCATCGCCTCTGTCTCTGACCCGGCCCACGGCACGGCGTCGGTGGTCAGCGGCAAGGTGCGCTACACTCCCGATGCCAACTTCATCGGCACCGACAGCTTCACCTACGAGGTCAGCGACGGCCACGGCGGCGAGGACTCGGCAAGGGTGACCGTCAGGGTGGGCACTCCGCCCCAGGAGCCGCCCGGCGACTTCGTGGGCAAGATCGAGTTCAGCGGCATCGTCCAGGACCTGCCCGACTCCGGCCTGCTGGGCAAGTGGAAGATACAGGGCCTGACGGTGGAGGTCACCGCTGGCACCGAGGTCAAGCTGGAGACACCGGCGGTCATCGGCGCCGTCGCCAGGGTGCATGGTTTCCTGCTGACCAACGGCGTCATCCAGGCAAAGGAGATCAAGGTCGGCGACGACCATCTGCCTCGGCCCTGCAACTGGAAGGAGTGCGGCGACGATGACGACGATTTCCGCTGGCCGCCGCCCTGCAACTGGAAGCCCGACCTCCCGGCCTGCGACAAGGCCAAGAAGTGGCTGGACAAGGGGGACCACGGGCACGACGACGATGATAAGGGCGAGGAGGATGACGACTAGCCAGGTCCCATACCCGCGCTAGCCGCGGGTAACGGCTGGCGCTGGCGTCGGGCCAGCGCCAGCCCCACCCTCAGCCCCGGCCAGGCCCCGCCGACGCCGGGCGCTGGCCGATACCCGACGGAGGGGAGCACCTTATGGGTGCTCCCCTCTTGTACGTTCTTGATCGTAACGCGTTATCGTTTCAGGCGGGCAATTCCAGCTCCAAAGGTAACGGTCCCATAGGCGGTTACAGGAAAATTCCACTATTGACAAGAGTCGGTTACGTTTTTAGGAAATAGACAGGGGTTCTCACTAGTGATGCGTCACTGTGGACTTGATGCATCGCTTTACCCCCTGTAGTCCCCCTTGGTAAATGGGACAGCATGGAGTCCTCCCCCTTACCAGGGAGTAGCCAGAGGGGGGCAAAAGCCACATCAATTCAGGAGTGACGCACCACTAGGGCCAAACTGATTGAGACGACGGAAGAGTTACTCCGGGCATCCTGGACACAGGATGGTTTGAAGAGAATCGAGGTCAGATGGGGAGACTCTCATAGCTTACTGGGGATACACAGCCAAGACCAGCGTCATGCTAACCACGCTCTCCGGGAGCCTGACAGAAATGTCCACGCGCCAGTCTCCGGACATCAGAAAGTTCAAGGGCGCTAGATAATGCCCTTCGCCAATGTCCACAGCTCCATCTTCCCAGACGCCATGCTCCATATACTGCATCTGAAATACGAGCTTAACCTGCGCATCGTTGACCGGCTCGCCAGTGCCAGCGCGGCGCAAGTAGAGCTCAAGTTCATTGCTCAGGGCAGGAGGGAAGGGATTGATGAAAACCTCGGCCTCCAGGCCCTTGCTCAGCACAAGGCGGCTTCCATTTCTGATGGGGGTGAGGATACCACCCTCTATGAGAAACATGGTTTGCTGGTCTGAGGTGGCTGCCGCTACCCCTGTAGACCTCGCCCTGGTTTGAGCATCACCAGTGCTTGTGAGCGAGTTGGACCCTGGCGCGGTTGCTGGTGTCGTGACCAAGACCGTAGGCGCTATTCTACTGCGGCTCTCTGCGTCTAGACCAACAGCGGCCTCTTCATGATGTGCCTGCTCCTCCTCAAGGCTCCATGTCGGCAAAAACCAGTCCGCTCCCTCGCCAATGCCATAGAAAACGAGTCCTGTGATGAAGGCCAGTGCAAAAATCTCATTGAATACTCGCGGTACCGAAGCCCCGGTCGGCCAGATGACGCGACCATGCAGGGCTAAAAGTCCCAGAGACATCACACCTATCAATTCACTGAGCTTACATACCAGAAGGCTGGCGGTGATGGGTTCTGGGGCGTAACCGAAGGGCACTGGCAATACCCAGGTGAACGCCCACAGGACAATCAAACCGCCTGCAAGCGAGAGGCCAGCACGATAAAGCCACCTGGATGGCCGTCGCCAGAAGGCTAGCGCCCAGGCGACCTCCAGGGCACCCATTAACGCAAAAGAGATTCCGTGGGCCGGGGTGTGAGAGTAATGTTCAGGCGCAATCCACAGATGGATAAGCCCAGCAATGGCGACGGCTGCAAGGCAGATGTAAAACAGTGGGCTTACTCTTTTACTCATGTGCACACTTCCCTTCGTTAGCCAGCCAGCCGGTAAATGGAGTTACTGATGGTGTGGTAGCTGCCGCTCACCAGAAGAAGCCCAAAGACAAGCATGACAGCGCCGCTGATGAGCGCCATCCAGGGAGTCCACCGTTCCAGCTTGCCCAGCATCGGCAGGGCATAGGCCAAGGCCATAGAAGCCCCCACCAGGGGTATGCTGACCCCAAGTGAGAAGAGGAACAGGACAAAAGCCCCATAGAGCGGAGTCCCCATAGTCCCCACATAGGCGATCATGCCAATGGCAGTGGCGGCGCCAAAGCAGCTCATGCAGCCGGTGGCGAAGGCTACCCCCAACCCCATTGTTCTCATGGAGCGGACCCAGGGCCGGGTTGACGCAGGGGAGGACCGAGAGGAAAAGAGCGGCATCTTACACACTAGAGGCGCTCGCCCTTTCACGACTACCCGGATAGCGAGAAGGATGATGATAGAGCCTGCCACGATGGCGAGTGGGCGGCGAGCCGCCTCGAAGAGTTCCAGCCCTCGCAGGGACTGAGCAGCCAGCCCTGTGAGCGCGCCAATCAGCGTGTACAACATTATTATGCCGGCTACAAAGAGAAATGCCGTAGAGAGTACACTGCGCTTGAGAGCAATGCCTCGAACGCCGCCATGCACCTGCTCGGCGGAAAGGCCAGCCAGGCTGGGTATAAAATAAGCGGTGAGTTGGAAGAGGCACGGCCACATAGAGGCCAACAGCCCTCCCAGCAGAGCGAGAATGGCCGCCCAAGACATGGCAGCGCCGCCTGTTGCGGCGGTTCCAGGCCGGGAAAGCGTGACGGGAAGCTGCCAGGATAGAATCGGGCGCGTCGTCTGGGAGTCTATCGAGGGCAGGATAAGCTCTACCAGGTGCGGGCTGCCTAACGACACAGGCTTGCCTGAAGCGTCCACACGGGCGTAGAGGAAGGCCGAGACCCTATGGTGCTCTGAGTCGGCTATCAGGCGCCGCTCCGAGGGGAGTTGCATATGTCCGTCCATCCGCAGAATGGGAACGAACTGGTCAGGCAATGCCCCGTAGTGGACGTTTTCGGTGACCAGGAAGACCCAGTTCACATCTGGGCGGTACTGGGCAGCAAAGTCAAACTGGTTGGTAAGGCGAAAGTAGTCTGGCAGGCCCAGGATGACATTCACGTCGCCCCCCGTCGGGCCGTAGCCTGAGCGGGTAAGGTCAGACAGGAGGGTTGTTACTTGTTGCTGGCGTAGCGTGGACAGACTTGGAACGTCTCTAGGAGTTGCTGTCCTGGATATGAGCCACCACGCAGTTAGGCCCACTGCCAGAAGCCACAGGAAGCTGATGGCTATCCACCAGTTACGCCTGAGGTATAGCGGCCTAGCCTTCCCGATGATGACCTGGTCTCTCAGTGCTGCCATGGCCTTCCACCTTGCAGAGGGTGGAGGCGGCGGTCCACCCGACCGCCGCCTCGCTCTTTATCCCCAGGTTATTTGACTTCTAGGGCGATCTTCATCGAAGGGTGGTAGGTGCAGATTATAGTGTGGGAACCTACCGTTTGAGGCGCTGTCCATATGAGGTCCACTGTGCGGCCCGCGTCGGCGTCGGGCGAGAGGATGCCAGCGGTGTCGCTGAAGAGGTTATGCTTCTCGTCGTCTCCATTGGTCATCTCGAAGATAACGGTTTCTCCGGGTTTGACCTCGATGGACTTAACGTCGTAACGGAAGAGCTTGGCCTCGATTTTGATGAGCCTCGGCCCAGTAGGAGCACCTGCTTGCTGGCCCTGCGGTGGCTCCACCTTGACTACTAGGGGCTTCAGACTTGTATTGCGCGGGTTGACAAGCTGAAACTGCCCCGGCTGGGCTGGCGCCGTCCAGGACACCAGTCTGCTCTGGCCCGGCTCCAGATCGAAACGGGGAATCCCCATTTCCTGGCTCTCCACGGCCACCTGGCCGCCGCTGGTCCCACCGGCGTTTACGAAGCGCAGGGTGACGGAGGCGCCTGGGGCCACGCTCACAGTGGCTGGCGCAAAGCCGCTGCGGGTGATGTTCACGCTCAACCGCGGCTTGGTCAAAAGGGCGAGTTGCTGCTGCCGCGCCGAGCCGTAAAGACCGACTCCCTGCTCGGCCACCACCTCACCCTGAACCTGTCCCTGGGGATTGCGGAAGTAGCGGACGAAGATGCCGCCATGAGTGTCGCCGTCATTGGGCATCTTGACCACTTGCTTGACCTGCTCAGTTTCGGCGTCAATCACCCAGATGGCATGGTCGGCGTTGGATGTGGCCCATATCTCCTTGCCATCGGGGGATATATTGACGTGGTCGGTTGTCCGCCCGATCATCACCGCATTGGTCACGATGTTATAGGCAGTGTCAATGACCGTCATAGTGCGGCCCTGCTGTCCGTAGCCTGGGCCTTCGCCTTTGTCGGCCACGTAAAGCTTGGACTCGTCGTAGGAGAGGATGTTCCCCCAAGGACCGGGGCCGGTCATGACCTTCTTGTTCACCTCCCACTTCTCTAGATCCACCTTGTAGACGAAGGACTCGCCACCAGAGTTGACCCAGGCCCACTTGTTGTCGCTAGTGATGGAGATGCCGATGGGGTCGGGCAGCGGTAAGGCCCGCTTGACAGTCCACGTCTTGGGGTCAACCTCTACCAGCGTGCCCCCGTGCTCGCGGAAGCTAGGATCGGAGGGCGGCACTCCCACTAGAACCCTGGTATAGTCGGGGGACTGGGCTACGAGGTAAGGCGCTCCCTGGATATCACCGTTGCTCATGCCACCCACGACGATGCTGTCCTGGGAGGGGTCCAGCAAGTAGAACCCGGAGCCAGTCCAGCGCCAGTTGAAGTCTATGATCAGCATTAGCTCCTTGCCAGTGGCCGGGTCGTGAAAGTTGTTGATGTGGTGCGGGCGGCCCAGCGACTGGATGACTTTGCGGATCTTCATTGTGCTGGCGTTGATGATGAGGGTGTATGGTTTTGTTCCCAGCGTGGGGAGGTAAAGGTACCTGGCATCGTAGGAGACGCCGAGGTTGTGGCTGCTGAACCCTTTCGACCACTCATCTGGCAGGCTTGAGACGTACACCACTTCCTTCGTCGTGGCGTTGATGATAACCACCGAGTTCTTGGGGTTGGTAGCGCCCCATGTTGTGCTGGAGTTAGTGAAGAAGTAGGTCTCGCCAGCCCTGGGTTCCCAAGCAGGGGGGCCACTGTCGTCGAAGGTAGCTACTTCCTTGATGCCCAGGTGCGCAGCCCATTGCTCAGAGGTTAGCGCTTCCTCTGGGGCGCGGGCAATGGTGAGTGCAGAGGCTAGCAGGCCCGTGCCCGATGCAGGAGTTGGGATTTGTTGCTGAGGCGCTGCAGCAGCGGGTTGCGATGGGCAGCTTGCTGTTGTGGCGCTGCAACAGGCGGAATAGTTGGGGCGGCTGCTGGCGTAGCTGTAAGTTGCAACGTCGCAGTAGTGGGCGTAGCCGGGGCTGGCTTCGGCTCAGACTTACCACATGCCATTCCTAACACTATGCCCAGAACCGTTAGCAGGAGTATTGTGGACAGCTTTGATGACCATCTTTTCCTCATAGAGGTCCCCTTTCCATCCTGCTTCCTGAATAGACGACATGGGTCATCCCCGATGTCCACAGTATGCAGGTTGGCACATGAGAAAAACATGAGCATTGACTCTGAAACTATGAAGAATGTGTGAGGATTTTCACAACTGCTGAGGACGACTTTGCTCTGCTACATCCAAATTATGCTGATGTCCGCCCCCTCACGACGCCCGCAGGCGGAGGGTGGCGGTGGTGCCCTCGCCCAGGCGGCTGTGCAGGGTGACGTCGCCGCCGTGCTGGCGCGCTACCTGCCGCGCGATGGCCAGCCCCAGCCCGGAGCCGTGGACTCCGCTGGCGCGCGCGCCGTCCCCACGGTAGAACCGCTCGAATACCCGCTTCTGGTCCTGCTCCGAGAGGCCAGGGCCGGTGTCGGTGATGGCCACCGTGGCCCACGGCCCTTCGCACCGGGCGACGACCCGTACCGTGCCGCCAGCGCGGTTGTACTTGACGGCGTTGTCCAGCAGCCCCATGAGGGCCAGGCGCACCTGGGCCATGTCGCCGGTCATGGGGATGGCGTCGGGCTGGATGTCCACCTGGAGGGAGATGTCCTTCTCGGCGGCCAGGGGCGTGATGGCGCGGGCCGCGTCCCGCACCAGGGCGGCCAGGTCCATCGGCTCCGCCTTCAGGGGCGCGCCCCTGCCCTCCATGCGCGCCGCCGCGATGAGCTGGTCAATCATGTGGGCCAGGAAGGTGCTCTCGTGCACCAGGTCCTGGAGTATCTGGGCGTCCTCGGGGTCCAGGCCGCGCAGGGAGCGGGCCAGGACCTCGGCGTCGGCGCGGACGACGGCCACGGGCGTGCGCAGTTCGTGGGAGGCATCGGCGATGAAGTTGCGCTGGCGCTCGAAGGCGGCGCGCACCGGCACCAGCGCCCGGGTGGTCAGGGCATAGCCGCCGGCCAGGGCCAGCGCCATGCCCCCGCCGCCCACGCCCAGGAGGCTGGCCAGCAGCGTGGACAGCAGCCTGCGCTGCGGCTCCTCGGAGGCGGCCACCTGCACCGCGCCCACCACCCTGTCCTTGCGGAAGACGGGCAGCGACAGGACGCGGTAGTGCTGGCCGTCCACCGTCACCGAGCGCTCGGCCTGTCCGCCGGCCAGCGCCTCGGACAACCCCTGCGCGTCCGGCACGCCCGAGTCGGCGTCCAGCTCCTGGCCCGTGCCCGGGACCACGTCCCGCAGCCTGCCCGATGCATCGAACATGAAGACCGCGTGCATGATGCGCCCCAGCACTACCCTGCCCTCCTCGTGCTCCTCCTCTTCCTCGTCGTCCTCGCGCCGCGACGGGGGCGAGGCTGACAGACTGCTGGAGCCGCCGAAGGCCCGGGTGAACTGGTCGGTCAGCGTCACGTCCTGGGCGGTGAGTCTCAGCTCCTCGGCCAGGTTGCCGCGCAGGATGTGGCGCACGCTGAAGTAGGTCGCAGCAGCCGAGGCCACCAGGATCAGGCTGATGACCAGGACATTGAAGGCAGTAAGGCGGATGGTGATGCTGCGGAACACATCAGTCCTCCGCGGCCAGGCAGTAGCCCACGCCGCGCACGGTGCGGATGAGGGACCTGGAGCGGCCCCTGTCCAGCTTGGAGCGCAGGTAGTGAATGTAGGTGTCCACCACGCTGGAATCGCCGTCGAAGGTGTAGCCCCAGACCCGCTCGATGATCCTGGCCCGGCTGAAGACCTGGCCCGGGTGGCGCATGAGCAACTCCAGCAGCCGGAACTCGGTGGCCGTCAGGCCGATGGCCTCGCCGGCGCGGCGCGCCTCGTGGCGCACCAGGTCAAGCTCCAGGTCGCCCACCCTGAGGGCCGCCTCGCTGGCAGGGGCCGCCCGGCGGCGCAGCAGCGCCCGAATGCGGGCCAGCAGCTCGTCGAAGGAGAAGGGCTTGACCACGTAGTCGTCGGCGCCGGTGTCCAGGCCGCGCACCCGGTCGTACACCTCGCCCAGCGCCGTGAGCATCAGGATGGGCACCGCGTTGCCCGACTCCCGCAGCACCCGGCAGACCTGTATGCCGCTCATGACCGGCAGCAGGATGTCCAGGACCATGCAGTCGTAGGGCGTCTCCTGGGCCATCCTGACGGCGCTGGCGCCATCTCCCGCCACGTCCACGCTATAACGCTCCTGCTCCAGCGCACGTTTAATAGCACGGGCCAGTCTCGGCTCGTCCTCAACTACCAGTACTCGCATGAAAGTGCTAGTCCTACCCTTGCTTTCATTATAGCCCCACCTGCTGGCCCCCATCCTGAGAAAATTCCCAGGATCCTCTCAAGGCCCCCTCAGACAGAGTGACTACCATAATTCTCAGAAATTATCAGGAGGTGTAGCTTGAGCAGGTCATCCATTTATCTGGCGGGCTGGCTCACGACGGCAGTGGTAGCCGTGGTGGTCATAATAGGCATGGCCAACGGGGCCTTCGGCGCTGGCGACGAGGGGGACGCCACGCCCACGCCTGTCCTCACCGTGGTGCCGTCGGAGCAGACAGCGCCAGCCTCCCCTACCCCACTGGCAACTCCGGGTACGTCCAATAGCCAGGCCCCGGCGCAGGCCCCCAGCGAGAAAACCGTGTACATCTACCCCGACGGCTCCCCGGCTACCGACCCCTCGCAGCAGGACATGCTGGTCAGCGCCCGTGGCTACGATGACGATGAGGACGAGGATGACGACGACGAGCACGAGCTCAAGGAGCGCAAGCGCAAGAGCGAAGAGCGCCACCACGAGGACGATGAGGACGAGGACGAACACGAAGACGACGAGCACGAAGAGGACGACGATGACTAGCCGCCGCGCCAGACAGGGAGGCATACCGTAATGGCCGAGCGCAAGAGCTATAGCAGGCTGCGCGTCGCCCTGGGCGCGGCCGCCGCGGCCGTCTTCGGACTGACCTACTTCGGCATCGCCACAGGTGACAGGGAGGCCCAGGGCGACGCGCAGGCCGCTCCCACGTCCATCCCCATCGCCAACGAGGTGGCCCTGCCGCAGGCGCCGGCGCAGCCATCGCCCAGCAGCGTGGCCCAGCAGCCCCAGTCGTCCACTGTGACGCAGCAGCCCCAGCCCAGGGTGAAGCGCGTGGTGGTCGTCCCCAGGCCCAAGGCGCGCACCAGGGCGTCGTGAGGAGACAGGCCGTGCTCCAGGAGTACCGGGCCGAGTCCCGCGCCATGGGAACGGACATCCAGGTGCTGGCGGTGGACAGCGCTGGCAGCGCCGCCGTGCCGCGCCTGCTGGAGCGCGCCCTGGCGCTGTTCCAGCGGGAAGAGGCGCGCTTCAGCCGCTTCAGGCCGGACAGCGAGCTGAGCAGGCTCAACCAGGCGGGCGAGCTGCGGGAGCCGTCGGCGGCCATGTGGGACGTGCTGCGCCGGGCGCGGCGCTGGTGGCGCGCTACCGGCGGCGACTTCGACCCCACGCTGCTGACGGCGCTGGAGCGCGCCGGCTACGACAGGACTTTCGAGGCCGTAGTCGGGCGAAAGGCCCCAGCAGGCAGAAGCGCCGTCCGGCGGCCCACGGGGCATTCCAGGATGACGCTGGAGGAATCGGGCGGGCGCAGGCGCGTGCGGCTGCTGGACGGCGCCCGGCTGGATCTGGGCGGCATTGTCAAGGGCTGGGCGGTGGACCGGGCGGCGGAGCTGCTGGCCCCCGTGGGCCGCTTCCTGGTGGACGCCGGCGGCGACATCCGCGCTGGCGGAGACAGCCTGGACGCGCCCGGCTGGTGCGTGTCCCTGGAAGACCCGCTGGACACGTCCGGCGACGCGGGCTACATCTGCGTCCGCGACATGGCCGTGGCGACCTCGGGCACTTACCGCAGGCGCTGGCGGCTGGCCGATGGCGGCGAGGCGCACCACCTGATAGACCCGGCCTCGGGCATGCCGTCGGAGAGCGGCGTCGTCAGCGCCACGGTGGTGGGGGCCAGCGCCGAGGCGTGCGATGTGTGGGCCAAGGTGGCCCTGCTGCGCGGCGTCGGGCGCGGGCTGGCCTTCCTGGAAGGCGTCGGCGCCGCCGGCCTGCTCACCGACGCCCTGGGCGCGCGGCACGCCACCTCTCGCTGGCGCTGGTACCCCGGCCCGGCGCTGGAGGACAACGCCGGGGCGCTCCTGGAGGTAGTCTGGGAATGACGAAAGCACTGAAGACGGGCATACTGGTGGCGAGCGGCCTGGCGGCCGTGGCCCTGGGCGCGTACCTGGAGGGCCTGGTGGCCTGGCCGGAGAGCAAGGTCCCGTGGTTCACGACGCGCTCAGCGGGCGTGACGGCCTACCTGCTGCTGAGCGCCTCCACCATCTGGGGCCTGCTGACCAGCTCCCGGCTGCTGATGCAGTGGGTCAAGCCGCCTGTCAGCATGGAACTGCACCGCTTCCTGAGCTTCCTGGCCCTGGCCGCCACGGCGGTCCACGGTGTCGCCCTGCTCTTCGACACCGAGTTCAACTTTCAGGCGTGGGAGGTGCTGGTGCCCTTCCTGTCGCCCTACCGGCTGGTGGCCGTGGCTGCTGGCGTCATCGGCGGCTACCTGGCTGCCCTGCTGACCTGGAGCTTCTACCTGCGGCAGCGCATCGGGCAGGCGGCCTGGCGGGCCTTCCACTACACGGGCTTCCTGGCCTTCGTGCTGGCCACGGCCCACGGCATATTCGCCGGGTCCGACAGCCCCTCCCTGTGGATGCAGGTCATCTACCTGGCATCGGGGGCCGCCGTGCTGTTCCTGACCTACGTCCGCGTGCTGGGCGGGCGCTTCATCCCGGCGCGGACTCCTGCCCCGGCCAACGGCCACCGCGCCCGCGAGGCGGCCTCGCCCAATGGCCGCGTCCGCGAGCCTGCGCTGAAGGGCTAGCACTGCGTCAACATAGTTCTGATGAAGGGCTTCACCCTCATCCCAACCTTCTCCCGTCAAGGGAGAAGGAGTATTTCCTCTCCCCTGGCGGGAGAAGACTGGGCCTGCCGAAGGGGTGAGGGGAAACGCTCCATCAAATTCAAGTTGACACAGGGCTAGCCGGCGGGCTACCAGGCGTAGGCGACGCCGCCGCCGTTGCCACGCGGGTCAGAGCCGCCGTCGAACTGGCGCCGGCCGCCCAGGATGGCCACCTGGGGCCGCGAGAAGTCCGGGGCGTAGCTCTGGACGCGGTGGTCCACCTTGTGCCCGCGACGGCGCAGCTCGGCGCAGACGTCCGCGCGCACCCGCGCCTCTATCCAGACGGTCTCCCCTTCGGTGTGGATGCGCGGCGCCGACACCGCCTCCACGGCGGTCATTCCGAAGTCCAGAACGTTAAGGATGGCCTGGAGCACGCTGGACAGTATGACGCTGCCGCCCGGTGCGCCCACGGCCAGCACCGGCCTGCCGTCGCGGAAGACGATGGCGGGGCACATGCCCGTGGCCCGCGCCTTGCCGGGGGCGATGGAGTTGGCGTTGCCGGGCTGAGGGTCGAAGAGCTTCATGGAGTTGTTGTACATGAAGCCCAGGCCCGGCGTGACCACGCCGGAGCTGGTACCCAGGGTGTGGGTCATGGTCAGGATGTTGCCCTGGGCATCGGCGGCCACCAGGTGCGTGGTGGCGTCGGCGTGGCCCGGCGCGGCGGTCTTGACGGCTGTGCCCTGGCGGATGGCGTCCCGCAGCCTGGCGGCGTGCTCCTCGGACAGGAACACCGTGTCCAGTGGCACCTCCACGAACTCAGGGTCGCCCAGGTAGCGGTTGCGGTCGGCGTGGGCCAGCTTCATGGCCGAGGCCAGGACGTGCAGGTGCTCCGCCGTGCTGTGGCCCAGCGCGCCCAGGTCGAAGCCCTCCAGCACCTTCAGCGCCTCCAGCAGCCACGGCCCGCCGCCGGGGGCGTTGTTGGTGGCGACGGTGTAGCCGCGATAGGTAGCCTTCAGCGGCGAGTAGGTCCTGGGCCGGTAGGCCCGCAGGTCGTCCCGGGTGACGAAGGAGCCGCCCTGCTCCAGGTCTCTGGCGATGATGGCCCCCAGTTCGCCGTGGTAGAACTCGTAGGCGCCCTTGAGTGCCAGCGTCTCCAGGGTGCGGGCGTAGTCCGGGTCTCTGATGACGTCGCCCTCCTGGTGCAGCGTGCCATCGGGGCGCAGGTAGATGGCGGCGCAGGCGGCGCTGGCGTTGACGCGGGTGAGGCTGTCCGGGATGCCCTGCTGGGGCTTGCGGGCCAGCGCCTCCACATAGTAGCTGGGCGCCCGGAAGCCGTCCCTGGCGATGCGTATCGCCGGCTGGATGAGGTCTTTCCAGGGCATGGAGGCGTACCGGCGGTGCAGCTCCCACAGGCCGGCTGGCGTGCCGGGCGTCATGATGGAGGTGTAGCCCAGCTCCGAGCGGTAGTCGGCGAACAGGGTGTAGCCGGAGATGGGCGTGTGGCCAAGCTGGTCCCTGGCCCACATCTCGGGCGTGGCCCTGGAGCCGGCGCGAGCGTGGAAGTCCACCACGGTGTTTTCGCCGGTGGCGGCGACCCACGCCTGGGCCGTGCCCATGCCGCCAAGGCCACACATGAAGGGGTCAACGACCATCTGGACGAAAGCGGCGGCCAGCCCCGCGTCGAAGGCGTTGCCCCCGGCCTCCAGCACCTGCGCCCCCACCTCTGCTGCCCTGGGCTGCGGACACACGACGACACCACGCATGCGCTCTGCCTCCTGCTCGCGGACGTTGTGCTCCGTGGCCGCTGACAGGGGCGTATCCCCGCCCCTGTCAGCCTGTGGCCGTCATAGAGTATAGCAACCTCGCGGCCTCAGGCCCAATGCGTGCTGACCTCACCCCCGTAGCCCCCTCTCCTTCGGCAAGCTCAGAGCCTGCCCCGAGTCTGTCGAGGGGGCAAGCTTGAAGAGGGGGCCATAGATTGGCCGACGCTGTGCCTTCAATCACTGGGGGTGAGGTCGTCGACAAGCCTGGTGGGTGCGCCCCTTGCGCGGTATGGTCCACGCTGCTATAATACTTCACATTAATCAAAATATTTGAGTGTGGCGATGGAAGCCGAGCGGAGACAGCTCACGGAGCGGCTCGTCGCGGTCATGGAGCAGTTGCATCTGAGGATGCGCGTTCACGCTCCGCCGGAGGAGTGGCCCGGGGTGGAGCTGACCATGCCCCAGTGCCGCACCCTCTGGCTGCTGGGCCACGGCCCCCAGCGCATGAGGGATATAGCCATGTGCCTGGGCACCGGCCTGCCCTCGGCTACCAGCATGATAGACCGCCTGGTGAGCAGAGGGCTGGTGGCCCGCGACAGCGACCCCATGGACCGCCGCGTGGTCATCTGCAAGCTGACGCCGGCGGGGGAGCAGCAGGTCGAGCGGCTCTGGCGCATGGGCCGCATGCGGGCAGAGCACATGGCCGGGCTTCTCTCCGTGGAGGAACTCAAAACGGTAGTGAACGCCTTCGAAGTCCTTCTGTCCGCCCTGGAGCGGCAGTGTCCCCGTGGCAAGACACCACCCACCGCTAGCGCCACGGATGCCACGGCCACCAGTACCTGAACAGGCTGAGCATCCTCCAGCGTCCCACTGGTTCCCGGCAAGAGATGCCAGGGGGCTTTTTTTGCCCTGACGCCTGTACACAGGGCAGGACGGAAAAGTGCGACAGGTGGCTCATACCAACGGTCTATTGACCATCGCCCTACTGGCCCAGCCGGCTTTCCACCCATCGCCGGATAGGCAGCGGCGACAAGCGGTAGCGTTATAGCTGTATGGACTGTTGGGGACATACACCGGCGCTCAAAACAAGAGGCAACGGACAATGCCTGCCGGGAAACGTCCCTGCCTGACCGGCCAGGTCGGCAGCTAGATATCCGTACCAGAGAGCCTGACCTCAAGGAGAGACTTGATGAACAAGAGCACACAGGGCCAGAGTGCCCACGCAGTAGCGCAGGCCGTGGACGACTTCCCCCGCCTGCCACGGCGTCAGGTGTTGCTGACCATGGGTGGCGTGATGCTGGCCCTATTCCTGGCATCGCTGGACCAGACCATCGTCGGGACGGCCATGCCCCGCATCATCGCCGACCTGGGCGGCTTCGACCGCTACACCTGGGTCACGACTTCCTACCTGGTCGCCTCCACGGCCATCGTGCCCATCTCGGGCCGCCTCTCGGACATTTACGGGCGCAAGTGGTTCTACATAGGGGGCATCACCATCTTCCTGATAGGTTCGGTGCTGTCCGGCCTCTCGGCCACCATGGGGCAGCTCATAGGCTACCGGGCCATCCAGGGCCTGGGCGCTGGCGTCATGATGGCCATCGCCTTCGTGTCAGTGGGCGACCTGTTCCCGCCGGCCGAGCGCGGCAAGTACCAGGGGGTCATCGCCGCCGTCTTCGGGCTGTCGTCGGTCATCGGCCCGACGCTGGGCGGCTTCATCACCGACACCCTCTCCTGGCACTGGGTCTTCTTCGTGAACGTGCCAGTGGGCGTGGTGGTGATTGCCCTGTTTGTCCGCTTCTTCCCGGCCATCAGGCCCACGGGCGTAAGCCACTCCATTGACTACCTGGGCGTGGTGCTGCTCCTGCTATCGGTGGTGCCGCTGCTGATGGCGCTGTCCTGGGGCGGCGTCCAGTACGAGTGGGCCTCGCCGCAGATCATCGGCATGCTGGCCTTCGCCGCCGCCATGACAGGCCTGTTTCTGCTCCAGGAGTCCAGGACCGCCGAGCCTATCCTGCCGCTGAGCATATTCCGCAACAGAGTGGTCAGCGTCTCCCTGGCGGTGGTCTTCCTGACGGGTTTCGCCATGTTCGGCGGGATAATCTTCATCCCGCTGTTCTTCCAGGGCGTGCTGGGGTCTTCGGCCACCAGCAGCGGGAGCTTCCTGACGCCCATGATGCTGGGCACGGTCTTCGGCGCGGCCATATCGGGGCAGTTGCTCTCCAGGCTGGGAGGCCACTACCGCATCCAGGGCCTGGCGGGGGTGGGGCTGATGGCCGTGGGCACATTCCTGGTGTCCCGGATGGACGTGCAGACGAGCTATGTCAACGCCGTGGCCAACATCGTGCTGCTGGGCTTCGGTCTGGGCATGACTTTCCCGGTGTTCACCATAGCGGTGCAGAACGCGGTGCCCTACAAGCTGATGGGCGTTGCCACGTCCTCGACCCAGTTCTTCCGCACCATCGGAGGGACGCTGGGGCTGGCCATACTGGGCTCCTTCATGGTGGGCCGCTTCAAGGACGACCTGGCGGCCGAGATACCGGATGCTGCCAGGCAGGCGCTGCCGCCGGGCATGCTGGACCAGATGGCCAGCAACCCCCAGGCGCTGGTCAGCCCTCAGGCCATGGATGGCATGCAGCAGGCCTTCGCCCAGATGGGGCCGCAGGGCGCCGAGCTGGCGCGCCAGGTGGTGCTGGGACTGCGGGAGGCGCTGGCCTTCGCCATCAGCAACGTCTTCGTGGTGAGCCTGCTGGTGCTGGCCCTGGCCTTTATCGTCACCCTGCTGCTCAAGGAGGTGCCGCTCCAGCGGCGGCGCAGGGCCATGGCGCCGGCGGAGCCGACCGCGGCCGACTAGGGCGGTGGCCCTCACCCCCATCGTCCCTGTCCAGCGCGCCGGGGGTGAGGGCCTGAGACGCTTGCCTTATACCGGCTTGAACGGCTGCGATGCCCCGCCGTGGCGGCCCTGCGCTGGGCCGGGCCGCGGCGGGGCCACATTTGCCCGCGACTGGTATAGAATATGCCTGGTCGGCGGCGCCGGGAAACATCGTTGCGGGGGCGAGTAACAGGATATGACCATAGCCCTGAGCAAGCTCAAGCTATCGGAGCGTAGTGGCTACAAGTGGTGGGCCTTCGCCGCCCTTGCTCTAGGCACCTTCACCTCCGTGGCCGATAACGGCAGCGTCATAGTCACACTGCCGTCCATCGCCGAGCACTTCCGCACGGACCTGCCCACGACCCAGTGGGTGGTCACGGGCTACGCCCTGGCCATAAGCGCCCTGCTGCTGCCCATGGGGAGGCTCTCGGACATCATAGGCCGCAAGCGGGTGTACCTGATGGGCTTTGCCATCTTCGTGGTGGGCGCGTCCCTGTCGGCGTCCTCGCCCAACATCCTGGTGCTCATCGGCTTCAAGGTGCTCCAGGGCGTGGGCGCGGCCATGACCCAGGGCACCAGCATGGCCATGATCCTCTCCACCTTCTCGCCCCAGGAGCGGGGCAAGGCCCTGGGCCTGCAGATGAGCCTGGTCGGCTCGGGCAACATAGCAGGGCCTGCGCTGGGCGGACTGGTGGCCGGCCTGCTGGGCTGGCAGTGGGTCTTCTACATGGCGGCCATCCTGGGGATGCTGTCCATCCTGCCGGCGCTGGTCGTCCTGGACGGGCGGCTGTACTCGCGGCAGGCGGGGACGCGGGCGGCCTTCGACTGGCCCGGCGCGGTGCTCTCCACGGCGGTCATGGTCATATTCCTCCTGGGCGTGACCAACGGCGGGCGCCTGGGCTGGACGTCCGCGGCGGCGCTGGGCACCTTCGCCTCGGTGGCCATGCTGGGGCCTGCCTTCGTGTGGTGGGAGCTACGCAGCCCCATTCCCATGATGGACGTGCGGCTGTTCCGGCGCAGGCTCTTTTCCATGGGCGTCACCGCCAGCTTCCTGGCCTTCATAGGCATGTCCTCGGTACGGTTCCTGATGCCCTTTTACCTCCAGGCCGTCAGGGGCTACACGCCCGGCCAGGTAGGGCTGACCATCATGCCCAGCGCGGTGGCCATGATGGTCATGGGGCCGCTGGCGGGCCGGCTCTCCGACCGCTACGGCTGGAGCAAGTTTACCGCCGGGGGCCTGGTAATCTGCGCCGGCGCCCTGCTCCTGCTGTCCACCATGGGCCAGTCCACGCCCCTGTGGCTGGTGATACTGGGCATCATCCTCCAGAGCGCTGGCATGGGCACCTTCAACGCGCCCAACAACAGCTCGGTGCTGAGCACCGTGGAGCAGAGCCGCTACGGCGTCATGTCCGGGTTCCTGAACCTGGTGCGCAACTCGGGCAACGTGACCGGCGTGACCTTTGCGACGGCCGTGGTGACCATCGTCATGGCGTCCATGGGCTTCCCGCCGACGCTGGCAGCGGTGTCTGGGTCCGGCGGCGAAGACGTACTCCAGGCTTTCATGGAGGGCCTGCGGACGGCGTACAGGGCCTTTGCCGTCCTGGTCCTCATCGGCGCGGCGCTGTCCCTGGTCAAGGGCGACCGGGCCGCTGGCACGCCCTCGCCCCAGGCCGAGGCGTCGCCCGGCGCCGGAGGCAAGGCGGCCAGGTAGACGGCGGCCTCATGCTATTTGACACGGACTGCTGGGACTACGCTGCTAAATGAGCGCAAAGCCTAACCTTGCCTCCATCCTTCGGCGAAGACGGTCTTCAAACTGGCTACGACTGGGAATAGTCAAGTTATTGCGGAACGCGCGAAACAACTCGTTCATGGAAGCAGACTTCAATCCTAGATGCACAAGTCTGATCTGTACACCCTGTCTCTCTAAATCATACAGAGAAAATATAGTAGTGTATCCCGTGCCATCAACCAGGCCAATATTATACCTCCTTACCAGGTAATTGAAGACCTGCTGCTGCACTACCCAGAAGACCTTTCTTCCCCATGTCTCCAAGACAATGCCCTTGTTCAATACTTGCGTGAAAGACCTTTTCCAAACGTTTGCAATGTTCAGCCCAAATTCATAGTTTCGTGCACTGCATTCATCCCCAGCCATCACATGAGTGAGCGCCTGAACTAGCTTGCCCGTACTTGTAGTGTCCGCCGCCTGCGTTTCTACTACCACAAAGTCTTCTATTTCATTACTCATAGGATAATGCTTTACTATCACAAAGTCAAAGTTGCCAATGGAACGAAGCCCCACTTCAGTAAATACAAGGAGATCATGACGAGTCCCAAAATATGCATCTGCGATATCTTCGAGTACTTTACGCCCCTCCAGGAAACGTTTGGGACATATACCTATAATATCATCATTATACTCTACTGAGCAGACACCCACAGGATATTGGAGTAATCTGCTGCGTTTGATGCAGCGTCCATCAATAAAAGGGCACCAGTATCTTTGGCGGTTTGAAATTGCGGAAGGCGACCTATCAGCAACGGGAAATCCGAACACTTCAGCAGGAAGCTTAGCCATCTCGCTCTACTTTCAGCAACCTTCGCCAATCTTGCCGGATGGCGGCATCAGTCATGCAAGATTGCAGGTAAAAACCAAGAGCCGCACCGCAATCAAGACAGAAACGACGGCTATCTGTCAAATCAATTTTATCAGGGGCAGGCCATTGCGGCACTGCATCTTGTTCAAAGCTGGGCTGAAGGACAAGTATACAATCATGCTTGAGAGCACGGAGGTTACGAATATGGACTGATATGGGGTTCTCAGAAAAAATGGCAAATCGGTTTTTTAGAATAAACCCTGCCTTTTTCAGCGAGATAGTAAGCTCCGCCCAGGCTACGGGATTCCAATGATGGAAAGTAAAAATAAGTCGTCCGTGAGGACGTTTCAATGCTCTGTAACAATTAGTCCAGATTCGTGTGAGAGCTTCTCCATAAGCTTCTTTGCCTGATACACTACCTGCCACAGCAGAAGAATTAGGATCATAAGTCCAATTAGCACTGTCTGGCAATAGCTGCCGAAGCCAGACACGGAAAAATTCAGATAGGTCGCTATATTGCACACTATCGTAATATGGTGGGTCGGTTACAACATAATCGGTACAACCTTCTGGCAGTTCACATGAGCCAGCATCGGACTGCATAATGCAAAAACGTCTGGTCCCTCCTGATAGGACAGACCCCAGATCACCTTCTTCACCGCCATCTATCTCACCGGCGACCTGCACCAGCGACGCACCGCCATTGGCGATACGACGCTCCATAGGCATGGAAGCCCATTCACTAGCCTTCACAATGCGGTCTTTAAACAGCCGTTGAAGAGTACCTGAGGTACATCCGGTAAATAAGGGGTTATTCTCCAGCGCCGTATAAGGAAAAGAGTATGCATGGTGAGAGAAGACGTGTCGGATAGCTCCAGGCCTTCTTATTTCTGTTCCTTTATAGCCACACAGGATAGAATTAAACTCCAGGGATGTCGAAACCAGCAAACCCAGCCAGAGTCTGTGCTCACTTGGCACATTAGCCAACAATCGAATAGCTTGTTCTATGTACAGTAATTGCCTCCTGGTGAACAAGTCGAGATAGGAGTTCACATTACGTGCCAGGAGGTCTCTGGATTTCGGCCCACCTGAAATCGTGAACTGGGAAAACACTAACTGTGTAGAATGTTCGAATTCCTCGTTTGCTTGCTGGACAAGCTTCTGGTCGTAGCTGTCAAGGCTTTTATGAAACAGGCCGTGCCTGGCGCATGATCCAACAATAACTACTGGAGTATAGCGCATCCACAGCGGTACACCGAGTATATCTCTGAAGCGTGTCTTACATAAAGCGCATTCTGGTTGTTCTCTAACCAGCAGCTCGGGCTGTTCGCTGGACTGCCCCGGAAATCTACAACTGTGATATCGGCCATAGAAAGGCTCACGGCAAGTATGACATAGATTGACCGGCCTGGAATCGTCTTCCCTCAGAGTAAATGAGTCCAGCAGTGTAACTTCACGGCAGCTACATCTGCGTCGAAGAGCATAAAGTGTATATTGTATCTCGCACAGGTCGTTACACTGCGGACAGTGGGTCATGAAAAATCTTCCAACGGCCTGTCGTAGCCCTCTCTCAAAACTCTTGAAAACACTCTGCTTTTCAGTCAAGGGCAGGTACTGCAATGAAGCTCTAACCTGTAATACAGGCACCGGGTCTATATCTATGCCTATGCAGTTAGCTCCCAGTCGAATAGCCTCATGAAGAGTGGTGCCACCACCCATCATGGGGTCGAGTATGATTTTCCCCTCCAGACCTCCAGGTGAATAAAAACTCATCTTATGAGGGTCTGTAACAACTTGTTTCAGTATATGGCGGAACGTAGTCCCCGAGCGACGCGCCCACCACTTGTGCAGGTACGTGTTGGGCCGGTACAGGTGCTTATTAAAAGACTCTAGTTGCGCTAGCTCATCTGCCTGCTGCTCTGGAAAGGATGAGTCTATGGGGACTGAAACCGTGTCTCCTTGGACCGTGGAGTCCGATAGGGTGAGTGGAAGCTGTACTGGCCTTATACTAGCCACGTGACCTCCGGATATGACCTTGTGCAGCCTGGACGACAGGCATCCTCTGAGAAAGCTGGTGCAGTACGGCTTGATGCATCAGTATGTATCAAGACTGCTGGCTACCAAGATTATACAAGGACTCGTCCACCTGGTGCATAGGAGAGTCTGGAAGCTATGGTGCGCTTTCTTTCTAGAGCAGTCCCCTTCACCCAGTTGTCTCGTTGTCGCCCCGCAGCTATAATCGTCGCAACTTCACGCACAAGGAGGCGACCATGGGAATAGCCCGGGAGTTCCGGCAGTTCCTGTTACGGGGCAATGTGGTTGACCTGGCGGTGGCCGTCGTCATTGGTGCGGCCTTCGGCGCTGTGGTAACGGCGCTGGTCCAGGACCTGCTGACGCCGCTGATCGCGGCCATATTCACGCAGCCAGATTTTTCGACTCTGACCTTCACCATCAATAATAGTTTATTCAGGTACGGGCACTTCATTAACGCTGTCATATCCTTCCTGGTGATAGCAGCCGCCGTGTTCTTCTTTGTGGTCAAGCCGGTGAACATGCTCATCGCCCGCTCACGGCGCCAGCCGCCGGCAGACCCGACGACCATGAAGTGTCCTGAGTGCCTGAGCACCATACCCCTGGAGGCGCGGCGCTGCGCCTTCTGCACGGCGCAGGTGTCCCGGCCGGCCAGCTAGCTTCCTGCCCTGAGTGCTGCTGGTGGGCGCCGGCGCACCTCGCCCGGGTGTGCACGGTGTGGCGAAAGATGAGGAACATGGCCTGGCCTCTCCGCCGAGAGGCTGACATTCCATCAGACCATGTCCGCCCCCGGAACGTATGGTATATAGAGGGCAGAGCGCCCAGCATAAATTCCGGAGGAGGACGGTACATGAGAGCAGCCATAGCAGTAGCCATAGCGGTACTGGCGCTGGCCATGGGCCAGGTGGCCGCGGCAGTGGCCAATGGACAGGGGCCGTTCCCACCAGTGGTCCCGCTGCCCAATGGCTTCCAGCCCGAGGGCATCGCCTCCGGCAATGGCACTGAGTTCTTCGTGGGGTCGCTGGCCGAAGGCGCCATCTTCAAGGGGGACCTGCGCACCGGCGAGGGTGACATCCTGGTGCCACCACAGCCGGGGCGAGTAGCCGTGGGCGTGGACTTCGACTCTCGCACCGGCTACCTGTTCGTGGCCGGCGGCCCGACCGGCTCCGCCTACGTGCACGATACCTCCACCGGCGAGACCGTCGGCGTCTTTCAGCTCACGACTCCCCCCGGCACCTTTGTCAATGACGTGGTGGTGACCCGCACCGCGGCCTACTTCACCGACTCCTTCAGGCACGTGCTGTACAGGCTGCCCCTTGCGCCCAACGGCGCCCTGCCCAGCCCGGACGCCGTTGAGGAGCTTCCCCTGGGCGGCGACTTCGTGCCGGTGCCGGGGTTCAATGCCAACGGCATTGACGCAACGCCCGATGGAAAGACCCTGGTCATAGTCAACAGCAGCCAGGGGGCGCTTTACACCGTTGACCCTGGTACTGGCAGCGCCTCCCTGATTGACCTGGGCGGGGACAACGTGGCCAGTGGCGATGGCATTCTGCTGGACGGCAAGACGCTCTACGTGGTCCAGAACATCCTCAACCGCATAGCTGTCGTGGAGCTGGACAGCAAGCTGGAGTCTGGCTCAGTCGTCCGGCACATCACCGACCCGGACTTCCGCATCCCGACCACCATAGCGGAGTTTGGCGACTCGCTGTACGCGGTCAACGCGCGGTTCGACGTCCCGCCCGGCCCTGACGTCGAGTACCAGGTGGTGCAGGTGCCCAGGCACTGACCGCGCCCGGCCCACCAGGCACGGCCAGGGACACCCGGAACAGCAGAGGAGCGGCGGGACTGACCGCCGCTCCTCTTTTTGGGCTTGTGAGCAGCCCAGGGGCAAAAGGGCCGCCGCAGACTCTAGGAGGCCAGGCAGTGGACCTTCTCGTAGGTGCCCTTGACGATGGGCCTGGAGTCCAGGTCCAGCCAGTCCTCCAGTATCTCCGAGTACACGCCACGGAAGTCCAGGTTGAAGGCCAGGTCGCCCTCCACCAGCTTGTCGGCGTCCAGGGACGGGTACTCGCTGTAGTGACCGCCCTTCACCCTGTCGCCGATGAGGAAGGCCACGCCACCGGAGCCGTGGTCGGTGCCCGTGCCGTTGTCCTTCACCCGCCGGCCGAACTCAGAGAACATGAACACCAGCACGTTGTCGCTGGCGTGGTGCTCCTTGAGGTCCGAGTAGAGGTCGTACACGGCGGCGGAGATCTCCCGCCAGAGCTTCTCCTGGACGGCCAGCTCGTTGGTGTGGGTGTCGAAGCTGCCGTGCTGGGTGTAGCATACCCTGGTGCCAATGTCGGCCAGCAGCACCTGGGCCACGCCCTTCATGCTCTGGGCGAAGGAGTTGGCGGCGTACTCCACGGAGGAAGAGTACTTCCGGGCGGCCTCCCGCAGGATGTCGGCGCCCTTGAGGGCGTCCAGGCCGGTCTTGCTCAGGTAGTCCATGACCGGCCCGCGGCCGATGGCCTGGCTGTACATGCTCATGAAGGTCTCCAGGGCCATGGCCCGCTGCTGCTCGGCGGACATGCCGGTGAGCAGCCCGTAGCTCTCCAGGTCGGTCACCGAGGCCACGGGCGCGCCGGGGGCCACCAGCGCCCTGGGAAGTCCCTGGCCGAAGTTGACCGCCGTGACCACGTTCTCGCCCCTGGGGTCCATCTGCTTGATGGCCTGGCCCAGCCAGCCCTGGTCCGCCACGGTGCGCGGCTCGGCGGTGTGCCAGATGTCCATGGAGCGGAAGTGGGAGCGGTTGGGGTTGGGGTAGCCCACGCCGTGGACGATGGCTACCTTGCCCTGGTCGTATAGCTCCTTGATGGGGCCCATGCCGGGGTTCAGGCCGTAGCCCTCGTCCAGCGGCACCACCCTGTCCGACGGGATGCGGATGTGGGGGCGGTTGTCAACGTACCGTGGGTCGTTGTAGGGCACCACGCAGTTGAGGTAGTCGTTGCCGCCGGAGAGTTGCACCACTACCAGAACGTTCCGATTGCTATTCCCCATAGCTGCTCTGCCTCCTGATATGCCTGCCCTGCGCGCTAGGCTTTCTGATAGACCTGGAACCTGTGCCGGTTGACCTCCAGCACGTAGAGCCTCTCCTGCCTGTCCAGCACCACCGCCACGGGGTCCCAGAAGTAGGACTCGGTCCGGGCCGAGACCTCGTGGGGGTCGTCGGTGTCAAGCTGGATGACCGGGACGTACTTGGCCCTGGCCGCCAGCTCGTCGGCGTTGGCCTCCAGGTACTCCCTGGCCCAGGGGGACAGGGTAGCCTGGCCGCGCAGCTTGAGCTGGAAGCTGCCGTCGGGGCCGAGCACCTGCACCCGCTGGTTGCCCCAGTCGGCCACGTAGATGTAGCCCTCCCTGTCCACCGCGACGCCTGACGGCCTGTGGAACTCGCCATCGCCGCGGCCGCTCCTGCCGAAGCTGGCCAGGGACCGGCCGTCGGGCGAGAACTTCTGGATGCGGTCGTTGCGCCAGTCGGCCACGTACACGTTGCCGTCGTGGCCGACGGCGATGCCCCAGGGCAGGTTGAGCTGGCCGGGGCCGGAGCCGTGGCTGCCGAACTTCATCAGGAACTTGCCGTCCCTGGTGAACTTCTGGATGCGGTGGTTGCGGTGGTCCACCACGTACAGGTTGTCCTCCCTGTCGAAGGCCAGGCCCGAGGGCGCGTCAAGCTGGCCGTCGCCGCTGCCGTGCACGCCCCACCTGGACAGGAACTTGCCCGCCTTGTCGTAGATGTTAATGCGGTGGGTGTACTCGTCGGCCAGGTAGAGGCGGTCCTGGCTGTCGAAGGCCATGGAGGTAGGCCAGATGAACTGGCCATCGCCGGAGCCGTAGCTGGCGAAGTGGCCGAAGTACTGGTGGTCCAGGGTGACGATGCCCACCCCGACGCAGCGGGTGGCCTCGGTGCTGCTGCGGTTGGCCACGTAGATTTTGCCCTCGCTGCTTATGGCGATGGCCGTGGGCAGGTGGAAGCCCCTGCCGCCCTGGTCGGCGATGAAGCCCACCGTGTCCAGGTACCTGAGCGCCAGCTTCCTGGTCGCTGTCCTTCCTGGCATCTTGCCTCTCCTTTCAGCCGGCTACGCGAGCTGGTACTCCTGGGTGGTGACGACCAGTTGCAGCATGGCGATGGCCCGCTTTTCCAGGTCGGCGGACGAGAGGTCGCCGCTCTTGCGGGCGTAGTCCACCAGCGCCTTGCGGGTCTCCTCGGCCACTTCTATGGGGCCTACCAGGTCCAGGCAGAGGTCCACCAGCCGCTCGGGCGAGATAGTGCCGCCGTTGGCCTGGGCCTTGATGCGGTCCACCATGGCCCGGACGCCGGGCCTGCTGGCATCGCCCAGCACCTTGCTGGCGAAGTTGATGCGCTGGACGTAGGCGCCGGTGTTGACCCAGTCCATGCCGCCCTGCCAGCCCTCGACGCTGGGCGGGGCCAGGAGGTCCTGCCCCATGTAGCCGCAGACCTTGGCGGCGCTGTAGGTCTCCATGCTGGGTATCTCCAGGCCGCCGGCCAGCCGCAGGACGCCTACCACGTACTCCGCCGGGCTCTTGATGCGGGCGAAGCGGGCCGACTTGAAGAAGTCGGAGTTGAACATGGCCCGCAGCATGGCGGTGATGTCGTAGCCCGACTGGAAGTAGGCGTCGGACATGGCCTGGATGGCCTCGGGGTCGCGCGGCGGCGTGTAGGGCCACTTGGGCACGGGCACCTCGTCGGCCACGAAGAAGTGGTACAGGTGCCGGGCGATGAAGCGGGCCGTGGCCGGCTGCTTGCAGATGATGTCAATGACGTCCTCGCCGTTGAAGCGGCCGGTCTCGCCCAGGAACCGCTTCACGCCGTCATCGTGGTCGGCCTCGTCGTAGCGGAACTGCCAGGCGATGTAGCCGTAGGGCCGCGCCGTGTTGTTCCGCATCTTGATAGCCATGTAGTCGGGGTTGGCGATGGTCCAGCCGGTGAAGGCGCGGGAGCACTCCTTGATGTCGTCCTCGGTGTAGTTGCCGACGCCCATGGAGAACAGCTCCAGTATCTCCCGGCCATAGTTCTCGTTGATGGCGCCGCTGTGGTTGTCCTGGTTGTCCAGCCACATGATCATGGCCGGGTCCCTGGACAACTGGACCAGCAGCTCCCGGAAGCTGCCCATGCCGTACCTGCGGAACATGCCTACCTGGGACACCATAACCTTGGCCTGGATGAGCTTGGTAGTCCCGGTAGCGAAGACCCTGTGCCAGAAGAGGGCCATCTTCTCCCGCAGGGGGTTAGGGGTGGTGGCCATGCGGTAGACCCAGTAAGCGCCGGCACTGACGCGGCTGCGCAGGTCCGACTGGTCCACATGGTAGCGGCGTATGAGGTCGTCGGGCACCTCCTCGGGCTGGCTGGCGCTGAGCAGGTCCTCCACGGTGGCCTCATAGCCCCTGGCCAGGCAGCGCTCCAGCTCCTCCCGCGTGGCGCCGAAGCCGGCGCGCCGGAGGAGATGGGCCATCAGGGCCAGGTCCTCTCTTGCTTTCACTGTCGTCATGGGCATCCTCCTTCATCCTTGCGGCAGTACACCATCACAGGGATAGGGTAATTAGTGCAACGCAGGCGTGTCAATGTGTGGTGTACTTGCTTCATGGGGCCCCCTTCCCCTCTACAGGCTCGGGGCAGGCGCTGGCTCGGCCCCCTTCCTGGCCTTCCCCCAGAGGGGGCAGGGAGGGTCCTCGCCCCCTTTGGGGGAGAGCTAGAGAGGAGGCTGGCGGCTGGCCCCCTACGCGCTGCGGGCGACGACGTGCTGGGCCTCGCCGTCCTCCAGGGCGGCCAGGATGGCCTGCACCAGGGCGCGGGCCGACTCGGGGCTGAGCTCCACCGCCACCCTCGCGCTGACGCCCAGGGACTCGTTCACGAAGTCTATGTTAACGGCGTGCTCCAGGAAGGCGTTGGATGGATGGTCAAAGCTCACGTTGGCCTGGGTCACCGGGAACCAGCCCTGGGCGCCCTTGCCGCTGCCCTCTATTGCTGCCTTTCTCACTATCCAGGTGCACATGGCTTACGCTCCTGCCCTGGCCGGCGCGCCCAGGTGCTTCTCCAGGAAGGCCCATACCTTCTTCCAGCCGTCCAGGGCCTGCTCGACCCTGTAGTTGGGCCTGTCGTAGTAGAAGAAACCGTGGCCGGCCTTGGGGTACATGTGGAACTCGTAGTCCTTGCCGTGCTTCTTCAGCTCCTGCTCATGCTGGGCCACCTGCTCGGGCGACGGGCTGCGGTCCTCCTCGCCGAAGAGGCCCAGCAGCGGGCAGGACAGGTCCCTGGTGTAGTCTATGGGGGCCACCGGCTGCTTGGGGTTCAGCTCCTCCCTGGACATGACCACGCGGCCGCCCCAGCAGTCTATGGCGGCGTCCACGCCCTTCGTGCGGCAGGCCACCAGGAAGGTGTGCCGCCCGCCGGAGCAGGTGCCGAAGACGGCGACCTTGCCATTGGAGTAGGGCTGCGACCGCAGGTAGCGCATCGCCCCTGCCACGTCGCCGACCACCTGGTCGTCGGGGACGCCGCCGGCCGCCCGGACCTTGGCCGCCACGTCCTCAGGGGAGCCGGTGCCCTCGCGCTGGTAGAGGTTGGGGGAGATGGCGATGTAGCCATGGTGGGCGAACCGCCGCGTCGTCTCCCGGTACCACTCGTCCCAGCCGGGCGCGTGGTGGATAAGCACGACGCCCGGGAACGGCCCTGGCCCCAGTGGCCGGGCGAGGTACGCCAGGATTTCGTCGTTATTGTGGCCGCGAATGGTAACCGTTTCCGCCAGCATTCCCTCGTAGGCCATGGTAATACCTCCCTTCGTCGCTCCAGACTTGCCCGATGGCAGCAAAGTGTGTGACTTAGGATAGACCAGCCCGCCGCCAGATGCAACCGGGGGCAGGCAAATGGGCCGGGCGGCCGCGGCTGGCCCCCTTCCTGGCCTTCCCCCACAGGGGGCAGGGAGGGTCCTCGCCCCCTCCGGGGGAGAGCCAGAGAGGGGGCAACGGGGGTGAGGTCAACGACCTACCGCGGCGCCGCGCGAGCAGCCCCACGGACGGCGGCGGTGGCGGCGTCGTAGCGCTCGGCGCAGGCGGCCACCACGATGTCTATGTCCTCCTCCAGCAGGTAGCGCTGCTCGGCCAGGCGGCGGGCCACCTGGCGCACGCGCTCCAGGTACGCCTCGCGGCCCGGGTAGCGCTCCTCGATGGATGGCCTGGGGTCGCCCGATGCCCGGCGCGCCTCGGCGGTCGGTGCGAAGAACAGGGTCAGGCCCTGCATGGGGATAATCTGCTCCGGCGCGCCGGTCTCGGGGGCGCGCAAGTTCCAGCCCGCGTGGGTCGCCACCGGCGCCTCCAGGTCCGGCAGCCGGATGCCGGCGACTTCGTTGCCGTCGCTGTCCACCGCCGAAACAAAGCAGGGGTAGGTCTCGCCCTCCTTCACCGGGTAGCGGCCAATGCCGCGGCCGGCCTCGGGGCCGAGGTCCACCTGGCGCAGCACCCACAGCCGCTCCGGGTCGGGCTTCACCAGGCCCGGCACGGCGGGGAAGGAGTCCAGGACCTCCCGGCGAGTGACGGCGGTGCCGTCGTCCAGCCTGGGGTGGCGGCTGGGCGGCGGCTCGACGCCCTCGCTGGCCCAGCGGTCCAGGTTGACCAGGGCCGCCCGCAGCAGGGGCCGGTAGTCCACAACGTTGAAGGGGTAGCGCCCGATGGAGCCGTCGGGGCCGGCGCTGGAGGCCTGCTGCGCCGAGCCAGGGCCGTGCTGCGTCCCGGCGAAGTGGTAGATGCGCGTCTCGGGCGCTGGCTCCAGGTCGCGGCTGCCCGTGGGGCCGATGTGCGTCAGCGAGCCATCGCCCCGCCAGTACTCGGCGGAGGAGTTGGTGTAAACAGTCCTCGGCACGGCCCCCAGCTCCCGCAGCCGCTTCAGCAGGCCGTCCCTGCGGCCCGTGAAGGGGTCGGCAAGCTCGTTGTCGGCGAAGGGGAACAGGTGGCCGAAGCCGGGCGCCGACTGCTGGGACGGCTGGGCGAAGCGGTGGTTGAACTCGCCGCGCCGCCCGCCGGCCACGTGGGGCAGGATGCCGTCGTAGACCAGGCGGCCCTCCTCGTCCACGTTGAGGCCCAGGTAGATGAAGTGGCGCAGCAGCCGGCCCGTCTGGGACACGCCGTAGGCGTAGGCGCGCTGGAAGCCGTCCCGGACGGGGTTGCTGGCCGAGGGATGGCGCAGCCAGGCGGCCACGTCGCGCACGGCCAGCAGGCCCATGCCCACCACCGGCGCGCCCTCGGCAGTGTAAATGATGTAGTAAATCTTCCCGGGCTGGAAGCCCGGCTCCAGGTAGACGTGCTCGCGGCTGGGCACCACGCGGCCGCCCGACTCGCGGGCGAAGCGCCACTGGCTGCGGGGGATGACCGTGTCAGGCCCATCCTCCCAGTCTCGCACCAGCAGCATGGCCGTGGGGTCCTCCAGGTCGGCCACGGGATAGGGCCGGTGGACGCGGTTGGACAGCAGCCGCGTGCGCTCCAGGATGTTGGGGCGTACCTCCACCGCCACCTGGCCGCGCACCGGCGCCACAGGCGCTTCCAGCCCCAGCAGCGCCTCACTGCGGTACACGTCCCACTGCCAGCCGATGGAGACGACTGAGTAGCCGTGGCGGAAGAGGAAGCCGTCGCCAGGCGGGATGTCCGGCGAGGTGTCAGGGACGGCGGGCGCGCGATTGAAGGTGGCCACGGCGCGGCGCCGGCCGCGGTTTACCACGTCTACCAGCAGGCGGCCACTGCCCCGCGACGGGTCGCGTGGCGCCAGCAGCGTGAAGTCCGCCCGGAAGCGCACGCGCCCATCGGCATCCCGAGGCGCCAGGTCCAGGTCAACAATGGGCCGGTTAGCCGAGTTGGCCGGGTCCACGGCGAAGGTCAGCACGCCGTCTATGCGCTCGTAGTCCCCCACCTTGCCAAAGGACTGCCCGCCAGCGTAGGGCGCCCTCCTGGTTATCTCCACGCCTGTGACCGCCATGTTAGCCCTCCTGTAAGCAAGCTAGCCACGTTGCCAGGATGCCTGGCCCCCTTTCCCTCGACAGGCTCGGGCCTGTCCTGAGCGTGCCGAAGGAGAGGGGGCTGGCGCCTGGCCCCCTTCCTGGCCTTCCCCCACAGGGGGCAGGGAGGGTCCTCGCCCCCTCTGGGGGAGAGCTGGAGAGGGGGCCGCCAGCGCCTGAATGCTACCAGCCAGGCCCGGCGCCGGTCAACCTGGAGTTGCCACCTTCAGCCGCGAGCGACTTCCCTGATGCTCAGCCCGGCTTTATATGTGGTAAATTATCCCCATCAGAACGCCCGGCTGGAGGAGCAACATGCTGGACTACAAGCCCAATATAGTCCTGTCTACCCAGGAGTACCGGGTGGTGGGCACCAGGCCCATCCGCCACGATGGCTATGACAAGGTCACTGGCCGCGCCCGCTACGGCGCCGATATCCTGATGGCTGGGCTGCTGTACGGCAAAATCCTGCGCAGCCCTCACGCCCACGCCCGCATCAAGCGCATAGACGCCAGCCGGGCGCTGGCCCTGCCTGGGGTGAAGGCCGTGGTCACCTCGGCGGACTTCCCTGACATCTCCGCCGAGGCAGCCGACCAGGAGGAGGGCGCCCTGGTGAACTATGGCTTCTACAGCCGCAACGTCATGGCGCGGGAGAAGGCCCTCTACCGGGGCCACGCCGTGGCGGCGGTGGCGGCCACCAGCCCCCACGTGGCCGAGGAGGCCCTGGGCCTCATTGACGTGGAGTACGAGGTGCTGCCAGCGGTGCTCAACGCCTTCGACGCCATGAAGGAGGGCGCGCCTGTCCTGCACGAGCGGCTGCTTACCATGTCCAGCCCCACCTTCCGGGGCGGCGGCTACGGCGACACCGACAAGCCCACCAACGTCGCCAACCACTTCGAGTTCCGCCTGGGCGACGTGGAGAAGGGCTTCCATGAGGCCGAGGTCATCGTGGAGCGGGAGTTCCACACCCGGCCAGTCCACCAGGGGTACATCGAACCCCACTCGGCCACGGCCCTGTGGAGCTCCGACGGCAGCGTCACCGTCTGGTGCAGCACCCAGCAGCTTTTCGCCTTCCGCGACCACATCGCCAGAATCCTGGGCCTGCCCGTGTCGAAGGTAAAGGTGGTGCCCATGGAGATCGGCGGCGGCTTTGGCGGCAAGGGCATGGGCGGCGTGTACCTGGAGCCGGTGGCAGCGGCGCTGTCGCGCAAGACGGGCCGGCCCGTGAAGCTGGCCATGACACGGCAGGAGGTCTTCGAGGGTACAGGGCCGACCTCGGCCACCCACATCCGCGTCAAGATGGGCGCCACCATGGACGGCCGCATCACCGCCGCCGAGGCCCACCTGATATACGAGGCGGGCGCCTTCCCCGGCTCGCCCGTGGCCTCGGGCTGCCGGACCATGTTCGCGCCCTACGTCATCCCCAATGCCCTCATCGAGGGCTACGACGTGGTGGTGAACACGCCCAAGGCCGCCGCCTACCGGGCGCCTGGCTCTCCCGCCGCGGCCTTCGCCGCCGAGTCCGTCGTGGACGAGCTTTGCCAGAAGCTTTCTATTGACCCGGTGGAGTTCCGGCTGCTGAACGCCGCCCGGGAGGGCACGCGTCAGCCCGCAGGCCCGGTGTTCCGCAAGATCGGCATGGTGGAACTGCTCCAGGCCGCCAGGTCGCACCCTCACTACCTGTCGCCCCTGGAAGGCCCCAACCGCGGGCGGGGCGTGGCGGCGGGGTGCTGGTTCAACGGCAGCGGCCCGGCCAGCGCCATCGTCAGCGTCAACCCCGACGGCACCGTCAGCCTGGTGGAAGGCTCCCCGGACATCGGCGGCAGCCGCGCCGCCATGGCCATGCACGTGGCCGAGGTGCTGGGAATCCCCGTCCAGGACGTGAAGCCATCCATTGTGGACACCGACTCCATCGGCTACTGCTCAGGCGCTGGCGGCAGCGGCGTGACCTTCAAGACCGGCACGGCCTGCTACGAGGCGGCCCAGGACGTCAGGCGGCAGATGGCGGCGCGGGCGGCCCGCATCTGGCAGGTCAGCCCCGAGGACGTGGAGTACAGCGAGGGGGTCATCAGGCACAAGGTGGACCCGGAGCTGAAGCTGACCTTCAGGGAGCTAGCAGGGCAGCTCAACGGCACCGGCGGCCCCATCGTCGGGCGGGCCACGGTCAACCCTTCGGGCGTCGGCAACGCCTTCGGCCTGCACATTGTGGATGTGGAGGTGGACCCGGAGACAGGCAAGGTGGACGTCCTGCGCTACACCGCCCTGCAGGACGCCGGCAAGGCCATCCACCCCAGCTACGTGGAGGGCCAGGTGCAGGGCGGCGCTGTCCAGGGCATCGGCTGGGCGCTCAACGAGGAGTACTGCTTCAGCGCCGAGGGCCGGATGCTCAACTCCACCTTCCTGGACTACCGCATGCCCACGGCCCTGGACCTGCCCATGATAGACACGGTCATAGTGGAGGTAGGCAACCCGGGGCACCCCTACGGAGTGCGGGGCGTGGGCGAGGTGTCCATCGTGCCGCCCCTGGGCGCGGTAGCCAACGCCGTCTCCCGGGCCATCGGCGCCCGCATGACGGAGCTACCCATGTCGCCCGCCCGCATCGTGGAGGCCATACACAAGCACAAGGGGTGATCCAACCGGTGCTGTCCCATCCAAAATAGCTAGCCCTCGCGTTGGGCGGTTGGACCAGGGCAAACTCTGGTCAGGTGTTCTCGCGCTGTTAATGTGCGTCACGCCCCCTTCCTGGCCTTCCCCCAAAGGGGGGAGGGACATCCTCGCCTCCCTTGGGGGAGAGCCAGAGAGGGGGCTGACGGCCAGGCGTTACTCAGGTCTGTATGCCAGTAGCCAGTACAGAGAGGGCGCGCCTGGCTGCGCCACGATTACGAGAGAGGGCGGCTAGTCCGGCAGCACCAGGGCCAGTAGCTCGCTGACGGAGGAGAGCGCCCGGTGAAGGCGCAGCACCTCCTGGGGGCTGAGCACCACGATGGCATCGGCGATCTCGTGGAAGGAGCCTGCCAGGTGCGGGGCGATAAGCTCCCGGGCGCGGTGCTGGTCGCGCTCGTCGCTGACCACTAGGACGGGCCGGGAGCGCTGGACGTCATAGGCATGCTTCAGCTTGGTCAGGGCGCTTTCTACCTTGCCCCTGACCTGGACCTCAAAGACGTAGCTCAGGCGAGGCGAGCGTGTGCTGTCGCGCCAGACCACGTCGTACCGACTGAACTCGGCCTCGGCGTGCTTGCCCAGCATCCGCCCCACGTCCACCAGCATCTGCTTCAGCTCATCGTGGGTCAGGGCCTCTTCCTGCGCCCTGGACAGGGGCAGGACAAGCTGGATGGGCATGTCCTCGGCGGTGGCCCGCTGGCGGCCCTTGTCGGTGATGGCCCAGCGCCCGTTGACTGTGGCCAGCTCGCCACGGTCCACCAGGGAACGCTTGGCCCGCTGCACCCGCAGACGCCACTTGCTCCTGCCGCCGGGAGTCCTGGCCGTCATGTCCTGGGAGTCTAGCTGCGGGAAATAGCGTGCCAGGCGCTCGTAGATAAAGCGTGGCGTGTCCTCCCCCAGCGCTTTTAGCTCCTGGAGCAGCGCTGACTCTATGCGGGCCTGCTCAGGGTAGCGCATCTGCCGCCTCTGGTCTGCCGGAGTGATGGGGCCACACTGGCCCGCCAACCTCAAAAACCCTTCCAGGGCATAGCTGGACTTCGGGAATATTCTAATACGCGGCCCATCTCCAGGCTACATCCCCCAGCACACAACGCTAGCTCCGCCAGAAAGCCTGTTGAGGCCTGGGCGGCACCGTGGGGCAGGCAGGCCCTGGACACCATCTGCCCCTCTCGGCCTGTCAGGGGCGCGAAGGCTGAGGCGTGGCAGGGGCACATGTCCGAGGTCACTATGGTTCACCAAAATGTACCAGTACTGTCACCTAAAAGTGACCACATATGCCACTTTTCTGCGGTACCGTTATTCTGGTGAATTTTACACTCAAGCCACGCAGCTGGCATGTGTGGCAGCAAACGGCAGTGAGAACAAGGTACCGAATCCGACAGCATCCCGGTACTGGAACACCAGGAGGGATGATGGGTATTGACGGCCTGGAAGCCCACTGCTCCCATCGGCAAAGTCCTGTGAGGGTGCTGGTCGCGCACCAGGCGCGGCTGGTGCGAGAGGCGCTGTCGCTGCTGCTGCGCCAGTGCCCCGACGTGTGCATCGTGCCCCTGGACCCGCAGGCCCGGGTACAGCCCACCAGAGACGGTGTGGAAGTGACCCTGGTGGACACGAGCGCCGGAGTGGAGGCCACGGCCCGCAGCATACGCTTTTTCAGGGAGACCTTCCCCGGCTCCAGGGTCATCGTCGTCGGCAGCCACGATCCCCCAGAGCACATCCTGCGCTACATACAGGCCGGGGCCTCAGGGTACCTATCGCCCCACTGCTCCGCCGAGGGCCTGTTGGAGACCATCCAGACCGTAAGCCGCGGAGGCGCGGTGTGCCCGCCTGACGTGCTGGCCATGCTGTTCCAGCACATCGCCAGCACCCAGGGCCAGCCGCCGGGCCAGCGTGTCGCCAGCCTGGACAAGCTGACGCGGCGCGAGATAGAGGTGCTGGAGCTTGTGGCGGCCGGCCGCAGCAACAAGGAGATTAGCATAGCCCTGCGGCTGGAAGTCCAGACGGTGAAGAACCATGTCCACAACATCCTGGACAAGCTCCAGGTGAGAAGCCGCCGGCAGGTGGCATTGTACGCCCGCGCCCTCTCCAGCGAGGGCCTTGCCGCCTAGTACAGAAGGCCAGCGACACCCAATGGTGTCGAGACGGCCACCTGAGTCCAGCCGCCAGGCCACCGCTCCGGTACTTTTCTGGATTTTTCATGGTACTTTTTTAGACCCTTCCCGTCCTTTGCGTGTTTATGCCCCTGGGGTATGGTATCAAAACTACGAGCGCCGTGTTCGTAGCTTGCTGGGGTTTGGCGACGATAATCGTTGCTGTGCGGGCAGGCATGGCTGCCATCCGTAGCTATGCAGGAGGGCGCTCTTGTTCAGGATACCACTGCCCAAGGGTTGGGTCCTCTTCCTGGTGGTCACCGTAGCTCTCGGCCTGGCCGGGGGAGGCTACGCCGCATGGACGACAGCCCTCCGCCTCCAGGGCACGGTCTCCACCGGCAGCGTTGACGCCGTATGGGACCAGCAGGAGGAGAGGGAGTTTGTCGGAATCTTCGATCCTGTCACCAGCCAACTAGTGGACAGCCCTATTCCCCCAGGGAAGGACGTGGCCGACTGCGTGTCCGACCTGGACCCGGGCGAGACGGCCCAGGTGGTCAACTTCCAGGTGGGCAACGCCTACCCGTCCTACACCTGCGAGATCACCGTCGGCGCCATCATCACAGGCTCGGTGCCGGTGCACATCTCCAGGGTGCTGGTCACGGCCACCGACGCCGCCGGCAACAACGTCCTGGGCACAGAGCTGGACATCCGAGTCCTGCTCACCAGGAAGTTGCAGGTGGGCGAGACCTTCCAGTGTGACCTGGAAAGCCCCGTGGGCGTGAGCTCCCAGTTCCACGAGGGCGACCGCTTCTGCGCTATCGTCAGGGTGCATGCCACCGAGGCGGCGCGGCAGGGCCACGTGTACCAGGGCAGCGTCGCCATCGAGCTGGTGCAGTGGAACCTGGCGGGCCAGCCCGCCCACGACACGCTGACCTCGGTAGTCCACTCCGTTACGGACTCGGCGCAGCATGACCCATCGCTGTCCCAGCAGACGCCGGCCGAGCTGGTGGTGCTGACGGCGGCGTTGCAACTGGACAGCCACGACCCGCTGCGCTCCGACATCCACGACCCCTGGTGGTCTTTCTCCCATAACACCGCCACTTCGACCCAGCACGACGCCGTCAGGTCCACGGTACACGTTGCCCCGGCCTCGGTGGAACACCAGCCGCTGCGCTCCATCGTCCACTCGCCCTTCATCTCCAGCGGCCACCTGGCCACGGCTTCCGGCGGGCACGACCCGGCCATTTCAGGCATCCACCTGCCGGCGGACTCGGAAGGCCACGCCCCGTTGCCTTCCGACATCCATGACCCATTCTGGTCCGTGGGGCATCAGCCCCAGCAGTCCATTGTCCACAACCCCATCAGGTCGGTGGTACACAGCGCCGAGCGCTCAAGGCTGCACATAGCCGACGTGTCCATCCTGCACTCGCCGGTCATGTCGCGGCAGGAACACCTGGCTGCCCTGTCGGGGTTGCACGTAGCCATCGCTTCGCAGGTGCACTCACCAGGCGCATCGGTGGAATTCCAGCCGCTGGTGCTGGACATACATGACCCCTGGTGGTCCACCAACCACGATAGCCTGTCCTCCCAGCAGCACGACCCGACGCGCTCGGTGGTGCACGCGGCGTCGGCGTCGGCGCAGCACGAGGCGCTGCGCTCCGTGGTGCATTCGCCGGTGATGTCCCGCACCCAGCACGCGGCGGCGGACTCGGCCACCCACGGCGCGGCGCTGTCGGGCGTGCACCTGGTGCTGGCCTCCAGGGCTGAGCAGCACGACGTGGCGCTGTCCAGCGAGGTACCTCATGACCCGGTGAGGTCGGCCTTCCACCTGGCTTCGGCGTCCAACCAGCACGACCCGTCGCTCTCCGAGGGCCACGACCCCGCTGTCTCCCAGGCCCACGACCCCGAGCGCTCGCGGCTGCACATAGCCCTGACCTCGGACATACACGACCCCTTCTGGTCGGACATGCACGTGGCCGGCTCCTCGCAGTTCCATAATCCTTCGACCTCTGTGACGGCGCACATGCCCCAGTGGTCAGAGCTGCACGCCACCGTGTCCTCCGACGCCCACGACGTGACCAGGTCCGTGGTCCACAAGCCGCAGGAGTCGGAGCTACACGTGACGCTGGTCTCGACCTTCCACTCGCCCTTCATGTCCAACAACCACGAGCCGCAGATGTCGGCCACCCACATAGTGCCCATATCCCAGGCCCACGACGCGCCCACGTCGGCCGGCCACGACCCGCTGCGGTCCGACATCCATGACCCGCTGTGGTCGGGCATGCACGTGAGCAGCACCTCGACAGTCCATGACCCCATCAGCTCCGAAGGGCCGCACCTGCCTGCAGTGTCCGGCTCCCACCAGAGCGTAGCCTCCGACCTGCACGAGGTGGCGCGGTCGGTGGTACACAGCGCCGTTGCCTCGGGCCTGCACAACGTGCTGGAGTCGGCGCTCCACTCGCCAGTGATGTCCGACGGGCACGACTCCGTCGCCTCCGGCGGCCATGTGGCGGCCATATCGGGCATACACCTGCTGAACGAGTCCCAGCAGCACTCGTTCCTGGCTTCGGATATTCACGACCCGCTGTGGTCCGGGGTGCACGTGGCGTTGGACTCGGACTTCCACCGGCCGGAGCTTTCGGGGCTGGCCTTGCCATCCATGCACTTCCCGTCCATCTCCACGTCGCACCAGGTGCTGGCGTCCTCTGTACACAACGTGCTGCGCTCCATAGTGCATGACGCCGTGGCCTCGCGGGTGCACCGCGCCCTGGAGTCCGTGTTCCACTCGCCGCTCATGTCCAGGGGCCACAACGCCGTGCTCTCTGTGCAACACAACGCGGCCCTGTCAGCGTTCCACGAACCTACCGAGTCGGCGCTGCACGACCCGGTGCTGTCGGAGCCGCACAACGCCAGTATCTCGGGCCTCCACGAGGTGGTGACAACGGAAAACAGGTAGTGAAGTGACAGGCTGGCCCCCGGCTGGCGTGGTGCCACTGGGGGCCAGCCTCTTTATCGGGCCACGGCCCACTCATATGAGGATGTCCCTGAAGAGACACGACCATCGGACTGCCGGTTGTCCCGCAGGCGCGGCCGCCGACTCCCGCGCCGCGTGCCAGGCTGGGGGGAGGTCGGCGCCGCGCCTGCGCGCCGCCGTTGCCGCGCTGACTCTGGCTGCCATCCTGCTGGCCGGCTGCGGACAGGCGCAGTCGTCACAAGGCGGACCAACGCCGGAGCCGACTGTCGTGCCCCAGGCCGGGCCTGCCTCCGCTCCTCCCGCTGACGCACTGCCGGCGCCTGGCTCCTATCTCCTGTTCAACCAGCGGCTGCTGGAGGGGCTGTACTCCCAGGCGCTGGACCTGGGAGACGTGGACGCGGTCTTCTGGCACGTCTTCTCCAGCCTGCCTGACGAGGTGACCGTGTACCCATCGGAGAACTACTACTACTTCATCATGTACGCCCAGGGCAGACAGATATGGGGCAATATCCGCCTTCCGGCGGGCAGCCGTGACAGGGGCGTGCTCTCCTTCGCCTACTTCGAGTTCGATGAGTTCCCCACGGGCGTCCGGGAGGGCTTCACTCGCTCCAAGTTCTTCAGCGAGAAGGACGGACTGCATGTGGAGAAGTGTGACGATTTCACCTATGCCGTCAGCTACAACGGCAAGAAGGTCACCTTCAACCTCCACAAGCTGCGCCAGGAGCCGCCGGCCCTGTTCCCCCTGGGCCAGGGCGAGCTTTTCATAGAGCGCACCTTCGACGAGTCCGGCTATCAGTTCTTCCTGCTGTTCAACGAAGAGAAGGACTACTTCTTCTGGGTGCTCAACGAGGAGGAGGGCCTATCGGACGTGCTGGAACCGGTGGGCGACGACCTGCTGGTGGGCAAGCGCAGCGGCTTCGCCTTCTGGGTGGACACAGCCCACGGCAACCGCAAGGTGCTGCTGGGCGTGCGCAGCATCAACGTGAACCGCAACGACTACTACGACGGCCCCTTCGACCAGCTTGCCGACAACTACGTGGACCAGACGCGCATCTCCGAGTACATGGTGCGGGCCTCTCCCTCCCTGGAGGGCCGCATTGACAAGTACGGCTACTACACGGACAGAGAAGAGCCTCTACGCGTCTCTCTCTCCAACTATGCCACCTACTACACCCTGGCCGACCTCCAGCAGTTCCTGGCCCAGGCTAGGGCATCGGCAGACCCGTACCAGTTCATCTCGAGGCGGGGCGTGCCCGTCACATCGGCGCTGACGCCATCGCCCCTGGCCGCCACGCCCACGGCCACGCCGACGCCCGAGAGCGGCAGGCAGTGAGGAGCGTTGAGACTATGCTGAGACTGCTGACTTCCCGAGGCTGGCTGCTGTTCCTGGTCGTCACCGTAGCCCTCGGCCTGGCCGGGGGAGGCTACGCCGCCTGGACGACTGCACTGAGGGTCGAGGGCATTATCGAGACCGGCAGCGTTGGCGCGGCCTGGGACCAGCAGAGCGAGCGCGAGCTGGTGGGCGTCGTGGACCCGGCCACCGGCGAGGTGGTGGAGGTGCCCATCGAGCAGGTGCCAGTGCTCAAGGACGTGGCCGACTGCGTGTCCGACCTGGACCCGGGTGAGACGGCCCAGGTGGTCAACTTCCAGGTGACCAACGCCTACCCGTCCTACACCTGCGAGATCACCCTGGGCGCCATCATCACCGGCAGCATCCCCGTCCACATCGCCAGCATCGAACGCACCGCCACCGACGAGGCCGGCGAGGACGTGCTGGACGAGGAACTGAGCGTGGGCGTCGCCGTCACCCGCAAGGCGCCCGATGGCACCTGCGACCCATCGCAGCCCCTGGGCGTCAGCAGCCAGTTGCACAGCGGCGACCGCATCTGCGTCATCATCCGGCTCCACGTGGAGGAGCAGGCACGGATGGCCCACGTGTACCAGGGCTCGGTGACCGTCGGCCTGGTGCAGTGGAACCTGGCGGGCATGCCCAGCGAAGACCTGCGGCCCATCGCCCGCATCGCCGCCAACCCCAACCCGGCATCCTGCGGCCAGTCGGTGACACTGGACGCCGCCGGCTCCACCATCCAGGACCCCAGCCGGACCATTATCAGGTACGAGTGGGACCTGGACTACGACGGCCAGGTCTTCGACACCGACGCCAGCGGCGTTGAAGTCCAGCGGGAGACGGCCAGCTTCGGCGTTTTCACCGTGGCGCTGCTGGTCACCGACGACAACGTCCCGCCCAGGACGGACCTGGCCACCCTGGAGATAGCCAGCGTCAACGCTCCGCCCATCGCCAGCGCCGGCGGCCCCTACTCGGTGGCGGAGGGCGAAAGCCTCACCCTGGATGCCACGGCCTCCAGCGACCCCAACGCGGCCTGCGGCGACTCCATCGCGTTCTACGAGTGGGACATCAACAACGACGGCGTGTTCGACGACGCGGTGGGCGCCACGCCCACGCTGCCCTTTGAGGCGCTGCAGGCCCTGGGCGTGGGCACCCACACCATAGCCCTGCGGGTGACCGATGCCAATGGCGATAGCGCCACCGACACGACCAGCCTGACGATAACCTCCGGCGGGCCGGCGGTCGGCCCCGTGGCGTCACTGGAGTTGACGGCCAGCAGCCCGCACCGGGCCGACGGCCAGGATGCCTCGGACATCGTGGTGCGGGCCAGCGACGCCAGCGGCCAGCCGGTGCCCGGCGCCAGCATCGCCCTGCTAGTCACAGCCGGCCGGGACTTCAGCCAGCCCCTGGCCCTCAGCGACCGGGGCGATGGCACCTACACCGCTTCCCTGACCTCCACCTCGGCGGACACCTACACCCTGGTGGCCCGCCATGTACCCAGCGGCGCCTCGGACAGCGCCAGGGTGGAGTTCATCCCCACAGGACTGGAGTCGCTGTCCCTGACCTCGGTGCAGCCGGTGGGCACGCCCGTTCCCGGCACCGCGCTGCTGGCCATCTCGGGCGCCGACGCCCAGGGCAATGCAGTGCCCATAGACCCCCAGGCGCTCCAGGCGTCCACCGACCTGGGCTTCCTGGAAGGCGATCCAGACCGTCCTGTCCTGTTGCTGACGGCTGACAGGTGGGGCATAGCCACCGTCCAGGCCGAGGCCGGAGGCGTCAGCGCCGCCACGACGGTACCCTTCGGGCCGGCGCGGCTGGGCCTGCCCTCGGGCAACGGGCTGCCCGTTAACGCGCCCTTTGACGTGGCCCTGGACCTCTGGCTGCCACCCGCCTCGCTGCCCCAGGCGCCGGGAGCGGGCGGCGCCGACCTGCTGGGCGCGTACCGGGCACTGGTCACCTTCGACCCCGCCACGCTCCAGCTAGTCTCCGTGGCTGACGGGGACGGCAGCGACGGCTACACGCCGCCGCAGGTCGAGCCTGTGGGGCCGGGCCAGGTAACCCTCAGCGGCTTCAACCAGGCAGGCGATGGCCGCGAGACCGTCAACGCCGCCCTGCTGACCTTCCAGCCCCTGGTCACGGACATACACGACAGGCTGCCCACCGTCATAACCATCGAGGGCCTGGACCTCATCACAGTGACGCAACAGCCCATCCTCATCCCAGAAGGCCTGGTGCCCGTGCCAGCGCCTGTGGTCCTGAAGCCGGTCAAGGAGATCAAGGTGACCGTCTGGGTCGTGGACGGCCAGGCCAGCGAGGCCGACGTCAACGCCGATATCGCCAGGGCCAACGAGATATTCACCCGCAATGCCGCCAACTGCCACTGCGACGCCTTCATCAGCCTGGTGGCCTCCATCAGGAGCATCAGCGCCGACGACTGGGACAACATTGACGATGACGACGACGGCCTGTTCGACGACGGCGAGGCCGATGAGCTGCCCGAGGATGCCAGCGCCGTGTCCAACGTGTACTACACGCCGGGCTTCGATGGCGACGTGGACGACGGCAACACCGAGGGCATCATGGGCACCACCACGGAGAACAGCGGCGTCGCCGTCAACAACGCCTCGGACCCGGACAACCGCACCCTGGCCCACGAGCTGGCCCACGACCTGAGCAATGAGCAGGTTGTGGACTCGCCCGCCGACGATGACAACGACCAGGGCGCCCGCGACCCGGGCAACCTGATGAACTACGACGACACAGGCGACGACCTGACCGAGACCCAATGTGACCTTATCACGGGCGTCATAGACCCGTAGGGGGACCTCACCTCAGGCGTGCGGGCGCTTTCAGGCGGAGTGTACACCATGAATGGCTAGACTACTTCCCCAGGGCAACACAGGGGCGGGTCTGAGACCCGCCCCTGTGTACCGCCATGCAAGAGCAACTCAAAGACGCTGTCCGGAGGGTACATGGCAGAGCAGGTGTTGCGGGACACAGGCGATATGCAGGGCCACTCCCCCGGGAGGCCAGGCTGGGCGCGGACGCTGCTGAAGGGCCTGGACAGTCCCTATGTCCGGGCACTGCTGGTGCTGTGCGGCCTGGCGCTGGTGTACCTGGCGGTAAACCTGGGCTGGCTGAGGCCGCTGGTGGCCAGCGCGGCGCTGCGCTCCTACGTGGTGCAGCCTGTCCTGTGGACGGCGCTGGCGGCGCTGGTACTGCTCCTGTGGCGCGGCGGCCCGACACGGCCGCAACTGCGGCTGGGCCTGGTGCCGGTGGCGGTACTCATCGGGCTGTTCCAGCTATCGGCCTATGTCATAGCCGGCCTGTTCGTCGGCTTCGGCCACAGCCCTTACAACCACAGGTCGCTGGCGCTGCTAGCCAACGTGGCCTTCTTCACCTCCAGCATCGTGGCCCTGGAGTTGGCCAGAGCGTACCTGCTGGCCCTCTGGCGGCCCAGGGAGCCGGCGCTGGCGATGGCGGTAGTCGGGCTGCTCTTCGCCTTCCTGAGCATACCGCTGGCCCAGGTGACCAGCCCACAGTCGGGCGAGGTGGCCGTCCGGTTCCTGGGGCTGCGAGTGCTGCCCGCGGCCGGCGAGCACATGCTGACCACGGGCATAGCCCTGGCTGGCGGCCCCGTAGCGGCCATGGCCTACCGGGGTGTGCTGCACGCCTTCGAGTGGCTATCGCCGGTGCTGCCTGACCTGCCGTGGGCGCTCATGGGTGCCCTGGGGCTGGCCGTCCCGTACATAGGCTACCGCGCCCTCCAGGGCATCGTGGCGCCGGCGGGCAAGCCGGCGACGGCCGAGGCCAGCGCCCAGGAGAAGCAGTCCGACCGGCCCCTGCCATGGCTGGTGCTGGCCTTTATCAGCGTGGGGATCATCTGGTTCTCCCTGGGCCTGTTCCCTTACCACATGCTGGCGGCGGCTGGGCAGAGCATGGCCCCACACATCCAGCGCGGCGACCTGGTCATCCTGCGGAACGTGGAAGCCTCCGAGGTATCCGTGGGCGATGTGGTGCAGTACAGCACGGGGGAGGTCTCCATCCTCCACAGGGTAGTGGAGGAGAGACAGTCCCCCTCCGGCGGGCCGCTGTTCATCACGCGGGGCGACGCCAACAACATCGCTGACCCACAGCCCGTGGAGCCTGGCCAACTCCTGGGCAAGGAAGTCTTTACAGTGCCCAAGATCGGGTGGGTCGGCATCCTGGTCAACCGGGTCTTTGCCAGAGTAGCCAGGCTCTTCTGATGCAGGTCAGAGGTTGGGTGTTGTTCCTCATCATTACCGTGGTACTGGGCCTGGCCGGCGGCGCCTACGCCGCGTGGGCCAGCACCTTGCGCCTGGAGGGAGAGGTACGCACAGCGGACGTTGACGCGATGTGGGTATTGCTGGAGGCCCAGGTGAAGGAATCGGTGGAAGTCCTGGACCCTGAGACCGGCGAGCCAGTGCCACAGCCTATCCCGCCGGAGAACGACGTGGCGGACTGCCTGCTGGACCCGGAGCCGGGCGACGTGGCGCGCACGGTCCGGTTCCAGATGGTCAACGCCTTCCCATCCTACACCTGCGAGATCACGCTGGCCGCCCGCATCACCGGCACGCTGCCCGTCCAGGTCAGCGCCGTCAGGCTGGCCGCCACGGACGCCGACGGCGACGACGTGCTGGGACGCGAGGTGGAGGTGGAGGCCCGCCTCGTCCGGCGCGTGCCGGATGACACGGCCCCCAGCGGCTTCGCCTGCGACCCCGGCCAGCCCCTGGACACCGGCGCGCCTCTGAGCAACGGCGATGGCTTCTGCGCCATCGTCAGAGTACATCTGACACCCGAGAGCAGGATGGAGCACGTTTACACAGCAGAAGTCACCCTGGAGCTGGCCCAGTGGGGCATCGTCCCGTCGGAACCTGTGGTCACGCTGGTGGGCCTGGAGGTCAACCAGGCGGTGCAGGACCTGGAGGACAGTGTGCCCCTGGTGCAGGACAGGGCCACCATCGTGCGGGCACACCTTCAGTCAGCGGCGGGCGACGTGCCCGGAGTAGTGGTGAGGCTGCACGGCCGGCGTGACGGCGCGCCGCTGCCCGGCTCGCCCCTGCCGATGATGAACGCCGGCGGCACCATCACGGCCACGCCCGATGCCCTGGCCCGCCGGGGTGACCTGCACTCCAGCGCCAACTTCTACCTGCCGGCCTCCTGGCGCAGCGGCACCGTGGAGCTAGAGGTGGAGGGCATCAGCCACGACCTGACCTGCGCCGACCGCGCCGATGCCCTCAACGACTGCATGACCACCGTGACCTTCCTGCCCGCGGAGACGCCCCAGGTGAAGTGGGTCGGCGTGCGGGTGAGCGGCGCTGGCTCCACCCCCACGACCTCCCAACTGCTGGAGCTGCACGAGAGGCTCAGGGCCATCTACCCCGTGGCCGGCGTGGACTCGGCCCTGTCGTCCACTACCGTAGGCTCCGGCTCCACCAGCCTGCTGGCTATCACCAGCACGCTGGAGGCCATGCGCTTCTGGGACGGCTGCTGGAGCAACCTGGGCTGCCAGCGCCTGTACTACGGCGTGCTGTCCGGGCTGACAGGCGTCGGCGGCATGGCTGCTGGCATCCCCGGCAACGTAGCGGTGGGACTCATGCCTTCCCTGCCCTTCGCCTTCGGACGCAACCGCCACGCCCACGAGCTGGGCCATGCCCTGGGCCGCCATGATGCCGTGGATGGCGCTCTTGGCCCTGTGGTCATTGATGGCCAGGTGTACGACAAGCAGGGCTACTGCGGCGAGGTAGCCAGCGCCGAGGCGCCAGACTTCCCCTACACGGCCACCATCGGTGGCGCAACAGTGTTCACCATCGGGCCGATGGCCCAGGGGCCGCACCGCCTCATCTACGGCCTGGACACCCACACCCAGCGCGTGGCGGACCCCAGGCGGCACGCCGAAATCATGGGCTACTGCGGCCCCGACTGGCGCTGGACTTCAGACTTCACCTATAACGGCCTCCGCGCCGCCATCAACGACCGCTTCGGCGACGGCCCCGATGTCGTCCCCGGCGTACCGACCACCTACCTGGTGGTCCAGGGCAGGATAGACCTCGCCGGCGACTCGGCCAGCTTCCTGCCGTTTTACACGCTGGAGTCCGCAGTCGTGCCTCCGGGCAACCAGTCGGAGCAGGGACGGTACACCCTGCGGCTGCTAGACGCCAGTGGCCGTGTGCTGCGCAGGGTGGCCTTCGAGCCGACCATGTACGTGTCTGATGCCCCGGCACCAGGCGAGGGCCTGCCTCCCCGGACAGGCTCCTTCCTGGTAACCGTAGCCCTGGACAACACCCTTCCCACCAGCCTGGCCGAGGTCCAGGTGTTCAGGGGCGGCCAGCGGCTGGCGCGGCGCAAGCGCAGCCCCAGTCCGCCCACTGTCACGGTCACCTTCCCCAACGGCGGCGAAAGGCTGGGGGACAGGGCCACCACCATCCGCTGGGAGGCCAGCGACCCCGACGGCGGCTCCCTGCGCTTCATAGTCCAGTACAGCGCCGACTGCGGCCAGACCTACGAGACGCTGGCCGTCAGCGACGTGGGCGACTCCTACCGTGTGCCTCGCGGCGTGCTGCACGGCACCCGGTGCGGGCTGGTCAGGGTAAAGGCCAGCGACGGCTTCAACTCCGCCGAGGACACCTCCGACGCGCCTTTCAGGGCCGTCAACCAGGGGCCTCTGGTAAACATCGCCGCGCCCCTGAACGGCGCCCTGTACCTGACCGGCCAGGTCATCAGCCTGGAGGGCAGCGCTCTCGACCCGGAGGACGGCGCGCTGGCCGGCGAAAGCCTGGCCTGGGAGCTGGAGGCCACCGGCCAGCGGCTGGGCACCGGCCCGGCCCTGGACGTGCCGGCGTCAGCCCTGGGCGAAGGCACCCACACCATCCTCCTGAAGGCCACCGACAGCAACAGGCTGACGCGCTTCACCTCCGTTGTCGTCCGGGTGCTGGAGGCCCTGCCGCCGGACGCCGCGCCGCCAGCCTGCTCCACGCAGGCGCAGGGCGACACCGTGACCATTACTGTCCAGGACGCCGATAGCGGCCTGCTGCGAGTGGACGTGGCGGACTCGGCCAACGCCGTGGTGGACGTGCCCCTCTTCGGCCCGGGCACGGCCTTCCCCGTCGGCGTCAGCGCGGCCAGGGCCGGGCCGGGCCAGGAGGCCAGCATCGCGCTTGAAGTGACCGACGTGGCGGGCAACAGCGCCATCTGCGAGGCCCGCTGGTAGGAAGGAGGCAGGCCATGAAGGGACGGCATTGAGCTACCTGACCTCAGCAGGTCAGCCCATCGAACAGGGCCATAAGATTCGCAAGGAGTAGTTCCCAGATGCACAGGCTTTCATTCTTGTCCAGGGGTTGGATGCTGTTCCTGATAGTTACGGTGGGCCTGGGACTGGCCGGCGGAGGCTACGCCGCCTGGACGGCCTCCCTCCGGCTGGAGGGCGAGGTCCGCACCGGCAGCGTGGACGCCGTCTGGGACCAGCAGACCGACCGCGAGTCCGTGGAGGTGCTGGACCCGCGGACCGGCGAGCTGGTATCGCAGCCTGTCCCGCCCGAGAAGGACGTCGCCGACTGCGTGTCCGACCTGCAGCCGGGCCAGGCGGTCAGGACCGTCGGCTTCACGGTCACCAACGCCTACCCCTCCTACACCTGCGAGATAGAGATGGGAGGCCGGATAGTGGGCAGCGTGCCCGTCCACATCTCGCGCATCGCCGCCGTGGCCCGGGACGCCGCCGGCAACAACGTGCTGCACACCGAGCTTAACGTGGACGTGAGGGTGACCAGGAGGGTGGAAGGGGAGTGCGACCTGTCCACTGACCTGAGGGTGAGCAGCCAGTTGCACGAGGGCGACCAGTTCTGCGTCATCGTCCGGCTGCACGCCAAGGAGGCCGCCAGGCAGGGCCACACCTACACGGCCGGCGTGGAACTGGAGTTCATCCAGTGGAACCTGGCCGGGCAGCAGCCCGCCGAGCGGCCGGTGGTAACCCTTACCGAGTCCAACACGGCCACGCTGGCCGGGCGCACCCAGTTCGCCAACGTGTCGCTGCTGAGCGTGCAGGGCGGCGGCGAGACCTTCACCCAGGTGTTCTCGCCCGGCGTGGAGTCGCTGGTGGGCGAGCCTGGCCTGCCGGCGGTGCCCGTGTACCGCAGGCTCATCGCTCTGCCCATAGGCACCGACGCCGTGGAGGTGGACGCCGAGCCGACCGTGGGGCAGGTGCTCAGCGTCAATCTATACCCCTTCCAGACCATTGCCGTGGACCAGTCGCCCGACGAGCCGCCCACCACCGAGCCACCGCCTCCGTCCACCTTCGCCGACCATCCCTTCGTGAAGGACCAGGACGCCTACAGCCAGGACGCGCTGTTCCCGCCCTTCGTGGTGCGCGTGACGCCGGTGGACCAGATGCGCGACCTGACCATCGGCCTGCTGGAGGTCGCCACCGGCCAGTACAACCCGGCCAAAGGCGAGCTCACGCTGTTTGACGAGGTGGACTGGTCCGTTGAGTTCATAGGCGGCCAGGACGCCTTCCTGACCACCAGGGCCATCAATCCCTTCGAGAACATCACGTCCCAGTACAACGTGGTCCTGAACAGTGCCGTCATCTTCGAGAACCCCATCTTCATAGACCCCGGCCTGTTCCCATGCTTCGGCGAGGAGCTGATGGTACTGACCCATCCCGACTTCCGCGCCGCCGCCGACGAGCTGGCCCAGTGGAAGCGGGACAAGGGCATCCCCACCAACGTCTTTGAGGTGGGCGCCGGCACCACCAGGGACACCGCCGATGAGATCAAAGACCTCATCGAGTTCCATTACGACGAGTGCATCACCCGCCCGTCCTATGTCCTGTTCATGGGCGACGTGGAGTTCATCCCCACCTGGTACGAGGACACCGGCGGCAGCGCCACCACCGGCACCGATACGCCCTACGTTTACGTGGCCGGCGGCTTCCTGAATATCCTCCCGGACCTGGCCCATGGCCGCATCCCGGTGGACACTCTGACCCAGGCCCAGACGGTAGTTGACAAGATCATCAACTACGAGCAAAACCCGCCCTTCGACGCCGACTTTTACGCCAACGCCAGCATCGCATCCCAGTTCCAGTGCTGCATGAGCGGCTCACCGTCAGGCCGCGACCAGCGCGCCTTCATCGAGGAGTCAGAGCAGACGCGCAACACCCTTATGGCCGCTGGCAAGACCGTGGAGCACATCTATACCATGACCGGCACTGGCACGCCGGCCCGCTACCACGACGGCGACCTGCTGCCCGCCGACCTGGGCTCCGGCAGCGGCTTCCCCTGGAATGGCTCCACCCAGGACATCATAGACGCCTTCAACGATGGGCGCTTCCTTATCATCCACCGCGACCACGGCTGGGAGGACGGCTGGGTCAACCCCTCCTTCACCAAGACCAACGTCTCCAGTGACCTGACCAACGGCAACCTGACGCCGGTGGTCTACAGCCTCAACTGCGCTAGCTGCTTCTACGACAACGAGTCCGCCAATGGCGACTACGGCACCGTGGTCAACGCCAGCTACTTCTGCGAGCGGCTGCTGCGGGAAGCGGACGGCGGCGCGGTGGGCATCATTGGTGACAGCCGCAACAGCAACACCTGGTCCAACACCGCCTTCTACCGCGGCCTGATAGATGCCACCTGGCCCAACAACGACCCCGCCTACGGCAGCAATACCTCCATCGTGCGCCTGGGCGACATCATGAACTACGCCAAGGAGTACACCCTCACCCACATCGGCCTGGAGTTCGGCGGCGGCGACGAGGTGACCTCCGACAACGCCGTAGATACCCTGTGGCTCTACAACGTCATCGGCGACCCGACCCTGGAGATGTGGACGTCCAACCCCCACCGCTTCTTCCTGCCCGCGGACGTGATAGTGACGCTGTTCCAGGGCTCCCTGCGGGCCAACTATGCTGTGAACGGCGCCACCCTCACCGCCTACCAGTTGACCGAGCAGGGCGCCGTCCCCATCGGGCGCTCGCTGGTGCGCAACGGCGTGGCCGACATCCAGTTCCTCGCCCAGCCAGACCCCGAGTTGCCCATCCAGTTGGCCGCCAGCTTCCCTGGCTCCGTCAGCGTCAACCTGACGCAGCCCCCGCAGCAGGGGGTGCCCGACCTGAAGGTGGCGCTCTTCGGCCCGGCCAACGCCATGCCCGGCGACGAGATAGGCGACCAGATAGACCTGGACGTGGAAGTCCGCAACGTGGGCGATGGCCTGGCCCGTGGCACACTGGACGCCGCCGGCAATCCTCAGGGCGGCGGCTACGTCGTTGACCTGGTGCTTTCCACTGACACCGTTGTCCCCGAGGGCTTCGCCACCCCGTCGGCCACCTTCCAGGAGGACGCCCTGCTGGTGGGCGGGCGCATCAGCCGCACGCCCGACGTGCCGGCCCTCAGCTTCCTGCTGCTCTCGCCAGACCCGCCCATAGCCAGCGACATCGGCGGCATTATCCCCGCCGACACCCCGCCGGGCGACTACTTCCTGTGCGCCCGCATAGACCCCGGCAACGCCGTTGCCGAGCAGGACGAGGACAACAATGTGTTCTGCCTGGGCATCAGCATCGGCGGCCAGCAGCTCCAGCTACCGTCCTTCAAGGTAGTCCAGCAGGGCGTGACGCCGGAGCAGTTCGCGGTCCTGGCTGACCGTTTCGACCTGCCGCCGGACGCCCTCCGGGAGGACGGCTCCGTGCGTTTCACCGACCTGGCCTCCTTCCAGCAGGTGCCCACGCTGCCCCTGGAAAAGGGCTTCTCCGAGGAGGACAGGCAAGAGCTACAGCCCGAGGCCTTTGACTTCGAGGCTATCAAGGCCATACAGGTGCCCAGCGACGAGACGGCGCTGGCCATTGTCCGCAGCGCCCTGAAGGACTCCGGCCTGGACCCGCGCGCCCCGTACCAGTCCGCAGACATGATAGGCCACTCCATGTTCGAGGCTGTGCAGGGCAACGGCGAGGTCATGGCCGACGTGGCCCTGGACACCCAGGTCAACCACGCCTTCCAGCTTGGGGGCCTGGCCGTGGTAGGCCCGGGCGCCGAGATCAAGCTGGCCTTCGGGCCTGGCGATAAGCTCACCTATCTCACCTACGCCCTGCGCGGGGTAGAGCAAGGCGACATGGTGCCCATCATCTCCCGGTCCCAGGCGGACCGCCTCGTCCTGGACATGCTCACCAGGCAGGGCGGCATCAACCCCGAGGACGTGAAGCTGTCCTCGGAGCTGGTGTACTTCGCGCCTCCCAGCAACCTGATGAGCGTCCAGGCCCTGTACCCCCACTACCAGTACAGCGGCATACTGGAGCTGCCCGGTGGCGAGACCGTGCAGCTACGGCGCATGCTCGTCCCGGCAGTGAGCGACCCTGAGCTGGTGCCATCGGTGGACATTGACGTGACCGTGGATGGCACGCTGGTATCGGCCACTTCTCTGGTCAGCGGAGGCACGCCGCCCTACACCTACCAGTGGGCCTCCAGCACCACGCAGCTCGATCCCGCCGCCGCCGACGAGCCGTCCATCGAGTACGACGTCACCCTCAAGGGCAAGTCGGCCATCGAGACCCTGACCCTGGTGGTCACCGACGCCAACGGCATCAGCGCCCAGGCGATGGAGAGCTTCCAGGTCTCCGGTGGCCCCGTGGGCCAGCTCCAGGGCGGCCCCTCGGCTTCCTCCGGTGGAGTCCTGGCGTCGCCCATGGCGGTGGGCGGCGTCAACGACGTCGGCACCGAGTGGGTGGGCCAGTCCCAGGGCCTTAGCGGCTCGGCGGGCAACGCCGGCGGCTTCGTTAACCGCTTTGTCCTGGACAACCTCTTCTTCGGCGGCAACACCACCATCCGCTTCAACTGGGGCGACTTCAACGCATGGGAGCAGGACTTCAAGGACCCGGCCAACGGTGGCGACGACGGCAACTGGGTGGACAACGTGGACGCCGTCTTCTACACCGGCCACGCCAACAGCGACGGGTTCACCTTCCCTGGCAACAACCAGGACGGCTTCCTGCACTACACCGAGGCCCAGTGGGGGAACAACGTTGACCTGGAGTGGCTGATCGTCGCGGCGTGCGGGCCGCTGCAGCCGGGCACCTCGCCCAACCGCTGGTGGCAGCGCTGGGGCCCGGCCTTCCGCGGGCTGCACCTGCTGGGCGGCTATGAGACGGTCACCTACGACAACACCGTAGAGGGCTGGACCTGGGCCAACTACATGCTCAGCGGCTGGACGGTGCGCCAGGCCTGGATGCAGACAGGCATAGATGTCCAGGGGCCGAGCGAGATAGTGGCGGTCATGGGCGTCTTCGGCACCGGCGGCCTGTCCAACTGGAACGACCACTACTGGGGCGAAGGCTCCGTCGGCCCGGATATCACCAACATCGTGGGCTACTGGAAGGTCTCCTCCCCCGGCTAGGCGCCAGACCCGCGCCACGCAGCTAGCGAGAGGGGCGCACTCACGTGCGCCCCTCTCGTTTGCCCATTCATGGGCCGCGGCCGGCGGCGACTATACCCGGCACTCCATGGGGTCGCAGCGGGAGGCGTGGTCGTAGTGAAAGGCCTCCTCACCAGCGCCCAGCTCCAGGACCTGGGCCGACTTGCTGCCGTAGCGGAAGATGGTGATGCCCTTGAGGCCCAACTCCCACGCCCGCATGTAGATGCGCCGGATGTCGTCGGGCGTGGCGTCGTGGGGCAGGTTGACGGTCTTGGAGACGGAGTTGTCCACGTGGCGCTGGAAGGCGGCCTGCACCTGAAGGTGGCGCTCCGGCGGGACTTCCAGGGCCGTGACGAAAAGCCGCCTGGCGTCCTCCGGCACGCCGGGGACATCCTTAAGGCTGCCGCGCTCGCTGACGGCGCGGACAATGGCCTCGGCATCCAGCCCCCTGGCCTCCAGGTGCTGTCGCAGCAGCGGGTTGACCTCCAGCAGCGTCCCGCCGTCCAGGACGCCGGTGCGCCGGTAGGCCAGGGCAAAGAGCGGCTCGATGCTGGCGCTGGTGCCGGCGATGATGCTGATGGTGCCGGTGGGCGCGATGGCGGTGCGCGTGGCGTTGCGCACCCTCAGCCCCTGGGCCTCGTGGAGGCTGCCCCTCCAGTGGGGATAGACGCCTCGCTCCTCGGCCAGCGCCCGCGACGCGGCCAGCGCCTCGGCGGCAATGAAGGCCATGAGCCGGTCGGCCAGCGCCACCGCCTCGTCGGAGTCGTAAGAGACACCCAGGTGGACCAGCATCTCGGCAAAGCCCATAACGCCCAGGCCCACCTTGCGGTTGCCCCGCGCCATGCGCTCGGTCTCCGGCACCGGGTAGCGGTTGACCTCGATGACGTCGTCCAGGAAGCGGATGGCCGCGCGGACGGTGGCGGCCAGCCTGTCCCAGTCCAGGGCCACCTGGCCGTCGCGCCGCGTCAGCATATGGGCAAGGTTGATGGAACCCAGGTTGCATGGCTCCCAGGGCAGCAGCGGCACCTCGCCGCAGGGATTGGTGGCCTCCATCTGGCCGACGTGGGGCGTCGGGTTGGCCCGGTTGACGGTGTCCAGGAACAGCAGGCCCGGGTCGCCGGTGCGCCAGGCGCACTGGCAAATGGCGCCAAAGACCTCCCGAGCGTCCAGGCTGCCGACGGCCTGGCCAGTGCCCGGGTGCACCAGGTCATAGCGCTGGCCCTGGCGCATGGCCTCCATGAAGGCGTCTGTGGCGCCCACGGAGATGTTGAAGTTGCGCAGCGCCGACTCCTCCAGCTTGGCCGTGACGAACTCCAGGATGTCGGGATGGTCCACCCGCAGCACGCCCATGTTGGCGCCGCGACGCTTTCCGCCCTGCTTGATGTTCTCGGTGGCGCAGTCGAAGACCTTCATGAAGGACACCGGCCCGGAGGCCTCGCCGCCGGTGGAGGCGACGACGTCGCCCCTGGGGCGCAGGCGGGAGAAGGCGAAGCCGGTGCCGCCGCCGGTGCGCTGGACCAGCGCCATCTGCTTCACTGCCTCGAAGATGCTCTCCATGGTGTCCTCGATGGGCAGGACGAAGCAGGCGCTGAGCTGGCCCAGGGGTGTGCCGGCGTTCATCAGCGTGGGGCTGTTGGGCAGGAAGTCCAGGGACGAAAGGAGTTGGTAGAACTCGTCCCGCCAGTGGGCGGCCTGGCGGGCGTTGCCCAGCAGCAGCTCGGCGTGGGCGACGGCCCAGGCGACGCGCTGGAAGAGCTGCTCCGGCGTCTCGACGGCCCTGCGCTGGCTGTCGCGGCGCAGGTAGCGCGCTTCCAGCACCCGCAGGGCATTATGGGAAAGGCTGAGGGTGGTCATGGGCACCTCCCGTGGGCCAGGCCCTCAGTCCCATGATAGACAAAGCTGGCCGCGAATACCAGGCCGACTTCACCCCCGTAGCCCCCTTTTCGCCTCACCCCTGCGGACACCACGCTGCGCCTGTCCTGAGAGGCGCAGGGCCTGGCGAAGGACGCCCTCAGCAAGGCCAGCCCTGAACAGTACGGGGCCGGCTAGCGCGTGGGCGCGGACCTGTCGGGGGCAAAGGGGGCGATGGGCAATGGCGTCTGGCCCGAGAGGATGAGGTCCGCCACAGAGCGACCGATGGCCGGGCTTATGAGGATGCCCTTCTTCTCGGCGCCCGTCGCCAGGTACACGTTGTCCCACCCTGGCGCCTTGCCGATGATGGGCTGGCGGTCTGGCGTGACCGGCCTCAGGCATGCCGTCTGCCGCACCAGGGCCTGCTGCGCCAGGCACGGCACCAGGCGCACGGCGCGCTGCATCAGGACATCCCGCGCCTCCGCCGTGGTGGTCGTGTCGAAGCCCGCCTCCTCCTCTGTGGCGCCCACCCAGACCATGCCATCGGCCTTGTGCACCAGGGAGCAAGGCCCGTGCAGGTGGTACTCCAGGGGCGGAGTCATCCCCTGCAGGTACAGTATCTGGCCCTTCAAAGGCCTCACCGGTATGTCCAGCCCCAGCCACGTGGAGGCATGGCCTGACCACGGCCCCAGGGCCAGCACCACGGCCCCGCACGCCAGTTCCTGGCTGCCCAGGAGCACGCTGGTAACCCTGTTGCCGCTTCGCCTGACACCTGCTAGCTGGCCGCTCAGGAAGCGGGCGCCATGGCGCTCGGCGGCCTGGGCCAGCGCCAGCGTGTAGCGGTAGCTGTCCAGCATGCCGACGCTTTCCAGCAGCACCGCGCCCAGCAGGTCCGGCGTCAGGCGCGGTTCGAGGCGAAGGGCCTCTTCTGGCCCCAGCCACCGGGCGGAGAACCCTTCAGTTTCCGACCAGCGCCGCACCTCCTTCTGGCAGAAGGCGACATCCTCCTCGGTGAGGCACAGCTCCAGATGGGGTATCAGCCGGGCCTGGATGTCAACGCCGGACTCCTCCTGGAGCACAGGCCAGAGCTGGCGGTGCATCTTGAAGGCGGCCTCCGCCAGCAGCTGGGCCGGCCCCGGTATGCCAGTGCCGGTCAGGGGATTGAGCAGCCCCAGGGCGTACCCCGAGGCGCAGCTACCGATGGCCTCGCGCTCCACGACGGCGACCGAGGCGCCGCTCCTCGCCAGGAAGTACGCGGTCGCGCACCCGGCAACTCCCGCCCCCAGGACAGCAATATCTGTGCCCTTCTGCATCAGCGGTTGTCCCCTCCCTCCGGTGTTGGAGCTTACTACACGACAGTTTAGAAAAGGCGGCGGGGGTGTAACAGGCGTTGACAGACCTCACCCCCGGCATTTGAAGGCAAAGCACAGGCTTATCCATGGCCCCCTCTCGAATTCGGAGAGGGGACTACGGGGTGAGGCCTTGCCATCCTTGGCTCATCACCTCCACCCCCCAAAAAGTATCGTGCAGCAAGGGTGATGGAGCAAGGGAAGCACATGGCTGTTACACACACGTTACACGCTCCCCTACCCAGGTCCCCTTTGTAACGGGTGTGTAACGCCATCGCGTTAGATTTGAGGGTACTACAGGCAGCGCCAGCCGGACGGGTCCCCTGGACGCTTCGGACAGCCCTGGAGCCCAACAGAGGGGGCAGTCCCATGACACAGACACCAGTGCGAGATACGGACGAGGCCCCCAGGGAATCGCCCCATGCCAGCGAGGATGGAGGAGAAGCCCCGGTACAGGGCGACCTGGTGGAGATACGCTGGCACGGGCGCGGCGGCCAGGGGGTGGTGACGGGCAGCGAGCTTCTGGCCGAGGCCGCCCTGCTGGAGGGCCGCTACTTCCAGGCATTCCCCGAGTTCGGCGCCGAGCGCACCGGAGCGCCAGTCCGCGCCTTCACGCGCCTCAGCAGCCAGCCCATCTACCTGCACTGCCCCGTCCTGCGGCCCGGCGTGGTCGTCGTGCTGGACCCGACCCTGCTGGCGGTGATTGACGTCTTCGAGGGGCTGGGCCAGGGCGGCGTGGCCCTCATCAACACGCCCCTTCCGCCGGAGCAGGTGACGCCACGGCCCACCGAGGGCGCCAGGCTCTACACCGTGGACGCCACCAGGACCGCCCTCGACTGCCTGGGCCGCAACATCCCCAATACCGCCATGCTGGGCGCGCTGGCGCGAGTCGCGCCGGTGGTGAGCAGCCAGGCCTGCGTGCAGGTGGTACAGCGACGCCTGGGGGCGCGCTTCCCTGCGAAGACCGTCGAGGCCAACCTGGCGGCTTTCTGGAGGGCCTACTCCGAGGTAAAGGGGGCCACGGCATGAAGACAACCAGGCGGGTAGCTCCAACGGCAGACCCTTCCGGCGGCACCATCGGCCACACCCAGGCGGAGGCCGGGGTCGTCTCGGCCCCAGGCAACTCCATTGAGCGTAACACAGGGGGATGGCGAGTCCAGAGGCCCGTGGTGGATATGGACAGATGTACCCACTGCATGATCTGCTGGGTCTTCTGTCCCGACAGCGCCGTCCTGGCCGGGGAGGGCCGGTTCCTGGGCTTCCGCCTGGAGCACTGCAAGGGGTGTGGCATCTGTGCCCACGAGTGCCCCGCCAAATGCATCGAGATGGTGCCGGAGTCGGCCCTGGCCCGGCCGGGAGGGATGTAGCCATGCAAACCGGCAAGGTACGCCTCGGCGCGAAGAGGGTCCAGGGCATCCCCAGCAGCCTCAGCGGCGGCCTGGCCGTCGCCGAGGCCATGCGCCAGACCGACCCCGACGTGGTCGCCTGCTACCCCATAACTCCGTCCACCATCATGGTGGAGCGGTTCAGCGAGATGGTGGCCGGCGGCGCAGTCCGCACCGAGTTCATCGCCGCCGAAAGCGAGCACTCGGCCATGAGCGCCTGCGTGGGCGCGGCAGCGGCGGGCGCCCGCGCCCAGACGGTCACGTCCAGCCAGGGCCTGGCCTACATGTGGGAGGTGCTGTACGTGGCCGCCGGGCTGAGGCTGCCCATCGTGCTCCACTGCGCCAACCGCGCCCTCTCCGCGCCCATCAACATCCACTGCGACCACTCGGACACCATGGGCGCCAGGGACAGCGGCTGGGTGCAGCTCTACGCCGAGGACCCCCAGGAAGCCTATGACAACGCCCTCATGGCCGTGCGCATCGCCGAGCACCCCGACGTGCGCCTGCCCGTGCTCCACAGCCAGGACGGCTACACCGTGACCCATAGCCTGGAGCGGGTGGATGTGCTCCCCGATGATGCAGCGCGGGAGTTTGTCGGCACCTACCGGCCCAAGGCGTCGCTGCTGGCGACGGACCAGCCGATAACGGTGGGGCCGCTGGTGTCGCCGGCATACGCCTTCGAGCTTAAGCTGCAAGTTGCCCAGGCCATGGAGCGCGCCCTGGATGTCATAGCCAGCGTAGGCATGGAGTTCGGCGGCCTCACCGGGCGCTACAGGGGCCTGGTGGAGCACTACAGGCTGGACGACGCCGAGTTCGTGCTGGTGCTGCTGGGCGCCACGGCGGGCACCGCCCGGGTGGCGATAGACGGACTGAGGGCCAGAGGCATCAGGGCCGGCATGTTGAAGGTGCGCTCCTTCAGGCCCTTCCCCAGCGCAGCAGTGGCGGAAGCCCTGGACGGCAGGGCCGCCGTCGCGGTGCTGGACAGGGCCATAGCCTTCGGGGCCAGCGCCGGCCCGCTGTTCGAGGACGTGTGCACCGCCCTCTACGCCCACGGGGCCAGGACCGTGCTCGCCAGCTACGTCTACGGCATCGGTGGGAGGGATATCTACCCTGCCCAACTGGCCCAGGTGTTCGACGACCTCCGGCGCGACAGCGACGTGGGGGCCGCCAGGCCCCTGGTGCGGTACCTGGGGGCCAGGCCCCAGGGAGGCCAGATATGCAACTAAACCTGAGGGAGCTATCGCGGAACGCCGACCTGCTGGCCCCCGGCCACAACCTCTGCCCGGGCTGCATGGAGTCAGTGGTCGTCAGGCAGGTGCTCCAGGTGGCAGGCCCCAACACCGTGGTGGTCACCGCCACCGGCTGCCTGTCGGTGTCCACGACCCCGTTCCCCTACACCGCCTGGCGCGTGCCGTGGGTGCATAGCCTCTTCGCCAACGCCGGCGCCACCGTCGCCGGTGTGGAGGCGGCCTACAGGAGTCTGGTGAAGCAGGGCAGGGCCAGCCCTGGCCAGCGCCCCAACTTCATAGTCTTCGCCGGCGACGGCGGCACCTATGACATCGGCCTCCAGTCCCTCAGCGGCGCCATCGAGCGGGGCCACCGCTTCCTGTACGTGTGTCTGAACAACGAGGCCTACATGAACACCGGCATCCAGCGGTCCAGCGCCACCCTTCCGGGCACCTGGACGACGACCTCGCCAGTGGGTACGAAGCAGGCCGGCAAGCCGGAGCCTCGCAAGGACCTCACCGCCATCGTGGCGGCCCACGGCGCGCCATACGTCGCCCAGACTTCGCCGCACCTGTGGAAAGACCTGATGCGGAAGGTGGAAAAGGCCCTGGCCACCGACGGCCCGACGTTCATTAACGTCCTGGCGCCATGCCCCAGGGGCTGGCGCACCGACTCGGAGGCCGGCGTGCTGCTGGGCAGGGTGGCAGTGGAGACGTGCGTCTGGCCCATCTACGAGGTGGACGGCGGCGCATGGAAGCTCAACGTCCGGCCCCGCGAGAAGAAGCCAGTGAGCGAGTGGCTAAAGGTGCAGGGCCGCTTCGCTCACCTGCTGAAGCCAGAGCACCAGGCGGACCTGGAGCGCCTGCAAAGCCTGGTGGATGCGGCGTGGGACGAGCTGCTGGCGCGCTGCGACGGGGCTTCCGCAAGGGGCGCAGGTTGATGGACGCGGCACGGCCCGGCCGCGGGGAGGTGCCTATGGGAAACACGCGAGCGCCTGTGCAGGGTGGAAAGGAGCTTCGGAGCCGTATCGAGTTATACCTGCTGGAGGAAGGGCTTCAGTGTAGCCAGTGCGTCATCGCAATGCTCAGCGACAGGATAGGCCCGAAGGCCAGAGTCCTCGAGGAGGCCGTGCTGCCGCTGGGCAAGGGCATATCCGGGACAGGCAGCATGTGCGGCGCGGTCGCAGGGGCGCTGATGGCCCTGGCGCTGGTGCACCAGCAGGGGTCTGGCAGCCAGCCGCGGCAGCCGGCCGCGTTAGGCTACCTCAGCAGCGTGCCGCCCATCAACGACTGGCTGGACGTCGCACCGGCGGTAGCGGTGGAGCCGCCCCTGTTCCCGCTGTGCAGGAAGCTGATAGCACGCGTCCACGAGGCGGTGCAAAGGCACGGTGGCGACCTCAGTTGCAGCTCCATCTCCGGCGTGGACTGGCGAGAGCCTACCAGCGAACAACTGGCGCGCTACTACCGGCGAGGGGGAGAAGTTGCCACCTGTGTGGAAATCATAGCCCGGTCAGTGGAAACCGTCGCCGAGCTGGCCGATAGCTGAGCGCTTCCTATAACAGACCTGGACTACTACGCCGTATTTCCGCAGGAAATAGGGCGAGAAGCCTTGCTGCTCCCCTCACAACGAACGTGGTACAAATTGGCGCTGGGCCGGTATTCGGGCAAAGCTCAGCCCCCTCTCCTTCGGCACACTCAGGACAGGCCCGAGCGGAGTCGAGGGGACAACAGGCTGGAGAGGAGGCCATAGATAAGGGCCTATCCGATAACTGCACGTCGGCTGGTAAAGCGCCCCTGGACAAGCTCAGGGCGAGCGGTCGTTTACCCGTTCCTGGTGGGCCTCTCGGACCACCATCAAGGTTGTGGGATAGGCACCAGACGGAAGGCCGATTGGGCAACCACGAGGGTTGCCCCTGCGTTTCAAGGCCGGGTGCGTCCGCCAGGGTTGTTGAATAGGCACTGAGCCGACACTGTGCCTTTGAATACTGGGGGTGAGGTCGGCTTGCGTCTGCACGGCGGTATGCAGGGGCAGGTTTCAAACCTGCCCCTGATTGCCCTGGGGAAGTGGCCCAGCCATTCATGGCGTACACTCGCCCTGAAAACGCTCTAGTGTACCACCGGCTTCAGCAGGCCGCCGATGCCGTCGTAGGCCCAGAGGGCCGAGGCCGCCTGGCCGTGGACTATTTCAACCCCGACGCCGTGGCGCATGGCGTAGCCTGGCAGCTCTTCCCACAGGTCCACCTTCAGGGTGCGCTGGCTGCACCGTGGACACAGGATGTCCTCGCCGGGCAGCAGCAGGTCGCAGGCAAGGCAGTAGTGGCCGTCCCACTCCACCTCGCCGGCCAGCACCAGCAGGTGCAGCTCGTGGCAGTCCAGCGCCCACAGCGTCGGCTCCAGGCCCGCCACGGCTCCGCGCCGCTTCTCGAAGCGGGTGACCACCTGCTCCACAAGCCGCTCCTCCTCCTCACGCTCGATGCGCCGTGCCACCTCCTGCACCTGCTGGGCCACCTCGTGGTCGCTAGCGTGGGCGTCCACCGCCAGCTCGCCCGCCAGAATGCTGGCAAGCTCATGGGACAGCATAGGCTTGAACTCCGCCCGCGTCTCCTCCGGCCCCAGTATGAACAGCCGCCGGAAGTGGTGAGCGCTGTGCAGGGCCTCCAAGTCGCTGAGCACCTTCTTCAGGTGCTCATGCTCGTGGACCAGTATGTGGCGCTCGTAGTTCTTGGCGGAATAGGCCGCCCAGCCACCCCTGCCATGCCGGCCTGGCACCTCAGAGCTGATGCGCCGGACCTCCTTGGTGATGACGCCCGCGGATATGACCATGACACGTGCCCTGTCCCGCCCCACCACGGCCACGCCACAGGCTCAAACTCGTCCAGCACGTCCAGCAGTGGCAGGACATAGGCGCCACACCCAAAGCGCACGTGCTCCTCCACCCTCATGGGCAGCCAGAGGGCGTGCCACTCCCGCGCCTCCCTGGAACTCAGGACGGCCAGGCCGGGGCCACCGGGCCGCAGGGTGAGCGCGTAGTCCTCCACCAGGGTGCGCTCCGCCTGGAACGGCTCCTCCCAGGAAGTCCCCTCCAGGCCCTCCTCCACCCCGTCCAGCAGCGCCGCCAGCCGCAGACGCAATGCCTCTGTGGTGGTCACCTCCTGGCCCTCAGGCATGTAGACGCTCAGGAACAGATGGGGCGACCTGGCGCGGTCCACCAGCCGCTTCAGGTACTCAGCCGTCGCCTCGACGGGTGCCGTATAAACCATGGATGCCTCCTGCCTTCACCTAGCTCGCCGCGGCCTGGGGCGGCACTATGAGCACCGGAGCGGCGGAGGAGCGGACCACCTTCTCGGCCACGCTGCCGACCACCAGCTTCCTGATGCCAGACCGCCCGTGGGTGCTCATGACCACCAGCGTCCCCGGCGTCTCCTGCGCCAGCTTCACGATCTGCTGGGCCGGGTCGCCCCGCAGCACCTCCCATTTCACATCCAGTCCCGCCGGCGCGAGCTTTTCCACTACCCCCTTCAGGTATGCTTCCGACAGGGACACCAGTTGCTCGTCCAGGGGAATGGTGCTGATGTAGTCGTACTCGTCCAGCCTGGTGGCGAACACGCCTATATCCACAACCCTGGCCAGCACCACTCTGAGGGACAGCCCACGGGCTAGCTCGCGGGCGTAGGGCAGCGCCGTCTCGGCCAGCAGGGAGCCATCCAGCGGCACCACCAGGGTGGAAAGCCTCAGGCCGCCCTGCCAGTAGCTCCGCGCCTCCTCTGGCCGCACGGTCAACACCGGCACCCTGGCCAGGTGTACGACCTTGTCGGTGACGCTGCCCAGCATACCCCGACCCAGCACGTTCCTGCCGTGGGTGGACATGGCGATGAGATCGCACGCCTCTCGCTCGGCTACCCCCACGATCTCCCCCGATACCTCGCCGAAACTGGTCAGAGTCGTAGCCTGGACGCCCAGCGCGGCCAGTTGCGCCGCGATGTTCTCCAGGTGCCGCTTCAGCGTGCCCTCCAGCTTCTCGAAGGCCCGCCAGGTGTACAGGTCTACCATGTCCTGGATGCCCACGGCCTCCCCTGCCCTGCCCGCCCCTGGCTTGACGGCCGGCTGGGAGGCCGTGACACCCGGCACAAACCCGCCCATGCTCCTCTTTACCTTCATGACCTCCAGCCGCGTGAAGAACTCCAGCTCATCGGGGTCCACCACCGACAGCAGCAGCACCCGTGACTTCAGCCCGCCCGCCAACTGGGCCACGTAAGGCACAATGCTATCGGCCATCTCTGTCCCGTCCAGCGGGACCAGCACCTTCTGGAACATCTCACAGCTCCCCGGGACTGGCTGCGCCGCCACCATCCAGAACGCCACGGCCTGACAGCCGACGCGCGCCATCGCCCACGCCTCATTATGAGTCCCTCCCTGTGAAGAGCGCGTGAGGCACGGGAGGCAACGTGTGAGAATTGTGTGAGGACGGCCTGGGAAACAGGCGCTTTCTTTTGGCGGCGCCGCTGATGTACCATGTCAGGAGACTACTACTCTCCCGCGTTACAGATGGCTACAGACGAAGGCAAGGACAGGACAGCAGAAAACAGGGTCCGCGACCTCGTCGAGGAGAACGAGCGCCTCAGGCGGCGCCTTTCGCTGCTGAGCCAGCTTTCCCGGCATATCAGCTCCAACCTTGACCCCAGGACCATCCTGCGGGACATTGTGGAGTCGGCCTGCCAGTTGACCTCGGCGCGGTACGGGGCGCTGGGCATCTTCGACAAGTCGGGCCGCATAAGCGAGTTCGTGACCCACAGCGTCACGGCGGAGGAGAGGGAGCGCATCGGGCCGCCACCCCAGGGCCTGGGCATCCTGGGGCTGCTTGAGCACACCCAGCGGCCGCTGAGGCTGGCGGACCTGTCCAGACACCCGCGCTCGGTGGGCTTCCCTCCAGGCCACCCCCCCATGAAGACCTTCCTGGGCGCGCCCATCCGCTACCGGGACGAGCACCTGGGCAACCTCTACCTGACAGAGAAGGCCGAGGGCCAGGAGTTCACGGCGGAGGACGAGGACCTGCTGGTGCTGTTCGCGGCCCAGGCCGGCGCGGCGGTCCACAATGCCCAACTGTACCAGGAGGTCCAGCAGCACGCGGCGCAGATGGGGCAGTTCGCCCGTGAGGTGGAGCTGGTCCACGCTGTGACCAGGCTGGCGGTCTCCACGCTGGACATGGACGAGGTGCTGCAGCGGACGCTGCCCGTGGTGCTCCAGGGCACGGGGGCCGACGCCGCCGAGATATGGGTCCTCGACTCCCAGACGGGCGTGCTGGAGCTGAAGGCGCAGCGCAGCGGCCCCGACGGCCAGTTCTTCGAGAGGCAGGCCTTCAAGCTGGGCGAGGGCCTGCCCGGCCTGGCCGCTCAGTCGCTGGAGCCTGTCATCTGCCTGGACATAGCCAGCGACCCACGCTTCCTCCGAGGCCGGCTGGTGAAGGCAGGCTTTCGGGCCTTCCGTGCCTTTCCCATCACCTTCCAGGGCCGGCCCCTGGGGGCGCTGTGCGTCGCCTGCCGGGACCCCCTGCGCCTGGGCGAGCGACACAACCGGCTCCTGGCCAGGATGGCCGACGAGCTGGCCATCGCCATCCAGAACGCCCAGCTTTTCCGCCGCGAGCAGGAGGCCCGCGCCGCCGCCGAGGCCGCCCAACGCGCCCTGAGCGAGTCCGAGGCGCGCTTCCGCCTGCTGGCAGAGAACGCCCAGGATGTCATATACCGCTACCGCCTCTCGACGGCCCCTGGCTTCGAGTACATCAGCCCTTCGGCCATCGCCGTGACGGGCTACACGCCGGAGGAGTTCTACGCCGACCCGGGCCTGATCACCCGCATGGTACACCCGGAGGACAGGCCGCTGCTGGAGGCGCTGGTCAGCGCGCCCAGCCCGTCCGGGCAGTCCGTGGTGCTGCGTTGGGAGCACAAAGACGGCAGGACGGTCTGGACGGAGCAGCGCATCGTCCCCATCCTGGACGAGGCCGGCGCCCTGGTGGCTATGGAGGCGATTGTCCGCGACATCACGGAGCGCAAGCGCGCCGAAGAGGAGCTGGAGGCGCTGCGCCGCGACTTCCTGGGCATGGTGAGCCACGACCTCAAAAGCCCCCTGGCTGCCATCAAAAGCATTGCCAGCAGCGCCCTCATGGAGCAGGGGCCAAGGGACTCGGACACCCTGCTCCAGTGCCTCAGGTCCATAGACGAGGAGACGGACCGCATGACAGAACTGGTGGGCAACCTGCTGGACATGTCCCGCATCGAGGCAGGCGCCATGCCCCTGGACCCGGAGGAGTGCCACCTGGCGGACATCGTGTCCGAGAGCGTGCGCCACATGGAGCGCTCCAGGGCCGGAGGCAGGCACAGGGTTAACATCCAGGTGCCCCTGGAGCTACCCCAGGTCTACGCCGACTTCGACCAGATGGTGCGAGTAGTCACCAACCTGCTGAGCAACGCCATCAAGTACTCGCCGGAAGGCTCTGAGATATGGGTCAGGTCGTACCTGGACTCCCGTAGTGCAGCCGTCATCGTCACGGAAGTGCAGGACCAGGGCATAGGCATACCAGAGAACGAGATAGGCAAGCTCTTCACCAAGTTCTACCGCGTGACCACGCGGCAAGGCAGGGGCCGGCCCGGCTCTGGGCTGGGGCTTGCCATATGCAAGGCCATCGTGGAGGCCCACGGAGGCAGGATATGGGTCCAGAGCCAGCCCGGCAAAGGCTCCACCTTTTACTTCAGCCTGCCGGCCTCCCTTCCCGGCGCCGGCGGCCAGGCCCGTGGGCCTCTCGCCAGCCCCATGTCCTGAGGCGGCCAGCGGGTACCCCCTCCCTTTCTTGACGGAACGTGCTATAATGATATTGGAAAAGATAGGTACGGACCTCGCCGGGACACCTGCCCGAACCCCCGCGAGGTTGCTCGAAAGCCCGAGCACTGGCGGCAAAGCCGAGCCGGGGCAGGCACCCCGGCGAGACGGTGGCGAAAACCTGGAGACAGGCTGGCTCGGCTTTAAAGCCTCACGAAATCACGGCCTCTGGATGACTCCAGAGGCCACTTTTTTGGTACCCTGTTACCGACAAAAATTCCAGGGAGGAGGGATCATGGGGGTCCTGAACACGGGGCAGGGCCGCGCTGCCGTCGTAAGCCGGCGCGAGGGCCTGAGGGGAGGGCCACTCTGCAGAATCTAATGCTGGCAGGCCCAGGGCTTCTGCTCCCTGAAATGGGGACAGCCCAAGGACAACGGTATTGGCCAGTGACGCGCTGAGAGCATGAGCCGTTGACGGCCTCTGTCAGACACGTGACATAAAGCTGCAGGGCGCGGGCCTTTGCACCAGCCGGCCCCTCCTCGGCACCGGGTCGCCGGCCGGTCCGCCGGGGGGCGCCGCCTCACCGGCCAGCCCGGGCAGCAGGGGGAAGCGCACGCCAAGCTGCTCCAGCATGGGCAGCAGCAGCCGGCGGACTACCTCCGGCCAGGTGTACAGCGCCGCGACTCTCCTGGCGGCGCGTCGCAGCCGCCTGACCGTCTCTCGCGACGTGTAGAGGCGCACGGCGTGGTGCACGATCTCCCGGGCATCGCTGGTCTGGACGGCCACGGCGTCGTGACCGGCGGTGATGTACTCCCCACCTTCCTCGCCCACGAAGGCGACGCCGCCCGAGGCCATGGCCTCCAGGCCCACCAGGCCGATGGGGCTGACGCCGGTGTCGGCCAGCACAACGTCCGCGGCCCTGAATAGCACCTGCCTCTGCGGCCGCGACAGGCAGCCCTGGAGGTTGATGACGTCGGCGGCGACAGCCGGGCGCAGGGCTTCAATCAGGGCGTGGGGGTCTTCCCCGCTCCAGTAGATGGAGGCCACTTGCAAGCCCCTGGCCTGGGCCACGGTCAGGATGTCGCAGCGATGGACGCCCAGTCCACCACAGGCCAGCAGCAGGGGGCGCAACTCCTGCTCCTTCAGCCGGGCCGCCGCCTCCATTGCCGTTTGCCAGCGCCCCTCGGGGTCCCAGCACGCCAGCTTCACCAGCGTGAGCCTGCCGCTCAGCAAGTGGCCCATCGAGGCCAGCGTCGCCGACTCCACGGGCTGGAGCCACTCACGGGAGATGCCATTTGGGATGACGTAGGCATCCACCCCGTAGCCTCGCAGCACCTGCCGCATGCGCCAGCTTACAGTGGTGATAGTGGCCGCGCCCTTCAATGCCTCCCAGTCTATCCGCTGCAATGAAACGTCGGCATTGGCGTTCCACAGAAGATGGACCTGCCGTCGCCAACCCTCCCTGTCCACTATCTGGCCCAGGGCCACGATGGCACCCGCCGTCTGCCACTCCTCGCCCATGACGACGACCTGCTGCCCAGCCGATACCCGAGGCGTCAGCAGTTCGCGCTCCAGCCACGGCGGCAGGGAGCGCTCCATGTCCAGCCGCTTGTCCTCCTCTCCACTGTAGACGCCTCCGGGATGGAAGCGGCTGAGCCACTGGCCCCATCTGTGGAGCCACAGCCTGTCGCCCACTCGCTCATGGCCCGGCAGGGCCGGGTCGCCGACAAAGAACAGGTGCGTTTCAAAGCCCAGGGACGCCAGCGCCCCAGCCAGGTCCGTGACGCGGTTGCTCAGCGCGCCGGCCCGGCAATACCGGTCAGGGCCTTCGAAGCTGAGAATAACGAAGATGGGGTCGCTCATAGCCACCACTCCACCTCTTTCTGCTTCGATTGTTCCACAGCCGCTGTGAGGAAAATGTGAGGTTTGCCCGGCAGGGCGTGAAGACCGCGTGAGGGAACCCTCGCGCGAGTCCAGAAGAGGAAGACTGTGCGCTTGTGGACCGTCAGGCCCATCAAGGGGAAGGGTAGATGTCCTGGCACAGATGCGCGCCCTCATGACTCTTTCACGCGGGCTGGGCTATGCTTGAGTGGAGGATGGCAAGCCCTCTGGCCACAGGGCGCGCACACACGCACCAGGCGGAGGGCGTTGAGACAAGACGGGAGGATGAGCCAATGGCACGGCCAACACAGCCCCTGCGCGACGAGCACAGAGAGCTTTTCCCACACATTGAGGCGCTTCGGGCGGTGGCGGACTCCGTCGGGGAGGCGCCCATCCAGGAGGTCCGGCGCGGAGTTGACGAGGCATATGACTTCCTGGCGCACCATCTCATCCCTCACGCCCAAGCGGAGGACCGCGCCCTGTACCCCGTGGTGGGGAAGGTGATGGGAGCAGCCGGGGCCACGTCAACCATGAGCCGCGACCACGTGGAGGTAGGCAGGCTGGTGGAGGAGCTAGCCTCGCTGCGCGCCCAGCCCTGGGGCGCGGCCCTCACCGGCGAGCAGGCCAGGGCGCTGCGCCGCGTGCTGTACGGCCTCTACGCCCTGGTGAAGGTACACTTCGCCAAGGAGGAGGAGATTTACCTCCCCCTGCTGGACTCGAAGCTGGGCCCGCAGGAAGCGCGGCAGATGTTCGCGGCCATGGAGCAGGCGGCCGCCCACGCCCGTGGCCATCACGGCTAGCGTCACGTCGTCCACGTGGCGCCCTCTGGGGCATGCCAGTCCGCGCTGGCATAAAGGCGAGGACAGGCCTCAGGCATGCCCCGCGCCCCCGCCAGGTACACATCACTCATGGACGCTCAGGGCGCCAGGCACCGGGCCTATCCCACCAGGTACAGCGTGGGGTATATGAACACCCAGGCCACGTCCACGAAGTGCCAGTACTTGACCACGCCCTCGACGCCCCAGTAGTTGGCCGCCGTAAACCGCCCCGGCTTTCTCCCCACCTGGAACACTATGGCCAGCATCAGCACGCCGCTGAGGACGTGGGTGGCGTGAATGCCAGTGGTGGTGAAGAAGACGGTACCGAAGCCCGTGGAAGGCGGGAAGAAGTGGTAGGCCTCGTACCATTCCACGGCGACTCCCACCAGGAAGAGCAGGCCCAGCAGGATGGTGGCCAGCAGGTTGCTTTTAAACCGCGCGTGGTCGCCGCAGGAGGCCGCCGTCTCCGCTCTGTAGGCAGTCAGGCTGCTAGCGAGCAGGACAGCGGTAATGGCCAGGCCCAGCACCTGGTTTACCTCTTCGGGACGCTGGACGCCCTGGAGGTAGTACCGGCTGGCAATCAACCCGCCGAAGAGGAAACTCTCGGACAGGAAGAACAGCCAGATGCCAATGCGGTTGATAGCCTGCCTGCTGTGGGCCAGCAGGTGGGCTGGGGCTTGCGCCTGTGCCGTTATAGCCATAACCTTCTACTCCTCAGAGCGCCAGAGGTGACGGAGGTGCATGAAGTAGTCCAGGATGAGCCAGGTCTTGGCGATGGCGATGACCGCCAGCACCGCCAGCAGGCCGGTTGATAGCGCCACCGCGGCCCAGAACTCCAGTGCTGTCAGCACCGCCAGGCCCACAATGGTCCTGAAACCCCGGCCCATGCGCTGCCTCTCCTGCTGCCCGTTCACCGCGCCGTTGTGCTGTCCCTGCGTATGATGGCCCATTAGTCGTCATCTCCTGCGCTGCTGGCCGCCGGCCCAAGCCTGGCGTGGACGGAGCCGGGCACGCCGTAGCCGTAGGGGTCGCCCACCACCTGGGGTGGCACCGGGAAGTTCTCCACCGGCGGCGGTGACGAGGTCTGCCACTCCAGGGTGCGGGCGCGCCAGGGGTTAGGCTCCGCCGCCGGCCCCTTCAGCCAGGACCAGACCATGTTGTACACGAAGACCACGAAGCTGGCCGCCAGCAGGAAGGCGCCGATGCTCACCACCAGGTTTTCGCCGGCCAGCGCCGCCGGGTAGTCGGCCACGCGCCGGTTCATGCCCTGAACCCCCACCCAGAACATGCTCAGGAAGGTGAAGTTGTAGGCCAGGAACATCCACCAGAAGTGCAGCTTGCCCAGCGCCTCGTTGTACATGCGGCCAGTTATCTTGGGGAACCAGTAGTACAGTCCCGCCATCATCACAAATATCTCTCCGCCCACCATGGTGTAGTGGAAGTGGGCCACTACAAAATATGTGTCCTGAAGGTTGATGTCCGTCGCCACGTCGGCCAGGAATATGCCGGTGATGCCCCCTATGAGGAAGTTGAATACCACGCTCAGGGCAAAGAGCATGGGCGTCCGCAGCCACAGCCTGCCCATCCAGAGAGTGCCCAGGGCGGACAGGAAGACCACGCCCGTGGGGATGGAGATAAGCTCGGTGGTGACCATAAACGGGATGTGCAGGAAGTCCGACATACCGCTGGTGAACAGGTGGTGCGCCCACACCACAAAGCTCAGGCCGACGATGCTCAGCAGCGCGGCCACGACCACCTTGTAAGCGAATACCGGCTTGCGGGAGAAGTGGCTGAGGATTTCCAGCTCCAGCCCGAAGGCGGGCAGGATCATGATGTACACAGCGGGGTGGGAGTAGAACCAGAAGACATGCTGGTACAGCAGGGGCTTGCCACCCTGGGCCGCGTCGAAGAAGGAGGTGCCGGCCACCCTGTCCAGCAGCACCATCAGCAGGCCCAGGGCCACCACCTGCGTGGCCGTCAGGCTGATCATGGCCGCCGCGAAGACAGACCAGACGAAGATGGGCAGCCGCGACCAGGTCATTCCCGGCGCCCGCAGCGTTATGACGGTGGCCAGGAAGTTTAGGCCGCCCAGGATGGAGGATATGCCGAAGGTGATGAAACCCAGCAGGAACAGCAACTGGCCATCGGCGTTGACCACGCTCTGGGGCGGATAAGCCGTCCAGCCGGTGTCGAAGCCGCCGAACAGGGGCGTCAGCAGCAGCAGCACCGCGACCGGCGGCACCACCCAGTAGCTCAGGGCGTTGAGCCGCGGAAAGGCCACGTCCTCAGCGCCGATGAGCAGCGGGACCGCGAAGTTGGCAAACCCGCCTATCAGCGCGGCGACGGCCACGGCAATCATCATGATGCCGTGCAGCCCCATGGTGGTGTTGAAGCCCGACGGCCCCATGATGGTCTGGCCAGGGTCGCTCAGCTCGATGCGTATGAGCACGGCCATCAGCCCGCCCAGGAGGAACAGGACCACCATGGTGACCAGGTACTGAACGCCTATGACCTTGTGGTCGGTGCAGAAGCTGAAGTAGCGGCGCCAGCCCTTCTCCGCCGCCGGCCTGGCGGGCCGTCCAAACCACTCCCTGGCCCAGGCATCCCAGGCGCCGACGCCCAGGAGCCAGCCTATGAGGGCAAAAACGTAGCCAGTGGTTATGACGATCTCGGCCGGCGGCCTGCCCGTCAGCTCAGAGACCAGAAAGCCGAGACCAACGCCAATCAGCAGCCCGACACTGGCTGTGGCCAGACCCCTGGCCACGTACCGGAAGCCTGAAAGGGCCGAAAGTGCACTCATAGGGAATAACTCCTACCTCGTTGGCCTCTGCTGCGCAATCCAGCTCTCGAACTCCTCCTGGGTGACCACGCGGACGGGGATGCGCATGAGGGCGTGGCCGGTGCCGCATAGCTCGGCGCACTGGAGGCGGAAGCCGGGGTCATCCTCGAAGCTGCCCAACTTGTTGGGCGTCGCCGTGACCCTGGTGGTCATGCCCGGCACAGCGTCAATCTTCATGCGGAAGGCCGGCACCCAGAAGGAGTGCAGCACGTCCCTGGCGGTGACCTGGAACTGCACGTGCGTGTCCACCGGCAGCACCAGCTCGCGTCGGGAGGTGACGCCGTACTCCGGGTAGGCCACCGTCCAGAACCAGCGCCCGCCTTCCACCTGCACCACCAGGTGAGGCTCCTCGCCGGTGTGCGCCCTCAGCTCGTGCATGCCGGTTATGCCCGGGTGGACGATGACCGCTACCGTCAGCGCCACGGTCACCAGCAGCCAGGCGGCCACCAGGGGCCTGTAGGTGCGGAGCGGCAGGCCGTCCGCGGTTGGCCTGTCCTTGCTGCAGAAGCGCAGGACGCTGTACACCAGCACCGCCACGACCAGCGTGAAAACGGGCACCGCCAGCAGCGTCAGCAGCGTGAAGGCGTTGTCTATGGTCTCGGCCTGCTCCGATGCCGCCAGCGGAAAGGGGTGGAAGCTCAGCACCAGGGCGTAGCCCAGCAGCGACAGGACAGCCCAGATGGCGGCTGCGTAAAACAGGTGTCTTTTCAAGTCCAGTCTCCCCACAGCCAGCGGCGGATTACGCCTAGCTTGTGATAATCATCACTTACAATGTAGTTGTACGGCGCCCCCGAAACTAGGTGCGGATGCACCAACCTTGCCTGTCGCCAGTGGCGCCAGGCAGCTAAGCATGTAGCCTGAATTGATATGCACTTTCAGGTGCCAGCGTCAGCCCCCTCTCCTTCGGCAGGCTCAGAGCCTGTCCCGAGCCTGCCGAGGGGACAGGTCTAACTCTCCCCCAGAGGGGGCGAGGACAGTCCCTGCCTCCTGTGGGGGAAGGCCAGGAAGGGGGCAGGGCACCCCGCCGAAGCACAAAAGTCCATATCATCCGTGGCCACCTGCTTAGCCACACGCCATGGCTGGCGGGCACTAAATCGAGCACTCCCCCTCACCACGCTCCACCTTGTAGAGCACCGTCTTGTCCCAGTCCATGTAAAGGTGAATGGTGTCGCGGCCAAGCTCGCCCACGTCCTTGAACTCCTCCAGCAGCGGCTCGAAGGCCGCCGGCCCTACCCTCGCCACGAACTCCCTGAACGGCTCGCCCTGGTTGCGGGCCGACTGGTAGAAGGCCAGGACGCGTTTCAGCGCCTCGGGCACCCGCTTGGCCGGCACCCTGGTCCTGACACGAACGCCTAGCCGGGCGTCGCCCTCACCGTAGCTGCCGCCAAAGAACAGCTCGTAGGCAGGCACCGGCTGCCCACCTGGCCCCTTGATAGCCGCGCCATGGAAGCCGATGTCGGCGATGTGGTGCTGGCCGCAGCCGTTAGGGCAGCCGCTGACCTTAATGTGCAATTGCCTCACCAGGGGGTCCGTGATGCCCATCTCGCCCAGCGTCCTGATGATGGCCCTGCCCAGGCCCATGGAAGCGGTGATGCCCAGCTTGCAGCTATCGGTGCCAGGGCAGGCCACCACGTCGGTAATCTCGTCGGCGCCGGCATCGCCCAGGCCGATGCGCTTCAATCCCTGCCACAGTTCGAACAGCGCGGCCTCCGGCACCCAGCGGAACAGGATATCCTGCTGCTGCGTCGTGCGGGCGCGGCCGCCAGCGTACCTGCGCGACAGGTCGGCCAGGGCGTGGAACTGATGGGCCTGGATGTCCCCCAGGGGCAGCTTGGCGGTGACGGCCCTGTAGCCCGGCTGCCGCTGCTCACGGACGTTGGAGGCCAGCCACGTCTGGAACTCCGGCGAGTCGCCGGCGCGGTAGCCATCCGATAGTGGCGGCGCCAGCGCTGCCTCGTCCTCCATGAAGGGGAGCGGCGACGGGTCGAAGGACCGCTGCGCCCATGGCCCCTTCAGCTCCTCCTCTACCAGCCTTCTGAACTCATCTATGCCCACCCGGTCAACAAAGAACTTGAGCCGGGCCTTCATGCGGTTCTTGCGTAGCTCGTCGCAGCGGTTGAACACGCGGAGGACGGCTTCGGCCACCTTGATGTACTCCTCCACCGGCACGAACTCATAGAGAGTGTGGGCCAGGCGCGGCATGATGGACGTGCTGCCGCCCGTGACCACCTTGAAGCCCTTCCTGCCGTCGGCCACCCTTGCCAGGAAGCCCAGGTCGTGGATGCCGGAGACGGCGCAGTCCTCGGCACAGCCTGAGAAGGCGGTCTTGAACTTGCGCGGCAGCGCCTGGGTGAGCGGGTGCCGGACGAAGTACCGCGCGTAGGCGGCGGCGTAAGGCGTGACGTCGAAAGGCTCGCCGGGGCAGACGCCGGCCAGAGCGCAGCTCGTGACATTGCGGACGGTGTTGCCGCAGGCCTCCCGCGTGGTCAGTCCCACGGCCCCGATGAGGCGCATCATGGCCGGCGTGTCGGACAGCTTGACGTGGTGGACCTGGATGTTCTGCCTGGTGGTGACGTGGCCCTTTTTGAGGGGAGCGTACCTTTCCACCAGGTCTCCCACGGCGTCTAGCTGGTCGGCGGTCAGCCCGCCGAAGGGTATCTTGATGCGGAACATCTGGGCATCAGGCTGGCGCTGGCCGTATACGCCCTGCTTCAGCCTGAAGGCCATGAACTCGGCGGGGTCCCACTCGCCCCGCTGAAAGCGGCCCACCTGCCGCTCGAACTCGTCCAGTTCCTCCGGCAGCACCGGGACTACTCCCTCGGTGCGTGTTGTCCTCTGTTCGTTCTGTGACATCCACTGGCTCCTTTCCCGGAATCTCCTTCTGGCGTTCCCGCCAGAAACAGAGCGCCCCACTCGGCTGGTCGTCGGCGAGCGGGGCGCGGCGAGGCCATCCACGGGGCCTCGCTACCCCCTGCGGCCAGTGGTACAGATGCAGAGGATGGTGAATGCTTTCCATTCCATAGCAGACCACACCTTGACCAGGACTCCCTCCGAGACTTATACCCGTCCTGTTTGAAAACGCTACACACGGCAGGCCGTCTTGCAGGGGCAGGCCTTGTGCCTGCCCTGGGCAACCACGAGGGCCTGCCCTGAGCACAGCCGAAGGGGTTGCCCCTACGGCTTTACGGCCTTGTGCCTGCCCTGGCCCTGGAATGCACGGTCCATTAAGCCCCTGACGGGAGAGGACTGATGGCCCCTCTGGGTACAGCGCCAGACGCGCCAGTTGTCATCACTGTTTGGCCGGCATCCTGGCCGCTGCGTCCAGCACCGCCCGCACGATCTTGTCGTAGCCCGTGCAGCGGCACAGGTTGCCGGAGAGCCAGTGCCTCACCCTGCGCTCCGTGGGGTTGGGGTCAACGTCCAGCAACGCCTTGGTGGCGACGATGAAGCCAGGCGTGCAGAAGCCGCACTGGAGCGCCGCGTTTTCCAGGAAGGCCTGCTGGATGGGGTGCAGGCCGCCCCTGGGCGCGATGCCCTCCACCGTGGTTATGTCCTTCCCTGCGGCCTCCACACCCAGCACCAGGCAGGAGTTGACCATCCGGCCATCCATGATAACGGTGCAAGCGCCACAGTTGCCGTCGTTACAGCCCTCCTTGGTGCCGGTGAGGTGCAGTATATCCCTCAGACACTCCAGCAGGCTCTGCCGAGGCTCACACAGAAAGTCCACTGGCTCTCCGTTGATCCTCGACCTCACATATACCTTGCCTGGCATTCCATGTCCTCCTGTGTTGTCCTGGTGCAGGCACATCCCCTGGCGGGGATGCCCAGAGTTTGCTCAAGGTGCTGGACAGGCCCGAGGCCCGTGGTCAGGCAACGCCGGCCGCCGTGGCAGGCTGGACGCGAAAGGTCAGGCCACCGGCGGCTACGGGGCAGCGACACGTGGCCCTGGCGTCATTGGAAGGGTCGGCCAGGACCGGGAACAGCGCCGCCACCGCCGCGCTGCAAAGGGCCGAGGAAAACCGGCCTTCGGCGTCCACTCCCAACCTATCCCCGACCTTCAGGCCCAGCGGGCAGCGTGCCGTCGCGTCCACGACTTCCACGGAAAAGGCGGACGGCGGAGGGGGCACGCCATAGACCAACTCCAGCCCCAGCGACTCCGCCAGGGCGACCATAGCCTGGCGCATCCTGGGCCGCGCTTCCGAGGGTTGGCGCTGGGCCTCCTGGCTGAAGAGGCCCAGGTGCAGCGCCAGCCATACCAGGCCGGCCACATATACACCCAGCATGACCATCAGCGCCTCCGAGGGTGGCCGGACGCGGCCCAGGTACAGGATGGCAAGAAGGGCTATGGGCACCGCCACCCCCACTGCCATCAATATGGCGATGTCCAGGAGCTGTGCTCTTCCCCTGTTCATGGGACTCCTCCTCTCCGGCCCGGGTATGGGCAGCGTGGTCAGATCAGCCCGTGGTGGGATGCGTACACGACCGCCTGGAGGCGGTTCTCGACGCCCAGCTTGGAAAGGACACGGGCGACATGGTTGCGGGCCGTGATGGGCCGGATGTTCAGCGCCTCGGCTATCTTCTGGGTCGTCATGCCGGCCGCCAGCAGCCGCAGCACCTCCGTCTCCCGCCGCGATAGCCTGGGCTGTGGCGCGCCGTTGTGGTGGACCGCCAGCGCCGACCTGGCCTCGCCGTCCTCGCCGAAGAGCTTGCGCAGGGCGGAGCTGGCCTTGCGCGCGAACTCCTCGCTCTTCCTGCGGGCGGTGACATCCCTGAACATGTGCAGCACGTGGACCTGGCCCCGGCCCTCCTTGAGCACAGCGGTGCTCATGTTCAGGTACCTGGACTCACCGGCCGGCGTCGTGCACAGCAGGTCGTAGTTGGGCGTGGAGCGCCCCCGCCGGGCGTTCTCGATAACGGGGCAGTTGGGACGGCAGAACCGGAAGTTGTAGGAGTCGCGGCCCCGGATCACCTCGTAGCAGTGCTTGCCCAGCACGTCTTGCGGGCCATAGCCCAGGATGCGCTGGGCGCTCTCGCTCCAGTAGACTACCCGCTGGGAGCCGTCCACCAGGAACAGGCCATCGTCGGTCACCATGTCCTGCATCGGCACAGCTGGTGGCCCCTCACGCCTCTGCTCCAACATAGCTCCTCCTTTAGCTAGCGGCGCTGACAGATGCTCTCATCTCATTCTCACCAGTCTCGCGTGATGTAACCGTGAAGACAGGGGCCACGGACGTGAAAAACGCGTGAGGAACGCCGCATGTCACCCTCGCCCCTCACCGGCAGTCCAGCTCCACGCGAGCGCCGAAGCCTCGCGAGTGGTCGGTGAACCAGAGGCGCTCGCTCTCCAGCACGTAGAAGCGGCGCTGGGCCATGTCACGCACGCGGTGCGCCGACGCGCCGGCCACGAGCTGGCGGCTGAAGCCAGGGAACTTGCGGACGAAGAGCCTGGCGCAGCGGAAGTACTCTTTCCAGGAGGACACCAGGGACACCCTGCCCTCCACCTGGATGCCCTGCATCAGGTGCCACGCCGGGGCAGGGCCGATGATGGTGGCCGCCGCGCGCGGGTTGGCCTCCAGGCAAGCGCCAAGGCGACTGCGAGGGCTGCCCAGCCAGTAGAGGCGCAAGCCGTCGTTGACGTAGAACACTGGAGTCGCCCACGGCGTGCCATGAGGGCCTGTGGCGGCCACCGTCATGGCGGCATGCTGCTCCAGGAACCTGACCACGGCCTCCCTGTCCCCCTGCTCCCTGGAGGCCGGGGCCACGTACTCGGCAGGCGTCACCTGGGCCGCGCCGGCTACGGACTCCACCACCCTATCCGGTCCGCTGAAATCGCCTGGCCACCCGCTCTGGATGTGCTGCACAAGCCAGCGCCACTCCGGGCCATCGCTGCCTCCGACATCCAACCAGAGCCGCTTTATGAAAGAAGCAGGGTCTGCCAACACCGGGTGCTGGGGCATTACAAATACCTCCAGTTGGACCATGCCTGGACTAATAGCAACACCGGAGCGTTACAGTGGCGTTACAAGCCGAACTGAGGGCCTGAGAGCATGCGTGAGGACCCGGGCCGAGGGATGCGGCGCACATGGCAGGCTGGGCTGACCTCACCCCGTTCCCCCCTACACGCGTGGAGAGAGGGAAGGTCGCTGAAATGCCAGGGGGGCGGCCCATGGGCCGCCCCCCTGGCGCGCGTCGGGTGGCTAGGCCAGCCAGCCCAGGCCATAGGAGGCCGCGTAGGACACCACCGTCACCCTCACTATCTTCCCCACCACGATGGCTGCCAGGAACCTGGTGACCGGGTACCTGGTCGTGCCGGCCCACAGCCCGGCGAAGTCGAAGGGCAGCGGCATCAGGGAGAAGGTGAACAGGGCCAGGCCAATCCGCCGTCCGGCCAGGGAGTTGAAGCGCCGGTATATCCTGCCACCCTCCAGCATCTTGCCTCCCCTGGCGCCCAGGTAGTAGCCGGTCAGTTCACCCAGCGTCGCTCCAACGCCGCCGATGACCCCGACCAGCAAGGGGTTGAGGACCAGGGCCATGCTCAGAGTGATGGCAGGGCCGGGCGTCGGGAACAGCACAGCCGCGCTGTTGCCCAGCTCGGCCAGGAATACTCCTGCGTAGCGCCAGGGGCCAAGGCCATTCACAGCGTCCCGGTACTGGAACATGGCCCATACCATCACACCGGACAGTCCCAGCACCAGCGCCACCGGAGCCAGCCGGGAGAGGAGCCTGGAGTACTCCTTCTTCCAGACCTGAAGGCAAACGGGCCGCTCGGCGGCAACTATGGCTGTTGTGGCTTGGAAGGCTATTGTCTTGTTCATTGGCGTCTCCTGGGCGCAGCTACTGACGACTTGCTGCACTTTGATTGTGCCTCCCGCCCAGGAGAACAACATCGGCCATGCACTTGATTATGCGGCTGACAAGAGGCCGATGGGCCTATCGCCCTACCTATCGAACTTCCTATCCCCCACGGGTATGACCCGCCCTCCTCCACCCAGGGGCCATTCCTTGACGGCTGCCTGGCGCGGCCCTAAACTGGTGCCTGCGGGGTGAATTGCTCTGGAAAGCCCTCGGCAGGGTCGAGGGCAGGAGGGCTTGTGAGTCCGACACCTTGGGGCAAGGTGCTGGGCTTCCTCAAGGGCAGGAAGTCCAGCCCGGCGGGGGCCAGGCACAGGGAGTCCTATGCTCAACTGGCGCGGCGGGTAGCCCTGCGCAGCCGGGAGCTACAGGAGAGCGAGGAGGAGGCGCGACGGCTGGCCCATGAGCATGCGGTGATGGCCGAGATAGGCCGCATCATCAGCTCCTCCCTGGACATAAGCCAGGTGTATGGCCGCTTCGCCGAGGAAGCGCACAAGCTCATCCCCTTCGACAGGATTTCCATAGGCGTCGTGGACCTGGAGAAGGGCATCTTCACCGATGCCTACCACGCGGGCACTGTCGAGGTGCCAGGCAGGGCCTACGGGGTGGTCAACAAGCTGCCCGGGTCCGTGACCGAGCGGGGCGTCCGCCAAAAGGCCGGAGTCCTGCTGAGGATGGACAGCGAGGAGGAGCTGGCAAGGGACTACCCCCTGATGGTGGCTGGCTTCCGCGCCGGCCTGCGGACCTCCATCTCCGTCCCCCTGGTCTCCAACGACAGGGCCATCGGGGCGCTCCACCTCCAGACCACCAGGCCCAACGCCTACACCCAGCGCGACCTGGCCCTGGCCGAGCGTATCGGCGCTCAGATCGCCGGCGCCATCGCCAACTCTCTGCTGTTCACCCAGCTTGAACAGGCCCAGCGCATGCTGCACCAGAGCGAGCAGCGCCTCAGGACGGTGGTCGAGGCTGTGCCCATCCCCATGCTCCTTACCAGGTTGTCCGACGGCACAGTCCTGTACGCCAACCAGCACGCCGGCCCGCTGTTCGGCTTCTCTTCAGGGGAGATGATTGGCCGCAAGACGCTGGACTTCTACTACGTCCCGGCCGACCGCGCCAGCGCGATAGCTGAACTCCAGCGGAATGGGTGGCTGCGCAACCGCGAGGTCATGGCTAAAAAGGCGGATGGCACCCCCTTCTGGGTCAGCGTTTCGGCCCAGCCCACCACCTTCGACGGCCAGCCGGCGCTGCTGACCAGCTTCCACGACATCACCGAGCGCAAGCGGGCAGAAGACCTGTTCAAGGCCCTGGCCCAGAGCTCGCCCGTGGGCATGTTCATTGTCCAGGACAACAAGTTCAGCTTCGTAAACAGCCAGATGCAGGCAGACTCCCGCTTCGAGGCCAACGAGCTGCTGGGCAGCGAAGCCCTCGCCCACGTCCACCCCGAAGACCGGGAGCTGGTCAGGCAGGGCGCCGAGAGGATGGCGCAGGGAGAGGCCCTCCATCCCTTCGAGTTCAGGGTCATCACCAGGACAGGCGAGACTTCCTGGGTGATGGGCAGCTTCGCGCCCATTGAGTACGAGGGCAGGCCCGCCACCGTTGGGACCTACATGGACATCACCGAGCGCAAGCGGATGGAGGAGCGGCTGAAGACGTCGCTGGAGGAGAGGGAGGCCCTGCTGGACAAGGTCCAGCAGCTCTACCGCCAGGAGCGCCGGCGGGCCGAGCAGATGCGGGCCATCAACGACGTGGCCGTGAAGATATCCTCGGTGCTGAGCCTGGACGAGCTGCTGCCTTACGTCGCTAACCTGCTCCACGAGACCTTCGGCTACTTCTTCGTCAATATCGTTGTCCTGGACTCCGACTCCAACGAACTGGTCATGACCGCCGCCGCCGGCGACCACAGGGGCCGGGTAGCCAGGGGCGCGCGGCTCAGCCTGGAGACCACCAGCATCACGGGCTGGGTGTTCAAGACTGGGGAGATGCTGCTGGCCAACGACGTGAGCAAGGAGCCGCGCTATTACCCGGGCTTCCACGGCATCCGGTCAGAGCTGGCCGTGCCCATCAAGCAGGGCGATGAGGTGGTGGGAGTCCTGGACATAGAGAGCAAGGAGCTTGACGCCTTCGACGACCTGGACGTGTCCACCGTCCAGACCCTGGCCAGCCAGTTGGCCGTGGCCATGAAGAACGCCCAGCTATTCGAACAAACGCGGGAGGTGGCGGTGCTGGAGGAGCGCAACCGCATGGCCCGGGAGATACACGATACCCTGGCCCAGGGGCTTACAGGCATCGTGCTCCAGCTTGAGGCGGCGGAGCAGGACCTGGAGGAGAAGTGCGAGGAGGACCTGAAAGAGCACCTGGGCCGCGCCAAGGCCCTGGCCAGGGAGAGCCTCCAGCAGGCCCGGCGGTCGGTCTGGAACCTGCTGCCCCAGGAGCTTGACCGCAGGACGCTGGAGGACGCTCTGCGGGAGGAGGTCCGCCGCTTCTCCGACGTGGGCCGCGAGCAGGCCACTTTCGCCCTCTCCGGCGACAGGCGAGAGCTGCGCCCCGATGTCCAGGCGGCCCTGCTGCGCATATGCCAGGAGTCCCTGATCAACATAAGGCGCCACGCCCAGGCCACCCGGGTGCAGGTGGACCTGGCCTTCCAGCCGGACGCGGTGACCCTCCGGGTCCGGGACAACGGCGTGGGGTTCAACCCCAAAGCGCAGGACGCCGGCCAGGATGGCGCCTCCCCCGCCAGGCCGCCCGACAGGACAGGCTTCGGCCTCATGGGCATGGAGCAGCGGGCTCGCCTGCTCAAGGGCAGCTTCACCATAAGCAGCGAGCGCGGCAAGGGCACCGTGGTAGAGGTGCGCATACCCACAGCTTGATTCCTGTCCGCTGGAACATCCCGCAAAAGCAGGCCCTGTACCTGCCTGGATAAAGCCCCTCCCTCCTCCATGAGTCCGGTGGCGGTGGGCTTTCGTAAAATAGTGCAACAGGACAAGGACTTGCCCAAGGGATGGGATGGCGCATCTGCTCAGGACAATGTCTCGGCGCGGTTGTAAAAGACGGTGAGTACTATGGGGCCAATCAAGATTCTGATAGTGGATGACCATACGGTGGTCAGGGATGGGCTGGCCACCATGCTGGGACGCCAGCAAGACTTCAGCGTGGTAGGCGAGGCGCGCAATGGCCTGGAGGCCGTGGAGAAGACTCGGGAACTACGGCCGGATGTCATACTGATGGACCTGCGGATGCCGGAGCTGAATGGCGTGGAGGCCATGCGCCGCATAAAGACCGAGTACCCGGATGCCAGGTTCATCGTGCTGACCACCTACGACAGCGACGAGTACATCTTCGACGCCATCGAGGCCGGGGCCAAAGGCTACCTGCTGAAGGATGCCTCCAGGGAAGACCTGTTCAGGGCGGTGCGCGCCGTCCACCGGGGCGAGTCCCTCATAGAGCCTGGGGTGGCCGCCAGGCTCCTGGACAGGTTCGCCCAGCTCTCACGCCAGCGCGCCGACCCCGCCCATGGCGAGGCCCTGTCCGACAGGGAGATTGAGGTGCTCCAGCTTATGGCCAGGGGCGCCGCCAACAAAGAGATCGCCGCCACGCTCAAGATCAGCGAGAGCACCGTCAAGACCCACGTCGCCAACATCTTCCAGAAGCTCAACGTCAGCCACCGCACCGAGGCCGTCACCCAGGCACTCCAGCGCGGGATAATCAAGCTGTAGGCTGCGCGGCCCTCCGGTGTTTTGGGGGCACACCACCGGCCAGTCCGCGACTCCCTGCCCACTGACTGGCTGCTTACTACACAACAGTTTTGGGGAAAACCAGGAGCGGGATGTTGTTAAAGTCCATTTGGGACCAGTAGCAACCTGCCTCCTGACTCCTTGCGGCATAGTGCATGTGCCCCACCCTCTCGCCCTCGCCCCCCTTCAATGCCTCCTGCCCAGCTACCGCTCCCGCGAAAGTATGAGCGTCACTCGGTAAAACGACGGATACCCATTTCAGACGCTTTCCATATAAGAATCATGGGTAATCACGATGACTCCAGGTCCACGTTCAGCTAATCTGGGATTAGTTGAGCAAGAGGGCGTGTATTTGAACAAGGTCCGCGTGTTACTGGTTGATGATAGCCCGGTGGCGCTAAATGGTTTACAGGGTATTCTCAGACCTCATTCGGATATCGAGGTGGTAGGCGAGGCGGCGGATGGGGCCGGGGCACTGGCTGAGGCCGCCATGCTCTGTCCCGATATTATCTTGCTGGATGCCCAGATGCCAGATATGGACGGCGTTGAAGCCGTGCGCCGCATCAAAGAGCTGCTTCCCTCTGTGAGAGTCCTGTTTATGGCTGTCCATGCCACCCAGATAAACCTGGCGCTGGAGGCCGGCGCCGATGCCTTCGTCATGAAAGACTGCGCCAGGCAGGAGCTGCTCCAGGCTATCAGAGGACTGGCCGGGCCGCAGAGGCGTCCGAGGGACTGCAAGGCTTGCAGCAACTGAAGGCTACCCTCTCGGCTGACCAGGGACTCACCACAGACTGCCCCCGGACGGCCTGCCGCGTGTAACGCCAGTGTAACGGGCAGGCTTTTTTATTGGATGAGGCATCCGCCATGAATACCTGCATCACATATCGCACCTGCTGTTGCATCTGTCCCGAAGGGGGTGGGCTACGCCTGCGTGCCCCGCATGGCGCAGACTGATCGAGCAGGTAGTCAGCGCGGAAGCCCAGCCCCTCAGCCCACACCAGGACTGAGGGGCTTTTCATTTTGAGTCCCATTACACAGGAGGAGGCTGAGATGGCACAGCAACTGGACACCTTCAGGGAGTTCAAGGAGGACCACAGGAAGATACGGGACACGCTGCTGGACCTCAGGGCGGCCTTCGCGGCCAGGGACGTCCAGAAGGCCCGCAGGTTGGTGGCGGAGCTCAACGTGCTGGCCGGCCCGCACTTCCGCTTCGAGGAGGAGACGCTGTACGGCGCCCTGAAGCCCATACTGGGCGATTACGTGGAAAAGATGCTCACAGACCACGACGGCGCCATTCTCACGGCCAGGCGCCTGGCCGAGGTGGTACGGCACGAGCGCTTCACCGACGAGGACGTGCAGGTGGGCATACGCGGCGTCTTCTCCCTGCTGCCCCACGTGTCGGACTGCGACGGGCTGGCTATCTTCATGGAGAAGCTGGAGCAGCCGGTGCTGGAGCGCATCGCCGAGAACATCCAGGAGACGCGCGAGGCCGGGCTGTCCCTGCTGGACTGGGGGTACGGCGTGCGCCAGCGCAAGCCAGCGGCGGCAGCCCACTAGCACAGCGTCAACATATTCTTGATGAAGGGCTTCACCCTCTTCCCAGCCTTCTCCCGTCAAGGGAGAAGGGGTATTCCCTCTCCCCTGGCGGGCGAGGACCGAGCCTGCCAGGGGCCTGCAGAAGGGGTGAGGGGGAAGCGCCCCATCAAATGCAAGGTGACAGTGTGCTGGCCGCCGGCGCTCGGGCAGGGGCGGCGTCGCGTTACACCAGCCGCTTCAAACGGTCGCGGTCCAGGATGACGACGCGGCCCCTGTCCAGGCGCACGGCACCCTGGTCCTCCAGCTCGCGCATGGCACGGCTGAAGACCTCGCGAACGGTGCCGACCATGGCCGCCAGCTCCTGGTGCGTGAGGCGCTCCACAGCCTCGGGCTGGTCCAGCAGCAGCCGGGCCACGCGCCCCATGACGTGGCGCATGGACAGGTCTTCCACCAGGCCGACCAGGTGCCGCAGCCGCGCCGCCAGCACCTGGAGCAGCGCCATGGCCAGCGACGGCGTCTCCTCGACGAGACGCAGCAGGTCCTGGCGGCGCAGGGCATAGACCACCGTGTCCTCCAGGGCCACCGACCCGGCGGGATTGGGGCCGCCGTCCAGCACCGGCACCTCGTTGAAGGACTCGCCTGGCCCCAGCAGCTTCAGCACCTGCTCCTTGCCCTCGGCTGACAGCTTGAAGCGCTTGACCAGGCCGGAGGCGATGAGGTACACGGCCTCGCAAGGCTGGCCCTCCACCACGATGGACTGGCCGGCGCGGTAGCGCTCCTGGCGCAGCAGCGGTGCCAGCCGCCGGAGGGCAGGCTCGCCCAGGTCGCGGAAAAGCTCGACGGCCCGCAGGTGGGCCAGGCTGGCATCCAGGTCGGCCGGGGCCTCGCCATCGGCCCGGCCGGCGCCGACGTCCGGGAGCGACACCGGCGCGGGCAGCCTGCCCCGCAGAGCGAAGCCGGGCAGGCACACCTGGAAGCCGGCGGAGTCGCCCTGGGCCTGCACAAACAGCACCTGGTCGCCGGGCCTGATGCCAAGCTCGCGGCGCAGGCTGGCGGGTATGGCCACCTGCCCCCGCGCGCCCACCGTGGCGGAGCCGTGGAAGCGGACTTCGTCTCCTTCCAGGGCAGTCCTCCTGGCATGGAATTGCATACAAATCATACCATGCCTCGGGGGCCGACGCCCAGGCGTCGGAAAAGGGCACTGGGCAGGCTGCCACGCCATGGCCCGGCGCCTGGAGGCAGGCCGCGCCGACGACATTAATCACAGATTCCCGCGCCGGAGTATGACATCATGGACGGTAGGCCGGGCGGGGGCGATGGCGCCATGCGTCTGCTGGTGCCAGGTCTGCGCGAAGGTAATGGTACTGCTGCACCAACCCAAGCTCCCGTGGAGGCCGGAGCCATGAGCACCAAAGCCCAGCAATCAGACCTCATCAAGCCTGACGACAGCGTCCGGGAGGTGCTGGCGCGCTACCCGGAGGCGGTGGTCGTGTTCGACAGGCACGGCCTGGCCGGCTGTGGCGGCCCCCAGGGGCCGGTGGAGCCTGTCGCCTTCTTCGCCGCCGTCCACCACGTGGACGCCCAGCGCCTGCTGCATGACCTCAACGAGTTCGTAGCCTCCCTCGAGGCTGGCAGCGCCGCCGAGCCACAGGCGCCGGCGGCCCGCGAGGCGGAGGCCCCGCCGCTGTACCCACGCTTCCTGAAGGCCAGCCTGCTGGTGGCCGTGGGCGGAGGCTTCTCCCTGGGCCTGTGGGCGCTGCTGCGGGCGGCCTCGGGCGTGCCCACGGCGCCGCTGTCCTGGGCCGAGCTGGTGCAGGCCCACGGCCAGGCCCAGCTCTGGGGCTTTGTCGGCCTGTTCATCATGGGGGTGGCCTACCATGCAGTGCCCAGGTTCCGAGGCGTCCGGCTGGCCGGTGTCGCCCTCCGCCTGGCGGCCCTCTCCTTCTGGCTGACGCTGGCGGGCGTGCTGCTCAGACTGGCCTTCCTGGCCGTGCCTGGCTGGTGGGCCTACCCGGTGCTGGCGGCGTCGGCCCTGCTGCTGGCCCTGGGCACGGCGTGCTTCGGCTGGGCCATCATCCGCACCCTGCGCCAGGGACAGCGCGGCGAGCTTTACGAGGGCTACCTGGAGGCGGGCATCGCCTGGCTGGGCGTCGCAGCCCTGCACCAGGTGATAGCCGCCGCCTACCTGTGGGCCGCCGGCGGCCGCGTGCTGCCCGCGCGCCTGGACGAGCCGCTGCTGACGGCGTTCCTGCTGGGCTTTGTCGTGCTGACGGTGCTGGGCGTTTCGGCCCGCACGCTGCCGGTGTTCCTGGGGCTGAGGGCTTCCAGGCCGGCGCTGCTGCGAGCGGCGCTGTGGCTGCTGAGTCCGGGCGTGGCGGCGGTGGCCCTGGCCCTGGGGCTGTCCGACGACCTGACGCCAGCCCTGTCCCGCTGGCTGCTGCTGGCCGGGCAGGCGCTGGTGCTGGCCGGCGTCCTGGCCTTCGTCGCTGGCCTGCGGCTGCTGGAGCCTCGGGCCTCTCAGGTGCCTGACCTGGCGGCGCAGAACATACCCCGCAGCTTCCAGGACTTCGTCCGCGCGGCCTACGTCTGGCTCCTGGCCGCGGCGGCCATATGGGCCTTCCTGGCCCTGCGGGCGGCGGCCTTCGGCCAGGGCACGCTGATGACCGAGTCCAGCGCCGGCCGCCACGCCCTGGCCCTGGGCTTCGTGACGCTGATGGTCATGGGCATGGCGACGCGCATCGTGCCGGTGTTCCGTGGCTCCCCCCTGTTCAGCGCCGGCATGCAGCGGGCGGCCTTCTGGCTGGTGCTGGCCAGCGTGACGCCGCGTGTGGCTGTGGAGCTGGGCTGGGGCTATGGCAGCCGCCTGGACCCGCTGCTGTCGGCCTCCGGCGTGCTGGGCTTCCTGGGCATGGCCCTCTTCGCGGCCAACGTCTGGCTGACCCTGGAGGGAAGGACGCTCCTGCGGCCAGCCCAGGCCCCACCGGCCCCGGAGGCCGGCGTCGGGCCAATAGGGCCGCGGACGCCCCTCTCGGAGGTGGTCGCCAGGGTGCCCGACGCGCTGAGACTGCTTTCCGACCACGGCCTCTACATGCTACGCGACCCGGAGCACCGGCAGGCGGCCCTGCGCACCCTGGACCTGGAGCAGGCGGCCCGCATGTCCAGGGTGGACGTGGCGCCCCTGGTGGACGCGCTGCGCCGGGCCGAGGCCGGAGAAGGGCCTGGTGCCCGCGTACGCGCTGACATGCTGGTGGCCGAGGTCCTGGCCCGCTACCCCCGGACGCTGGAGGTGTTCCTTGCCCACGGGTTCACGCCCCTGGCCAACCCCGCTATGCGCGAGAAGCTGGCCGCCACGGTGACGGTGGCCCAGGCGGCGCAGCTCCGTGGCGTGGCGCTTGGCCCTTTGCTGGATGCCCTTAACCAGGCAGCCAGGGAGGACCAGCCTTGAGCTATCCTGAAGGAGGAGACCATGACCTATGTCATAACATCGCCCTGCATTGACGTGATGGACACGGCCTGCCAGGACGTCTGCCCCGTGGACTGCATCTACTTCGAGGAAGGCGTGGACCGCATGCTGTACATAAACCCGGCGGAGTGCATAGACTGCGCCGCCTGCGAGCCTGTGTGCCCCGTCAACGCCATCTTCGCCCAGGACGACGTGCCAGCACGCGACCGCGAGTTCAGCGAGCTTAACGCCCGCTACTTCGAGGACAGGGAAGCGGTGCGCCGGCGCATAAGCGAGCTGCGCAGGCCCGTGGCGCCGGCCGGGGGCTAGACGCAAAGACGACGTATCTCTCAGGAGGAAGAAAAGCCCATGGCATCGTACAAGGTACTGGAGCACCTGCCCCGGTTCCCGGACAGGGGCCGGGCGGCCCGATGGAAAGGCCTCAGGGTGGATGGCCTGGTGGCGACGCCGCTGGAACTGGGCCGCGAGGAGTTGCTGGCCCTGCCCTCGGCCCATGTGGTGGACGATTTCAGGTGCGAGGAGGGCTGGAAGGTGCCGGCCCTGGCCTGGGACGGCGTGCCGGTAAGGGAACTGCTGCGGGCCGTCCAGCCACTGCCAGAGGCGCGGTTCGTCGCCTTCAGCGCCGGCGACTTCTCCATGTCCCTCACCATCGAGGAGGCCCGCAGCGACAGGGCCATCCTGGCCCTGCGGCTCAACGGCCAGCCGCTGCCGCCAGCGCACGGCGGCCCCTGCCGGCTGGTCGTGGCAGGCAAGGAGTGCTACTTCAGCGTCAAGTGGGTGGACCACATGGAGGTGTTGTCCAGCCGGCCGCTGGACACCGGCAGGGACATCGCCCTCACTCGCATCGGCAGACTTTAGGCCCGGCTTGCCGCCGGACAGGACACATACCGGAAAGGAGGAGACGATGGCACAGCAAGACCTGGTAGTCCTGGATGTACGCAACATACCCCCCAGGGACAGGCACGCCAGGATATTCGAGGTATTCGACGAGCTGCCGCTCTTCGGCATACTGCGCCTGGTGAACGACCACGACCCCAGGCCCCTGCACTACCAGTTCAACATGGAGCGGCCAGGCGAGGCGGCCTGGAACCCCCAGCAGGAAGGCCCGGACACCTGGATCATCAACATCACCAAGGTGCGCCACAACTGCTGCTAGCGGGACGGCACCGGCGCAGACTTCCGCCATCCAATACTCATACCGGTCCTGTTTGAAGTCGCCACGAAAGGAAGGCCATTTTGCAGGAGCAGGCCTTGTGCCTGCTCCTGCGGCTGGCCCAGGACAGGCCCTGGGCAACCACAAGGGCCTGCCTCTACAGTCTTGGCGCGTCATTCACCAGATGCCGCGACGGTATGCGGCTAATGTAGGGGCGGGTCTGAGGCCCGCCCCCGGGACACTACTACTGTGCCAACTTGATTTTGATGGGGCGCTTCCCCCTCACCCCTTCGGCAGGCCCAGGGCAGGCTTGGTCCTCTCCGCCAGGGGAAAGGAAATACCCCTTCTCCCTTGACGGGAGAAGGCTGGGATGAGGGTGAAGCCCTTCATCAAAACTATGTTGAAACTGTACTACCTTGCGCATGCCTTGAAGGCAGGTGCAGCGTATCCTTTGGAAATTGGCAAATGACGCATTCAGGGCCTCATCACAGAGAATTGCTATCGCGTGGTATGGCGCGGTCCTCCGCATCTGGTACAGTTATTGGGGAGGGTGCTATGGCTAAACTGGATGTGCGACCCATACTTGCCGCCGGCCAGGAGCCGTTCCAGCGCATCATGGCGACGGTGGCCCGGCTGGCCCCTGGAGAGCCGCTGGAGCTTATCGCCCCCTTCGAGCCGGTCCCCCTCTATGGCGTCATGGCCCAGAAAGGGTTCCGCCACGAGACCCAGCCGCTGGACGACGGTAGCTGGAAGGTGCTGTTTGTGCGGGAATGACCGAGGAGCCTGAGCGCCAGAAGCGTTACCCCGTCACTCCCTGGTCGGCCCAGAGGCTTTACCGCCCCTTTGTGCTGGCCAGCCTAGGCGTGGCGCTGACGCTGGGCTTCACGGCGGGGGCCACTGCCCTGCTGCTGCCCGCGCTGGGCGCCGGCGGCGGCTTGGTGCGGGCCATGTTCGTCCAGGCGCACGGCCTGGCGCAGCTCTACGGCTGGGCGGGCCTGTTCGTCATGGGCATTGCCTTCCATGTGGTGCCCCGCTTCAGGAACGCGCCCATACCCTTCCCCTGGCCGCAGCGCCTGGTGCTGGCCCTGGTGCTGGGCGGCATCGCCTCTCGCCTCGCAGGCCAGTACCTGCACGCCCACTGGCCGGGCCAGGCGCTGCTGGTGGCCTCCGGGGCCTCCATGCTGGCGGCCTCGGGCGTGTTCGCGGCGGTGATGGCCCGGACGCTGCGCCTGGGCACCATCCCGCGCACACCGGCCGAGCCGTGGCTGTGGGCTGGCAGCCTGTGGGCGACCGTCGCCGGCGGCCTGCACCTGGCGCTGGCCGTGGACATGGCCGTCCAGGGCCAGGCACTGGCCGACTCCGCCCTGGACCAGGCCTTCATCCACGCGGCGCTGGTGGGCTTCATCGTCAACTTCGCCCTGGGGGTGAGCATACGCTCGGCGGCGGCGTTCCTGGCGCTGCGGCCTGCCTGGGCCGGCCTGCGGACCCTGGCGCTGGGAGCCGTGAACCTGGGCGCCGCCTGGCAGGTGGCGGCCTGGGCC
>DAOUAM010000064.1:0-2593 GCA_034433305.1 Dehalococcoidia bacterium | reverse complement strand
GCGCCGCTGCCCACCAGCGCCAGCGGCGAGCCGGCGCCAACGCCCGTGCCGACGCCGACCGTCGCCGTGGCGCCCGTGACGCTGCCAGCGGCACTGTCCGCCGCCGCGCTGGAGTCACGGCTGGAGCCGGTGGCCCGCTGGAGGCCGGCACATGGCAGGACAGGCCCCATGGCCCTGGGGGAGCGGGACGGACAGCGCTACGCCTTCGTCGCCAGCGACGGCCGGCTGCGCCTGCTGCGGCTGCCACCAGAAGGGCCGCCCCAGGAGACGGGCCTGGAGGTGCCCCTCGGTCACGAGGACGGCTACGTCCAGGCGCTGGAGTGGGAAGGGGACGTGCTGGCCGTGGCAGTCGGGGACGCGCTGCTGGCCTACGACGTGTCCGACCCGCGACAGCCGCGGCTGCTGGCCAGCTTGCAAGGCATCGCTAACTACCTGGACCTGGACGGCCGCCGCGCCTTCGTGGAGTGCCGCGTCAGCGAGACGAAGTCCGAGGTCCGCATGGTGGACGTGGGCCGGCCGCGAGGTATGGTGGCCCTCGGCTCCCTGGGCTACAGCCGGGACGAGGGCAACAGGCAGGTGGAGCTTGTCCGTGGCCTCACGGCCAGGGGCGACCTGGCATACGTGCACCGCTCCCAGCGGAAGGGGAGAGAGTCCCGCCACGTGCTGGAGGTGCTGGACATATCCAGCCCGGAGGAGCCGCGCACGCTGGGCGAGATGCCCGACCCTGGCAGCCCGCTGTACCTGGCCGACAGCCGCGCCTACGTCCTGACCGAAGACCTGGGCGTGCGCGTCCTGGACTTAAGCGACCCCACGCGGCCACGGGAGGTCGGCTACCTGCTGGATGACTCACCAGGAACCGCCAGCAGCATAGACCCCAGAGAGCCGGCGGGCCTTATCGTGGACGGCCAGCGCCTGTATGCCCTCATGTCGGGCGGCGACTGGGGCGTGTACCACTGGCGGCTGCGCATCGTGGACATCGCCGACTCCACCAGGCCCCGGGAACTGGGCCGGCTGGAGGGCGACGGTACTGCATGGGGCATGTGGCTCCAGGGGCAGGCACTGGTGCTGGTGGACCAGTCCGGCACCTCCATCCTGGACGTCTCGGACCCGGCGCGGCCCAGGGAGGTGGAGAGGGTGCCGGCCGCCACGGCGGCGGTGGACGTGCGCCTCCAGGGGAACCACGCCCTGCTGTTCCTGCACGGCGGCGTCTTCGCGCTGGACCTGTCCGACCCATCTGGACCAAGGGCCTCTGCGGTGCCCTACTTCGGCCCGGTGGGACGGGTGCGCCAGCAAGGGGACAGGTACCTGGTCCAGGTATACGGCGAGTACGCCATATACGAGATAGACGCCTCAGCCCTGCCGCGCGTCGTGGCCGAGAAGTCGCGGCTGCGCAGCCTGCCGGCCGAGGCGGGGGCCAGCTACTCGGTGACCTGCGGCCTGCTGGCGCTGAAGGACGAACGGGGGCCGGGGCCTGCCCTGTCCAGAGTGCGCCTGTCGGGCCGGGACTGCGGCAGCGACTGGGACGTCGGCTCCATAGGGAGCTATCTGTATGTGGTGGGCGACGGGCGCCTTTACGTGCTGGACGCGTCGCGGCCAGGGGCCCCCAGGCTGCTGGCGGAGAAGGCCCTGTCGTCCCAGCGGGACAGTGTCCGGCAGGCCAGGATTCACGTGGAAGACTCGCGGGCCTACGTCCTTCACGGCGGACTGTGGGTGCTGGACCTGTCCGACCCGGAGCGGCCCCGCGAGACGGCCTATTACCCCACTGACGCGCTGGTGCTGGACGTGCAGGACGGCCGCATTGCCCTGGGCGGGCCGGACGGCGGCTTCACGCTGCTGGAGGAGCGGCCCACGGAGCCATGAGATATTGCCTCGGCACAAGGCTACTCGGCGCTGGCCACGCTAGCGCCAGCCCGCATCAGGCCCTCCAGAATACGCGAGAGCTGTTCGTCAGTGGCTATCAGATAGTAGTACCTCAGGCCGTCACCAGGCCCCGCCCCCTGGAACCTCGCTCCCACCTCCCTTGCCAGGTCTCTGACAAGGCTATCATACTGGTCAAAACGGTCCGTAATGCGCACTCTGATCGTTCGAGCTCTCACCCAACACCTCCTTACCCTGCCCAGAGAGATACTATTACCGGGACCGTGTGTCCTGTGTGGGCGAGCTGTGGCGTTCGCGAGTGGCTATGGTTTGCACCATAGGCTGGAACTGCTGAGCACGGGGACACTCTGACGGCGCCAGCGTATCTTGTAAGAGAGGGGAGGGTGTGAAGCAGTGGCGCAGTCCCAGTCAGGCCCATCAGGCTCGCGGTCTGCACCCGATGGCAAGCCAGAGTCTGGCGACAGTGCGGGTGGCACAGGAATTCTGCGTTCCTATGTCAGAGCGGGTAGAAGGGGGACAAAAGGCCCACGCATCAGTCCTATTCTATTACTTTCCTGGCAGAGTCGGCTACGGGGAGCGAGAAGAGCACCTGCCGCATGCTGGTCGGCACAGGGCTAAAGCCTCTCTGCCATCCCCCGGGCAGGGGCGCCATCTCCTGATACCAGGTCGCTATTATGATGTCATAAAAACCGTAGGGGCAGGCCTTGTGCCTGCC
>DAOUAM010000063.1:0-160406 GCA_034433305.1 Dehalococcoidia bacterium | reverse complement strand
TGGTGGCAGGGGAAACGCAATGCCGAAGGACGATAGGGTGGTGGCTATCAGGGAAGCCTGCGTCGCCGGGGTGTGCAGCTACCACCCCGTGGTGGATGGCAGGCGCTACCGCCCCATCCTCTGCTACATGAACGAGGGCCAGGTGGTGCGCCGCCTCAAGGAGAAGGGCTTCCGCATCGTCCGGGGAAAGGAGGCCAGGAGGCTGCTAAAGGAACTGGGTATAGCAAAGTAGGGCAGAAGCCAAAATCAAAATCAAAGGAGGTATAGACAATGGCAAGGGAAAGGAAGCAGACAGGGACGGAGAAGGTCATCGCCTTCCGGGTGAGCGAGCCGACCTTCCAGGCGCTGGAGCGCCTCAAGAGGCGGCACGCCAGAAGCTGGCCCGAGCTAACGCTGAAGGGGATCGTCAGGGCCTTCGGCGGAGCCAGCGAGGAGGACGCAGCCGACTGCCGCCAGGTAGAGGCTGAGCTTCGGGGCGAGATACCCGCTGGTCCAGCCGAACCCTCCGGGGCTGTGGCTGCGCCTGCGGAGACGGTGGCCGAGGTCACCGAGCCTGCAGAGGCATCGGAGACGCCTGTTGCCGAGGAGACGCCACCTGTTGAGGCCCCGGTGCCGCCCCCCAGCAACGAGGAGCCGCAGAGGCTGGTGGCGGCGGTGGTAACCTGCAAAGGGTGCCAGGGGCGCATGACCAGGGGGACGATGGTGGTCAAAAGGGCTGAGGGATACTACCACCCCCAGTGTGTGCCGGCGGTAGTTCTAACCAGGTAAGCAGGCGTATTAAACTCCAGCCCCCAACAAAAGCAGGGAGATAAAACAGGCTCCCTGCTTTTCCTTTTGTTTGGGGAATGTCCCTGTTATCGCCAGGCTGCTGGAACTTCATGGCTACGCTGTTCCAGGACGATCTCTACAGCAGGCTATCGCTGCTGGAGAAAGCTAACCATGGACTTCCTCGCTCTCTCCAGGGCGGCGAGGCGACGCCGCTCCTGTATCCGGATGCCCAGGCTTCGTGCCAGAGGAGCCAGAAGTTCCCTGGCCTCCTTGCTCACCTGGAGCACCTCGGCCAGGGAGGGGGCCTTCTCCAGGATACCAAGGAAAGCCTCCTGGCACTCCCCTGATGGCCGCCACGACTCCAGGGTGGCTGTGCCTATCACCAGGCCAGTGTCCTTGTCTACACATAGCCACGCCCTGGGATACCAGGGCCGTCGCCCTGGCTCCTCAATCAGGGCGGGAAGGGGAAAGATATCCACCTCCCAGGTGCCCTGGGGAGCACCGAGCCTTTCCTTGATTTGGCGCAGCCTGGCCTCATCGAGGGCTGCTTCTGGCTGAGGCGTCAGGGACAGGGAAGGCAGCGGACGCCAGGCGTCCTGCCAGGTCCTGGTGGCATTGTCCCGCTCCCGCACCAGGACCAGGTCTTCGTCAACCCCCTCAAAAAGGTCCAGCCCCTTGCGGACCCGTCCTGCCACATCCACCGCCTGCTCCAGAGCTATTGCCAGAAAGCGGGCCTCCGGCCCGGTGACATACCAGGGCGCGTATCCCGGCCGATAGCTCCGAAACTGTGGCCAGGCGTGTCGGCCCCGGAACTTGAGACCCAGCTCCCGGATAACTGCCAGGTCTCCTTTATCCAGGGAGCTCTGGTCCTCAAAGGAAGCGAGAAGACAGTGCATATGGGTGATAGCCTGGAAGTCGCCGGGTTTCAGCTCTCCTTCCTGCAGCCTGCGGTAACTGTCGAGGCCACCAGTTCCCAGGAATACGGCCAGGGCAAACACCTCCCCCAGGCCCCCCATGATAGCGCAGTAACCCACCTCGCCTGTCTCCGGATTCCGCACCGCGAAGAGGTCGCTATCCGCCATCCACTCCCAGGGGGCCAGCTCTCTTATGGACACCGCTGCCCGGTAAAGGCGCCGCCACTCCTCCGGGGTAGGGGCAGCCTCCTCAGCGGGTCCCGCCCCTGTGGCTGCGGGCTTCGGGGAGGCAGAAGGGCCCAGAGGAAAAGCAAGCTGGCCCTCTGTTGCGCCGTCCCTGGACTGGGCCGCCGGAGCATGCCTCCCCCGCACCTGGGCTGCCAGCCAGTTTAGGGCGCTCGGGCTCCTGGCCCATGCCGCCTGGTAGAGGGCCACATATTCCATCGCCTCGCTTCGGGTTCCAATCTCTATGTGGGAAGGGTAATCCGGGGGCATGCGCCGCTGCCCCAGGAGATAGGGGGCCACATGCTGGTTGCTGGCCAGGGCCTCTCCTAAGGCCCCCCGGGCCTCCGGGCTATCCCCCTGGCGCAGGAAGACCAGCAGGGCCCTGGTAAAGAGCCAGGCCGCCGTCTCTTCATCCTGGTACTGGGCCAGGAGCTTTTCTGCCTCATCCAGGCGCCCCAGCTCCAGAAGGCAGGCCAGAAGGACATACCGGATGCCCTGATTGTCGTTGGGGTTAAGGTGCAGCATCTCCTGGTAGTGCTCCACCGCCTCCTCCTGCTCCCCCAGCTCCCAGAGGCATTGGGCCAGGCCCTCCCGGGCCCGCATGTAGGGCCTGGTCTCCACGATGCCCCAGAAGTGGCCAGCGTCCTTCCGGAAGGCATCCCGGCCCAGGGCGCGCTCCCCAGCCTCGACCCCCTGCCGGTAGAGGCCACACGCCTGCTCCAGGCTCTCCGCTGCCTCCTCCGCCAGCAGCACATAGGCGTCGGCGCAGTCTCGGGATATTTTCAGCGCTTCCATGGCCAGCCTCACCCGTTCCCGACGCTGAGGGGCCTCCAGGGCCCGGTAGACCAGCTCCTGGGCCTGCTCCAGCGCCGTCTCCGGCGTCCACTTCACGCCTCCCCGGCCGGCCTCCCGTTGCAGGCAGGCGTTCAAGTCGTCAAAGGAGTCAAACTCCTGTCCGGCCACCAGCTTTCCTATAGCCCGCAGGTCCCTCTCCATGAGCCTGCGGTCAGGAACGGAAGCAGGCGTGCTCGCCCTCCCGCAGCATCGCTTGTACTTCCTCCCGCTGCCACAGGGGCAGGGGTCGTTTCTGCCGATTTTCTTACCCATCTACTCCCTACTCCCGCCAGGTCAGGCCGGCTCGACGCCGATATCTTCCAGCCACTCCCGAGCTCTCGACATCAGCCTCTCCTCCTTGAAGCGAAACCACTCCTCCCGCTTCTCAGGGAAACGAGCCAGCACATCTTTGAACCGGCGGAAGGCCCCCTTTCCGTCTATGGCTACCTCCAGCAACTCCCGGAGGCGACCATCCTCCACCCTTCCAGTGAACTCTTCCATGTCCTGGTAGGCTTCGTCCGAACCCATCCTGGGGATGGCCTCATATCGGTCAGGCTCCTCCTCAAGGTGCTCTCTGAGTTCCTCAGCCTCTTTCGTATCGGCATAGTCTGAAAGCAGGAGTATCTCCCCTGTCTTAAGGTCAAGGTAATACTGATGCTCGTATGAGCCGTCCTCCAGCGCCTGGCATAGCTCCTCCAGGTCAACTGGTAATCGCCTTTTACCTTCCATGGCTGCCTCCTCCGGGCAGGGTATGGCCGCCTGCCTCATATCGCCTGGCCCTGGGCCAGCATGGCGTACCTGTCATGCCCGTCGAACTCCTCCAGCATACCTCTCTGGTAGTAGTCCAGTCCTCGCTCAAAGAGGGCTGTGCCAACCAGGCTCAGGATGTCCTCGCGGCTGAAAGAGGGCAACTGAGGACTTGCTTGTTTATTCATTTAAGGACATACATATCTGGGAGATGTTATCCTGGGCAGCGAGGGCACCTCCTGTCGAAGTCAGGACCCTTTTCTATCTCAGAAAACATAAGGGCCCAGAGTTCCTCGCCCTTTCTGATGGCGCTTGATAACCCTGAGGCCTCCTGGCAAGCCGAATACTGACGCACCAGCTCATGGTGGATTTTCTGGCATTCCCTTAGCTCAGCTTCACCGGAGCCCAAGGCCAGCATGGTTCCCTTTCCTGCCTGGTCGTGCCGCAAGTAGAAGAGAGTGCCCCTGGCAACAACAACGAAATCCATCTGCTCAAAGTCTCTGGCCTCTATCTTTTTTCCTGCATAGCTTATGCCATACTGGTAGACGGACAAAGCCATCTCCTGGATAACCTTTACCCTCAAACCTGGGCTGTGCTGAAACAAGGCAGAGACCTGCTCCTCAACGCCCTTCAGAATCTGAGAATACAGATGGCGAGCCAAATTTTCACCATGATTCGTAACCTCTCGCCACTGGTCATAGGCTTGTAGCAGCCCAGGAAGATGACCTCGCAGCTCCTCGGGCGGATAGGGCATGGTTCGAGAAGGAAAGCCTGCGGCCACAAAATGTCGCTCCATGAGCGTCCTCGCCGGGTTGAATACCAGCTTCATTTCTCTGGTGAAAAGCTCCGCCAGACTCTGAACTTCGCCAAAATGCCTTTGCCACCTGGGGTCCAGGTGCCTGAACTCCTCCAGCAACCGGCCTCTTTCCGCCTCCACTTCCTTTCTCATCTTAGCTTCTTCAAGGTCTTGCTTAACCTCCCAGAATGCAATCCCAAGCTTGTCTCCTATTCGCCTCTCATCCCACCTCATCACGTCATGGAGAAAATGGGTCTTTCTCCACCTCGCCGCCAGATTGTCGAGCAGCCTATCCAGATCGAGTTCTTCAGGTTGCAAAGGGAAAAGACCTGCCATGGTCAGAAGCTTGTTCTTCCCCTCCTCAGTGCCCATCAGGATTTCTCCAAGAGCAATCACCGCCTCGCGGTCATCTACCTGGGGCCGTCTGCTTCCAGTTTCCCACCGGCTAAGCACCGAAAAATGGACGGGATGCCTCCTTTCGTCCAGAAGCTTTGATAGCTTCTTCAGGGAATACCCCTTCTGCTGACGCCACTCTCTAAGAGTCGAACCAAATTCGTTCATTTGCTCTTTTGCCAAGAAACTGCAAAACGGCCAAAGCTACAAAGGTATTGGAGTGCAAATCGTTTAGCTCAAAAATTTAAATCAAGAGAATCATAACAGAGCGGTGCAATGCGCGCAAAGGGGGAGCGATGGATGCCCTGGAGTTGAAACTGATGCGGATTCGGGCCGGGCTACGGCAATATGTTGTGGCAGCTCGAGCAGGGATTGCCCCCTGCCGTCTCTCCGAAATTGAGACTGGTCGCCGTCAGCCCACGCCGGAGCTGCTGGGTCGAATCTTGGAAGCGATAGAGCAGGATGGGGCGGAAGCTACAGCGGGAAAAGGCAACAGGCAATAACCTCCAGGTCGTGGTCAAGTTTGTGCCCGCCCCCGATAGTGAGGTGCGATTGCGCCGTGCTTTCGGCCTGTTACTCAAGCCAGGCCGGGACAACGCGGCGAGGTCATCCGATTGCCATGTCAAACTCTCAAAGGAGGCGCCAGATGAACACGTCCCCAGATAACTTCACCGCTGTGGAGAATCGACCGCTTCCCTTTTTCGATTTTCTGATCTCCCGTTGGCGGCCTGGCAATCGGCATGAGCTGGCCCTGGCACTGGCTGCCCACTTGTTCCAAGCGGGGTCCCCGCTTGCCGAGGCCCGAGGAGTCCTTATGGAGGTGCTAACGAGGACGCACGACGAAGAGGTAGAGGATCGCCTGCGTGTCCTGGAGACCACCTATAAGCGGGGGGCTGCTGGTCAGCCTCTCGGCCCCAGCCTGCTGAAGCTGCTGGGCCTTAGCCGGGAGCAGGCCTTTCTCATGCTCATTGCCGAGCTGACGCCATCCCTAAGGGTTCGACTGTTTCGGCTGGTGCACGGGGATTTTTGCACTGGCAGGTCGTGCCCTGAATTCAGAAAGTGCTCCTGGCGCAGGGCCAGAAAAGGAGCTTTGCGATGAAGCTGAACGAAAGAGAATTTGAGGAAGCATTCATCACTTTTAACATGCAGCTCATCAAGGTGGTGGGCGATAACCCCCACTATGTCCTGTCATGGCCTGAGAAGGGGGTGGAAGTCAAGCTGAAGCCGATTGAGTTCAAGTCAGTCAGTTCCTTTCGGACAAGGATCATGTTCGAGTGGGACATCCTGCCCCTGGCAGGATACAGCCAGGGGACCTACGAGGGGTTTGTGCGGGGCTATCTGGCAAGGATAGAGCATCGGGAAGTCCCGGCGGAGGCCAGAATGCTGGGAGACCTGCTCGATGGATTCAAGGCTTTCACAGAGCAACGAGCCTCAGAGACCCTGCGCCACCGGCAGATGGACTACCACTGCCTGGTACGTAAGGGGCGGTTCTATTTTAAGCCCCGGGCCCTGGAGGCCTTTTTATTCGAAAGCCACTCCCGGTATCACTTCCAGCGCCAGAGCATCCCCAGGGAAGCCCTTTACACAGCCTTGAAGGACTACGATCTGCATACCAACGAGGTTATCAAAGTGGGGCGAAGAGCGGTCCGGGTCTGGTCGGTCCCCGCAGATATCTGGGAGCCCAAGGGTGAGCCGTTGTTTGAAGAAGAGGATGAGGGTGAGGCCATCGACGCTGGTGTGCCAGCCCCAGATGACCCCGCCACAGGAAGGAGAGCCACACCACCGTAGGTTACCTATATAATAGGGGCCTTTGGGGCGAGGTCATGTTGAGGATGTAAGAGGAAAGCTGTGTGTAGGTCACATGGTGCAGGTTACATCGGGCTACATTTGTAGGTTACCAGATGAGGCTGGATGATACTGGCAATTTTAGGGATGGCGACCCGCCTATTATTAAAGAGAGGGAAGCCATCGGGAGGCAGCTTTACAGGAAGGAGGGACAGAATGGCAGAGGTCAGCAATGAGACGAAGCTCCTGTTGAGGCTGGCGGAGACATATACCGATAGGGTGCTCCGTCGGGTCAAAGAGCGGCACCCCAGCATGAATGAAAAGGGGGAACGAGTCGTCGCTGAGGCCCTCAAGGATTACCAGCAGATGCTCAGGTCCTTGCTTTTCGAGCTGGAGAACATGGGATGATGAAAGCGGTAAGCAGGGGCAGGCTGGGGCGAGCCGCGCTGGTTGCCGCAGCAGAAGGATGGCCCAGGTGCCAGACCACGGCTGCGCCCTCGCTCCAAAGCATGGGGCTTGAGAGGGTGCGAAGAGGAGTGCGCATAATCATGGGTTATCTGCACTCTTCCGTAGCTACGATTTCCTGCCTGGTGGAAGGGCTTTCGGGAATAAAATTCAAGATTTTCCCCAGCGCGACGCTACGCCCTTTTGTCATGGCGCGCTGGCTAGAGGGTAGAAATTGGCTCCTTAGCACATCATCTGCTGGAGGCTTAGCATCGCGCCGCAGCGATAAGATGGCCAGCGCGTTGGGATAAGGAGGAGCTTGTGAAGAAGCCGCGCCGATACGAGAAGCCTTTTGATACGGTTGCTACGATAAGGCCTGGTGCCTGCCGGGTCTGCCGTAGCCCCAACCGGCAGGACTATGAGGGGAAGCTGGCAGCAAGCTGGTCCTACCGAGCCCTGGAGAGATATTCGGTGGAGCTGGGAGACAAAATCGGCGTTACCAGCTTCCGCAATCATGACCGCCGCCACTTCCGTCCTCAGCTGGAAAGGGGCATAGAGCGCAGCGAGAAAGCCGAGGAGCTGGCCCGGAGCCGGGTGAAGCTGGGCATAGAAGCCGTGGCGGAGCTCAGGGCCAACCTGGAATGCCTGCGAGGCCTGCGGGCGCAGGTCACCGGTACCCAGGCAACCTCCGCCTCCATGATGCACGCCGTGGCCCGGGTGCTCCAGGAGCTGCGGATGACAGAGCGGGAGCTGGTGGCGGCCCTCGCCAAGATCCACCTGCCCCAGGACATCGACGAGACGGCCCTGGCCTCCGACCTCTCCACCCTGGTGCACCTGATGTGCCCCCAGTGTCGGGAGAGGGTAGCGCAGGCGCTGGGCATTGGCGAGGTAGACAACCCTGAAGAGTATCGGCAGGCAGCAAGAAGGGTCCTCTAAGGTGGGGTAGATAGCATGGACAATGGCTACCATAGGGGCGAAGGGGAAAGGGCGATAGAGGTCCAGAGGGCCATAGACGAAGCCGAGTGGGTCGTTTTCCGCACCAGGGCGCGCCTTGTCCTTCAAGAGGCCCTCAAGGAGCTGACAGAAATGCTGGAGTTCCTGGGGCAGCTTGAGGCGAAGCTGTCTGAAGAGTTCTCTGACGCCGCCCGGGAGAGGGCCAGAAGGAAGCTGCTGGAGCAGCTAAGGCTCACCCGGTATGCAGTGGCGAAGAGTCTGGAAGGTGCCAGGCAGACCCTGAGGTGTTACCAGTAGCGAAATGGGGGACTGGCGCCTGCCGAATGAGGCCCGCCCCGGACTTGACTCCTGGCTGGATTTGAGCCATGAATGGTGCCAGGACTGTGGAAGGGGGTTCTGATAGTGAAAGCATGCATATACGCCCGGGTGAGCACGGAAGAGCAGGCGCACCGCTATAGCATCAGCGGACAGCTAGAACGGCTACAGGAACGCGCCCAGGCGCGAGGATATACCGTCATGGGCGAGTTCATTGACGATGGCTGGTCTGGTGGCTCCCTGGAGAGGCCGGCCCTCGCCAGGCTGCGGGAGGCTGTGGCCCAGGAGCTGGTGGACGTAGTGTTGACCTATGACCCGGACCGCCTGGCCCGTGACCTGGCCGACCTCCTATTCTTGGACAAGGAGTTCCAGCGGGCTGGGGTCCGGCTGGAGACCGTCACCACAGAGATTGATAGCTCTCCAGAAGGGCGTATGTTCTTCCAGTTCAAGGGAGCCTTCGCTGAGTACGAGCGCGCCATAATCCGCCGCCGCACCATAGAGGGGCGCCGCCGCAAGGCCAAGGAGGGAAAGCTGGTGAACCCCCGCACCCTCCCCAGGTGGCTCCGATATGATGCCCAGACCAGCACGGTGATGCTGGACGAGGAGTGGGCGCAGGTTATCAGCCTGGCCTACCGCCTGGTGGACGAGGAGGGGCTGAACCTGAGGGCCCTGGCCCGGCGGTTTCACGAGTTAGGAATCCCCACTCCCCAGGGCGGCACTCACTGGCGTGCCTCCACCTTGCGGGAGTGGCTCCGCTCCACCGCAGCCAGAGGCGATTACTATCAGCTCCGGTATGAGCACGTGGAAGCCAAGCGGCCCCTGAAGGCCCTGCCCCAGCGCCGCAAGAGCAGCTATCGTCTCCGCCCTCGGGAAGAGTGGCAACTGGTGCGCGTCCCTGCTGCCGTTGCTCCAGATCTGTGGGAGCGAGTCCAGAGACGGCTGGGCCAGAACAAAGCCCTGGCCGCACGAAACACCCGCCGGGAGTACCTTCTTCAAGGTTTGGTACGCTGTGGGCTGTGCGGACGGCGGATGACCGGGCGCTATCACACCAGGGACAAGCATCGTTTCTACCGTTGCAAGCGCTCTCGCGAGCTTGAGCATGATATTCACGGGGAGGCCTGCCCCCAGAAGCTCGTCCGGGCTGATCGCCTGGAGGAGGTGGTGTGGGAAGCCATCGAGGGGCTGCTCCAGGAGCCGGAGACCCTGCGTAAGGAGCTGAAGCGACGCTGCGAGGAAGGCTCCCCGACAAGAGAAGTATCTGAACAGGAGTTCCTGGCGGCACGAAAGCGCCTTGAGGCCATCCCGAGGGAGCAGGACAGACTCGTGGAGGGGTATGGCAAAGGGCTCATTCCCGATGACCGGATGAGGCAACGGATGGAGGCGCTGAAAGCGGAAGAGGACATGCTCCAGCGCCGGGTGGCTGAGCTTGAGCGCCAGTTGACACGGCTGGAGGTTACCCAGGAGCAGGAGAGTCAGGCTTTGGCCTTCGCCCAGAGGGTTCGAGACGGTCTCGATCACCTGGACTTCGCGGGCCGCCAGCAGCTACTCCGGCTGGTCTTAGAGGATGTGACGTGCTATGATAGTAGGGCCGTCATTCGCACCATTATCCCGACGGGCGCTTCAGATGAAACGGGTCAATTGTGTCCACCCCATCGAGAGGGGGCTACGGGGGTGAGGTCACCCGCTTGCGGCGTCGCTACTTCTTCTTGAGCAGGGCGGCGATGCGCTCGCCGACGAGCTTGTCCTCGCCCTCGCTCAGGCCGAAGACGTGGATGATGATGCAGTCCTCGCCGTCGCGGACGCGCGTCCAGATGGGCGGGTCGCCCTCCTTCAGCTTGCGCACCACGTCGTGCACGGTCAGGCCCGTCACTTTGGGGTCAACCTCGATGCGCACGCCAAAGGGCTGATGGCCGATGATGTTGTTGATAAGCTCGGCCTTGACGCCGCGCAGGGACTTGAGGGGGGCCATGACTGTCCGGCTCTTGCGCTCGGCGTCGGCCAGGCGCTCCTCGTGGTTCATGGTCATCCAGCGCTTGACGGCCACCACGGCGGCGATGATCTCCTGGCGGTCCACCTTCTGGGGCCGCCCGATGCCGCGTACGCGCCGGCCCTCGTAGGCCGAGAAGGTCTGGAGGGACAGCTTGCGGATAGTCTCCTCGCTGCCCAGGGCCAGGCCCACCGACTGCGGCGCGCCCAGGTACTTGGCCGCGATGCACTGGAAGTCGGCGCCCATGCGCACGTACTTTCCCACAAGGTCTAGCGGGTAAATCTGCCCGGCGGCGTCCACCATCACCGGCAAATTGTGGGCGTGGGCAACCTCGATGGTCTCCTCCAGGGACAGGGCGTGGGGGTCAGGGGACTGCTCCACGGCGTAGTAGTGAACGGCGGCGGTCTTTGGCCCGATGGCCCCCTCCAGGTCCTCCCGCGTGGTGCGCTGGGCGGTGCCGAACTCCACCAACCTGGCCCCCGCCAGCTCCAGGCAGCGGTCGTACCAGTAGCGCTGCCTCTTCTGGATCAGAATTTCGTTCTTCATGCCGGTGGTGTTTGGTAGCTGCTGAATTCTGGCGTCGTCGTCGCCGGCCATGAAGGCGGCGGTAGCCAGCGTCAGCGCCGAGGCTGCGCCAGCCGTCACGTAAGCGGCTGGCACGTTGACCATCCCGGCGATGGCCTTGCCTGCCCTTTCCTGGAGCTCCATCAGGGGGATGTAGGCGCTGTTGGCCTTCTCCATCGCCTCCCTGACCTCAGGTATGGGGGTGGAGCCTCCCAGCATGGTCACGCTGCCAATGGCGTTGATGACTGGTCTTGCTCCGAGCTCCTTGTAGATATCACCCCAGTTGCTTGCTGTCATAGTCGTCTCCTTGGTGCTTCGGACTGCTGGATGCTGGCAATATACTACGCTAAAGGGGCTGGAAACTACAAGCGTGGCGTTTGCAGGCGGCCTAGCTAGCGGACATCACCTGGTCGCAGGCGTCGTCCATGGCCTCCAGGGCCTCGGTGAACGGCTGGGAGTCGCCGAAGGACAGGCGGGAGTGGGCGTCCAATAGCGTTCTCACCCGCTGGCGCATCTCCGGGCTGGCGAAGTCGGAGGCGCGCCGCAGCTCGGCCAGCCGGTCCGCCTCGTCCGGGACGGTCACGCGCCCGAAGCCTGCGTCGCGCAGGTCCTGGTAGTAGGTGCAGGTGGACCTGTCCTTGACCGGGTCGGGGGCCGTCTCCTGGCATGCCAGCACCATGCCCAGGGCCACCAGGAGCACCAGGGCCAGCCAGCCCGTGCCTGAATTGGCCTGTACAGCCTTGCGGCGCATGGCGTAGTGCCTAAATCCAGCGTCGCGACCGGAAGAATAGCAGCATGCTGCCCGCTATAGCCCCCATGATGCCCAGGACGCCCACGAAGGCGTGAGGCGAGTTGCCCAGGGGCAGGTGCACGTTCATGCCGTACAGGCCGGATACCACCGACAGCGGCAGCATTATGGTGGAGAGGACCGTCAGCACGCGGATGGCCTGGTTGGTCTCGTGGCTGGTAAGAGAGCTATGGGCGTCGCTCAGGCTCTCCACTACCTCCTTCATCTCCTCCAGCTCGTTGCCGATGCGCCGGATGTGGTCGGCCAGGTCGCCGAAGTACACGTCGGGGTCCACCTTGAGGAACTCGTAATCGCTGCGCTCCAGCGTCTCCAGCAGGTCAGTCTCTGGCCTGATGATGCGCCGGTAGGCGATGATGTCCCTCCTCAGGAGCGAAAGCTCCCTCACCAGCCACTGGTTGCGGTTGTCGAAAACCTTCACCTCAATGTCGCTGACCTTCTCGGTGATCTGGTTGAGGATGGGGAAGCTGTAGTCAATAACCACGTCCAGGATACGGTAGAGCAGGTAGCCGGAGCTCCGGCGCACTACCTGGGAGCAGAGGTCCTCGTCGCTGGCGCACTGGTCGAAGAGGGACACCAGGGGCTGGAGGGCGCCGTTGTGTACGGTGATCACATAGCTCTGGCCCACGAAGATGTCCACCTCGGCGGGCAGCGTCAGGCGGACGTTCTTGTCAACCACGGGGAAGTGCATGACCAGGAACAGATAGGTGTCATAGTCGTCCAGCTTGGGCATCTGGATAGGACTGAGACAGTCATCCAGGGCCAGTCGGTGGAAGGAGAACTTCTCTGACAGCCATTGCATCTCAGCCTCGGTGGGCTGCTGGATGTCTATCCAGGAGAGGCCATTCCTCTCGATGGTGCGCACGTTCAGCTTGCTGGACGAAGGGCCGATGGAAAGGGACTGAGCGCGGGACATAGACCACCTTCAAACAACCGGTGCCGGCACCGGCTGCCCGAGTCCGCGATATATTACACCTTTCCCCTGGTCAATGCACTAGGTAATGAAACCTCTGTCTTACAGTTCGCCGTCCTGGGCCTTCTTCCGCCCTGCCGAGGGTAGCCTGATGAACCTGCGAGGCACCCTGGCGTAGTACCTGATCTCCGCGCTGCTGTCCTGGAAGGTGTTGATGACCGTGGGGACGCAGCCCAGGGACTCCAGCCTCTTCTGCCAGGAGTAGAGGGCCGTGGTCACCTCGGCGAACTTGTCCTTGTCCAGAAAACTCAGGCCCGTCTCGCGCTCGTCGGGCGGCAGGTCACCGGAGAGCCTGACCACGGCCACGCCCCGTCTCTCCCACTCTTCGGCACTGAGGTAGCCTTTGGCCTTGCCCCTGTCAGCCCTGGCCCTGGGCTGCTCCCTGCTATTGTGGTGGGCCGAGTCCTCCTTTCTGGGTGCTGCTGCCCTATCCTGGCCCTTCACCCGGGCCTTCCTGGTCTCCTCCACAGGAAGAAGCGTTGCCTGTTTCGCTGGCATCAATACCTCCAATGTCCGTTGCTGTCGGCCACCAGGCCCGCGACCCGTTGCCAACACATGATACCGAACACCAGTTCGTAATGCAACCACTGTCCTGCACACATAACGCATACTATTTGCACACTCTACCAACACCAAAGCATAACAGCAAAGCGGTATTCTGAGGCTGCGCGCAGTTCCACCTACGCTTTGCCCCCAAGTGGTCCCCCAGGCCATGAGGGGGCTATTATTTTGGGGCGCTGGCCCTGCAAGGCACCCTGGCAGAGCGTGGCGCACACCTGTCCCAGCCCTTTTTCCACCCCGATGCGCACCCAACGCACTCTCCGCCTGGACTAGACTCATGATTGGACTGTCCTCCAGTCCAACCACCCCTGCAAGGCCCCTTCCCAGAGTCGGAGGCTGCTCCTCCCCGCCTGAAACTCAGCCGCCCTTGGGAAGGGGCCTCTTCATGATTGGCCCCCGTGCCTCCTGGCCTTGTTGCCCTGCCCCGCAACTGCGATAATGGCCCTGGGAGCCAATAGCGTCCGCAAAGGCGCGCCTCAGGGGTTGACTTCCCGTGCAAGGCACTTCAAGGCCCATACGCCTGGTCACCCGGGCCTTCCACGACCGGCCTGCGCTGGACACCGCCGTCTCTCGCGCCCTGCTCCAGCGGGTGTCGGAGGGCAAGGAGCCGGAGACACTGCGGCTGCACAGGCCGCTGGCCCTGGTGGCCTTCGGCCCGCAGGATACCAGGGCCGCCGGCTACCGGCAAGCTGTCGCCGCCGCCCGCGCTGGAGGCTTCGAGGCCATCAACCGCCTGGCCGGCGGCCGGGCCGCCGTGTTCCACGAGGACACCATCGCCTTCTCCTGGGCCATCCCCGACCCCAACCCCCGCGCTGGCGTGGAGGCGCGCTTCCAGGAGCTGGCTGACATCATGGCGGCGGCCTTCCGGCGGCTGGGCGTGGACGCCCGTATCGGCGAGGTGGCCGGGGAGTACTGCCCGGGCCGCTACAGCGTCAACGCCCGTGGCAGGAAAAAGCTCATGGGCGTGGGCCAGCGGCTGGTGGCCGGCGCGGCACACGTGGGCGGCGTCGTGGTGGTCGGCTCCAGCTACCGCGTCCGGGACATACTGGTGCCGGTGTACAGGGCGCTGGATATCGCCTGGGACCCGGACACCACCGGTAGCCTGGAGGACGAGATTGGCCCCATCCGACACGAGGACGTCCTTCAGGCCATCGTGGACGAGTTCGCCTCCCGCTACAGGCTGGTGGACGGCAGCCTTTCCCCGGAGACGCTGGCCCTGGCCGAGGCCGTGGAGGCCGAGCACATGGCGCCTCCTGACGCGGCCATTGACAAGTCGCCGCCAGGGCGCTAGATTGCCCGTAAGTCCCAGGAGGAGGTGCGGTGGACATGGTAACCTCAGCACGGACGCTTGCCCTTCCCGGCCTTCGTCCACGCCCGCATGCGGAGGCTTCCGCCAGTGCCGAAGCCTTCATCGCCAGGGCCAGGGCACTGGGCGTGGAGGTCTCGCCTCTTACCATCACCCGACCGGGCCGGGTCTTTCCCTGGCTGTGCGCTAACAAAGAGTTCCTGCGCGTGTCCTGGGAGCGGCAGAAGTCCATCTCGCTCTTCGGGCTGCTGCGGGTAAGCTGGACCCGGTCAGGCAGCGGCATCTTCCGGCAGCATGACGCGACCAGAGTCCTGATGCCCGTGGAGGGCGAGCGCGTGGCCGCCGCCCTGAAGGCCCTGCCAGAGGTCGAGGAGATGGTGGTGCTGGAGGAGCGGGTCATTGACCCCATCCTCGCCGTGCGGGTGGCCGGCCAGTGGTTCGAGGCCTACCGCTGGTGGAAGTCGCCTGTCATCCTGCCCGACGACTGCCCGCTGGTCGTGGCCGAGCGACAGGCCCGGCGGGCCACCGCGCCAGTGTAGCGCGCCCCTGGCATGCCAGTCCTGGTGGTCACGCCGCTGAAGCGCGAGTACGACGCGCTGGTGGCGGCCCTGGCCGAGTTGGGCCACGTGGGGCAGCAGCGTCCCGTCGGCAGGCTCGCGGCGCTGGCCTGTGCAGGCGGAAGGCTGCTGGTGGCCCAGGGCGGCCTGGGCAAGACGGGTTTTGCCATCCACACCCAGCACCTCATTGACCACCTGGAAGGGCTGGGGTTGGTGGTCTGCGCCGGGACGGCCGGCGGCCTGCTGGCCGGCCTGAAAGCCGGGGACGTGGTCATCGGCACCGCAACGGTGGAGCACGACTTCCGGCAGCGGTTCGTGCGCAGGCAGCTTCCCCACTTCGACGGCCACGGCCCTTCCATATCCGCGCTGGCCAACGCCCTGAAGCTCATGGAGAAGCCCTTTCAGGTCCACTTTGGCCCCATCGCCAGCGGCGACGAGGACGTGGTTGACCCGCTGAGGGCGTGGGAGTTGCACCTGCAGACCGGAGCGCTGGCCGTGGGCTGGGAGGGCGCCGGCGGCGCGCGGGCCTGCCAGTTCTCCGGGCTTCCCTTCCTGGAGGTACGGGGCATCACCGACTCGGCCGACCACGGCGCCCCTTCAGCCTTCCTCCAGAACCTGCCCACAGCTATGCGCAACGTGGCGGCGGTGGTGGAGACGCTGGCGCTGATAGCAGATGCAGGCCATTGAATGGTCAGCACGACTCCCAGGGCCCCTGACACTAGCTAGCTTCTGCCGCCTTGCTAGAGGGTTCTATCGCGCCCCAGGTCTCCGGGCAGGCCCCGGCATGGACTCTGCAATCCTTAACAGTTCCCTCATGGACAGGTTGGGGTGGTAGATGCTGAGTTGTACTTCGCCTACCCACCAGTCCACGCTGCCTGGGTATGGTCCTTTGCCAGTCAGGCCTTCTGAAACTCCGGGGTCTTTGCCTCTCCCAGCATGACCATTGACTTGCAGGAGCTTGAAGGGCGTTCCCTCTTCTGCAACGCTTTCAGCATACAAAGGACTTTCGAGCACTGGGCCATCCATAATTATCGTCAGGCCATCGGCAAAGCGCAAAGCCACTGAACGGCGCTCCCGGGCGACCTGGTCAGATGTCACCCATACCTCCACTAAAGAGCTTTCGTCCACCGCCGAGGGCAGTGGAATGGTGAAGGATGTCCGTTCCCTGGCCTCTGCGAGGGACACCTTTTCAGCAAAGAAGAAGGGGGCGCCTCCCGGGATTAGTGGTTTGGGACTTTGGGCTAGAGCTTGTTCTAACGTTGTATCCAACCCTTGCGCTGTTTCGTTCCTTCTATCTGCGGCCACGCTACGCAACGCCAGGAAGGCAATGATAGGAAGCATAGTCAACGCCAGCAAGCCCAAAGCAAGTTTCATTCGATCCATATTACTCTCACCTTTTCCATTATCCATAGAGCTCCGGAGGGTTAAGCTGGTAGCCTGAGTTGATATGCACTTTCAGAGGCCAACGCCTGCCCCCTCGCCTTCGGCAAGCTCAGAGCCTGCCCCGAGCTTGTCGAGGGGATGGGAGCACGCTCACACCCTGACATACTTAAGTTCATATCAACCGTGGCTATCTGCTTAGTTACTTAGATGCAGTCTGGATCGCCAGTCCTCTGGGTCTTGAACCAAACATTTGATAGCTTGTAGACGCAATAGTCAGGGTCGTTGTCCATGTAGAGTTGCATGTTAGCCCAGCTAGACCATCCACCTGTGGTAGCTCTCTTAAGGGTCCACCATTCACTGAGGTCCGGGTTGTTACAAGCCTCATTCCGCTCTTGCATCGCCCCTGCATCACCCCAGAGGACAAGTTGGGTAGACTCTTCGTAGTTATAAGGTTCGAGTCTCGGTAAAATCCCCTTGTATTTGTACCTGAAAGCTTCACTGTTCTAAAGTTGTAATTTGTACCTACACTCAGCGTGCTGAACTCCTGAACAGAACCAACTCCAGCGTCTTCGGTGTACACAAATTGCTTGGGTGCGCTCCATCCTCTTACAGCGGCATTCTGAGCTTGGTTATTACCCTCAGTGCCGATAAAATCCTGGGCAGGCGGTTCCTGAACACCAGCCCAATAATGGCCCGTATAAGTAGCATAAACGGGCTCAGGCTGTGACCAGTTAAGGATAAATATCACCCATACAGTGACTAGTTGTGCCACAACCAACGTTACCAAGAATCAAACTCTCAGCAAAGATGCCACAAGTCATCTCCCGATTGTTTCAAAGATTAGAAGTGGTTTCAAGACATAATGCCAGTACAGCCGAGGTGAATAAAGCCATATAAGTTGTGCATAGACGCTTACGGCGCAGAATCAACCTGCAAAAGTCCCTGGTAACACGAAGAATCGCTCCATATTCTGGATGCGCTTACATCGCTGCAATATATAACCATCCATGTACTACGATGGAATATTGCTACCTGCAGAGAGAAGCGGCCAACGCGACAGATAGGCGCTTCTGCCAACTTGTGAGAAGATTGCCCATTCCAGCCGCCCGTGATAGAATGCCGACGAGTTGGTCTTGTGGTGCCAGACATGGGCCGCTCCAGGCCGCATGCTGGCTTGCAAAAGAAAAGGACTGGTTAACATGGCACTGCCCGCACGGATGAAGTTCGGCATATTCATGGCCCCGTTCCACTGGCTGGGCGAGAACCCCACGCTGGCGCTGCAGCGGGACCTGGAAACCATCGAGTGGCTGGACTACCTGGGCTTCGACGAGGCCTGGATCGGCGAGCACCACAGCGCCGGCTGGGAGACCATCGCCTCGCCGGAGGTCTTCATCGCCGCTGCCGCCGAGCGCACCAGGCATATCAAGCTGGGCACCGGCGTCATCAGCCTGCCCTACCATCACCCGCTGATGGTGGCCAACCGCATGGTGCTGCTGGACCACCTGACGCGGGGACGCGTCATGCTGGGCGTCGGGCCGGGCGCCCTGGTGTCCGACGCCTACATGCTGGGCATAGACCCGCCTACCCAGCGCCGGCGCATGGACGAGTCCCTGGGCATCATCATGCGGCTGCTTACCTCCACCGAGCCTATCACCTACGAGTCCGAGTGGTTTACCCTCAAGGAGGCGCTGCTGCAACTGCGGCCCTACACCCAGCCCTACTTCCCCGTGGCTGTGGCGGCGTCCCAGTCCCCGTCGGGCATGGTGCTGGCCGGCAAGCACGGTGCTGGCGTGCTGTCGGTGAGCGTCACCCGCGATAACAAGCTGGCGCCCAACCTGGCCAGGTTCTGGCAGATCGCTGAGGAGACGGCGGCCCAGCATGGCAAGGTCATGAAGCGCGAGGAGTGGCGCCTGGTCATGGCCGTCCACCTGGCCGAGAGCCGCAAGGAGGCCTTCGAGCAGGCCCGCATCGGCGCCGCGCGCTTCCAGCGCGACTACTTCGAGAACACCCTGGGCGCCGACCCCACAGACTGCCCGCCCGAGAAGATTATTGACTTCATGGTGGAGCGTGGCCGCTGGTGCGTCGGCACCCCCGATGACCTGATTGCCCGGCTGAAGCAACTGGACGAGGAGAGCGGCGGCTACGGCGGCCTGCTGATACAGGCGACCGAGTGGGGCACCCGCGAGCAGGTGATGCACAGCTACGAGCTGGTGGCCCGCTACGTCATGCCCCACTTCCAGGGCACCCTGGTCAACCTGAAGACCTCCCAGGCCTGGTCAGCCGCCAAGAAGGACGAGCTGGTGGCCCTACGCAACAAGGCCATGGAGCGCGCCCGCCAGGACTACGCCCAGCAGCGCGGCCAGCAGTAAGGACGGCGGAGCGTTTGACCAGGAGCGTCTGAAAAGACCTGATGGTTGGCTCACGCTTCCCCAACATCGCTTCGACCAGCTCCGGGCAGGCCCTGGCCTTCCCCCACAGGGGAAAGGGAGGGTCCTTGCCCCCTTTGGGGGAGAGCCAGAGAGGGGGCTGGCCTCGCCTTACCACCGACGCAGCGCCGCTATGCGTATCGGGTAAACGTTGCCCTGCGTGAAGGAGGACTCGTATGCCCAGGATGACGGGCGGCCAGGCCCTGGTGAAGTCCCTGTACCAGGAGGGCGTGCGGGCCATCTTCGGGCTGCCGGGCGTCCAGCTCTACCACGCCGTGGACGCCCTGGCCCAGGAGCCGCGCATCCGCTTCTATACCACGCGCCACGAGCAGGCCACCACCTACATGGCCGACGGCTACGCCCGGGCCACCGGCGACGTCGGCACGGCGCTGGTGGTGCCGGGGCCGGGGCTGCTCAACGCCTCGGCTGGCATCGGCACGGCCTATGCTTCCTCCTCGCCCGTGCTGGTGGTGTCGGGCCAGGTACAGCGCGACCTCATCGGCGTCAACCGCGGCGTGCTGCATGAGGTCAACGACCAGCTTGACGCCATCCGGCCCATCACCAAGTGGGCCTCGCGCGTCCTGAAGCCCGCCGACATCCCCTCGGCGGTCCACGAGGCCTTCCACCACCTGCGGACGGGCAGGCCCAGGCCGGTGGAGATAGAGGTACCGCCCGAGACGCTGGCCGAGGAGGCCGACGTCGAGCTGCCGGAGCCGGGGCAGTACCAGCGGCCGCCGGCCAGCAATCAGAGCATCCAGGAGGGCGCTGGCATCCTGGCGAACGCCGCCAGCGTGCTCATCTGGGCCGGTGGCGGCGTCATATCCTCCGGCGCGTCGGAGGCGCTCCGGCAGGTGGCCGAGCACCTCCAGGCCCCGGTGGTCACCACGCCCGAGGGCAAGGGCGCCCTCTCCGAAAGGCACTACCTGTCCCTGGGCGTGCTGCGCTTTCGCAACGACCCCTTCCGTGAGCAACTGGCCCGCTATGACGTCATCCTGGCCGTGGGCACGCGCTTCGCCACCGCCAACCTCTCGGCCGGCCCTCGCGTGGTCCAGATAGACGTGGACCCCGCCGAGATCGGGCGCAACTACGCCAGCACCTTCGGACTGGTGGGCGACGCCCGGCGCACCCTGGAGGAACTGTACCGCGTCCTGAAGGCCACCACGCCGCCACGGCCCAGCCGCAAGGCGGAGCTGGAGGCCCTCAAGGCCCAGCGCCTCAGTGACCCGCTGGCCCGCCTGGAGCCTCAATCCTCCCTCACCAGGGCGCTGCGCAACGCCATTCCCGAGGACGGCATCCTGGTCACCGACATGACCCAGATAGGCTACTACAGCCGCGTCTTCTACCCCGTTTACCAGCCCGGCACCTACGTGACCTCGTCCTACTTCGGCAACCTGGGCTACGCCTTCCCGCTGGCGCTGGGCATGAAGGTGGCGCTGCCCGGTCGGGCCGTAGTGGCCGTGGCCGGCGACGGCGGCTTCCTGTTCAACTCCCAGGAGCTGGCCACCGCCGTCAAGTATGGCATTAACGTTGCCGTGGTGGTGTTTAACGACAACGCCTACGGCAACGTGCTGCGCGACCAGGCGACCATGTTCAACGGCCGCACGCTGGGGGCGGAGTTGCACAACCCCGACTTCGTGAAGCTGGCCGAGGCCTACGGCGCCAGGGGCGTCCGGGCGCAAGGCCCCGAGCAACTGGAGTCGGCCCTCAGGGAGGCGCTGTCCGCCCCGGCCCCCACGCTCATCGAGGTGCCCGTGGGCATGATGCCGTCGCCCTTCTGACGCTGGCCTGGTGCGTCACTGGCCAGTCAGTTTGGGACAGGCCCTTAGCCCCGCCGGTCCAGGTACACGCTGCCCGCCTTCATGACGAGCCTTACGGCCTTGCCTTCCTCCAGGATGGAGATGCCTTGCAGCGGGTCGCCCTCCACCAGCACCAGGTCGGCCTCCTTGCCCGGGGCGATGGTGCCGATGCGGTCGGCCAGGCCCAGGCACTCGGCGGCGCGGCCCGTGGCGGACACAATGGCCTGCATGGGCGTCATGCCCGCCTGCACCAGGCAGGTAAGCTCGTGGGCATTGTTGCCGTGGACCCAGCCGCCCTCGTCGGTGCCGGCCACCACCTGGACGCCCGCCTGGAGCGCCAGTTGCAGGCTTCTGACATGGTGTTCCCGCAGCTCCTGGGCGCGTGCCCTGCCGTGGGGCGTGCCTCTGGTGGCGTGGAAGGTGTACACGCTGAAGGTGGGGACGAAGAAGATGCCCTTCTCGGCCATCATGGGCAGCAAGTCCGGGGCCTCGTCCAGGTAGGAGCCGTGCTCGATGGAGTCCACGCCCACCTCGACGGCCGCCCGCAGGCCGGGGCCGCCCAGGGCATGGCACATGACGCGCTTGCCCAGCCTGTGGGCCTCGTCCACCAGCGCCTCCAGCTCCTCCCTGGTCATGAGCATGTCCTTCGGCCCCAGGCCGGGCCTGGAGCTGGCCCCGCCGGTGGTGGCGGTCTTGATGACGTCGGCGCCGGCCCGTACCATCTCGCGCACCCGGATGCGCATGGCCTCAGGGCCATTGGCCACGCCAGAGGGCAGGCTGGGGTCGGCGCCGGGCGGGGCGTCGCCCGATGGGCTGGTGCGGTCGGCCATGCCGCCCGTGGGCGTGATGAAGCCCAGGGCCACCTGCAACCGTGGCCCTGGCACCAGGCCCTCCTCCACGGCTATCCGGAAGCCGGCATCCAGCCCGCCGGCGTCCCGGACGGCGGTGTAGCCCGTCTCCAGGGTCTGCTTCAGCACGGCGGCGATGCGCATGTGCCTGAGGCTGCGCGGCTCGGTGATGCCCCACCTGCCGGCCAGGTCGTAGCCGAAGTTGGCCAGGTGGTCGTGGCAGTCTATCAGGCCTGGCAGCAGCGTCATGCCCTGTACGTCTATGACCTCGGCGCCGTCGGGTACCCGGACGCTATTCCTTCTGCCAACGGCCTCAATAAGGCCCCCATTTACTACAACGGTGGCATCCTGCAGCGGAGGACTGCCGGTGCCATCTATCAGCGTTGCGCCAGTGAACACCTTCATCATTCTTGCCGCCTCCTCTCGCCTGGACTCGTATGGGTGAGATATTACCACTGCGACATGGAAGCTCCAAGTGGCGTTGCATGCGGCGGAGCATGGCCCATGGGAGCGGAGCAGACTGGCCTCGTTGCTAGCACATTACATAGCACTGTTCTATGACGGCGTCGAAAATCCCCAATTGGTTGGGGGCAATTTGTGTGCTGCCCCCTACTAATAGGTATTGCATTCGCGACTCAAATCTTCCATACTATTTTCTGTGCCTAATACCGGCACATCAAAATAAACAGCGCAGGAGAAAAGGAGTACCAGGAACGATAATGATCGAGAAGGTGTCCAACGACAAGCCTCCCTCACGTGGAAGGAATGGCAAGCATCCCAGGAAGGTCTTGGGCCCCGTCCTGAACCTGGAGGAGCATGTTACTCCAGATTGGTGGCGGGGCATTTTTAATTCCCTTTACCTCAAGACCGACGGGGATGTGGTGGCCGATCCTAACATAACGCGCCAGGAGGTTGACCTGTTCTCCGAGTTCGTCAGCCTCTCGCCCAACGACGTCATCCTGGACCTGTGCTGCGGCCAGGGCCGTCACTCCCTGGAGCTGGCGCGGCGCGGGTTCAAGTGCGTGGAGGGCCTGGACCGGTCCCATTACCTCATACAGAAGGCAAAGGCAGCGGCCAAGCGAGAGGGGCTAAACGTCAAGTTCAGGGAGGGTGATGCCCGCAAGCTGCCCTATCTGCCGGACACTTTCGATGTTGTCTTGATTCTGGGCAACAGCTTCGGCTACTTCGAGTCGGTCCAGGACGACCTGCGCGTGCTCAAGGAGGTCGCCAGAGTCCTGAAGCCCTGGGGCCGGCTCCTCATTGACGTCACCGATGGCGACTACATGCGCCGGGCCTTCGAGCCCCGCTCCTGGGAGTGGATCGGCAAGCGCAGCTTCGTCTGCCGCGAGCGCTCCCTCTCGGTGGACGGCCAGCGCCTCATCTCCAGGGAGATCATCACCGACGTGGAGAAGGGCGTCATTGCCGACCAGTTCTACGCCGAGCGGCTGTACGACCGCGACAGCATCGCCAGGCTCATGAGGGAGGCCGGCTTCGGCGAGTCCAGCTTCCACGGCGAGATTTCGCCCGACTCCCAGCGCAACCAGGACCTGGGCATGATGGCCAAGCGCATCATCGTCACCTCGCAGGTGAGGAAGGAATGGTCCGTGGTCAAGCGAAGGGCCAACAACGGCGCCCGCGAGGTGGTGGTGGTCATGGGCGACCCCACCAAGCCCGACCGCCTGAAGCCGTCCGCCGTGTTCGACGATGATGACTTCTATACCATAGACCAGCTCAAGGCCGCGCTCAGGACGCTCAAGGACTACCACTTCACGTACCTGGACAACCACGACACCCTGCTCCAGGACCTGAAGAAGCTGGCCGGCAAGGTTGACATGGTGTTCAACCTGTGCGACGAGGGCTTCTACAACGACCCCAGGAAGGAGCTGCACATCCCGGCCATGCTGGAGCAGCTAGGGCTGCCCTACACCGGCGCGGGGCCTCAGGCCCTGGCCTACTGCTACGACAAGTCCCTGGTGCGGGGAGCGGCCAAGGAGATGGGCATCCCTGTGCCCGAGGCTGTCTTTATCAAGCCCGGGGACAACGTCTTCGAGCTGCCGCTGCGCTTCCCGGTCATTGTCAAGCCCAACTTCGGCGACTCCAGCTTCGGCATTACCCAGAAGAGCGTGGTCAACAGCGTCGAGGCCCTGCTGGACGCCATCGCCGACATCAGGAACAAGTTCGGCTACGAGAAGCCCATCCTCATCGAGGAGTTCCTGACGGGCAAAGACCTGAGCGTCGGCATCATCGGCAACCCGCCCAGCTCCTACATCGCCCTGCCGGTCACGGAGGAGGACTACTCGGCGGTGCCCGAGGACCTGCCGCGCATCTGTGGCTACGAGGCCAAGTGGGACCCGCAGTCGCCCTACTGGAACATCAAGTCCGTCAAGGCTGACCTGCCGCCTGAGACCGAGCGCTTCATCGTAAGCTGCTGTCTGAAGCTATACGAGCGGCTGGAGTGCCGGGACTACGCCCGCTTCGACTGGCGCCTGGACGCCGAGGGCAATCCCAAGCTCCTGGAGGTCAACCCCAACCCCGGCTGGTGCTGGGACGGCCACCTGGCCAAGATGGCCCACGCCGCCGGCATGGCCTATCCCGAGCTGCTGTCCGCCATCCTCCAGGCCGCCGAGCAGCGCCTGGGCATCTTCTCCGAGCAGAAGCGGGAGGATAGCGTCACCAGGCCCGTCGCCAGGGCAGGCTAGCCCAAAACATCCCGTCACTGGCAGCCGAGGACCTGCCTTACCGGAGGGCGCCCCTGAACAGGGCGCCCTCCCTCCGGGCTTGTTACCTTCTTGCCCAGAATGCGGCGTGAAGTCGTCCTCATCCAGACACTCTCCCACCGGGGTTAAACGTCTTTCTCTAGCATGCCTGCGCCTCACGGGGCCAGGAGGCGGGCTGACCCTGGAGACCTGCACCTGTCAGGCCCTGGCGAGTCCATGGCAGTGGGCTGGCCTGGTATAATGCTTGCAGCACTCCAGTGAGGCGATTTCCAGAGGGAAGCCATGGCCTACGAGATCGCGGTCCTCATCCACCTCCTTGCCGCCATCACCTGGATTGGTGGCAATCTGTTCCTGGCGATGGTGGTGGTGCCCGTGGTACGCGGCGAGGTCGAGCCGCAGCGCAGCGGCAGACTGCTTTCCCAGATTGGCCGCAGGTTCCGGCCCGTGGCCTGGGGCTCCATAGCCCTGCTGGTCGGCTCCGGGCTGTACGTCGCTCTGGACCACTGGAACGTGTCGCCCTCCGAGTTCTTCGGCGGCGACTCGCGGTTTGTCCAGGTGCTCCAGGTAAAAGTCGGCCTGGTGCTCATCGCCATCGTGCTCAGCTTCGTCCATGACTTCGTTCTTGGCCCACGCCTGGCCCGCAGCCTGCAGGCGGCGACAGGCGGCCCTCCACCTGCCAACTCCATGAAGCTCAGGCGGGCCACGGTCTGGCTGGCCCGAGTCAACCTGCTGCTGCTCCTGGCTATCGTGTCCCTGGCCGTTACCCTCATCCGGGGCTAGCGGGCCTTGTGTACAGCTACCAGTTGGTGTAGGAGCCATCCCTGCGGTGCAGGTGGGGCGCCTCCCAGAACTTGAAGGTCTGCTCCCTGATAGCCTCCTCGTTGAACTCCACGCCCAGGCCCGGCGTCTCCGGCACGCGGTGCCAGGTGCCCTCCAGCTTGGGCTGGGCCGGGAAGGCCTCACTGCGGAACTCGAAGCCCGGCTCCGGCGAGCGCTCCTCCAGCCAGGCGAAGTTGGGCACGGCGGCGGCCATGTGGATGCAGGCGGCGGTGCTCACCGGCCCCAGGGGGTTATGAGGCATCAGGTCTATGTAGTGGGCCTCGCACCAGCCGGCCACCTTCATGGCCTCGGTGAAGCCGCCCACGTTGCAGATGTCCACGCGGGCGAAGTTGGTCAGGCCGCGCTCGATGTAGGGCAGGAACTGCCACTTGCTGGCGAACTCCTCGCCGATGGCGAAAGGCACGTCCGTCATCTGCCGCAGCATGGCGTAGGCCTCGGGGCACTCGTCCCGGATTGGCTCCTCCAGGAAGTCCAGCGTCCCGCGAGGCATGCGCTGGCAGAAGGAGGCGGCCTCGGCCACCGACAGCCGGTGGTGGTAGTCTATGCCCAGGACAGGCCCGCTGCCCACTTCTTCTCTCAGTCTGGTCAGCCATTCGGCGGTCAGCGGGATGGACTCACGCGGCTCGAAGAGCCTGGGGTCGCCGCCCGTGTCCGGGTGGCCGATGCCGGTGCGTATGGCCTTCCAGCCCTGCTTGACCAGGCCCTTGACGTGCTCCACCATCTCCGGCCCTGGCGCCTTGTTGGTGGTGACGAAGCAGGGCACAAAGTCGCGTTGCTTGCCGCCCAGTAGCTGGTACACCGGCACGCCCAGGCTCCGGGCCACCAGGTCGTGGAGGGCGATGTCAATGGCCGATATGGCCGCCACCAGGACGCGCCCGCCTTCGAAGTACTGGCTGCGGTACATCTCCTGCCAGAGGGCGCCCATGCGCCGGGGGTCCTTACCCAGCAGGAACTGGCGGAAGTGCCCGATGGCGCCCTGCACCGCCAGCTCCCGGCCCGACAGCCCCGACTCGCCCCAGCCGTAGTAGCCATCGTCGCTCTCCACCTTCACCATGAGCAGGTTCCGGATGCCTTCCCACGCTATGTAGGTCTTTATGTCGCTTATCTTCACGAGGCGCTCCTTGGTCAAAGATCAAACTGTGCCCTGCTGGAGGTGGGCTGCCAGAGGGTGCAGCCCACGGCACTCCCGAGCAGGCCCCCTGGTCAGGTTCAAGAGCGGACAGTTTTCCAAGAATGGGGTCTGCAGGGTAAGGGCAGACGTCCAGACCTCACCCCCGTTCCCCCTCTCCGAATTCGGAGAGGGGGGAACACTAAGCCAGCCCTGGCCTTATACGGCATGGGGTGAGGTCGGCCGGGCCTGACCGCCTCCCAGCTACCCTCAAAATCTGTCCGCCTATGAACCTGGCCAGGCCAGGGGCGACCCTTATTCTAGCGCCAGGGGCAGGCCGGCGCTAGAATCACAGCAGGAGGCTGGTCCCCGTGCCTTCAGCTACCGTAGCGCCTGACCTCATTCTCCACAACGCCCGCGTGGTCACGCTGGACGCCCGAAGGCCCCGCGCCGACCTGGTGGCCGTCCAGGGCGACAGGATAGCCTGGGTGGGCGACCAGGCCGACCTTGCACGGCTGGCCCGGCCTGGCGTCCGTACCGTGGACTGCCAGGGCTATACTCTGGTGCCCGGCTTCATTGACGCCCACTGCCACGTGCTGGCCTGCGCCGCCAGCCTGCTGGCCGTGGACTGCTCACCCGCCGCCGTGCGCTCCATCGCCGACATCCAGGAGGCCATCCGGCGGCGCGCCCGCGTGACGCCGCCAGGCCAGTGGCTCCGGGCCACGGGCTACGACGAGTTGGCCCTGGCGGAGCGGCGCCACCCTACCCGCCTGGACCTGGACGAGGCCACCCGCGACCATCCCGTGCGGCTCGTCCACCGCTCCGGCCACGCCTGCGTGCTCAACAGCCTGGCGCTGGCCCGCGCCGGCATCTCGGCCAGCACGCCAGACCCCGAAGGCGGTGTCATTGACCGCGACTGGGCCACCGGCGAGCCAACGGGCCTGCTGCTGGAGATGGACGCCTACCTGGAAGGGCGCGTCCCGCCGCTCAGCGAGAGCGAGCTCCTTGAGGCCGTCGCCCTGGCCGACCGGCGCCTGGTGGCCCTGGGGGTGACGTCGGTGCAGGACGCCACGCCGTCCAACGACATCCGGCGCTGGCAGCTTTTCCAGCGCCTCAAGGCGGAGGGCAGGCTGCGGCCCAGGGTGACGCTGCTGCCGGGCAGCGCCCATCTGGAGGAGTTCACGGGCGCGGGGCTGACGCATGGCTCCGGCGACCACCACCTGGCCCTGGGCCACGTAAAGGTGATGCTCACCCTCACCTCCGGCGCGTTGCAGCCCGCGCCGGAGGAGCTGCACGCCAGCGTGAGGCGTGCCCACGGGGCGGGCTTTCCCGTCGCCATCCACGCCGTGGAGGCCGAGGCCGTGGAAGCCGCCGCCGATGCGCTGCTCAGCGCCGCGCGACCCCCTGTAGTCCCCCCTGGCAAGGGGGACAACCAGGGGGTCGTTCTCCGGCGGAAAGGGGGAGGCATGAGGCACCGCATCGAGCACTGCTCCGAGTGCCCGCCGGCTGTGCTGGCGAAGCTGAAGCGGGCGGGAGTGATTGTGGTCACGCAGCCGGCGTTTTTGTACTACAGCGGCCAGCGGTACCTGGCCCAGGTGCCCGGGGAGATGCAGCCCTGGCTCTACCGCATCCGGTCCTTCGCCCAGGCGGGCCTGAAGCCAGCGGCCAGCTCCGACGCGCCGGTGGCCGACCCCGACCCGCTGGTGGGCATCTACGCCGCCGTCACACGCCGCGCCCGCACAGGCGAGGCGCTGGGCGCGGAGGAGCGCGAGCCGCCCCTGGAGGCGCTGAGGATGTACACCCTCAACGCCGCGTATGCCGCCTTCCAGGAGCGCGACCTTGGCTCCATCTCGCCGGGGAAGCTGGCCGACCTGGTGCTGCTGGACAGGGACATCACTGGTCCAGGCCACGAGGAGCTATTGCAGGCCAGGGTCGTGATGACGCTCATAGGCGGCGAGGTGGCCTACCAGGGATAGGTGCCCTCACTCTGGCGGGAAAGAAGAGTAGTTGTGGCTCGACAGGCCAGAGTACCCCTCCAAATAGCGTGTCACGCTAGCAGCAAACGGGGGCTGTCAGGACTGCCTCTGGACGTACCTGGTCGGCCCTGCCCTACTTCCGCCGGGTGAGCACGTAGCCCACCAGCTCCTCCAGCGAGTCGCGGGCGGGACTGTGGGGCAGACCTTCCAGGCAGGCCAGCGCCTTGTGGCCGAAGTCGCCGGCTACCGCGTAGGAGTCCTCGATGATGGACGAGTCCTGGACCATGTCCAGCGCCCGCTTCAGGCTTGCCCGGTCTTCGGGGTCGCGGAACAGCGCCGCCACCGGGTTGTCCTGGGGGTAGCGCTCCAGCAGCAGGATGGCCGGCAGCGTGGCGATGCCGTGGACCAGGTCGTTGCCCACGGGCTTCCCCACCTCCTCGCGCTTGCCCTCGTAGTCCAGGATGTCGTCTATTATCTGGAAGGCCATGCCCAGGTTGTAGCCATAGTCCCGGAGCGCCTTGACCAGAGGCTCCGGGGCGCCGCTGAGCATGGCGCCCGACTCGCTGGCCGTGGTGAACAGGGACGCCGTCTTCTTGTAGATGCGGTTGAAGTACTGCTCCCGCGTTTGCGTCCAGTCGAAGGCCTCGGACATCTCGTGGAGTTCGCCGGTGGAAAGCTCCATGATGGTCTCGGAGAAGCGGCGGATGACCCGGATGTTGCCGGTGTCGCAGACGTAGGTGGCGGAGACGGCGAAGATGTAGTCGCCCACCAGCACAGCCACCTGCGGCCCCCACAGCTTGCTCACCGTGGCCTTGCCCCGCCGGATGTCCGAGTTGTCCACCGTGTCGTCGTGGATGAGGGTAGCGATGTGCAGCAGCTCCACCGCCGTCGCCATGATCTCCGGTTTGGCGCTGTCATGAGGGTGGAACTTGGAGGCCAGGAGGGTGAGGGCCGGCCTTATGGCCTTGCCTGTGGTGTCGAAAACGTGGTCCAGGAGCCTGGCCAGCACGGGGGACGCCGTTTCCCCCAGCTTCTTCAGGTTCTCCTCGACACGGACTAGCTCTTCGTGGACTGGCTGATAGATAGATATGGCTTGCAAGCTGTATGTCCTGTAGACCTAGCGGCCTATCCGCTGCATCTCCTGCTCGATAACCGACTCGTCCAGTTTGGCGAAAAGGTGCTCCGGCCTGGCCAGCGGCTGGCCCGGGCGTAGCGCGTCAGGCTGCCACTTCCAGCCCTGCTGCTGGATGCTGTCCTGGAAGCCCAGCATCTGGTGCAGCCTCTCGGAGGTGAAAGGCAGGTAGGGGTAAAGGGCCGTCTTGAGGCAGTTGATGACCGACAGGCTGACCCACAGCGTCGTGGCCGCGCCGGCACGGTCCTTCTTGACCGCCTGCCAGGGTGCGCGGTCGTTCAGGTAGGTGTTGGCCGCGCGGGCCAGGGCCATGGCCGCGTTGAGGCCCATGCGGGACCGGCAGGCAGCGATGTGCTCGCCCGTCTCCCGGAGCTGCTGGCCTGCATGGTCCAGCAGTTGCCTGTCGGCCTCGCCCAGCGGCCCCGGCTCCGGCACCTTCCTGTCGAAGTTGCGGTAGGCCAGGGTCATCACCCGGTGCACCAGGTTGCCGTAAGTCCCCACCAGCTCATCGTTGTTGCGCCGGACGTACTCCTCCCAGGTGAAGTTGGAGTCGCTGGTCTCGGGCATCATGGCCGAGAGCACGTAGCGCAGCGGGTCTGGCTCGTAGCGCTCCAGGTAGTCAGGCAGCCAGATGGCCCACTGGCGGCTGGTGGAGAACTTCAGCCCTTCCAGGTTCAGGTACTCGTTGGCCGGGACGTCGTAGGGCAGGTTCAGGCCGCCGTAGCCCATGAGCATGGCCGGCCAGATGACCGTGTGGAAGAGGATATTGTCCTTGCCCATGAAGTAGTAGGCCCGGCAGTCCCGCTGCCAGAAGTCCCGCCAGCGCTCGGGGTCTCCTGTCCTCTGCGCCCACTCCCTGGTGGCCGAAAGGTAGCCCACCACGGCCTCGAACCACACGTACAGGCGCTTGCCCTCGTAGCCCTCCAGGGGCACGGGCACGCCCCACTCGATGTCGCGGGTGATGGCGCGGTCCTTCAGGCCGCCCTCCAGGAAGCCGATGGTGGGATTGATGACGTTGGGCCGCCAGTGCGTCTGCTGGCGCACCCATCGCAACAGCCTGTCCTCGAAGGCGCTGAGCTTCAGGAAGAAGTGCTCGGTGTCCCGGAAGACCGGTGTGCTGCCGCACAGGCGGCACGTCATGTTGATGAGGTCCCTGGGGTCCAGGGTGCGGCCGCAGTTGTCGCACTGGTCGCCTCGGGCGCCCTGGAAGCCGCAGTGGGGGCACGTGCCTTCCACATAGCGGTCGGCCAGGAAGCGGCGGTCCACCTCGCAGTAGGGCTGGGACACGGTGTTCTTGTAGATGTAGCCGTTCCTCAGCAGCGTCAGGAACATGTCCTGGGCGACGGCCATGTGGTTTTCCGTGTGGGTGCTGGTGAACAGATCGAAGCTGATGCCCAGCCGCCGCCAGTTGTCCACGAACTCGGCGTGGTACTTGCCGAACACCTCCTCCGGGGGCACGCCCTGCCGCTCGGCTGCCAGGGTCACGGGAGTGCCGTGGGCGTCGCTGCCCGACACCATGGCCACCTCGTTGCCCACCATGCGATGGTAGCGGGCGAAGATGTCGGCTGGCAGGTAGGCGCCGACTACCCGCCCCAGGTGTAGCGAGTCATTGGCGTAGGGCCACGCGACGGCCACAAGGATGCGCTGGGACATGGCAACTCCTGGACTGATGAGATGGCACTGAAATACATCTTACCATAATGGCAACCTGATTGGACTAATCGGAAGGCTTGGCCTCCAGCCACAGGCGGTACACCTGGCGGCGCGGCAGGCCGCTTTCCTTCATCGCGAGGGACACGGCCTGCCTGGCGCCAAGGCCCTCGGCCCGCAGCCTTGCCAGCAGGGCGCGCACGTCGTCCTCGGCCATGGCGCTGGCCAGTGCTGGCCTCGCGCCCGCCTCGGCAGCGCTGGCGCCCTCGATGACCAGGGTGAACTCCCCCCGTGGCTGCTGGAAGTGGGCCAGCGCCCCCGAGATGGTGCCTCGAAAGACCTCCTCGTGGAGCTTGGTAAGCTCCCGGCACACAGCGATGCGCCTGTCGCCCAGGACGTCCAGCGCGTCGCGCAGGGCCTCGCCCAGCCTGTGGGGCGTCTCGAAGGCCACCAGCGCCCGCCGCTCCGACGCCAGGGACTCCAGCAGCCGCCGGCGCTCGCCGGGCTTGCGCGGCAGGAAGCCCAGGTAAAGGAACTGCTCGATGGGCAGCCCGGAAACGGCGATGGCCGTCGTCAGCGCCGAAGGGCCGGGCACGGGCACCACCGGAAAGCCGCGCTCCGCCGACGCGGCCACCAGTTCGGCGCCCGGGTCGTTGATGCCGGGCATGCCGGCGTCGGACACCAGGGCCACGTCCTTCTCGGCCAGCGCCTCCAGCAGCGCCGGGAGCCTGGCGGCCTTGTTGTGTTCGTGGTAGCTGGTGAGCGGCGTATGGATGGCGTAGCGCTCCAGGAGCTTGCGGGTCACCCGCGTGTCCTCCGCCGCGATAAGCCCCACTTCCCTCAGCACCCTTATGGCCCTGAGCGTGATGTCTTCGAGGTTACCTATAGGTGTTGCAACTATATACAGCGTTGGCATGGCCGTCTCCGGCCCATTCTACCAGACGTGGGCCGTGGGGTACCGTGGCCCCGGTAGCGCCGCGCGGGCTATAATAGCAGCGCCACTGAGGAGGTATCGCCCGTGACGGACCTGTACCTTGACCACGTGCTCATCGCCGTTCGTGACCTGGGCCGCGCCGCTGGCACCTTCGCCGACGGCCTGGGCTTCACGCTGACGCCCGAGGGCGTCCACCCTGGCAGGGGCACCCACAACCGGCTCATCGTCTTCGGCCCCGACTACCTGGAGCTTATAGCCATTCGCGACCCGGATGAGGCGGTCTTCCGCCCCAGCATGGTCAGCTTCCTCAAGTCCAGGGAAGGTCTCTACATGTTCGCCCTGGGGACGCGGGACATAGGCGCCACGGTGGCCAGGCTGCGGGGGCGAGGCGCTCCAGTGCAGGACCCGGCGGCCGGCGCCAGGCAGGGCGGCGGCAGGTCGCCGGGCTACACCTGGAAGTTCGCCGGCGTGGCAAGGGAGGCCACCCCAGGCAGTGAGACCTTTCTGATCCAGCATGACAACACCATCGAGGAGCGCTACCCCGAGCCGCCCAACGCCACCCATCACCCCAACGGCGCCACAGGGGTACACCACCTGTCCCTGGTCGTCCTGGACGCCGAGGCGGCTGCCTCGCGCTGGCAGGAGGCCTTGGGCCTGGAGGCTTCCCCACTGGAGGAGCTTCCTGAGCAGGGCTTCCAGCGCGTCCGCGTGAGGCTGCAAGGCTGTTACCTGGACTTCGTTACTCCCATGCGCACCGGCGCGTTGACGCGCTTCCTGGACAGGAATGGCGAGGGCCTGCACCTCCTGTGCCTCAAGGTGAAAGACCTGGCGGCCACTGCCGCGGCCCTGAGCGAGCGCGGCACCCCCGTCAGGCGCCAGGCAGCGGACGCCGACGGCGCCAGCATCACGGTGGACCCTGCCCATGCTCACGGTGTAACGCTCCAGTTCCTGCAGCCCGCCTAGATTCCGCGCTACATAGCTCGCGTTGCGCCTGCCCCGGGCGACGTGGCATGGCAGCCTCGGCGAAATTAGTCCGGATAGGGGTCGTAGCGCCGCTCCTGTCATACCTAAAATTGAAAGTTGATTGCACTGCCTCTTTTGAAGGCCGCAGTACAGGCCACCGCGAGGCATTGCCGTGCCATGGCTGGGCCGTGGACGCCTCGCCACGGTGGCCCTTGGTATGTTGTGCGTGAAAGGGGCGAGAGCAGGAGTAGCGCTTACAGGCTGGCCGGAGCGCCTGCACCCGAAAGGAGTCATGCCATGGTTGCCACGCGGTTCCAGATGCACACCCACCAGGACATGGTACATACCCACGAGCACATGCACGTGACCCACCACGCCAGGGGCGGCAGCCCCGGCGAGGTGGAGCACCTGATGGCAGCCCATTCCCACGAGCACAATCACCCGGCCGTGCAGCACTCCCACTACCCTCACGAGAACTTCGACAGGGAGCACTCCCACGAGGCGCATGTCCATGACCACGCCCATCCGCAGCGGAGCTGACGCGGTGTCTGCATGGCGGTAAGCACGGCCACGGTGCTACTGTGAGGCACACATAAGCTGGGCGCCATCGTCACGCCTTACTTCCGCCACGGTGATGGACAGGCAACTGGCGAGTTGCGGCCCCCGCCACGAGTCGGGTACACTCGACGCCACACCTGGCTTTCACGGGAGGAGACGATGGTCACAGGCTTCAATCACTCGGGGTTCGTGGTCCGGGACATGGAGAAGGTGCTGGGCTTCTACAGGGACGCTCTGGGACTGTCCGTGCTGCGGGATGTGGACAGCGTCGCGCCGCCCGAGGGCAACCACACGGGCATTCCCGGCGCCCACAGGCGGCTGGTGTTCGTGGGCAAGCCCGGCGGCGAGCACGTGCTGGAGCTGGTCCAGTACCTCAGCCCACCCAGCCCCAGGGGTCACCTGGAGCGCAACCAGCTAGGCGCGGCACACATTTGCTTCAACGTGGAGGACCTGGCGGCGCTGCACCGCGACCTGAGCGCCAGGGGCATCAGGTTCGTCACACCGCCCATCTTCCGCGACGCCCCCGATGGCGGCAGGACGGGCATCTGCTACTGCCAGGACCCCGAGGGCAACTGGGTCGAGTTCATACAGCCCAGCAGGAGGGCCTAGCCGGCCAGGTGAGCGCGAGCCAGGCCCAACCCTCGCCGTGACAGGGTCGGCGGTATGCAGGGGGCGGGTCTCAGACCCGCCCCCTGCATTGCCTTGGGAAAGAGGGCTAGCCATTCATAGTGTGCGCCCAGCCCGAAAACGCTCTAGTTATTGTCCCCGCCCACGGCCACGGGCAGGTCAATCTGGTACTTGGACAGCACGGCGTCAATTTTGGCCGCCGTGGCCTCGTCGGGAGGCACCAGCGGCAGCCGCGGCTTGCCGACCCTGAAGCCAAACTTGCCCACGGCGTACTTGACCGGGATGGGGTTGGAGACGATGAACAGGACCTTGAACATCTCCAGCAGCCGGCGGTGCTCGGCGGCGGCCTTCTCGATGTCCCCCTCCAGTATCATGCCCATCATGGCCTTGATCTGGCGGCCCACCAGGTGAGAGGCGACACTGACCACGCCGTAGCCGCCCAGGCCCATGATGTAGAAGGTCTCGTTGTCGTTGCCGCTCCAGACCTTGAAGCCCTGGCGCGAGTCCCGGATGATGCGGGTGATCTGGTCCATGTCGCTGCCGGCTTCCTTGACGCCGATGATGTTGTCTATCCTGCTGAGCCGGACGGTAGTCTCGGCGGCCATGTTCAGGCTGGTGCGGCTGGTGACGTTGTAGAGGATGCAGGGGATGTGCACGCTGCTGGCGATGGCCTTGAAGTGCTGGTACAGCCCCTCCTGGGGAGGCTTGTTGTAGTAGGGCACCACCAGCAGCAGGCCGTCCACGCCCTCGCGCTCGGCCTCCTTGCTCAGCTCGATGCTCTCGGCGGTGTTGTAGTTGCCCGTGCCGGCGACCACTGCGGCGCGGTTGCCCACCGCCTGCTTGATCTCCGAGAACAGCCGCAGCTTCTCCTCGGTAGTCAGGGTGGGTGACTCGCCGGTCGTGCCCGAGACCACCAGAGCGTCGCTCCCCGAGTCCACAAGAGCGCGGGCCAGCCGCCTGGCCTCCTTGTAGTCCACCTGGCCCTGCTCATCGAAGGGCGTAATCATCGCCGTGATCAGACGTCCGATCTCGACCATCGCTATACCCTCCTTCCGGGAGCCAGCAGCAGCTCCCTGCTGAGAACTTCCTCCGCGATCTGTACCGCGTTCAGGGCTGCCCCTTTCCTGAGATTATCGGACACGACCCACAGGGCGATGCCGTTGGGGTGCGAAATGTCCCTGCGGATGCGCCCCACGAACACCTCGTCCTTGCCGGTGGCATCTATCGGCATAGGATACACGCCGGAGCCGGGGTCGTCCAGCACCTTGACGCCCGGGGCGCGGGACAGCGCCTCGCGGACGTCCTCGGGGCTGACCGGGTCGGCGAACTCGATGTGCACGGCCTCGCTGTGGCAGACCATGACAGGCACTCGCACGCAGGTGGCCGACACCAGCAACTCGGGCAGGTGCAATATCTTCCGGGACTCGAGGAGCAGCTTCATCTCCTCCCGGGTGTAGCCGTTGTCCTGGAAAGGCTCGATGTGGGGGAGGAGATTGAAGGCGATCTGGTGCGGGTACACCCTGTCCTGGCCGTCCTGTTGCCCGGCCAGCGGCGGGCTGAGGGGCGTGCCGTCCCACTCCTCCAGCGCCTGCGCTGCCTGGTCGCGCAACTCCCGCATGGCCGCCGCGCCCGTGCCTGACACCGACTGGTAGGTGTCGGCGACGACCCGCCTGACGGGGCTGAGGGCGTTGAGGGGCCTCAGCACCATGACCAGCGGCGTCGTGGAGCAGTTGGGGATGGCGACTATGCCGCGGTGGTGCTTCAGGTCGTCGGCGTTGACCTCGGGCACCACCAGGGGCACGCTGGGGTCCATGCGGAACACCGAGCTATCGTCAATCACCAGGGCGCCCTGCTGCACGGCAATGGGCGCCAACTCCCGGCTGACGGCGGAACTGGCCGAGATGAAGGCGATGTCCACCTCGCTGAACAGCCTGGGCGTGGCCTCCTCCACGGGAAGCTCCTGGCCGAAGACCTTGAGCCTCTTGCCCACGGAACGCTTGGAGGCGCACAGCCGTATGACACTAGCCGGGAACTTACGCTCCTCCAGTATGCGAAGACACACCTGGCCCACCGCTCCGGTGGCCCCCACGACTGCGATCCTGCAAGCGTCCACCTTTACCTCCCGATGGAGACTTCACTTCGCGGAAATAATAATAGCTCCGGGCCAGGAAATCTAGGGGATAGGCCACCTTTCGCCCCGGAGGCCAGTCACCGCCGCCAGAAAAGCCAGGAGTGGCCCGGCAGAGCGCCAGTCCGCTCCTGAGGAAAGGTGGCCTTCGGGCGAAGCTACTGGGCGGCGTCGCCAGCAACCTGCTTGCTGTACTACATTGTTACTGAAGTCCTCTAGTCAGCAAGGGCAGCTTCAACCAATTCCCTGAAGTCTGCCTGTCCCACCTCCTGCATTGCCTTTGCCACAAACTACCGGAGCGCTGGATGGCGTCAGATGTTCCGTCGGACCCGGTCCCAGAATTCCAGTTCTCTGTTCAGGAGACGTTCTATGTAAGCGTTGTCTCGCTCGACAGGCAGCAGCAATTCGGGGTACCCAGGCCAGATTCAGGGAGGATACATGGCCTCTGGGCGGACGGCGCCCCTGTTGGCAGCACGAGGATGGCCAGGGTGGAAGGCGGAGAGCGGCGGTGGCGTCGGGGTGTCGTTACGGGCGAGGCAAAGGGCCAGGCTTGCCCTCTCTAGCTCTCCCCCAAAGGGGCAAGAACAGTCCCTTCCCCCCGTGGGGGAAGGCCAGGAAGGGGGCAAGATAGCACGCCGAAATACAGAAGCCCATGGTAGAGTCAATCTGGCCTGTTCTCTCAGACCGGTCTGCCAGCAAGGCGCGTCTTCTTAAGGAGTCCTGGCAGTCGTGAAAGGCCCGGTGCCTCCGGCCAGCACGACCAGAGGCACCGGGCGTGGGCGCCCTTCGGCTACGCCCAGTCGGGGTCGGGGTGCTTCTTGATGTAGTCCATGTTCAGCTCTACGCCCAGGCCAGGCCTGTCGGACAGGTAGAGCGCGCCCTTGCGGATGTCCAGCGGCGGGCTGATGCAGGCGTTGTACTGGGGCGTCCAGAGGCTGGCCATCTCCAGGCGGTAGAAGTTGGGCACCGTCATCATGGTGTGGGCGCCGGCGATGATCTGGAGCGGCCCCATGGCGTTGTGGGGGCTGACGGGCACGAAGTAGGTCTCGGCCATGGTGGCGATCTTCTTAAGCTCGCTGATGCCGCCGGTCCAGCACACGTCGGGCATGATGTAGTTGGCCAGGCGGTCCCGCAGGACAGGCAGGAAGTCCCAGCGGGTGAACAGCCGCTCACCCACGCACAGGTCCACCGTGGTCTGCTCCCGTACCTGGCGCAGCGCCTCGTAGCCCTCGGGCGGCACCGGCTCCTCGAACCAGGTGATGTTGTATGGCTCCAGCGCCCGGATGCAGCGCACGGCGGTGGCGACGTTGTAGTTGCCGTGGGCGTCAATGAGGATCTCGATGTCCGGGCCGACGGCATCCCGCAGCGCAGCGATGGTCCGCTCGGCGCGGCGCACGCCCTCCACCGAGATGTAGCCGCCCACGTAGGCGGTGTGGTACTGGCCCATCTCGGCGCTGAAGGGGTCGGTCTTGAGGGCCGTGAACCCCTCGGCCACGAGCTGCTGGCCGCTCTCGGAGACCTCCTCGGGCCTGCCGAACCGCGGATGGGTGTAGAGCAGGATGCTCTCGCGCACCGGGCCGCCCAGCAGGTCGTACACAGGCTTGCCCAGGGCCTTGCCCTTGATGTCCCACAGGGCGATGTTCACGCCGCTGATGACGGTGGTGATGAGGCCCCGGTTGCCCAGGTAGGTGTAGTTGCGGAAAAGCTCAATCCAGAGCTTCTCTATGTGACTGGGGTCCTTGCCGACCAGGGAGTCCTTGAGGGTCTGGAGTGCCCGGCCTACCAGGATGTCGCCCTTGCGGGGCCAGTTGGAGCACTCGCCGAAGCCCGTTATGCCCTCGTCGGTCTGGACCTCCACGAATACCCAGCCCACCCTGCTGCCCGAGGCGCTGGCCCTCCCCATATCCGGCGTTACCACATGGATGTTTACGTCCGTTATCTTCAAGCCTTTCTTCTCCTTTCGCGGGGCACAGGCCCCTTTCAGCCAGGTACGTTGTGGTTGCGGCGCAACGTCTCGCCTCCTCTAGCTCTCCCCCGAAGGGGGCGAGGACAGTCCCTGCCCCCTGTGGGGGAAGGCCAGGAAGGGGGCCAGACGCCAGCCCCGGGTCTTGCCAAGCTATACCAGCACCTTCCCGGCTATCTGCTCCAGCTCCGCCAGCGCCTCTTGCTCGGGCGCGGTGGACAGGCGCACGACCACGCGGTCGGCGCCGGCGTCCTGGAAGCGGCGGATGAGGTCACGGTCTGGCGGCTGGCCATAGACTGTGACCTGGATGGCCCTGGGGTCGCGGCCGGCCGCCTGGGCCAGTTCGTCCAGCTTTGCCCTGCCCTGCTTCACCTGCTCCGGAGTGACGCGGTTGGGCATCCAGCCGTCGCCCCACTCGACGACGCGCTTGAAGACGTTGGCCGCCATGCCGCCCAGCAGCACCGGCGGGTGAGGCTTCTGCACCGGCTTGGGGAAGGAGTACACCGGCGGGAAGTCGTAGTACTTGCCGTGGAACTCGGCGCGAGTCCGGGTCCATAGCTGCTTCATGGCCTGCACGGCCTCCCGCGTCTGCGACCAGCGGTGCTGGAAGTCGCCGCCCATGATCTCCGTCTCCTCCCTGAGCCAGCCCGCGCCGATGCCAAAGATGAACCGCCCGCCCGAGCAGCGGTCCAGGGTGGCGACCTCCTTGGCCAGCAGCAGGGGGTTGCGCTCCGGCACCAGGCAGATTCCAGTGCTCAGCTTCAGCCTGGTAGTGACCGCCGATGCCCTGGCCAGCGCCACGAAGGGGTCAACGATGTCGGCGTAGACCTTGGGTATCTTGCCGTCGGGCGAGCCAGGCCAGGGAGTGGCGGTGTTCACAGGCAGGATGGGGTGCTCCGGCAGCCACAGGGACTCGAAGCCCAGCTCCTCCGCTCGCCTGGCCAGCGTGACGACCTCCACCGAGTAGTCGGTCAGGAAAGACGAGATGCCTATCTCCATGGACAGCTCCTCTACAGCGTGAGCTTGTCGGGCCGACCTCGCGATAGCGAACATTATAGCTGCTGGCGGGCAAGTCTTGTACCCATGCGGCCATAGCACGTGGTATCCTGGGGACGCCGCGTCCATGGCGCGGCACATCGCACGCTGGCGGAGTGGCTATGGCTGTAGTGCTTACCACGGTGGAGATGACTTTCCGGACGGCGGAGGCCGAGGCGGAGTTCCAGAAGGTCTTCCCCCAGATGGAGCGGGAGCTTGGCTCCATCCCCGGGATGCTGGAGTTCCGCACCTACCGCCGGGAGCCAGGGACGTACTTGTTTTTCAACGTGTGGGAGAGCGCCGAGGCCATCCAGCGCTGGGTGGACAACGAGTTCCACCGCACGGTGCTGATGCCCAGCTTCCGGCAATGGTGTTCCCTGGGATGGTTCGGCTACTGGGACGAGCGGGAGGACCATCCCCGCTCCAAGAAGTGCATGGCCTGCGGGCGCTGGACACGCGCCCACCCCGGCTGGGATGCCGGCGTCCCGGACGCCTGCCGCAACTGCGGGGCGAAGCTGGGGTAGGCCGGGCTGTTAGTCGTCCCCGGCGGCGGTGGAGGCCTCTCTGGCGGCGGACCTGGCCTCCAGCTCCAGCAGCCGCCGCTTCAGGTCAAGCTGCGACGCGCCCCGGCCGAAGCCATGCAGGCCGCCGTCGCTGCCGACGACGCGATGGCAGGGCACAATGATGGGCAGACGGTTGCGGGCCATGGACTGGCCTGCCGCCCTTGGTGCCTGGGGCCTGCCGGCCCGGGCCGCCAGCCACTTGTAGCTGCGGGTCTGGCCCACCGGTATGGAGCGGCACGCCCGCCAGGCGGCCAGCAGGAAGGGCGAGACGTCCTCCAGGTCCAGCGCCTCGTCATCGAAGGACACAGGCTCGCCCTGGAAGTAGGCCACCAGCTTGCGTCTCAGCCCCGCGAAGCGCTCCGGCGACTGCACCGCGCTGTCCAGCCCGCTGCCCAGCAGTGCCACGCACTCGGCCGGCGAGTCCTGGGGAAGGGTGGTGCGCCTCAGCCCCTTCTCCGAGGCCAGGACGCCCATCCAGCCAAAGGGTGTCTCGAACACGTCGTAGTAAAGCTTCATTTCCAAGCTATCAGCTTTCAGCTTCCCTGCCCTCTGCCCAGTCGCTTCAGTCGGGCCAGCGCCCGGCCCAGCAGCTTGCCACGGATGCTCTTCCAGGCCTGGTCAAGCTCTCGCTCGTCCTGCTCCGACTCATTGCGCTGCCCGTACCTGTTAGCCGCGAAGGCCAGGGCGATGCGCTGTGCCGCCGACGATACGGTGGGTATGAGGCTGCCCACGGCGGTGGCGTACTCCACGGGCGTCTGGTGGGCGCGCCGGCGGATGCCCGCCAGGGCGCCCAGGCGGCTCATCTTGGCGTAGGCCCGCTCGGAAGGAGTCGCCGCCGCCAGGCTGCGCGTCCACAGCAGTTGCACTGTAGCCCACAGGATGCCCACGAAGCCAAGGACAATGGCGAAGGGCACCGCGAAGGCTCTGGGGTCCCACCAGGACTCCTCTTCCGGCACTGGCAGGTTGCTGAGGTCAGGGAACTGGCCCTCAATGGAGGGGTCGAATATGTCGTAGGGGTACTCCTCGTAGCCTTCCTCCGTCTCGCGCCCGAAACTGAGGTCTGGCGCGGGATGCTCGGCCAGGACGCGCTGGTGGACAGGCCATGCCGGGGTAGGCTCGAAGTCTATCCAGCCGTAGCCGGGGAAGTAGGCCTGCACCCAGCCGTGGCTGTCCGAGTCCCGAATGACCCGCTGGCCAGACTGAGGCTCCAGTTCGCCAGGGGCGTAACCCGCGGCCATGCGCGCCGGAACGCCCACGGTGCGCAGCATCACCGCCATGGCAGAGCCGAAATAGTCGCTGTAGCCTGTCTTGGTCTCGAACAGGAACCAGTCCACGCCGTCCACCCCCTGGGGTGGCGCCTCTATGTCCTGGGAGTAGGTGAAGTTCTTGGGGTCACGCAGGTACCGCTCGATGGCGATGGCCTTGTCATAGGGCGTGGGGGCGTTCCTGGTTATCTCCTGGGCCAGGTCGCGCACCCGCTGGGGCAGCGTGGCCGGCACCTGGAGGTAATGGTCACGGATAAAGCTGTTGTACTCAGTGCCTGCGCCCCTCAGGTCCTCATCGGTGGCCACCGAGACGTAGGACACCATGGTGTAGGTCTCGTTGGCCTCCAGGCGGTCTGTGAACTCCCAGGAGACCACGTCGGGCGTGATGGGCTCCTTGCGGGCCAGCGTCACCGACCGGGGCACCTGTCGGCCCTGGGCATCGGGCGCGCGGCTCACGCCGATGAGCACCAGGTCTTTGGGGAGTATCCTGGAGATATAGGACTCCAGGAAGTCCCTGGGAGGAGTCCGCAGCTCCTCTCGAAGCTCCTGGGCGACGGCGCGCAGGTCCTCGGGCAGCGCCGCATCGCCAGAGGAGTCCTGGATGTTGATGACGAACTCCTTGGGGGCCAGGGTCTCCACGACGATGTCGCGGCTGACCGAGTCCAGGTTGCCGCCGGCCAGGAACTCCTGGCTGGCAAAGGTCAACTGGAGGGTCTGTTCCACAGGAACGCGCTTGAGCGAGTCCTGGGTGGCCGGCGGCAAGGCATCGGGCCTGACCTCCAGCGGCTCCGTCCTGCCCACGCGCCAGCCCTGGGAGGTGTATTCGCTGTAGGTCTGGGACAGCCAGTAGGACGGGTAGCGCGTGTTAGCCCAGAAGACCACCTCGCCGCCAAAGGAAATCTTGCCCATGAAGGGCAGCGTGCGGCCAAAGAAACGGCCTGTAACGTTCTTGCGCGAGGGCACGCCCGAGAACAGGCGGGCGAAGTCGTCCTCCAGGCGCTCCACGGGCGAGCGCCCGAACTTCCAGACGTCTGCCAGCGTACGCGATACGTAGACCCGCAGGGGCAAGAAGGCAGCTACCAGCAGCACCAGCACGCTGACCCAGACCGTAGCGTGCATGGTCAGCCAGTTGTTGATGGGATCGAACCTGACGCCGGCCCTCCGCCACGCCTCGTGGCGCTGCACCATGTTCACCCGCACCACCAGCAGCATGGCGAAGAAAACGAAGAGGAAGAACCTGGAGGCGTACTGGTCCGGCAAGAAGCTCAGGTTGGTGAGCATGGTGGTGCCAGCCAGCACCACAGCCACCCATACGTTGCTCCGCCTGAATATGGCCCAGGCGCTGAAGTAGGCCAGGAGCCAGAAGCTCGCCAGCAGGCCCACGGAGAAGGGCAGCAGGTCGGTGCTGATTCCGCCGGAGACCGCCGCATTGTACCACTGGGCCAGGCGGTGCCAGATCTCCTGCAGCCTGCTGACCAGGGAGCCTCCGTCGGCCAGGGATGTGGTCTGCCACATGACCACAAGAAAGCCCACGGCCAGGCCGGCCAGGTGCAGCAAGGGCCAGGGCGCCCGGACCTTAGCCAGGGCCAGGCCCACCAGGGGCGCCAGCAGGACGATGAGCGTCATACCAGGAGTCGCTACCCAGCCAGGGTCCGTAAGCGTCCAGGCCACTATGGCCAGCGTGGCCCAAAGCAGGACGAGGGTAGGCCAGCCCTGGCTGGGGGTGAACCGCTCGGCCAGCCTCCAGAGCGGGTGTTCCTGCCGAGGCTGGGCCTTCTCTCTCGGTGGAAAGAATACCGCTACTCCACCCGCGCTCATAACTTGACCTCCACCTGCTTCACGCGTCCATCCGTCACCAGTTCCGGGCCTGAGTACACCTGGCCCAGGGCCAGGGAGATGTTATCGCCCTTCCTGACCACGTAAGCGGGTATCCCGGCCAGGTACAGCTCTCCCAGCAGGCCCAGGGTGTTGAAAATGCCACCGAAAGAAGCTCCGTCAACCAGTACCGAGGCGACCCTGACGCGCCGCCTGGTCAGCTCGCCCAGTGCCACCACCCACTCACGCCGGTGGGAAGGGGTCACCACCACCAGGGTGCTGTGGTAGCTCCACAGGGCCTCCTCCTTGGACAGCACCTCCTCCAGGGGGACCTTGCCCTCGGCTTTGCTCATAGCAAGCTGCTCCAGCACGCGGTCCAGTTGCCCTGACCCTGTCTCCGCCGGCAGGAAGTAGCGCCTGTCCCCGTAGGCTATGAGGCCCACGGGCAGCTCGTTCTCCAGGTACTTCCTGGCCAGCGAGGCGGCAATGGCGACGGCGTACTCGTCGGTGCTTTCCTCAAGCTCCCCGGCCTGAAGGTCCCTGTGCAGGTCCACCACGACCCAGACCTCGCTGGACAGCCCCAGGTCGAACTCCTTGGACATGAGCTTGCCCAGCCTGGCGGTGCTGGTCCAGTGTACGCGGCTCAGGCTATCGCCGAAGGCGTACTCCCGCACGCTGGAGGCATGGGGCGTCAGTTCGTGGCTGCGCTTCTTGGCTGAGCTATCGCCGGAGAGGTAGGCTGAAGGGATGGCAAATCCTGGCAGGTCATAGGTACGTGGGTAGACCACCAGGGTGTCGGTGCCGCCGAAGAACCGCTCGCGGCGGAACAGGCCGAAGGCGTCGGTGGCAGAGACGCGCACGGGGCCGAGGGTGTAGACGCCGCGCTTGCGGGCCGGCCCGCTGGTCCTCCAGGACCTGAAGCTCCTGGAGGCCAGGCTGACGGCCATGCCGCTGGAGTAGCCCGGCATGTCCGTCATGTCCTCCACCTCCAGCACCGGCTTGGGCAGCATGCTGAGGTTACGCGCCGTTATGCGCTCCTCCACCGCGTCGCCCACCCGTGCCCTGCGCGTCCGGCGCTCGATCCTGACTTCCATGGACTGGACGCTCAGCCAGTTCCAGACAAAGCTGATGATGAGGGTAAGGGCCAGGATGTAGGCCAACCTGTAGAACAGGCTGAAGCCCGTGGACATTCCAGTGAACAGGGTCACGCCCAGGAGCGCCAGGACCAGGTAAAACCTCTTCAGCAGGAACACTCTCGGCTTCAAGGCAGGTCATCTCCTGAACCAGCCCCTGGCCTGGGCGCCGGGGACTGGTATCTGGTCAACGATGCTGGAAATGATCTCTCTGCCGTGAATGCCGCGCATACGCGCCGCCGCCGATACGATGATGCGGTGGCCCAGCGCCGGCAAAGCCAGCTCCTTGACATCGTCGGGCAGGACAAAGTCGCGGCCCCTTATGAGGGCCAATGCCTGGGAGCCACGGAACAGCGCCAGCGAGCCACGGGGCGACGCCCCCAGGGAAACGTCCGGATGGCCCCGCGTCGCCTCGGTTATGGATACCACGTAGCGCTTGATCAGGTCATCCACGTAGACCTGCCGGGCCGACTCCTGCAACTGGACGATTTCGTCCGCCGTGGTCACGGACTGGAGCGTCTCGATGGGATGTACCACTCGCTGGTTCTCGATGATGGCAAGCTCTTCTTCCACGGTGGGATATCCCAGGGTGATCAGCATCAGGAAGCGGTCTAGCTGGGCCTCGGGCAGCGGGAAGGTGCCCTCGTACTCGATGGGGTTCTGGGTCGCCATGACCATGAAGGGCCGTGGCACGGGGTGAGTTATGCCCTCCACAGTGACCTGATGCTCCTCCATGGCCTCCAGCAGGGCCGACTGGGTCTTGGGCGTGGCGCGGTTGATCTCGTCGGCCAGCACAAGCTGGGCGATAATGGGGCCGGGCCGGAACTCGAACTCGCCCGTCTTCTGGTTATAGATGGAAACGCCAGTGATGTCGGTGGGCAGCAGGTCTGGCGTGAACTGGATACGCTTGAAGGTGCAGCCGGCGGACCTGGCGATGCTCCTGGCCAGCATCGTCTTGCCCACGCCTGGCACGTCCTCGATGAGGGCGTGGCCCCGGCAGATCAGGGCAATCACCCCCAGCTCCACTGCCCTGTCCTTACCGACGATTACCTTCTTGACGTTCTCTATGATTCGCTGGGCGACTTCCCGCGAGCGATCTAGTTCCGCCACCAAGTGTCCCTCCTTGCACCGTGCAAACCTGTCCTGGTAGACAAACGCCCGGTGTGGTGCCTCTGCGCCTGCCACCGGGCGGAAATTCACGCTGGCCCGACAACGACACCCCTTGCCCGCAAATGACTACGGTTGACCAGCCCGTGGGGATCAATTGTTTGGCCTTCACCTCGGGTATAAATTTGACGGCGGCTGCCTGCCTTAGGGTCATTTTAGCTGTTTAGGTATTATCCTGTACAGTCTCCTGTACCCAAATCCCCCGTTTCGGCATGGCCCCGTCGTCGTTCTGTAGCCCGCAGCCCAGGGGGTGGGGGCAAGCCTTTTATCAAGGCTGTACTGGCCCGGTACTGATGGCACGGCGCGACTTGAGTGGGTGGGGCCGGCCCCTGGCGGCCCGCGCGGCGCTAGCGGGCGATGGTCCCGGCCTCGGCTTCCGGGAAGCGGTCCTCGGGGGGCCTGTCCTCACTGGAGGCTATAGCCTCCAGCAGCTCTGCCACGCTGATGTCCTGCATGGTGTGATGGCGGAGCGGAAGGCGGTGGTCCACGCGGTACACGTTCCTGCGTCCGCTCCTGTAGCGCTGGATGTACCCCGCCGCCTCCAGGTCGGAGATTATCTTGTGGGTCGTCCTCTCGGTGATGCCCACGTAGCTGGCTATCTCGCGGGCGGTGCTCCGTGGGTTGCGGTAGATGTAGCTGAGGACCAGGCCGTGATTGGTTATGAAGTTCCACTTTCCAGGTGCCATCTCAGGGCATTGGGCCTCCGCTCAAGAATCACCTGCTGTCCCCTGGGCAGCCAGTGACGCCCGCCTATCTCCTGGCCAGGCTGCGCACCAGCGCGACAAGAGTCCTGACAGGCACGCCCGTGGCGCCCTTGGGGTTGTAACCCGAGTTCTTGTCCGTCGTGGATGTGCCCGCAATGTCCAGATGTACCCACGAGGCCCCTTCGGCGAACTCGCCGATGATCTGGGCACCGGTTATAGAGCCCGCCGGACGCCCGCCGGTGTTCTTGATATCGGCGATGTCGCTCTTGAACTGCTCACGGTACTCTTCGTACATGGGCATCTGCCACATGCGCTCGCCGGTCTCCCTGCTGGCGGCCAGTACCTGGTCAATGAGCTTCTGGTCGTTGCCGAAGACGCCGGTGCAGATGTTGCCCAGGGCGATCACCGCCGCGCCGGTCAGCGTCGCCACGTCCACCAGGCGGGTGAGGCCCATGGACCTGGCGTAGCACATGGCGTCGGCCAGCACCAGCCTACCTTCGGCGTCGGTGTTGTCAATCTCGATGGTCTTGCCGTTCATGGCGCGGACCACGTCGCCGGGGCGCTGGGCCTTGCCACTGGGCATGTTCTCCGTGGCAGGCACGATGGCCGTGACGTTGATGCGGGGCTGCAGCCTGCTGATGGCCTTTATGGCGCAGATGACCGACGCGCCCCCGGCCATGTCGCCCTTCATGTGCCTCATGCCCTCGGCCGGCTTGATGTCCAGTCCGCCGCTGTCGAAGGTTATCCCCTTGCCCAGCAGGCCGATGCTGTTGGCCGGGTCGTCGGGGTCGCCCCTGTAGTGGAGGACTATGAGCTTGGGCGGCTCCTCGCTGCCCTGGGCGACGCCCAGCAGCACGCCCATGCCCAGTTCGGCCATCTGGGGCCGGTCCAGCACCTTGACCTCCAGGCCGCTCTCCCTGGCTACCTGGAGGGCGACCTCGGCCATCTGGGTCGGGGTCATGACGTTGGCAGGCTCGCTGACCATGTCGCGGCAGAGGTTGACCGCCTCGGCGATGACCGTGCCCACCGAGACCCCCTCCTCCAGGTCCTTCACCTTGCCGGCGTCGGCCTCCACGATGGTAAGCTGGCGTATGTCCTTGCGGTCATCGTTCCTGGTCCTGTACCTGTCGAACCTGTAGAGGCCCAGGATGCTCCCCTCGGCGATGGCCTGGCCGACGGTCCTGGCATCCAGCCCGCCCACGCCCGCGCCGTGGGCTATGGTGGCTACCTGCTCGACGCCAATGCGCCGCAGGTAAACGCATGCCTCCGCCGAGATGGCGCGCACCGTATCCAGGCTGAAGGCCGACTCCCTGCCCAGGCCGGCCACCAGGACTCTGGAGGGCCGCATCTTGCCCAGCGTGTGGACGAGGGTAAGCTCCCCGCGCTTGCCCCGCACCTCGCCCTCCTCGATAAGCCTGGATATGGCGCCGTCCAGGGCGCGGTCCACTGCGCCAGTGGCGCCCCGAGGGCTGGTGACTCCCTCGAAAAGGTTCACCACCACGGCCCCTGCCTGCTGCGTAATATCCCCTGAAACGACCTTGATTTCCATGAGACCTCCCATGAGCAGTGCGAGGGCCACCGGGCGCAGGCCCCGCACTTCTTTTCATGAAAGATAACTCATTCAGCCGTCACGAGTACAGGTACTCCAGGGCCTGGGGCCTTTGCAAGGTCATAACCGGACAGGGAGGCAGACATGGACGCGACACCGGCGGCGTCGCGGGCCTGGGACTCAGTGGCCTGGGCTGGCAGGCCGAAAACGGGACACAAGGCCCGCTGGCCAGGCGCTGGACATGGGCCAAGGGCCGTGGCCTCTCGCCGGGCAGGGCTAGCTGGCACGCGGCGGGGGTGTAGCCCCTGGCTGGGCAACCTGCCCCCATTATAAGGTAGCTCGGTGACTTTCGCTATACTTCGGGCCTCTGCTATAATGCCTACCGTCGGCCGCGCCGGACAGGGCGTGGCGTGGACACGCGTACAGTGCGGACCAGGCGCAGAAGGAGAGTCGCCGTGCCAGGACGAAAAGTTACCTCCAGGGAGCGCGAACTGCTGGAAAAGGCCCGCAGGCACTTGCCAGCGGGCAGCAATGGCAACCTCAGCTTCGACATAATCATCAAGGAGGGCCGCGGCGCCCGGGTGTGGGACATCAGCGGCAACGAGTACGTGGACTACCTGCTGGGGTCAGGCCCCATGATCGTAGGCCACGCCCACCCGGAGGTGGTGGCCGCCGTCCAGGAGCAGCTACTGCGCGGCACGACCTTCTTCGCCCTCAACGAGTACGCCATCCTGCTGGCCGAGGAGATAGTGAAGGCGGTGCCCTGCGCCGAGAAGGTGCGCTTCTGTAGCACCGGCACCGAGGCCACCCTCTACGCCATGCGCACGGCCAGGGCCTACAGGAAGCGGGACAAGGTGCTGAAGTTCGAGGGCGGCTTCCATGGCATGAACGACTACGCCCTCATGAGCATGGCGCCCACAAAGCCCAGGGATTTCCCTTACCCCACGCCTGACTCGGCCGGCATACCCCGGTCTGTCCAGAACGAGATGCTGGTGGCGCCCTTCAACGACCTGGAGACCACCTCGGCCATCATCGAGCGGCACCACGACGAGCTGGCGGGCGTCATAGTGGAGCCGTTCCAGCGGGTCATACCCCCGAAGCCGGGCTTCCTCCAGGGACTGAGGGAGGTGACGCGGCAATACGAGCTACCCCTCATCTTTGATGAGGTGGTGACCGGGTTCCGCTTCGCCTACGGCGGCGCCCAGGAGTACTACGGTGTCACGCCCGACCTTTGCACCCTGGGCAAGGCCGTGGCCGGCGGCTATACGCTGACAGCGGTGGCCGGCCGCGCTGAGCTGATGGCCCACTTCGACGCCTCCGCCGTGGGCGGCGGGGAGTTCATGCCCCAGATCGGCACCCTCAGCGGCAACCCCATCGCCGCCGTGGCCGGGCTGGCCACCCTGGACATCCTGAAGCGTGAGGGCACCTACCAGCGCCTGTTCGCCACGGGCCAGCAACTCAAGGACGCCCTCCAGCGGCTGCTCAGCGAGGCGGAGATACCGGCCCAGGTAGTGGGCGACGCCCCGCTGTTCGACGTGTTCTTCACCGACCAGGAGATAACCGACTACCGCTCTACCCTCAGGGCCGACAGGCAGATGCTGCGGCGCTTCAACCAGCTTCTGTTGGAGCGTGGCGTCTTCAAGGGCGACACCAAGTACTATGTGTCCACGGCCCACACCCAGGAAGACGTCCAGCACACCATTGATGCCTTCGCCTCGGCCATAGATGCCCTGAAACACGGCGGCTAGGCCGGTCGTTTAGACCAGAGGACATGGGCAGCGTCCTGTCCAGGCGCAGGCCCCGCCTGGCTGCCTTTTCGGAGCGTCAGCGTTGGCACTTGCCTTCCCCGGCCAGGTGCGCGCGCTACCCTGGCCCGTGGCAGACGTGAAAAGCAGTGACAGTATTCGTTTTGCCGCGATATGAAGGCGGCTAGGCCTTTCGTACTCAGGCCTTGACAGAGCGGCCTGGAGCTACCACCGTGCTCACCATGCCAGACGAATCACAACTATAAGCACGCTTGTTCTGTCAGATTTATTGCATTAGGCGCTGATGTAGTTGCACTATTCGTATAAAAAGCCTAAACAAGTTCAGAAAATGGCTTGACAAAAGCGATTATTGAGGCTATGGTTCTTGCTGGTGGCGCGGAATGGGTCGTGCAAGGGCACTTTAACGGCTTGGGGCTGCACCGCCCTCCTCTCTCCAGGTAGTGCAGCCGCATATGCGATGCAGTATTCTTCACAACGCCTCAGGTCTGGACTCATCGCACGGACCGTGCGTACAAGAACACGTCGTCCGTATAGGCCGCACTGGTCTGAGTGCCAGTTTACCGGGTCTCGATGAGCTGCCAGTCATGAGCGAGATAGGCAGGGGCCGGGTCCACCGACTACCCTGTGGCCCCTGACACCTGGCTGGCTGACAGTGCAGCCGTCAGCCGCCTGAGCGCCGCGTCGCGCTCTGGAGGGCTGGCCTCCCGGAGGCTGGCGGAACGTTCCCGCATTCTGAAAGTCCCCAGCCCACAGGTCAGCTTTCCGACGCGGACGGACTAGCAAAGATGAGAGGTGCGCCTTTGAACCTGGGTTCGACTTCTATAAACATCATCAGCGATGGCACGTTCCTGCTGGACGGCGGAAGTGTCTTTGGCCAGGTCCCCAAGACGCGCTGGGAACTCCAGGTCAAGCCCGACCGCAGGAACCGCATCCGCCTGGGCCTGAACTGCCTCCTGGTCCAGACGCCCAAGCTCAACATCCTGGTGGACACGGGCGCAGGCTCCAAGCGCGTGGAGAAGTTCAAGGAGGCCTACGGGCTTAACGGCAACAAGCTGATCAAGGGACTGCGCAACCTGGGCCTGACGGCCAGGGACATTGACGTGGTCATCCTCACCCACTTCCACTTCGATCACAGCGGCGGCTGCACCAAGCTGGACCGCACAGGCAACGCCGTGCCCACCTTCCCCAAGGCCAGGTACCTGGTCCAGAAGGCTTGCTGGGACGAGGCCAACATGCCCAACGAGCGCTGCAAGGCCTCCTTCTACAGCGACGACTTCGTTCCCCTGGAAGAGAAGAAGCTGCTGGAGTTCCTGGACGGCGACGCCGAGATTGTGCCCGGCGTCAGCGTCAAGGTCACCAACGGGCACTCCAGGGGCCATCAGATGGTGCTGGTGGAGCTGGGCAGCGAGCGGATTGCCTACGTAGGCGACCTCATTCCCACGCCCTTCCACCTGCCCCTGTCCCACATCGCCGCCTTCGACCAGTACCCCAACGACACGCTGGACAGGAAGCGCGAGGTGCTCAAGATGGCCATCGAGGACGGCTGGCTGGTGGTCTTCGGGCACGGCCACGAGCAGCGCGCGGGCTATATCCAGCAGCGCAACGGCTCGCCCACGCTGCTGCCGGTGGAGATGTAGCGCCAGGTCGCTATGATGATGCCATAAAACCGTGGGGGCAGGCACAAGGCCTGCCACTACCAAATACGGCGTCATCTTGCAGAATTGGTATAACAAAAGCTAAAGCAGGGGGCGCACCGTGGAGGCGCCCCCTCATTAGTTCCTGTCAGCCCTGTACCTCGGCGTACACCAGGTCGCCGGCCACCCTCACCAGCAGCGCCGGCGTCAGTTCGTTGGCCAGCGGCCGTTGGCTGCGTGCCGCCACGCGCACGTAGTTGTCGGTGAGGCCGGTCCACAGCCCATCGGCCTCCCTGGCCTCCTCCCACAGCACTGGCCTGACCTGGCCCAGCAGCGCATTCCTGAACTGGGCGGCCTGGGCATCGGCCAGGTGGAGCAGGCGCTGGACGCGCCGGTCCTTCACCTCGGCCGGCACCTGGCCGCCCAAGTGGGCCGCGCTGGTGCCAGGGCGGGCTGAGTACGGAAAGACGTGCATGGCCGCAAACCCCGCCTGCTGGCACAGGGCCAGCGTCTCCTGGAACTCCTCCTCTGTCTCCCCGGGGAAGCCCACGATGACGTCGGTGGTGATGGCCACGTCCGGCACCATCTGGCGCACCAGGTCCAGCGTCTCGCGGAAAAGCCGCGCCGTGTAGCGCCGGCGCATGCGCTTCAGCACCGCGTCGCTGCCGCTCTGGAGGGGGATGTGCAGGTGCGGGCACAGCCGCCGGTCGGCCCACAGGCCCAGCAGGCCGCGGGTTATGTCCTGGGGCTGCAGCGAGGAGATGCGCAGCCGTGCCACTCCCGTTTCCTCCAGTACTCGCGCCACCAGCCGGGCGATGTCCATGCCAGGGATGTCAAAGCCGTAGGAGCCGAGCTGGGTGCCTGTCAGGACGACCTCCCTGTAGCCCTGGGCCACGTGGCGGCCTATCTGGGCGATGATGTCCTCGGGCGGGATGCTGCGCTCCCTGCCGCGCACCCTGGGCACGATGCAGTAGGCGCAGACCTGGTTGCAGCCCTCCTGAATCTTGACCATGGCCCTGGTCCTGGCGATGCGCGGGCTGAAGGCCTCAGGCTCGGCCCCGGTGGCGCAGGGCACGGGCAGTTCGCCCCGCCACTCGGCCACCTGCCTCACCAGAGTGGCCTTGTCCCGGTTGCCGATGACCAGGTCCACCTCCTCCATGGCCTTCAGGTCATCGGGCGCGCGCTGGGCGTAGCAGCCCGTGGCGACTATGGTAGCGCCGGGACTGCGACGTCGGGCGGCCCGCAGGGCATGGCGCGCCTTGCGGTCGGCGATGTGGGTGACGGTGCAGGTGTTCAGCACATAGACATCGGCCGGCTCCTCGGGCGCGACGAGGCGGAAGCCGGCCTGGGCGAACTCCCACGCCAGGGCGCTGGAGTCCGCCTGGTTGAGCTTGCACCCGTGGGTCTCGATGGCGACAGTCGGCCTTTCGGCCTTAAGCATGGGGGAGGACATGAGGACAGCCCCGCGACAGTAATAGCGTAGTCACATCTATGCTAACATGTGGCGGCAGCGGGCGACAGGGTATGGCCGGTAGCGGACGCGGCACGAATGTGGTAGCTCGCTGTTAACATCCTCTATGCACGCCTGCACCACGAGATGATCATGTGTGCGCTCAAAGCGTTTTCATGCCGGGGTACATCATGAATGGCAAGACCGGTTTCCCTGGGCAATGCAGGGGCGGGTCTTAGAGGGTGTGTGGGAACTCGTTCCCCGCAGGGCTGGGACTTGGTCAAGGCAAGGCGCTTTGGCCCCCTGGTCCTAACCTGGTAGATTGGTAACAGTCTATGTCAGGACATGGGTAACAGGTAAAGTGAAGGGCAAGGAGGTGAGACCTTGCCCTGGAAGGATACCTGTCCCATGAAGGAACGGCAGCAGTTGATCGCCCTCTATGAGACCGGAGCCTATACGGTGACCGCCCTGGCGACGCAGTTCGGCGTCAGCCGCAAGACTGTCTATGCCTGGCTGCGGCGCTTCCAGGCCCATGGCCTTTCGGGCCTTGAAGAGCGCTCTCGTGCGCCCCAGCATCACCCTAATGCGGTACCTGCTCAGGTGGTGGAGGCCGTGATTCAGGCCAAGCTTGCCAACCCTTCCTATGGCCCTCAGAAGCTGCTGCCAGGCAAAGACACCCCTCCTGAACTGGCGGCGGCCTGGCCCTCTGCAAGCTCCCGAGGCCGCATCCTGGCCAGGGTGGGCCTGGTCAGGATGCGCCAGCACAGGCGGCGTACTCCCCCCTGGACTCAGCCCTTTGCCGCTTGCAGCGGCCCCAATGCCCTCTGGTGCTGTGACTTCAAGGGCTGGTTTCGCACTCAAGACCACAGCCGCTGTGACCCTCTCACCGTCACCGATGCCTTCAGCCGCTTCTTGCTGGCCTGTGACATCGTGGCACACCCGGACGGGGGCCACGTGCGAGGGGTGCTGGAACGGCTCTTCCGGGAGTATGGACTGCCTGGGGCTATCCGCACAGACAATGGGCCTCCCTTTGCCTCCACGGGTGCAGGGGGGCTTTCGCCCCTGTCGGTGTGGTGGGTGAAGCTGGGCATTGTGCCCGAGCGCATCGCGCCAGGACACCCGGAGCAGAACGGGCGGTACGAGCGCTTCCATGGGACATTGAAGCAGGAGACCCAAAAGCCGCCTGCCCAGACGCCTCAGGCGCAGCAGGCCCGCTACGATGCCTTCCGTAGCTGGTACAACACCCAGCGGCCTCACCAGGCTTTGGGCCAGGTGCCACCTGCCAGGCTGTACAGGCCCTCGGTCCGGCCCTATCCCGAGAAGGTGGCTGACCTGGAATACCCTCATGCCGACACGGTACGCAGGGTGCGCTCCAACGGCCAGGTCAAGTGGGCTGGTGGCCTGGTGTTCGTGAGCGAGGCCCTGGTAGGGGAGTTGGTGGGGATCACAGAAGCGCAAGAGGGCATGCTGGTGAGCTTTGGCCCCATTGCTCTGGGCTATATCTGTCCAGGCCGGCCATCGCTTAAGCGGGTAGCACCTGTGGTGACCCGAGGTCTTCCCTAGTGTAGGCACCTTACTGTTACCTATGTGCTGACATTATGTGTTACCTATGTGCTGGGTTGCACACCTTCCTGGCCTTCCCCCAAGGGGGGAAGGGAGCGTCCTCGCCCCCTGTGGGGGAGAGCAAGAGAGGGGGCTGGCTTGGTCTACATTCCAGACCAGCGCCCATGGGCATCAGGTTACAGCAAGGGACAAAAGACTCTGAAAACACGCTCTGACTCTAAGAGGCACACTGGAAGAGGCTTGAACGCTCACCCCTCATTGGCTACCCTCATAGCATGCCCACGCCAGGACAGGCCCATCGCCTCACAGCGCCAGGCCGCCCGGCACGGCGGAGGACCGCGCGACATATGCGCATTCACGACATCACCCTGCCACTATCGCAGCGGACGCCGGCCTATCCCGGCGACCCGCCCTTCAGCCTCACCCGCGTGGCCGATATGGCCCACTGCGACGCCTTCAATCTCAGCGCGGTGTCCATGAGCGCCCACGCGGGGACTCACGTGGATGCGCCCAGCCATCTCTCCCTGGGCGTGCCGGTGGACCAGGTGCCGCTGGAGACGCTTATAGGGCCGGCGCTGGTGGTGGACGTGGCGGACAAGGCCGGGGTGACGGCGGAGCGGCTGGAGGCCTGCGCCATTCCCCCGCAGACGCAGCGCCTGCTCCTCAAGACTGGCGGGAGGCCGGCGCGGGAGGCGGCCTATCTAGACGAGGGCGCCGCACGCTGGATTGCCCGGCGCGGCATTCGCCTGGTGGGTGTGGACACCCTGTCGGTGGACAGGCCGGGCGACCAGGCGCTCATGGCCCATCGCGCGCTGCTGGAGGCGGGCGTTATCGTCGTGGAGGGGCTGGAGTTGTCCGGCGTGCGCCCTGGCAACTATACTCTAGTATGTCTGCCCCTCAGGCTTCAGGGCAGCGACGGGGCGCCCGCACGGGCGGTGCTGATAGAGGGACTTTAGCCTTGGACACGCAGCAGAAATCGTGGCTGGAGCGCGCGCAGAAGCTGGTGGCCTACCACCAGGAGGCCCTGGGCTTTATCCAGCGCATCGGCCAGCGGCTGCCGGCCAGCCCTTCCCACGCGCTGGCCGTGGGCCGGCTGTGGCTGGAGGCAGAGAAGCTGGACCCCATTGTGTGCAGCCTGCTGGACGAGATGAACGTCGGCCTGCTGGGCGGCAAGGGAGAGCTGGACACGACGCGAGGGGCATCCCTGGCCCAGTCGTCCGCCGAGGACCGCCTGGTGTACGAGTGCACCTGGTCGCTGCGCTGGCAGGACAGCCAGGGCGTGTCGGTGGACCTGGCTATGGACTCGCTGTCCGAAGCGTACTACGTTACAGTGCGCGGGCTGCAGTCCGGGCAGGCCGAGCGGGTCCACTTCCCCCTGGACGAGGCCGAGCTGAAGGAGGCGCTGGTAAACGCCTACGTGGCCGATGCGACATACGGGGGCGGATAGCCAGGGCCAGAGGCGTGAGGCCGGCCAGGCTAGCCGCGTGCTCCATAGCCTGTTAGCTTTCGCCATCAGCTTTCAGCCTGCTGCCCGGGTGGGACGCTGACTGCTGAGCGCTGACAGCCGAATATTGCTACTCGGTGCGACCGGATTTCAGTACCCCTCGCAAGGCCGCCCCTGTTATAATTCGGCATCTGGCCACGCCAGCGGGGCACGGCTCCCTGAGCCGTCGTGAGAGCGCCGGTGCCCTGCCCTGCTGCCAGCCAAGCGCCGCGCGGAGCCGCGAGGGGTGGATTTCGGGCACCGGTCCCGTTATGGAGCAACTGGTCCTATGAATAACCGCGTAGTAGTTACCGGCATCGGCATCATCAGCCCCGTGGGGCTGGACCGCCAGACTACCTGGAACAGCCTGCTGGCCGGCAAGTCGGGAGTGGACCGCATCACCCTGTTCGACCCTGATGGGCTGGAGACTACCATCGCCGCCGAGGTCAAGGGCTTCGATCCCGTCGCCCACTTCGGCAAGAAGGACGCCCGCCGCATGGACAGGTTCGTCCAGCTTGCGGTGGTGGCCGCCCAGGAGGCCGTGGAGCAGGCCCACCTGAAGATAGACGCCAGCAACTGCGAGAAGGTCTCGGTGATGGTCTCCAGCGGCATCGGGGGCATCATAACGCTGTCGGAGCAGGTGGGCGTCCTCCAGGCCAAAGGGCCTTCGCGGGTCAGCCCCTTCCTTGTCCCTATGATGCTCCCGGACATGGCGGCGGGCCAGGTGTCCATGGCGCTGGGCGCCAAGGGGCCTAACTTCTGCACCGTCTCGGCCTGCGCCAGCGGCGCCGACGCCATCGGCCAGGCCTTCGAGCTGATCCGCCGTGGGGATGCGGACATCGTTATCGCTGGAGGCGCCGAAGCCGCCATATGCCCCATCGGCGTCGCCGGGTTCAACGCCTGCCAGGCCCTGTCAAAACGCAACCAGGAGCCGCAGAAGGCGTCCCGGCCCTTTGATGCCCAGCGGGACGGCTTCGTGCTGGGCGAGGGCGCCGCGGTGCTGGTCATGGAGAGCATAGACAGCGCGGTGCGGCGCAACGCCACGCCCATCGCCGAGATGGTGGGCTACGGCGCCACCTCCGACGCCTACCACATCACCCAGCCCGCGCCCGACGGCGAGGGCGGCGCCAGGGCCATGCGGCTGGCCCTCAAGTCGGCGGGCCTCAAGCCCTACGAGATTGACTACATCAACGCCCACGGGACCTCCACGCCGCTGAACGACAAGTGCGAGACGCTGGCCATGAAGGCCGTCTTTGGCGAGGAGGCCTACAAGATACCCATAAGCTCCACCAAGTCCATGACGGGGCACCTGCTGGGCGCCAGCGGCGCGCTGGAGGCGGCCATCTGCGTCCTGGCCATCAGCAACTGGGCGCTGCCTCCCACCATCAACCTGGACTACCCCGACCCCGACTGCGACCTGGACTACACCCCTTACCTGCCGCGCCGTGGCAGGATAAGGACGGCCCTGAGCAACTCCTTCGGCTTCGGCGGACACAACACGACTCTTGTATTCCAGGCCTTCGAGCCTTGAGCAGGTGGCCTGAGATGCCAACGATTGCCCTCTCTCTAGCTCTCCCCCAGAGGGGGCGAGGACACTCCCTGCCCCCTGTGGGGGAAGGCCAGGGCCTGCCCCGAGCCTGTCGAGGAGAAGGGGGCAGGATACCGATATGACTGCCAAGACCTGGCGCATGCTGCCTCCGCCCCCTCCAGGGTTCGACAGGGCCCTGGGGCAGCCGCCCTTTCGCGCCCGGCTGCTGTACAACCGGGGCATCAGGACGCGGGCCGAGGTGGAGCCGTACCTGGCCGCCGACTCCCGCCTGCTCAACGACCCCATGCTGCTGCCCGACATGGACCGGGCGGTCGCCAGGCTGCGCAAGGCCCTGCGTGCGGGCGAGGCCATCGGCATCTTTGGCGACTTCGATACCGACGGCGTGACGGGCACGGCGCTGCTGGTGCGCGCCCTCCGTGACCTGGGCGCGCCAGTCATACCCGTCCTCCCTGACAGGGTGGACGAAGGCCACGGCCTGAACCGGGAGGCGGTCGCGTTCCTGCGGGAGCAGGGCGTGTCGGTGCTGGTGACGGTGGACTGCGGCACCACCTCCATCGCCGAGGTGGACCTGGCGGCGTCCCTGGGCATGGACACCATCATCACCGACCACCACAGCATCACGTCCCATCTGCCAAAGGCGTCGGCCCTCATCAACCCCAGGCGCCCGGACTCGGCCTACCCCTACGGCGGCCTGACCGGCGCGGGGCTGGCCTACAAGCTGGCCCAGGCGCTCTACGAGGCCATGGGCTACCCCTGCCCGGACTACCTGCTGGAGCTGGCGGCGCTGGGCACCGTCGCCGACGTGGGCACCCTTTCGGGCGAGAACCGCTACCTGGTCAAGCGCGGCATCGAGTTGCTGAACCAGACCCAGCACCCGGGGCTGATGGCGCTCATCTCCCGCGCGGGCTTCAGGCCGGGCAGTCTGGACACCGAGGCGCTGTCCTTCGGGCTGATACCCAGGCTGAACGTGGCCGGCAGGCTGGACCACGCCATCCTGAGCCTCAACCTCCTCACGGCCACCACGCCCGAGACGGCAGCGGCCATCGCCGAGGAGCTGGAGGGCAAGAACCTGGAGCGCCAGCGCCTCACCGAGCAGGGCGTTCGGGAGGCGATGCAGCAGGTCGAGGCGCAGTCCAATGGCTCCGTGCCGGCCATGGTCATGGTCAAGCACCGGGACTGGCTGCCGGGCATCCTGGGCCTCATTGCCAACAAGCTGGTGGACGCCTACTGCCGCCCAGCGGTGGCGGTCTCCCTGGGCGACGAGGTCAGCCGGGCCAGCGCCAGGAGCATCCCCGAGTTCAACATCGTGGAGGCGCTGAGGAAGAGCCGGAGGCTGTTCCTCCAGCACGGCGGCCATCCCAGGGCGGCCGGCTTCACCATTCCTACCCATCACCTGCCTGAACTGGAGCGAGAGCTGAGGGCCACCGCCGAGGAGGCCCTGGCCGGGATGGACCTGAAGCCCTGTGTCAACATTGACTGCGAGGTCTCGCCGTCCCTGGTGGCCGGCGCCAACCTGGACTTCATCCAGTCGCTGGAGCCTTTCGGCGAGGACAACCCGGTGCCAGCGTTCCTGACGCGCAAGGCCCGCGTGGTCAGCGCCCGCCTGGTGGGGCGCAGCGGCCAGCACCTCAAGCTGAAGGTCAGCCAGGGCGGGGTCATCTGGGATGCCATCGCCTTCAACCAGGGCAGCAGGGCCGGCCTGGCGCGGGAGCGTGTGGACCTGGTCTATTCGGTGGGCCTGGACTCCTGGAATGGACGGCCCAGGCTCCAGCTCACGGTGCTGGACTTCCAGCCAGCCTCGGGGGACCTCACCCCCGGTGTATCGGGGCACAGCGTCGGCTGAGCTATGGCCCCTCTCTGACTCTCCCCCAGAGGGGGCGAGAACAGTCCCTTCCCCCTTTGGGTGAAGGCCAGGAAGGGGGCATGCTGACCTTTGCAGCGGCCTTATGCCCTTGTGTACCCTGCGCCCTGCCAGGTGTTCCACAGGTCTGTATGCGTCGGCGTTACGGAGGTGTCTGGCCAGTACACGCGTGTACAGGGGGCGAGGTCAGCCTACTTTTGCGCCCGCAGGCGGCGGCGACGCTCGGCGCGGGTGCCGCGCGGCAGTATGGGCACGGGCACCAGCTCCACCCTGTGGGTGAGCCGCGCCTTCCAGGCCAGCAGGGGCACGCTGATGGCCAGCACCAGCAGTGCAATGAACTGGGCCTCCTGCAGGCCCAGCGCCCAGACCTTGTCCTCCCTGAGGAACGTGATGAGGAAGCGCCCGGTGGCGTACAGCGCCAGGTACAGCGCGAAGAGCATACCGTCGGGCCTGAGCCTGCCGCGCAGGTTCCAGATGACGGCCAGGGCCAGCATGTTCCAGGCCATCTCGTAGGCTATGACCGGGTGCACCGCCACGCCGACGCCGTTGCCGCACAGCCGGGCGTCGCTGACGGGACTCGTCCACTTGAACCCCAGGAAGAAGTCAGTGGCCCTGGCGCAGTGCTCGCCGTTGATGATATCGCCGATGCGGCCTATGGTCTGGACGAAGAGCATGGCCGGCGCCGTGAGGTCGGCGATGGTGCCTATGGGCTGCTTCATGACCAGCGCGGCTATGGCCCCGCCAATGAAGCCGCCCAGGATGCCGCCCCACAGGCCGATGCCGCCGCCCCAGACGGCCAGTATCTGGCCCGGGTTGGCCGAGTAGAAGCTCCAGTTGTCTATGACGTGCACCAGCCGCGCACCCAGCACGCCGCCAATGATGGCCCATATGGCGATGGAGTATATAGCGTCGGGGTCCACGCCCCTCAGCGGCGCCCATCTCCCCACCAGGTACACGGCCGTGGCCACGGCAATGAAGCTAAAGAAGCCGTGCCAGCTTATTACGAACGTTCCCACTGAGACCAGGTTTGGGCCTATATCTATCTCAATCATTTAGCTCGAAGTCCGTTTGATAGTTGGACTGCACCACAAGCGGCCTGGCCGCCGCCTCTAATTTAGCCGGGCCGTACTCCACTGTCAAGGCAAGCGGTGGCGGCGGAAGCTGTGCCTGCCGATGTCAGCGGCCTTCCACTCACCGACTGTATGCTTTGCGGGCGGTACCGTAAGGCAGGGCTGGTGGAAGGACCGCCCGCGCCTCAAGATTGTAGCCCCGATGCGCACATGGCACCTTGTACCCCTGTCAGTCCTGTATTGCCGTCAGTCCAAAGCCATCCCGGCAGGTGGCACATTCGTATGATAAAATGAAGTTGCCATGCAGGACGCGCCAGCGAAAGCAGACCGGCTCAAACACGATATTGATGGCTTCCTGAGCTTCATGACCGTGGAGCGCGGGGTGTCGCACCACACGCTGTCTGCGTACCGCAATGACCTGTACCAGCTTGCCGACTACCTGGCGTCGCAGGGGCAGGACGGGACTGGCCCCGGCTGGGAGCAGGTGGACCAGCGCGCCCTGTCGGCATATGTCTTGCACCTTCACGAGTTGGGCTACTCGGCCAAGACTCGTGCCCGCAAAGTGGCCGCTGTCCGGTCGCTGTTTGGCTTTCTCGCCAGTGAAGGCGTCATAAGCAAGGACCCCACGGACGACTTGAGTTCGCCACGGGTGGGACGCTCCCTGCCCAAGACTCTTACCGTGGAGGAGGTGGAAAAACTGCTGGCTACGGCCTCGCGGGGCGACACGCCAGAGGCCCGCAGGGACCAGGCCATGCTGGAGCTGCTGTATGCCACTGGCATGCGCGTCAGCGAGCTGGTCTCCCTTAATGTGGAGGACGTGGACCTGGAGCACGGTGTGGTGCGGTGCTTCGGCAAGGGCGCCAAGGAGCGGGCTATCCCCATTCATCAGCAGGCCATAGATGCCCTCAGAGACTACATGGCCCACGTCAGGCCCCTGGTCAAGTCCAGGCGATCTGGACATGCGGTGTTCCTCAACCGGCGTGGCGAAAGGCTGACTCGCCAGGGCTTCTGGCTGATACTCAAGGGCCACGCCAGGCGGGCAGGCATCAAGAGCACCATCACTCCGCACACGCTGCGGCATAGCTTTGCCACGCACATGCTGCGAGGGGGTGCCCCACTCAGGCACGTCCAGGAACTCCTGGGCCACGCCAGCATCACCACCACCCAGATCTATACCCACCTGACTGGTGAGCACGTGAGGCAGGAGTACGACAAGGCCCATCCCCGCTCAGGGCGGCCGGCCTAGTGCCGGACGTCTCGGCGGGGTGGTCTGGGTTTAACTACCTGGTAGGGCGGCAGAAAGGTACTGCTCCACCTGGGCGCCCCTGTCGCAGCCCCTCTCCGGCAGTGTGGCCCATATTATCCTTTGCATCTCAGGAGGAATACAATGTCAGGTAAAGCCCACCGCGTAGCCTCCAGGCAGGCGGAGTTGAGCAGAAAGAAGCGGCGTGCCAGAGGCAGGCCACAGGTGGCGGAGTCCACACAAGCCCCTCCGGAGACCACGGCACAGGCCACCACCACCGTGGCAGAGCCAGAGGCCAGGCCCCCGGAGCCTCAGCCCCAACCCCAGCCCATCCAGGCCCAGCGAGCGCCAGAGGCGCCCCAGCCAGTGCGAAGGGCCAGGCGCAGGGTAACAGCCGAGCAGGCCTCCTCTGTCAACTTCGTGGGGGCCGAGCTCAGGTACATTGGTGTCATAGCTGCTCTGATGGTGGTCATCCTGGTGGCGCTCAGTTTTGTGCTACGGTAGCGAGAGGACATGGAGCGGAGCAGGTTCGCGGCGCGTCTGGCGGCCACGCCCACAAGGCCGGGCGTTTATATCATGCGCGACGAGGCGGGGGATGTGCTTTACGTCGGAAAGGCGTCCAGCCTCCGCAACCGGCTCCGCACCTACTTCGCCAGCCCCGCCGGGCTTCCACCCAAGACCAGGGCCATGGTCGGCAAGGTCACCGACTTCGAGTACATCCTCACCGAGTCGGAGCAGGAGGCCCTGATACTGGAGTCCAACCTCATCAAGCGGCACCGGCCGCCGTACAATGCCCGCCTCAAGGACGACAAGAGCTACCCCTTCATCAAGATTGACCTGTCCGAGGACTTTCCCCAGGTATACATCACCCGCAGGGTGGACCTCCAGGACGGGGCGCGCTACTTCGGGCCATTCGCCAACTCCACCAGCGTGCGCAAGACGCTGGCGCTGCTCAAGAAGCTGTTCCCCTACAGGTCGTGTACCAAGGCCATCACCGGCACCGACCCGCGCCCATGCCTGGACTTCTACCTGCACCGCTGCGTCGGGCCGTGCATTGGCGCCGTCAGCAAGGAGCAGTACCGCGAGGTCGTAGACCAGGTGGTGCTGTTCATGGAGGGCAGGACCGACAGGGTGGTCAGGGCGCTGGCGGACAGGATGGCGGAGGCCGCCGAGGCGCTGGAGTTCGAGCGGGCCGCCGTGCTGCGGGACCAGATCAGGGCCATCGAGAAGGTCCACGAGGGCCAGAAGGTGCTCCAGCTTAGCGACGAGGACATGGATGTTATCGCCCTGGCGCCCGGACAGCGTGAGGCCTGGGTGGAGGTGTTCTTCATCCGCCAGGGCAAGCTCATCGGCCGCGACAACTTCACCATGGAGGGCACCCAGGACGATGAGCCTGCCAGGGTACTCACGGCCTTCGTGAAGCAGTTCTATGGTGCCAATCCCTATGTGCCGCCCCGCATCCTGGTGCAGTACCCCCTGGAGGAGGCTGAGGCCATACAGCAGTGGCTCAGGGAGAAGCGCAAGGGCGCCGTGGCAGTCCACTGCCCCCAGCGAGGCGCCCGGCGCAAGCTGGTGCAGATGGTGGCGGAGAACGCCGCCCAGGGCCTGGAGCAACTCAAAGTCCGCCAGGAGGCGGACTCCAGCAGGCTTGCCACCGCCATGGCCGAGCTGCGCGAGGCGCTGGACCTGCCCAGGCTCCCCAGGCGCATCGAATGCTACGACATCTCCAACATCCAGGGCACCAATGCCGTGGGCAGCATGGTGGTCTTCGAGGACGGCGAGCCGAAGCCCGTCCACTACCGGCGCTTCAAGATCAAGAGCGTGGAAGGCGTGGACGACTACTCCATGATGCGGGAGGTCCTGGCCCGCCGCTTCAAGCGCCTGGCAGCCGCCGTCAACGGGCACGCCTCCGGCGAGGACGGCCAGGACGCGGCCCATGATGGGCAGGCCGGCCAGGGCCGGCAGCAGGACAGCGGCAAGGCCGAGTCCTGGGGCATCCTGCCTGACCTGGTGCTGATAGACGGCGGCAAGGGACACCTGGGTGCGGCCCTCCAGGTGTTCCTGGAGCTTGGCGTCAACGACGTGCCGCTGGCCAGCATCGCCAAGGAAAACGAGGAGCTATTCGTTCCCCACACGCCGGAACCCATAGTGTTGCCGCGCAACTCCCAGGGGCTGTTCCTGGTGCAGCGCGCCCGCGACGAGGCCCACAGGTTCGCCATCACCTTCCACCGACAGAGGCGTTCCAGGGCCAGCGTGGCCTCGGCCATAGACCTGGTGCCAGGCATAGGCCCCAAGCGCAAGCGCATGCTCATCCGCCGTTTCGGCTCGGTGCAGCGGCTCCGCGAGGCATCGCTGGAAGATATCGCCGCCGTGCCCGGCATGACCCTTAGCCTGGCCCGCAAGGTCAAGGAATACCTCTAGCAGTGCGTCACTCCTGCTTTGAGGCATCGCTTGCCCACCTGTAGCCCCCTTCTCGGCAGTGACGGACTACTGGCTGCTGGGGGCGCTGTTGCCGCCGTCGGTGCGGTTGGCCGTCTTGCCCAGGAAGGGGCTGAGCAGCGTGGTGAACTCCATGGGGAATATGAACTTGGTGGACTGGCTGGCGCCAAGCTGCTTCAGCGTGTCGAAGTACTGCAGGCTGAGGGTGTTGGAGTCTATGTTGCGGGCCGCGCTGGAAATCTTCTCCAGGGCGGTGGCGAAGCCCTCGGCCCGCAGCATGGCGGCCTGCCGGTCGCCTTCGGCCTTCAGTATCTCCGACTGGCGTGCGCCTTCGGCTCGCAGGATGGCGGCCTGCTTCTCGCCCTCGGCCACGGTCACGCTGGCCTGGCGCGTGCCCTCGGCCTCGGTGACCACGGCGCGGCGCACGCGCTCGGCGGACATCTGCCGGTTCATGGCCTCCTGGACCTCCCGCGGCGGCTCAATCTCCCGTATCTCCACCTGTGTCACCTTGATGCCCCAGCGTTCAGTCACCTCGTCCAGCCTCAGCCGCAGCTCCTCGTTGATGCGCTCCCGCTGGGACAGCACGTCATCCAGGGCCAGGTTGCCTATCACGGCGCGCAGCGTGGTGGTGGCGATGCCGATTACGGCGCTCCTGTAGTCCACTACCTCAAGTACCGACTTCTGCGCCTCCGTGGGAATGACGCGCAGGTACACCAGGAAGTCTATGTTGATGGGCGCGTTATCGCTGGTGATATTGGTCTGCCTGGGGATGTCAATAACGTCCTCCCGCAGGTCTATCCTCCTGGTCTTGTGGAACGGCCAGAAGAATACGTGCAGCCCCGGCTCCCTGGTGCCTACGAACCTTCCAAGCCAGAATACGGCCAGTCTCTCGTACTGCTGGACTATCTGGATATAAGGGATCATAATACTACCCCCTTATCTGCGGCCTTGGATGCCTTGAATACCTTGAGTGTCAGGCCATCAACATCAGACACGATCACCTCCTCTCCCTTCTCGATTACTTCCCCTGAGTCCGAGATGGCGCTCCATAGCTCGCTGGCCACCTGCACCGTGCCCCTCGGGTTGAGAGTGCTGGTGACCCGGCCCACGCGCCCAATCAGCGTCTCGTTGGTCTTGATATAGGCCTTGCGCGACTGGGCAATGGCCCTGAACAGGAAGGCCAGGAAGGCGAAGAGCAGGGCGCTGACGGCCCCAATGAGCCACAGGCTTACCCGCAAGCTGGGCCGTGGTATGGGTGGCGGGCTGAAGCCGCCGAAGAGCAGGAACGCGCCCAGCAGGAAACACACCGCGCCGCCCACTGCGAAGAGGCCAATGCCCGGCGACTGGAGCTCCAGGAAGAAGAAGACCATGGCCAGCGCCATGAGGGCAACGCCCACCCAGTTCACCGGCAGGTTGCCCAGTGCCACGAAGGCCAGCGCCAGCGCTATCACTCCCACGGTCCCGGGTACCCATGTGCCGGGGTTCAGCAGCTCCACCAGGATGCCCAGCCCGCCGATGGTCAGCAGCAGGAAAGCGATGTTGGGGTCGGCTACAAAAGAAAGGAAGCGCTCCAGCGGGTTCTTGCTTACCTGTCGCAGGGCCAGTCCGGTGGTCTCCAGGACTACCTGGCCACTGTCCAGGGCCACGGTGCGGCCATCAAGCTGGGCCAGCAGGTCGTCCACGTCCCTGGCCACCAGGTCTACGATATCCTGGGCCAGCGCCTCCGACGCGGAGAACGCGCGGGCGCTCAGGATGGTCTGCTCCAGCGCCTCGGCGTTGCGGCCGCGCTCCTCGGCGATGCTGCGCATGAAGGCGGCGGCGTCCTGGGTCGCCTTGGACTTCAGCGTCTCGGGGAGCTCCTCGCCGGCCGTGCCTACCGGGGAGGCCGCGCCGATGTTGGTGCCAGGCGCCATGGCCGCCACGTGGGCTGCGGCGGCGATGAACGTGCCCGCCGAAGCCGCCTGAGCGCCAGGGGGAGACACGTAGACCACCACCGGCACCTCCGAGGCCATTATCTTCTCCACCATCTCGCGGGTGGACGAAAGCATACCTCCCGGCGTGTCCAGCCTCACCAGGACGAAGGGCGCGCCGTCCTCCTTGGCCGCGTCAATCCCTCGGGACAGGAAATCGGCCGAAATGGGGTCTATGGCGCCATCAATCTCTATGAGCGTTGCCTGTGGTCCCTGGGCCGATGCCGTCCTGAGGCCAATACCCAGAGAGAAGCCCCCCAGGCCGACGACCACCAGTAGCACAGCTAGCACGTGTCGCATGGCAACCACCCCAGGCTTAGTGTAGCACGTTTCGAGCCCCTATCACACGAGCCAGTAGGCATGGAGCCCGCGCCAGATAAGTAGGGAGACCTGACCCCTGCTGTCCCCCTTGCCAAGGGGGACAGCAGGAGAGCTTCCCTCGTCCAGCAAGGGAAAGGTCTGGCTCTCTCCCTTGCCGAGGGGGAGACCAAGAGGAGGTCGAGGAGACAGCACCAGTTGACTTGTTCCAGGCTCATAGGCATGGCCGATTCGCGGCAGGACGCTACCCTGCCAATAGAGCCAGGGCAAGAAATCTAGCTGTGGGACGGTGGCCAAAGCACTTCCTCTCCTCCCCGGCCCATCAACTTGGCCGTCTACAGTGCTGGTTGCGAGTTAAAGTTATCTTGACAAAGCGCCTGAGCTGATGCTAGCATGCCACTCGCAAATTTTCCGAGTATCTTTTATTAGCTTGTTTAAGACTAATAGACCTGATGAAAGCAATTGCTATCCGTAAGGAGACCCACGTGAAAGGTTCTAGGTCATTATTTGCTTTACTGGCTGGAACGTTAGCGCTGGCACTAGCTTGTGCTCCTGGGGCGGCGCCTGCTCCGACTGGCACTGCTGCCCCTCCTGCTGGTTCCACGCCCGTAGCTACACCTCAGCCGGCGGCTACGCCGACCTCCGTGCCTGCCGCTGGCACGGGCAAGCCAAGACGCGGGGGACATCTGGTAATAGGCGTGTCCCTGTTTTCTCCGAAGTGGGATGTAACCCAGCTATCCAGGTTTGATGGGCTGCACCACTTTGCCAGGCACTACAGCGGACTGCTCCAGTTCAACCCCGAAGACGGTATAACCATCACGCCCGATCTGGCCAAGACCTGGACGGTGGGCCAGGACTTAACGTCTTTTACCCTGGAGCTTGAAGAAGGCATCCAGTGGCACGATGGTAAGCCCCTGACAGTAGAGGACATCAGCTTTGCTCTGAACCGCTGGGCCAAGCCTCCTCAGGGGATTCTTCAGCCTCGCGCTGCTGGGTTTGCTGCCATTACAAACGTCGAGAAAATAGATGACACCACTCTCACTGTCAGGATCAAAAGCCCGTCCGTTGACTTCCTAGAAGACCTGGCGGACTCCTGGCACCTCATCCTTCCCAAGCACGTCCTTGAGCTGGAAGGTGGAGTGGACCGCCCTGAGCGCATAATTGGCACTGGGCCGTTCAAGCTTAGCCGGGCCGAGAGAGACAATTTCATAGAGTCGGAGCGCAACCCTAACTACTTCAGGAAAGCGCCCGACGGACAACCATTCCCGTACCTGGACAAGGTTACCTCTGTTGCCTTTGGAGACTTCGACTCGGCAGGCGCGGCTTTCTTGACTGGACGTGTGGACCGCCTGGGCATCCTGTTTGCTGAAAAGTGGAGTGCGATAGCAAAGCAGGCAGGAGACAAGGCTACGGCTGAGACTTACCTCCATCCCGACCTGCGGCCATTGATCCTGAACAACACAAAGCCTCCTTTCAATGATGTGAGGGCCAGGAAAGCGGTCTACCTGGCGATTGACCGAAAGAAGGTCCTGGATGTGCTACAGGCTCCAGGGATAGAGTCCTTCTACCGCGCCCATAGCTTCTTCGGGGCGCATGAGCCTCTCTTCGGCTTTGACGTGTGGCAGTTCCGGGGCTTCAATCCTGCAACCAGGGACCAGGACTTGGCCGAAGCGAAGCAACTGGCCCAACAGGCTGGCCTTACTGAGTTCACTCTGATCTTCGAAGATATAATCGGGGACTTGGCGCAGGTGGTAGTACAGCAGCTAAATGATGCGGGCATGAAGGTCACGCTTAGATTGCAGGACTCGCCTTCTATCCTGAAGCTATGCGCGGACAGGACCTATGAGGCTATTAGCCACGGCACGGCTGTCAGCCGCCCTAGCATCATCACGATGATTGAGACGGTCTACTTGCCGGGTGCAGGAAGGAACTGCGGCTGGACTCCTCCGGATAACTGGATGCAGCTACTGGACAAGGCCAGGGTCACCCCATCTGGCCCTGAGAGAAACGAAATCTTCAAAGAAATGGACAGGATTATGCGGGAGGAGTGGGTCCCTCTGGTTCCGCTGCACTCCTTTGGACGCCTGGGTGTGATGCGCTGGAACTACGTCAGGGACTTCTATCCGCTGCCAGGCGGGTTGTTCCAGCACTACAAAATAGAGCGGGTCTGGCTTGACGAGACCGCTCCCAGCAGATAGCACAGCATGACATTACCAGGCCAGAAAGGAAGCCCTGCGGTCGGGGAAGGATAGCCAAACCACAGGGCTTCTGTCCAAATCAGCAAGGCCCCGGAGCAGTTGGCGGAAAGCCAGGGGCACGAGCGCCCATGAGAACATACTTGGTACGACGCCTCCTGTTAGTGATACCCACCCTTTTTCTACTGGGCACGTTTCTGTTCTTCATGCTGCGCGTCCTCCCTGGGGACGTGGTACACGGCCTGATAGCTGAAGGCGGCGGCGCAGCCGTTAGCCCAGAGGAGATGCAAAGGGTGCGGGAAGAGTTGGGCCTTCTAGACCCTCTGTACCAGCAGTATGCCAGGTGGCTCTGGAACACAGTCAGAGGAGACCTGGGACAGTCGGTTCGTGCCCAAAGTCCTGTTCTAAAGCTCTTGCTAGCCAAGGTCCAGGTAACGGCGGCCATGGCAGTGATGGCCATGGTCATGTCCCTGGCGGTGGCCCTTCCACTAGGGGTTATGTCCGCCATCTGGCGCGGGTCATGGGCTGATCAGGCAATCCGTGCCTTCACTGCCGCTGGCCTGGCTATGCCCACTTTCTGGGTCGGTATAGTCATACTGCTGATGCTACTAAGGGTGCTCCACTGGAGCCCACCAATTCAGTTTTACACCTTTTTCGATGACCCGATGGCCAATCTGGGCATACTTTTGATACCCTCGTTGATACTGGGATACCGCTCTGCGGCCCTTATCACTCGCCTTGTGCGTTCCATGATGCTGGAGGTACTCAATGAAGACTATATCCGGACCGCCAGGGCTAAAGGGCTGCGGCAGTGGACAGTCGTCGTCAGCCACGGCCTGCCCAACGCCGCGCTGCCGGTAATCACCCTGGCAGCGCTGAACTTCTCCGCTATAGTTGAGGGCGCAGTAGTGATAGAGGTGATATTTAACCTCCCGGGCATGGGCAGTATGATGCAGCAGGCGGTCTTCACTAGGGACTTCGCCCTGGTACTGGGGGTGACGCTGGGGTTGGCGGTGTTCACCCTGGTCTGGATACTGTTCATTGACCTGTTGTACGCATGGCTGGACCCACGTATCCGCTACACTTAAGTCCTCTGGTGAAAGGAAGCTTTATGAGGCTTGCCAACGCTTACGTCAGCACCGCCAGGACAGGCCCCTTCGCCTGGGCACAGGACGCAGCCTTCAATTTTATGTCCTTTGTTCGCGCACACCCCAGTGCTGGTGTGAGCGCCATCGTGGTTGGGAGTATACTCCTCCTGGTGATGCTGGCGGACGTGCTGACTCCCTTCAAGTTTGACAGGTCCGTAGCATCGCGCTTCCTGCCGCCTCTAGCCACTGATAGCGAGGGCCACCGCTTGTGGCTGGGTAGCGACGAGATAGGACGTGACCTCTTCACCAGGTTGCTGCATGGAGGACGCACGTCCCTGTACGTCGGCTTGTCTGCACCCCTGCTGGGAGTATCGCTGGGGGCATTGATAGGGGTCATCAGCGCCTACTTTGGTCGCCTAGTGGACCTCCTGTCGCAGCGGATCATTGATGTATTCCTCACCCTCCCGGGACTGGTGGTTGCTGCGGTCATCACCATTGGGCTGGGCTTTACCATGAAAGTCGTGATACTTGCCATCGCCGTGAGCCTCGTGGCGGCCTCCTCCCGCGTCATACGCTCCCACGCCCTTACCCTGCGGCAGATGCAGTACATTCAAGCCGCCGAAGCTATTGGCATGTCCCACTGGCGTATCATTTTCCGTCACCTTGTCCCTAACTCCTTTGCCCCTTTCATAGTCCTGCTGGTGGTCAACGTTGGCAACGCTATAACGACAGAGGCGGCGCTGAGCTTCCTTGGCCTGGGCATCTCCCCTCCCACGCCTTCCTGGGGCAATATGCTGACCACCGCGCAGCAGTACTTTGAGCACGCGCCCCAGCTAGCCATAGCCCCCGGCCTGGCCATTGCCATCGTTGTCCTGGGCCTCAACCTCTTTGGGGACTCTCTCAGAGACTCCCTGGACCCTCGCCTGCGCGGCAGGCGGTAGGACTGAATAGTCCAAGACTACTGGCCCGGCACCCTCAGGAGGTCGCTAGAACAGGCCCAGCGGTCTCCTGTCCATAGAATACCCTGTAGGCATCCACGTCATAGGATATAATGTCACCATTACACGGCCAGCATCAAGCCCGCAAGGCTGCTGGCAGGGATGGACGGCGGGCCATGAAGGTAGTCATAGCACCGCAGAGCTTCAAGGGGAGTATATCGGCGCTGGAGGTGGCCAGGGCCATGAGCGAAGGCGTCCGGAGGGTGGTACCAGATGCCGAGGTGACGCTGGTGCCCGTGGCCGATGGCGGCGATGGCACCCTGGAAACGCTGGTGGAGGCCTCGGGGGGCGAGGTGCGCACCGCCGAGGTCACCGGGCCTCTGGGCGAGCGGCGCACAGCCCGCTGGGGCGCCCTGGGCGATGGCTACACCGCCGTCATCGAGATGGCCCGCACCTCGGGCCTGGCCCTGGTGCCGCCGGACAGGCGCAACCCGCTCATCACCACCACCTACGGCCTGGGCGAGGCCATCCGCCAGGCGCTGGACGCCGGCTTCCGGCGCTTCATCGTCGGCATCGGCGGCAGCGCCACCAACGACGCCGGCGCTGGCATGGCCCAGGCGCTGGGCATACGGCTGCTGGACAGGGACGGACGCGACCTGCCCTTCGGCGGCGCGGCCCTGGCCCGGCTGGAGCGCATTGACATGTCGGGCCTCGACCCCCGCGCCCGGGAGTCGCGCTTCCTGGTGGCTTGCGACGTCAGCAACCCCCTCACAGGTCCCAGGGGCGCCTCCGCCGTCTACGGCCCCCAGAAGGGCGCCACGCCCGAAATGGTCGCCCAGCTTGATGCCGCCCTGAAACACTTTGCCGAGGTGGTGAAGCGTGACACAGGTGCCGACATCAACGATGTGCCGGGCGCTGGCGCCGCCGGTGGGCTGGGCGGCGGCCTCATCGCCTTCCTCAACGGGGAGCTGCGGCCTGGCGTGGACATCGTGCTGGACGCCGTGGGGCTGGACCAGCAACTGGACGGCGCCGACCTGGTCATCACCGGCGAGGGCTGCATGGACTTCCAGACCGTGTTCAACAAGGCCCCCATCGGCGTCGCCCGGCGTGCCACGGCGAGGGGCATTCCCGTTATAGGTATCTCAGGCTCCCTGGGCCGGGGCTTCCAGGACGTCCATGCCCACGGCATTGACGCGGCGGCCGCCATCGTCTGCGCGCCCATGACGCTGGAAGAAGCCTCCAGCCGCGCGGCTGAGCTTGCTGCCTGCGCCGCCGAGGAGGCCCTGCGGTTTTTGAAGGCAGGGGCGCGAGTGTTCGGAGGCTAGCTCTGCGGACATGCCAATGGACACAGGCGGCCCTGGTGATGCTCTTGCCTTTATACGCAGGTGCTGTTCGCCGCTAGCTCAGTCCGCTTCCTTCGTGAGAGCGCCGGAAAAGGCCAATCCCCTGCTATGTTGTAAAAGCATTCCCTCAAGGAGCACGCATGTCAGACCCGGTTGCGGCCGGCATCCTGGGCGTCGTGGAGGGCGTTACCGAGTTCCTCCCCATATCCTCCACGGGCCACCTGATAGTAGCCTCGGAGCTACTGGACTTCCAGGACACCATCGGGACCTTCGAGATAGTCATCCAGCTTGGCGCAGTCCTGGCCGTGCTGTGGTTCTACCGCAAGGACCTTTTCCAGCAGGCGAAGGCCTTGCCATCGGACCCGGCGACGCGCCGGCTGTGGCTGGGGACTGGCCTGGCCTTCGTACCCGCAGGCCTGATGGGCTTCTTCTTCAGCGACTACATCACCCAGCACCTGTTCTCGCCCCAGGTGGTGGCGGCGTCCCTCATCGCCGGGGGCGTGGCGCTCTGGATTATCGAGTCGGTGCCGCGAAAGCCCCACGCGTCGGAGCTATCGGACATCACGCCGTGGCAGGCGCTGCTGATCGGCCTGGCGCAGGTGGCCGCCCTGGTGCCAGGCGTGTCGCGCTCGGCCTCGACCATCGTGGGGGGGCTGCTGGTGGGACTCAAGCGGCCGGTGGCGACGGCCTTTTCCTTCTACCTGGCCATCCCCACCCTGGGCATCGCCACCATCTATGAGCTGCTCAAGGGGCTGGACTCGCTGGACAACAGCGCCCTGGTGGACGTGGCCATCGGGCTGGCGGTGTCCTTCGTCACCGCGTTCCTGGCCATAAGCTGGCTCCTGCGCTATATCGCTCGGAACGACTTCAAGCTCTTCGCCATCTACAGGGTCGTGGCGGGCATCGCCATCCTGCTCTTCTTCTGGCTGTGGTGATGTCCCCTACCCCACCAGCACCATGTGCACTTCGCCTGGGCCGTGGACGCCGGTGACCAGCGTGTACTCGATGTCGGCGGAGCGGCTGGGGCCGGTGATGATGTTCAGGTAGCTGCCCTGGTCTTCGTGGAGGGCGTCGCGGCGGCGCAGGGTGAACAGCTCGTCCAGGCTGGGTAGCACCTGGCCGCGCTCCACCACGGCCACGTGCACCGGCGGCAGCAGCGACACCAGCCGGCTGACGCCCTTCCTGGCCAGGAGCACGCAGCTACCCGTCTCGGCGATGGCGTAGTCCACGCCGGTGACGCCCATGTCGGCCCGGGCCGCCTGCTGCCGGAGCGCGCGCCGCTCGTCGCCGCGCCCCGACCTGCTCGGCGCCGTCTTGATGGCCATGACCTCCAGCCGGATGCCTGCCCCTGTCAGCGAGGCATCCAGGCGGAGCCTGCCCAGCACCGGGTGCGCCGACCGCAGCACCAGGCGGGCCTCCATGTCGCGGGCCAGGCCGGCGATGTAGGCGGCGGCCTCCGAGGGGGACTTCTTGCGGGCCACCTTCCAGCCGGCCTGGGCCGCCGACTCCTGCAACCGGGCCAGCAGTTCGTCGGCCCTGGCCGCCATCAGCTCGGCCACCGCCTGGGCGCGCGCCTCCACGGCCTTGCCGTCCTGGGAGTAGGCCGTCTCCGGCGGGAAGTCGGGCTTCGCCCGGACGGGCCAGTTGAGGGCGCGGCGCACGGCCTGGAGGAACTGGTCTCGCGGGTCCATGGCGGCTACTCGGCCTCCTCCTGGTCACCCAGGTACCTGCGCCAGCGCATGCGGAAGGACTCGGCGGCGATGGCGGGGAACGTCCTGTACCTGGTCCAGCCCGACAGCGCCCTGGGCAGCCGGGACAATCGCCCGTTCCTGAGGAAGGGCCGCTGCAGGATGCGGCCGGCGGCGTTGGCCATCTCCAGCGTCAGGGGATGGAGCACCGAGAGGAGCCAGCCCTTCATGGCCAGCGCCTCTTTCAGCGATGCCCGCTTCTCGGAGCGGTAGTGGGCGCCTTCGGCAAGCTCGCGCCGCAGGTGGAGCAGCATGCGCGGTATGTTGATGCGCACGGGGCAGACCTCGCGGCAGGCGCCGCACAGGCTGGAGGCGTAGGGCAGGTCTCTGGCATTGCCCAGGCCGGTGAGCATGGGCGACACTATGGCGCCGATGGGGCCGGGATAGACCCAACCATAGGCGTGGCCGCCCACCTTGCGATAGACCGGGCAGGCGTTGAGGCAGGCGCCGCAGCGCAGGCAGTACAGCGCCTCGCGCAGCGCCGGGTCGGCCAGCAGGCGGGAGCGCCCGTTGTCCACGATGACCAGGTGGAACTCCTCAGGCCCGTCCTCGTCCTCTTCACGGCGGGGGCCGGTGACCATGGTCACGTAGCTGGAGAGGCGCTGGCCCGTGGCCGAGCGGATGAGCAGCCGAAGGAACAGCCCCAGGTCCTCCATGGAGGGTATGACCTTCTCCATGCCGGTGATGGCCACGTGGACGCGCGGCATGGAGGTGCACATGCGGCCGTTGCCCTCGTTGGTCACCAGCACCAGGGTGCCCGTCTCGGCCACGACGAAGTTGGCGCCGGTGATGCCCATGTCCGCCCGGAGGAATTTGTCTCGTAGCTGCTTGCGTGCCTCCCTGGTGAGATCGCTGATCTCCTCATACCTGGGGGTGCCCAGCTTCTGCTGGAAGAGCTCCGCTACGTCCGTCCTGGACTTGTGGATGGCAGGGGCGATGATGTGGAAGGGCGTCTCGCCGGCAAGCTGGATGATGTACTCGCCCAGGTCCGTCTCCACCGCCTCGACGCCGGCCTCAGCCAGGTGGCGGTCCAGGTCCATCTCCTCGGACACCATGGACTTGCTCTTGATGGCCAGCTTCACGCCCCTGGCCCTGGCCAGGTCCAGGACGTAGCGGGTGGCCGCCTCGGCGTCGCTGGCGAAGAAGACCTTGCCGCCGGCCCTGGTGACGCTGCTCTCCACCTGCTGGAGGTAGTAGTCCAGGTTCTCGATGACGTGGGCCTTGATGGCCCGCGCCCGGTCGCGCATCTCCTCCCAGTTGGGGGTAGCCTCGGCGGCGCGGATGCGTGCCTGATGGAAGCCCCTGTACAGGCCCTGGAGGCTGGCCTGGACCTTCTCGTCCTTCAGGGCCAGGGCCGCCGCCTTGTTGAACTCTCTTGTCCTGGGTTCCACCGGCTGACTCCACGGAGCGGCAGCAGGCCGCGTCCAGATTATGTACGATGCCCCGGCAGCGGGCGGATTTCTCAGGTGCTGGTGGCCTCGTCCAGCAACTGGGCCAGGTGCACCGGCCTGACCGGGATGCCCTGCTTCTCCAGCCCGCCGCCGATGTGCATGAGGCAACTGCAATCGCAGGCCACGACGGCGCTGGCGCCGGTGTCGCGGATGCTGTTGAGCTTGTCCTGGAGCATGGCCCCCGAGATGTCCGGGTACTTGACCGAGAAGGTGCCGCCGAAGCCGCAGCAGACGTCGGCCTGCTCCATCTCCACCAGCTCCACGCCGGGGGCCGAGCGGATGAGCAGCCGGGGCTGCATGGTGGCGCCCAGCTCCCGCCGCAGATGGCAGGCCTCGTGGTAGGTCACCCGGCGCGGCTCTCCGGCAGCCCTGTGGCTGCCCAGGGCGGCGCCCAGGTCCTTCACGCCCAGCACGTCCACGATGAACTGGGAAAGCTCGTACACGCGCGGGGCGATGGCGCGGGCCTGCTGGGCCAGCGCGGGGTCATCGTGGAACAGCTCCTCGTAGAAGACGCGCGCCATGCTGGCGCAGGAGCCGGAGGGCGCGACGATGTACTGGCTGTCCTGGAAGGCCTTGAGGAACCGCCGGGCGACGCGCCTGGTGTCCTTCCAGAAGCCGGCGTTGAAGGCAGGCTGGCCGCAGCAGGTCTGGCCCGGCGGGAAGTCCACCTCGACTCCCAGGCGGCGCAGCAGTCGCACCGTGCTCTCGCCCACCTCGGGATAGAACTGGTCAACGATGCACGTAACAAACAGGGATGCCCTGATGGGGCCTGTGCCGCTACTCAATGCCGGCGCCTCCGGTCACACATGGGCCTCGTGGCGTGATTCCAAAGTCCGTTTGATTGGCAAGGCCTACAATGCCCCCTTCCCCTCGACAGGCTCGGGCCTGCCCTGAGCGTGCCGAAGGGGCAGGCCCCCTTCCTGACCTTCCCCCAAAGGGGGCAGGGACTGTTCTCGCCCCCTCTGGGGGAGAGCCAGAGAGGGGGCTGGCGTCTCGCCCCCTTCCTGGACTTCCGCCAGGAGGGCAGGGACTGTTCTCGCCCCCTTTGGCGGAGAGCTAGAGAGGGGGCTGGCCTACATTCCAGACCAGCGCCCATGGGATCAGGTTACAGCAAGGGATGAAAGAGTTTGGAAACACGCTCTCGTGGCGCTGGGATGGCGTGCAGCCCCGGTGCAGTCCGCCTAGAAAATCAGCCCGTGGACGACGAAGCCCACAATCCAGCCAAGGATGAAGGCCGGGCCGCCAGCGAAGAGCCAGCCCTCCGAGAGCTCCCTCTTCCCGGGCGCCGCGCTGACGGCCTTGGCGCCCTCGGCCTCCTCCTCCGACTTGCGGGGCATGGGAAGGCCGTGCAGCCTCAGGTACAGGACGAACAGCCCCAGGCCAGCAGCCACCAGCCAGGCCGAGACCTGGGTCACGCCCAGGCCAAGGCCAATGCCGAAGCCAGCCACTGCCCAGGCAAAGGGTGAGTCAAGCCAGCGCACACGTGACATAGTGAACACTCTTACAAAAGGATACACGCAACCGCGCCGCTTGGCAATTCATCCACCGGGCCAGTCTTTCCTTTCTGCGTATGTAAAGGCGCTGGCCAGTGGCCGGGCGCGTCTGAGTATGGCGCCAGGTTGCCGGCCCGTCGGCCCTTCCGGTAAAATGCGAGTGCCTTACCTCGGGGCAGCCTGCAGGGACATGCTGGAGAAGCTGAAGGCCACCGCAAGGCAAGTCAAGCGCGAAATCCGGGTGTACCGACTGGTGCTGGGCGACCGACGCACTCCTGTCCTGGCGAAGGTCCTCCTGGCGCTGGCTATCGGCTATATCCTGCTGCCCTTCGATCTGGTGCCGGACTTCATTCCGGTGCTGGGCCAGCTTGACGACGTCATTATCGTGCCCTCGCTCTTCCTGCTGGCCCTGCGAGTGGTCCCGAAAGAGGTGGTGGAGGACTGCCGGGCCAGGGCCAGAGAGAGCTAGCGCCCGCGCAGCCCGCGCTTATCTCTCCAGCAGGAGGCCAGGTCAGTATGCTCAGGCCGCTACAGCTTGGCGACGCCGCGCTCTGGAAGCAGCGGTTCCGTGCCGCCACCATCGTGAGCGCGCGGGTCGCGGACGCGGCGCCGACCCGTGGGCTGGTGACCAGCAACCTGTCGGGCCTGTACCAGCTCTACGCCTGGGATGTTGTCAGCGGCACCCTGAGGAAGTTGACCGACCGGCCCGACGGCGCGCGCTTCGGCAGGATTTCGCCCGACGGCAAGTACGTGCTGTACCTGGACGATACCAGGGGCAATGAGATTGGCCACTACGTCCGCGTGCCCTTTGAAGGCGGCCCGCCCCAGGACGTCACGCCCCAGCTTCCTCCCTACTCCCCCGCCGGCCTGGACGTGAGCTACGCCGGCAACCTCATCGGCGTCACCGTGGCCCTGTCCGGAGGCATGCATCTTTACTGCGTTGACGTGGCCCCGGACGGCTCGTTGGGAGTGCCCAGGGCCGTCTGGAGTAGCCCGAGGCTGTGTCATGGCCCTGTCCTGTCTCCCGGCGGCGAGGTCGCCGTGATGCAGAGCACCGAGCGCAGCGGCAGGCTGGAGTACAGCCTGGTAGCCGTGGACACCCGCAGCGGCAAGCGTGTAGCTGAGCTATGGGACGGCCCCGGCACCAGCCTGGAAGCCATCGCCTTCTCGCGGGTGCCAGGCGACCTGCGGCTGCTGGCCAGGACCAACCGCTACGAGGTCAACAGGCCAGTGGTCTGGGATATAGCGACCGGAGAGCGGCTGGACCTGCCCCTTCCAGGGCTTGAGGGCGACGTGTCGCCAGAGGACTGGTCTGCGGACGGTTCCTCCATCCTGCTCATGGAGCACTACCGGGCCGTTCCCCGCATCTACCTGTACGACCTCCGGCGGCGCGACCTGAGGCGGCTGGAGCATCCTGGCGGGACTTTCTGGTGGGCCTCCTTTGGCCCTGGAGGGGAGCTGATCGCCCACTGGCAAGACTCGGCGCATCCGCCACGGGTCATTGCCTTTGGCACAGGCGCGGGGGTACGTACCCTTCTGGCCGGAGGAGATGTTCCACCATGCCGTCCGTGGCGCTCGGTGGAGTTCAGGTCCTCCGACGGTGTGCTGGTGCAGGCGTGGCTGGCGCTGCCAGAGGGCAGCGGGCCTTTCCCCACCATTCTGCACACCCACGGGGGGCCAGAGTTCGCCATGTCCGACATGTTCAACGCTCAGAGCCAGGCGTGGCTTGACCACGGGTTCGCCTTCCTGAGCGTCAACTACCGTGGCTCGACCACCTTTGGCCGGGAGTTCCAGCAGAAGATATGGGGCAACCCCGGCCACTGGGAGGTGGAGGACATGGTGGCTGCCCGGCAGTGGCTGGTGGAGCAGGGCATTGCCCGGCCAGACCAGGTGCTGCTCAACGGCTGGTCCTACGGTGGCTTCCTGACCCTGCAGGCGCTGGGCACGCGTCCAGACCTGTGGGCCTGCGGCATGGCCGGCGTGGCCGTGGCCGACTGGGCCATCGAGTTCGAGGACGAGGCCGAGACACTCAAGGCCTACGATATCGCCCTCTTCGGAGGTACGCCGGCCGAGGTCCCGGAGCGGTACGCCGCCAGCTCTCCCCTCACCTACGTGGAGGACGTCAGGGCGCCGGTGCTGGTCATCCAGGGGCGCAACGACACGCGCTGCCCGGCGCGCCAGGTGGAAATCTACGAGCAGCGCATGAGGGCGCTGGGCAAGCCCATAGAGGTCCTCTGGTTCGACGCCGGCCACGGCTCGCCGTCCGTGGAGCAGAACATCGAGTTCCAGGAGGCCATGCTGCGCTTCGCCTACCGCGCCCTGGATGGCTCCGGAGGCAGGCCGCGCCTGGACTAGCCCTGCCTGGCGAAGCCTGGCCCCATAGCCTGCAAGGAGGGTGTGCCATGGACTTCACCCTGACGCCGCAGCAGCGGCAACTCCTGGAGAAGGCCGAGTGGGTCGCCAGGGAGTGCCTTGAGCCCCGGGCCGATCAGTACGACCAGTCGGCGGAGCACCCCAGGGAAAGCTGGCATGACCTCTGGCGGCATGGCTTCCTGGCCATGGCCGTTCCAAGGGAGTACGGCGGCCTCGGGCTGGACATGCTGACCTACATCCTGGTCATCGAGAAGCTGGCCCAGGGCTGCACCAACAGCACCATGACCCTGCACATGCACTCCGTGGTGCAGCGGTTCATTGACGCGCTGGCCTCGCCTGAGCAGAAGGCCCGCCTCTACCCCGAGGTAGTGCAGCAGGGCAAGCTCTTCGGTAGCTGGGGCAGCGAGCCGGAGCGCCGAGGTGGCACTGGCGTGGTGGAGACCGTTATCGCCCCGGTGGATGGCGGGTACGTCATCAACGGCAGGAAGCACTTCTGCACCATGGCCGGCGCGGCCCACAGGTACATGGTCCACTGCACCATGCGCGGCCCCAATGGCAGCCCCCTGGGCCTCCAGATGGCGCTGGTCCCTCACGGCACGCCCGGCATGCAGGTTTCCGGCGACTGGGACACCCTGGGCATGCGCGGCACGGTAAGCCCCAGCGTGGAGTTCAAGGACTGCTTCGTGACCAGGGAGGACTTGCTGGGAGAGCCGGGCCGCGCCGACAGAGCCGGCGTTGTCCAGGGTTTCGGGCTGGGCTACGCGGCCATTTACATCGGCGCGGCGCAGCGGGCGCTGGACTTCACCATGGAGTACTGCAACACCCACCAGTTCGCCCCAGACCCGGCGCCCATGTCCCACAGCCTCGTCGTCCAGCGGCACGTGGCCGAGATGACCATGGCCCTGGAAGGCGCCCGGCTGGTGCTGTACCAGTCCGCCAGCCGCTGGGAGCAGGCCGACCCCGTGGGCCGGGCCGTGCTGGCTGCCCGGGCCAAATACCTGGCCACGGAGGCGGCGCTCATGGTAACTTCCAGGGCCATCCAGGCCGTCGGCGGGCGCAGTGCCCACAGGCGCTATCCCCTGGAGCGCCTGTTCCGGGACGTCCGCACGTCCACGCTGATGCCTCCCAACCAGGACAGGTCGCTGGAGATTATCGGCAAGGCGGCCCTGGGCCTGGATGTCCAGGTACGCGCCTCTGTGACAGCCTCGTAATGCCCCTCCAGGTCCCCCATGCTTGCAGGCCAAGTGGCGCGACTTCTGCACTGGCCCGTGCCAGGCCAGCCAGGGAATTGCTGACTATCTGGCCGCTGGGGCGTTTATTTATATGAGCAGTTCCTGTAAGCTGGGACTGGGCCAGGGTACTCCCTGAGGACTTACCTGGCCCGAGTTTTTCGGCCCTTGCGGTGCTGGCGTGTCTGGCCTGTGGCGCGGCCTTTCGCCGGTGTGCCAACGCCCCTGGACCGTAAGGACCTGTCTGCATGCCCCGACGCAAGAAGCTCTTTGCCCTGCTGTTCGACCTTGGCATTCTGGCGGCTGCCGTCGCCGTCCTGCTGGTCATTGCCTCTGCCTGCTCTGCCCGGCCTCCTGACGCGCTGCCCGTGCTCCTGTTCGCCGAGAGCTACGAGGGCTACCCTGCCGGACGGCGTCTCCCTGGGGATACCTGGACGCTCATGGCGTCGGAGGCTTCGGCCATGGTGAGCGATACGGTGGCCCTTGACGGTGCTAACGCGCTGGTGCTCCATGGCCCTGTTCACAGGGGACTGGCCCTGCCGGACGGCCTCAAAATGGCAAGCTACACTGCCTCTATCATGCTGCCTGAGCTTGTGCCGGGCCAGACTGGGTCTGTGGCGAGCCTGGCCTTCTCCTGGGCTGGCTCCGGGGGAGACCTGGCCCACGCGGCCAGCCTGGATGTCTCGGCCGGCGGCGTGGTCAGCCTCCGGACGGCGGGGGGAGACGCCTTCCAGTGGCGTGGTCTGGAGGCGGGCAAGTGGCACAGTCTGCACCTGGTAGCCAACCTGGTGGACAGCTACGCCGCCGCCTGGGTGGACGACGAGTTCCTCGACGAGATGCCCATCGGCAAAGGCCCCCTGGCGGGCAAGCCCAGGCTCCAGTTCTTCACCCTGAGATCCGCTGCCAGCGACTTCTGGACTTTCCTGGACAGCATCTCCATTTACCGGGGCCTGCTCCTGCCCGCGACCCGGCTGCGCGACTGCACCACGGGCGCTCCTCACAGGAGCGGCGACATTATCAATGTGGTGTTCCTGGACTCAGAGGGCCTCAAGGAGACGCTGTCCTTGTTCGACGAGGTGGTCGGCTGGCCCTACATTGAAGGCTCCAACCTGTGCCTGAAGGGGGACGATGGCTTCCTCCGACCACAGGATGCCCACAGGGCCAGCCATGGCCCAGGCCAGGAGAGGTGGCACGCCCGCTTCTACCACGACGAGGAAGGCCAGCGCACTCTGGCAGCCATGCACCGCGACGACTGTGGTGGTGGGGATGTCGGCCATCCGTGCCGGTTCTTCCAGTCCCACCAGGGCACGGCCTTCTTCACCGCCAGGGACATTATGATGCGCTACTTCCAGGACGCTGGGTTTGATGTCTCCCTGACGGAGCAGGTGGCCTACATCGTCCTGGACAGGAAGCCCTAGGAAGCCATCAGCGGATGGATGGGGCGCTGACCGCTGATAGCTGATGGCTAAAAGGTACGCCAGGCGTCCTACCTTTTCCGATGGCCCTTGCCATGGCGGGAGTGGGCCACCGGCACTTCCTGGTGCTGGCCGTTGGCCCTGGCGCTTACCAGCAGGTCGAAGCGGTCCCCCCACTTGTCCAGGAACCTGCGGTAGTTCTTGCGGCTGAGGGCTTCCCGCTGGCCCTCGGCGAGCTGGCTCCAGACACGGTGCGTGTGGCGTTGCACTGGCAGGTCAGGCAGGGCGACGATCCTGTAGCCTTTGCCTCTGAAGTGGAAGCTGTAGTCCAGGTCCAGGTTGCGGTAGAAGCGGAAGCTCTCCCGCATCATTCCCACGTCCTTCAGCCGGGCGCGGCGGAAGGCGAAGCAGTACGCCTGCATGGCGTCCACGTCGCCGGCGACACCCTCGTCGTCATGGAAGTGGTGCAGGTCTTCAGTCCGCAGGCCGAAGGGGCCTACGACGCCTATGGTAGCGTCCTCCAGCCAGTGGTCTATGGGGCCGTAGATATCCCCTGTCACCTCCACGCTGGTATCCAGGAGGACCACAGTCCGGCCACGGCTCAGCTTCAGCACCACGTTGCGGGCGGAGGCCTCGCCCAGGACGTGGTCGGTGTGAATGACGCGGAGCCTGGGGTCCCGGGCAGCGACATGCTCCAGCCACTGGCCCGTGCCATCCGTGGAGTTGTTGTCCAGTACCACCACCTCGACCTGGCGCTGGCCCGCATGCTTGAGGGCGCTGCTGACGCAGCGCTGCACGTCGTCCATATAGTTGGCGGCGGTAATGCCCACGGTGACATCGGCGGCGTCGGGGTCGTCCACCAGGGATGCCACCTCCGCCGAGGAAGAGATAGTCCGCCAGGTTTCCTGGCGCTTCTCCCAGGCCGTCTTTGGCCGCACGCGGGTGCCCGCCGGCGTATCCCGCAGCAGGTAGCCGCGGGCGTCCAGCTCCTGCCGGACCTGGTCGGCCTCGCGGTACCTGCGCTGCTGGCGCAGCCGCTCCCGCTGGGCTACCTGCCGCCGCACGTCGTCGGGCACCCGGTACTCCTGTACGACGCGGTCCAGCGCCAGCCCCAGCACCCTGTCAAACTCCCTGATGGCCTGGAGTTTCACCTGGCCCGGAAGGTTGGCGCGGGCCAGCTCCCAGGTGAGGGCCAGCGCGCCGGGCATGTCCAGGTCCCTGTCCACACGCTCCAGGAAGCGGGCCTTCCAGTCTTCCACGGCCTCCGTGGCATCCTGGGCCAGGGGTGGCAGCAGAGACCACTCCCACACCCGGTCCTGTAGCCTCAGCAGTGCGCGCTGGGCCGCCTTCAACGCCGTGAAGGTGAAGTCCAGCCTGGTCCTGTAGCGCGCCGTCAGGCACAGGTAGCGGAAGGCCAGCGGGTCAAAGCCCTGGCCCTCCAGGTCGGCCAGGACGAAGGAGTTGCCCATGGACTTGGCCATCTTGACGCCGTCGGCCAGCAAGTGCTGGCCATGCACCCACATGCTGACCACAGGCCCGCCCGTGAAGCTCTCGCTCTGAGCGGACTCGTCCTCGTGATGGGGGAAGATGTTGTCCACGCCGCCGGTGTGGATGTCGAAGCGCTGGCTGAGGTACTTGAGGGACATGGCCGAGCACTCGATGTGCCAGCCCGGGAAGCCGTCGCCCCAAGGACTGGGCCACTTGAGTTCCCTGCCTGGCTCGGCGGCCTTCCACAGGGTGAAGTCGCGGGGGTCACGCTTCAGCGGGTCCGCCTCCACGCGCACCGCCTCCAGCAGCTCCGCCTCCTGGATGTTGCCGGACAGCTTGCCGTAGTCCGGCAGGCTGGCCACCGAGAAGTAAACGTTGCCATTGACCTCGTAGGCGTTCCCCTTCTCCAGCAGGCGCTGGACGATCTCAATCATCTCAGGTATGTGAGCGGTGGCCCTGGGCAGATGGGTGGCCCTGAGGATGTTCAGCTTCGCCTCGTCCCTCAGGAACCTCTCGGTGTAGAACTGGGCTATCTCGGCCGGCGTCTTGCCCTCGGCGATGGCGGCTGCGATTACTTTGTCCTCTCCCTGCTCCAGCAACTCCTGGCGCATATGGCCCACGTCTGTGATGTTCTTGACGTGGACAACCTTCAGTCCGTGGGCTTCCAGGGCGCGGCGTATCCAGTCGGCCATGAGGTAAGAGCGCAGGTTGCCGATGTGGGCATCGCGGTAGACCGTGGGGCCGCAGGTGTACATCTTCACGGTGCCAGTGCTGACGGGTTCCACTGGCTCCAGACGTCTGGTCAGCGTGTTGTGCAGCTTGAGCATCTCAGCTTCTCCCTGGCCCTTTTTCTACCGCAGCCTGGCCGACCAGTCATGCAGGCCACGTCAAGGCTACGGCCTACTACTCGTGCCTGTAACGCGAGATGGTCAGCACGCGGAGCAGGTTGGTGCCACCAGGCACGCCGATGGGCACACCCGCCACCAGCACTACCAGGTCGCCGGGTTCCGCGCCTGCCACCCACACTGCCTGCTCCTCGCCTCGGGCGAAGAAGTCGTCCACGCTGTGCAGGTCCTTGACGATGACCGGGGTCACGCCCCAGCGCAGAGTCAGCCTGCGCTGGGTATGCTCCCACGGGGTGAGCGCCAGGATAGGCGGCATCGGGCGATATTTGGACACTCTGCCGGCTGTCCCACCCGACTCGGTGAAGGCGACAATGAGGCTGGCCTTGAGCTGGTAAGCCGTCTGGCAGGCGTCGTAGCTGATGGCGTCCTCGGTCCAGGACTCCAGTTGCCGGCGCTTCTCGATGAGCAGCGTCTCGTAGGGCAGCACCGCCTCGGCTTCCCTGGCCACCTGGGCCATCATCTGGACGGCCTCCACCGGGTACTGCCCGACGGAGGTCTCGCCCGAGAGCATGATGGCATCGGTGCCATCAAACACGGCGTTGGCGACGTCCGTCACCTCGGCGCGGGTGGGCACACGGGACTTGACCATGGACTCCAGCATCTGGGTGGCGGTTATAACCGGCTTGCCCACGTGGTTGCACCTGGCGATGAGGTCCTTCTGAATGATGGGGACTCGCGCCAGGGGTACCTCTACTCCCATGTCCCCACGCGCCACCATAATGGCGTCGCTGGCGGTCAGGATGCTATCGAAGTTGTCCAGGCCCTCCCCGCGCTCGATCTTGGAGATAATGTAAGGCTCCTCGAGTCCGTACTGCTTCAGGATTTCCCGGGCCAGGCTGATGTGGCGGTCACGGGTGACCATGGACAGCGCCACGAAGTCCGCCTTCTGCTCGGCGGCGAACCTGAGGGCGCGCCTGGTCTGCTCGTCAGGGAACTCCTGGGACGGAGCGCGGCCTGGTATGGTAACGCCCCTGCGCTCCGTCACCCTGCCCCCGACCACTACCTCGCACTCCACGTCTAGCCCGCGCACCTCCTTGACCACCAGTTCAATCAGCCCATCGTCCAGCAGGACAGGGCTGCCGCAGCTGGCGTCACGGTGAATGCCAGGCGGCGCCACCCCCATGAGGTGCTGGCTGCCCACCACATCCCTGCTGGTCAGCACCAGCTTGTCCCCGCGCTTGAGTTCCACCGCGCCATCGCTTAACGGGCCTGTCCTGTACTTGGAGCCAGGCACGTCCACCATGATCCCCACAGGGATACGCAGCTTACTGGAAACCTTTCTGACTCGCTGCACCGCCAGGGCGTGCTGGTCCAGCGTGCCGTGGGACAGGTTCAGCCGGGCGATGCTCATCCCGGCCTCGATTAGCGACTCGATCTTGTCTTCCGATTCGGTGGCCGGACCCAGCGTACACACGATCTTGGTCTTTGGCCTTCTGGATACTATGGAGTCAGTCTTCATGATAACGGCCTCTTTTAAGGGGACACTGGTACACGTTCCAGGTGCTGGCGACTCAGGCCCAGGCAGCGGAACGGTGCCTCTCTCCATGACCGGACACTTAATATTTTGCCACAGGGCAATCTTACACCAAAGTGCGCTGGCTTAACAGACTTGTCTGGTGGAGAGGAGCGATGGACAGGCCAGCCCGACGCGGCACCGCTGCCGAAGGCCCCTGCCATGAGCGGCGCCCTGGCCTGGTGGATTTGTGCTATGCTTTAGGGCACTCCATAGTTTACAATAAGACTTCCTGGCCCTTTGTAAGATGTTGGACAAGGGTAGCCTCCTGACATGCCTCCTGCCTATCCCATCAAGCGGCTGCACGACCTTCAGGAGCTGGACCGGAAGATCCAGTCCCGCGAAAAGGCGCTGGCCGAAGCGCGGGCCAAGCTGGCGGATGAGTCGGCTCTGGCTGCTGCACGGCAGCGTCTCCAGCTTGCCGAGGCCCGCCTGAGCGAGCGCATGGGCTACCGCCGGGACCTGGAGCTTGCCATGCAGCAGCTTCGGGAGAAGCTCAGCGGTGTGGAGCAGAAGCTCTACGGAGGCGGCGTCACCAACCCCAGGGAGTTGACCGCGCTGAACGATGAGCACGCCATGCTCCAGCGCCAGCTAGGGGAGCAGGAGGAAAAGCTCCTGGAGGCCATGGTCCAGGTGGAAGAGGCCCAGGCGGCACGGGAACAGTCCCGCGAGCTAGCCGCGCGTCTGGAGGGCGAGCGCAACGCCCTGCGCCTGGAGCTTCAGGGCCAGATGGAAACGCTGGATGCTGAGCTGGCCGTGCTGAGGCGCGAGCGCAGTACGCTCACGCCCCAGGTGCCGGCACAGGTACTTTCACTCTACGAGTCCCTGCTCAAGAGCCGGGGCGGGCTTGCGGTCGCCAAGGTAGAGCGCAACCTCTGCCAGGGCTGCCGCATCACGCTGCCAGAGACGGACCTTCGACGCGCCAGGAGTGGCCAGGCCATCGTCCAGTGCAACAGTTGCCGGCGCATACTGTACGTGGTCTGAGGCGCTGCCATGCGCGCTATTGGCTACTTCAGGGATGGGCATAGTGGCTCCCCTCAGGACGTGAAGGGGGCCTTTCTTGAGTACTGCAAGCTCCACCAGCACCAGCCCGTCGAGACCTTTGCCTCGGTGCCTGCGGGCCAGGCCGAGGGCCTCCCCGCTTACCAGCGCATGGTGGAGTACATGCGCGGCTCGCGCGGCCAGTTCCTGGTGGTCATACCAGACGCCAGCCACCTGGGAGAGGATGTGGAGGCGGTGGCCAGGGCCATGGTAGAGCTGGAGGGCATGGGCGCCAGGGTCGTCTGCATGGACGAAGACCTGCCCGACCCGCTCCAGAACGCCCTCCAGAACCTGGGCATCAAGGGCATCTCCCGTGCCCGCAGCGAGCGCATCAGGGAGTCCATGCGCGCCCGTGCTATGGAAGGCCGCGGCCTGGGGAAGCCACCCTATGGCTACCGCATAGCACCGGACGGCTCCCTGGAGGTGGTGAAGGAGGAGGCGGCGGTGGTGGAGCTTATCTTCAGGCTCTACACCAGGGACGGCATGGGGCTGAGGCTCATAGCCCAGCACCTCAACGAGCGAGGCATCGCCACGCGGCGCGGCGGGCAGTGGAACGTGGTCACAATACGGGACATCCTGCGCAACCCGGCCTACATGGGCACCTACACGCGCTTTGGCCTGCTACTTCCCAAGAGCCACCAGCCCATCATCCCGCCGGCGGTCTTCCGGACAGCCCAGGATGCGACAAGGGAGCGGCGGCCCGTGGGCCGCATCGCCAGCGTAGAGCCGTTCCTGCTGTCCGGGCTGGTGTACTGCGCCTACTGTGGCAACAAGATGATGGGGGTCACCAGGCGTCAGAGCTGGCGCCGCAAGGACGGCCGTCGCGTGCGCGGGGTGTACCGTTACTACCAGTGCCAGTCCAGGAACAACCGGAGCGTATGCTCCTACCACACCTGGCGGGCGCCGCTGCTGGAAGGCGCGGTGCTGTCCCAACTCAGGTACGCCATCCAGGCCAGGGCCGCGCAGGCGTCCAGCGGCGATGGTGCCGCCGGCGCCCGCCGGACCGAGGCGCGGGCCATGCGCGAGACGCGGGTGAAGAATGCCGAGCGTCGCTTCCTCCAGGCCATGAAGCGAGCAGCCAGGGGCGAGATAACGGTCAAGACGCTGGGCGAGTACCTTCAGGAGCTGGATGCGGCCCGTCGCGCCGCGGCCAGCGCTGAGCAGGCCGTGGACGTGGAGGCCGTGCTGGCACAGTGGGACTCGCTGGACATCGCCGCCCGCCAGGCCTTCCTCGTGGAGCACATCGCCCGCATCAACGTGAGGGACGACCGGGTCGAGGTGATTGTGTGAGGTCTGGTAATTGCTGGGCGGGCCAGGTGGCTGTGGCTCCGCGCGCCGGGGCCAGAAGTGCTAAAATGTACATTGGTACAAGGTGGTCGGACGGCCGCTGTCCTCCACTGTCCGCGCCTGGCGCTGGACGGTGGAGGAGAGAGGAAAGTCCGAGCTCCACCGGGCAGGATGCCCGCTAACAGCGGGGCGGGGTGACCCGACGGAAAGTGCCACAGAAAACACACCGCCACGGCATGCCGGGGCAAGGGTGAAAAGGCGAGGTAAAAGCTCACCGCTCCGGTGGTGACATCGGAGGCAGGGCAAACCCCATCCGGAGCAAGGCCTAATAGGGGGATGAAAAGGGCGCCCGGCCTGTCCCCGGGTTGGCCGCTTGACCCTGGCGGCAACGTCAGGGCTAGATAGATGGTCGTCGTCTGGCTGCTTGCGCGGCCAGGCACAGAACTCGGCTTACAGACCACCTTGTGCCTATTCCCACTCTACAGGCTTCGCAGGGTTGACCCTCCGGCCCGGGGCGTACTACAATGCAGCGGGTAGGAGCGTAGCTCAGTTTGGTAGAGCAGCGGTCTCCAAAACCGCAGGTCGCGGGTTCGAATCCTGCCGCTCCTGCCACAAGAAAGGCCGTGACGACGAGGATCCTGGAATTTTCCAGGGGCCTCTTTTCCCTCAGGAGGCCGTACAGCCCTGCTGTACATCTGTAGGGTCCTGACGCCTACAGGCCCAGATCCTCTCGGAGATACTGGCCTACGAGTGGTAAAGCCTTTCATCGCCCCCTGCTCTATATCAGTCAGTCACGGCAGAAGGTTGGCATGAGTAGCCGGGCTGGTCAGGACGATGCTGATGAGCAACGCAGCTAGAGCGATAACGATCCCCATAGCCATTAACGGGACAATGCTGCTGGCGACGCTTCCAGTCTTGGGCCTGGCCTTTGCTCCTTTCCAAACGAAGACCGACCACGTACCCATCTTTTAACACCTCCTTCATGGGAAATTGGGAGCAAGTTGAGCACAATGGACCTACGACTCCCGGGAGATACGATAGACCTGTGCAACCACAAAGAGATAGATGCTCCAGATAGCCAGTACGAGCACACTCAGCGCAAGGCCGGCCACAGGTGGTACGCGGAACCCGGGAGCCCCTCCAAAAGCTACTCCTTTAGGCCCGAGCTTGGGTACATCCAGGCCCACGTCAGGTTTGTAAAGGCGTGGCGCTTCCAGTAGTCTGACGTTGAGGGAGACTTCGCTGGCCTGGTAAGCGCTGTCCCCAGGAAAGCTCGCCTGCAATTGGAAATCCTCCGTCTGAGCGGGCATGTACCTGGTAACGGCTACGCCACTGCTATCGGTCGTTGCCTTACCCACCTCCATCCAGTCCTGGACAAAAAAGTCGCTTTTGACCAGGAAACTGATTGGCACGTCCTGCACCGGATTTCCAGCCGCGTCGGTAAGAACAGCGGCCAGAGCTGTTTCTCTGCCACGGACCATCTCCTTGGGAATGTCCACCGCCAGAGTGGTGGGCTCGGCGGCGACAGCTCCAGCGACCGCCTGGACCATCAGCCTCCCATCCTGAAGCCGCTTGTGCCCTTCGCACAGCTTCACACACCGGAAGAGTGCCTCGCCATCCCGGCGGGCAACGAAGGTTATCGTGCGGCGAGGGTTTTCTGCATCCAGGATTCCCGAGTCCACTCTCATGCGGCCAATGGCAATGCGATGAGGGTTATTCTTCTCGTAGTCGGTATCGGCGTAAACAAAGGTGATGGTCACCTGGTCGCCTTGATTGATAGCCAGATGCATCTCTCCCATCATCTGGTGTACAGGCCCGTCCAGTACCCGGAACCCGTTGCGGGATACCTCAATGGTGAACTGCTTTTCTGCCGGCGTCGCTGGCATCCCGTGGGCCAGTGCGGGCGGTAGGGTCTGAAGGCCCAGGGCCGATACTGCCACGAGAGTGCTGGCGAACACAGGCAGACGTCTGACCTTAATCATGGAAGCCCTCCTCCGCCGCGGCCGTATCCAGGGCACGTCCTGGCCTGAGCACAGCGGCCTGGCTGATACGCTCCTCCTCTGCCACCTCCCAGACTGATATGATGGGAAACAGCTTGGAGAACAACGCGAAGATAAGGACGAATCCCGCAAAGGCCCCAGCGGTGATAGACCACTCGACCCAGGTAGGCTGGTAGCGGCCAAAGTCAAAGGGCATGAGCGGGACCTGCAGGGTAGGCACCACGATAACGAAGCGTTTCAGCCACATTCCAATGTTGACAAGAATGGCGGCCACCAGTATACCTGGGATGGTGCGCGTTCTGGGGTGGGCCACCAGAAGGCAAGGCAGGAGCGTCCCGCCTATGCCAAAAGCCCAGAACCACGGGGCCTGGCTGCCGGTAAAGAGGAGTTTCAGCAATTGCCTATCATACTCCTCCAGCTTGTAGGCAACGGTGAGGTACTCGGCCGCGGTGAAGTACATATAAATAATGCCTAGCGCTAGAAGCAGATAGCCCAGGTAGACAAAGTGCTTTTTGGTGATGTAGGCCTCCAGGTGGTAGATTCTGCGGAAGACCACCATAGCGATGAGAATGGAGGCTATGCCAGAGAAGATAGCGCCCACCACGAAGTAGGGACCGAAAATGGTGCTGTTCCACCCTGGCCGCACCGTCATACCAAAGATCCAGGAGACCACAGTATGGACGGATACGGCGATGGGGATGATGAGGATGGCCATGATGGCAATGGCACGCTCCAGCAGGTGCCTTTGGGCCGGGGTGCTCTTCCAGCCCACCGCCAGGAGGGTGTATAGCCCACGCCGCCAGGACGGTGCCGAGGACGGCAGCTTGTCCCGCAGCAGTGCCAAGTCAGGGATCATGGGCAGATAGAGATAGATGATGCTGCCCGTAAGGTATGTGGTTATGGCGAGAACATCCCACAGTATGGGCGATTGATAACGGCCATAGATGACGAGGTTGAGCAACCTTTCCGGCCGGCCCATGTCTATGATTATGGATAGGGCACCTACTACGAGGGCTACTACCGTGATTACCTCAGCCATGCGGGTTATAGGGGTACGCCAGCCTGCGCCCGTCACTCTAAGGATGGCGGAGATGAGGGTCCCAGCGTGGCTGATACCGATGAAGAAAACGAAGTTGACAATGTACAGGCCCCAAAGCACCACATCTCTCATGCCCGTGACCACAAGTCCCTGTCGGAGCTGCACGCTGTAGGCGTAAAGCGCCCAGGCAACGCTTCCCAGCAGCGCTAGCATAGCCAGGACAAACCAGCGGGAAGTGTGCAGCAATGGCCTGATGGCCGTTGCCTCCAGTTCGGTCAGGTCCTCAGGCGTCGGTCTCATCTTGCCCCTCCCTGGCTATTTCCACCACTGGACTGGCTTCAAGGGGCGACTGTCCACGGCCGAGCGGTCATAGGTTTCGCCGTGTCCTGGGATGTACCACACCCGTGGACTGGTGCCCAGTTCCTCCTTGTAGCGGAAGGCATTGTTCTCGGCTAGAAAGCGGGAGAGCTGCACCACCTCGACGCCGTTGGTGGCCACATCCTCTTCCAGGTCGCCGAAGTAGAGAGCATTCATGGGACAGGCCTCCACGCAGGCGGGCAGCTTGCCAACGCGCGTCCGGTGAGCGCAGAACATGCATTTGATCACCGTCCCCTTGCGGGCCGGCACAGGATATTCTGGGGAATAGGAGGCGAACTTGGCTTGGGGCGGTAGCTCGGGGGCGCCCCAGTTGAAGAAGCGCCTCTGGTAAGGACATGCGGCCATGCACAAGCGGCAGCCAATGCAACGGTTATGGTCAATGAGCACTACGCCCTCTTGGTTATGGTAAGTAGCACCCACGGGACAGACGTTGGCGCAGGGGGCGTTCTCGCACTGGTAGCAGGGAGTGGGCATGAAGGTAGTCCCACCTCCCGCTAGCTCTCGCTTGTAGACCTCGATCCACTTCTGGCCCTCGGGAACGAAGTGCTCTTTGATGCACCCCTGGGTGCACTGAGGCGGCTCGTCAATGGTGACGCAGCCATCGCATTTTCGCAGGTCCACTACCATGGCCCACTGTCGCGCCTTTCGCGCCTGGAGCGAGGCCGCGGGCTTGCTCTTGACAGATGCGGTCTCTTCGTTCCAGGCGACAACCTCGCCCGGGCTGGGCCGCTTGAAGAGCGGCGCCAGGAGGCTGGGCACAGCCGGCGAGCCCATCAATGCAGCCGCCGCTGCCATCGCCTTGAGGAAGTCTCTCCTGGTGAACCCTTTGCCCTTTCCCATGGACCTCACCTGGACCCTTCTTCGTCGCTAGCTGTCCCTTTGCCGTTGCCTGCGCGCAGAGAGGCAGGAACTGGTCCTTCGGGCCTTTACTGTTCTACGATGAGGGTGGCCTTCTGGCCCTGCTCGGTGTGGCCTTCGTAGCTGCACTCCAGCGAGTAGGTGCCTGGCTGCATAGAAGTGACCATCATGGCGCTCATGTGTCCTGCTCGGGCATCCATATGCATATGGTCCATGCCACCCTCTTTGTGGTGTGCATCCATATCCTCCATGTGGCCCTCTTTTGCCTCCTGTTTCACCCAGCCTATTAGCTCCGCTACGTTTTCCTGCTTTTCCCCGGCCTGTCCTTCCACGCCCTTCAAGACCAGGTCGTGGTCCTCCTGGCCCCAGTTCTGGAACACAAGCTTCACGGGCTGCCCAGCCTTGACACGGATAAGGGCTGGCTCAAACTTCCATTCCGAGGCTTTGACTATCACCTCCTGTGCCTGGGGCTGGGATATGGCGGCAGCGGGGGTCACGGTCGGCGTTGCCACGCTTCTGCCGCAGGCCACCGCCCCGACCCAAGCCACCGTGGTTACAAAGGCGAAAACCGCTGTGCGACTCACCTTCATTGCTGGACCTCCGGCATAATATTCATACAGCTTCATGATGACTCTGGAGCCGCCCCTTTATCATCCGCGGGTACTCTAGTGGGTATAGGTCTTCTGGTGCTGGGAATGGTAGGCCAAGCTGCTACTGTAGATGTACCGCGTTAGGCTAAAACGCTTACAGAGGCGGCCAGCGGTCATACAGGAACAGCCGTTCCACCAGGCGTGGGGTAGATGTACAATAAGACCAGCGCATCAGGGGGCGAGAGCTTGGTTGCTGAGGGTGAGCAGGTCCGGGTCTTGCTGGCGGAGGACCACACACTCATGAGGGAGATGACCCGTCAGCTCCTTGAGCAAGCAGGAATGCAGGTGGTGGCAGAGGCCGCCGACGGGGTCGAGGCAATTGCTCTGGCGTCGCGTCACCATCCACATGTTGTCCTCATGGACATCGCCATGCCTCGGCTCAATGGCGTGGAAGCCACGCGGCAAATCAAGGAGCAGTGCCCAGCGACCGCCGTTCTGGTCCTCACCGCCTACGATGACGACCCCTATGTCACCGCCCTGCTGGAGGCGGGAGCTGCAGGCTATCTCCTGAAGACCGTAAAGGCCGCTGAGCTTGTGGACGCTGTGCGCCGGGTATATGCTGGCGAGTCGGTCCTCCATCCCAGGATCGCCAGGAAGGTGCTGCAACGCTTTACCGCCATAGCCAAGGAGCGGGAGGGTGTAACCCAAGGAGAGGGCCTCTCGGAGCGAGAGAAGGAGGTGATTCGCCTGGCTGCGCTAGGAAAAAGCAACAAAGAGATTGCATCTCAGCTTTCCCTGAGCGACCGGACAGTGCAGGCCCATCTCAGCCATATCTTCACCAAGCTTGGGGTTGCATCGCGGACAGAGGCGGTCATCCGCGGCCTGCGCCAGGGGTGGCTTCGGCTGGAGGACCTGGGCGATGAGCCAGGATAGCGTGGTAAAGGCACCTGTTTTCAATTCCCTGTGGCTCTTCCTGTTTCAAGAGGCGCCGCTGAGGCTCTGGGAGACGCTTCTTCGGTTCCCAAGCCGCTTGCGCGAACGCGACTTCTGGATAGTCCAGGGTGGAATTGCGCTGATCACCGCAGGTCACTACGGGACTGAGGTGAGCTTCGCTGAACAGCCGTACTGGGCCTTACACCATATACCAGTAATTCTGTATGTCTTTCCGTTAGCCTATGCCTCCATAAAATATAGCTGGGAAGGTGGACTCCTTGCCAGCAGTTGGGTTGTTCTCTTGACCATGCCCAGTGTATGGCTATGGCATAGAGACAACCTCATGTGGCTGGCTGAGCTAATCAGGATTGTCATAGTAGTTGTCGTGGGTGTAACGCTTGCCTCCCGCGTGGAGGCAGAGGCAAGAATGCGGCGTCGGGCCGAAGCTGTCAGCACTAGGTTTGCTGCCTCTGAGGCCAAGTTCCGCGCGCTTTTTGAAGCTGCTGGGGATGCTATCCTGGTATTCGACCGCCGTGGTTTGGTCACCGCTGCCAATGCCGCCGCGGCCAGCCTCTTTGGTGCACCTGACTCCGATAGCCTGCTGGGCCGACATGTGTCTGCGCTTGTCTCGTCAGCCGAAGGTCATCCTCTACACCCCTTGGTGGGGAGCAATGATGGTGTCAAAAGGCCAGCCCGAGTGACGCTAAAACGGATTGATGGACGGGAGGTTATAGCTGAGGTAGTGGTTACCACCCTGCCCAACGGCGCTGGCGAAGAGGCCTTTCAGGCGGTGCTGCGTGATGCCACGGCGCAGGAAACGCGGGAGAAGGGCCTCCGCTCCCTTGTGCAGCAGGTCACTCAGGCCCAGGAAGAGGAGCGGGAACGCATCGCTCGGGAGCTGCACGATGATACCCTTCAGGTACTAGTCCTTCTCTCCAGAGAACTGGAGACCGCCGCGGATGCCTACCAGATTCCGGAGGCCTTACAGGACCGACTGCGGAAGATGGCTGTACTGGCTACCAGCGCCGCTGAAAGTCTGCGGCGCTTCAGCCGTGACCTGCGACCCTCTATTTTAAATGACCTGGGCCTGGTCGCCGCCATCGAGTGGCTGGCAGAGGACCTGTCCCGTCGCACTAGCCTGGGTACTAGCTTCCGTATCGAGGGGAGTGCCAGGCGCCTGCCTGCTCATGCAGAGCTGGCTCTATTTCGCATCGCCCAAGAGGCGCTCCGAAATGTAGAGAAGCATGCCCACGCAACGAGAATAGAGATAGTACTTGCCTTTGAGTCCTCTCGAGTGGCGATGACAGTGGCCGATAATGGAGTCGGCTTCGTGGCTCCGTCCTCGCTGGACGAGCTAGCCCTTGTAGGCAAGCTGGGGCTGATAGGACTCAAGGAGAGGGCCTCTCTGGTGGGGGGGACCCTGTCAGTAGACTCGGCCCCGGGACAGGGCACAGAGGTATCGGTGGTTATTCAGGCTTGACCTTCCTCTCATCTTTGATGGGGCGCTTCCCCCTCACCCCTTCGGCAGGCTCAAGGCAGGCTTGGTCCTCTCCCGCCAGGGGAGGGGAAATACCCCTTCTCCCTTGACGGGAGAAGGCTGGGATGAGGGTGAAGCCCTTCATCAAAACTATGTTGACACAGTACCAGTTCTCGCTGTAAGCCTCCCATATACCTGGATTCGTCGCCATGCGGCCCTGTACGCTGGTCAGCGGAGGAGTGTCCTGACTGCGCATGATTCCGGCATCGTCCACGTCGCCCACGGTGGCCTATTTCTCCATGGAGATTGCCCTTGACCCGGGCATGCCTGCGTACAGTGGTGGCCTGGGCGTGCTGGCGGGAGACACCCTGCGGGCTGTCGCCGATCTGGGCATACCCATGGTGGGTGTGACCCTGCTGCACCGCAAAGGCTATTTCCGCCAGCGCCTGGATGCCCAGGGCAATCAGCGCGAGGAGCCAGCGACCTGGACCCCCGAGCAGTTCCTCGAGCCGCTGTCGCCTCGTGTAGCAGTGCTCATTGAGGACCGGCAAGTATACGTGCGGGCGTGGCGCTACCTTGTCCGTGGAGTGCGTGAAAACGCCGTGCCAGTTTACCTGCTGGACACGGCCCTGCCAGAAAATGGCCTCTGGGACAGGGCGCTTACCGACTACCTGTACGGTGGGGACCAGTGGTACCGCCTTTGCCAGGAGGTAGTGCTGGGGCTTGGCGGCGTAGCCATGTTGCACGCTCTTGGACATACCAATGTGCAGACTTACCACATGAATGAGGGCCATTCTGCCCTGCTGGCCCTTGCCCTGGTGGAGGAGCAGACCAGGGGCCGTGGCCTGCGCGCCGCGACCAGGTCCGACATCAGCGAAGTCCGCAACCGGTGCGTGTTTACGACTCATACTCCAGTCCCAGCCGGCCACGATAAGTTCCCTCTGGACCTGGTCAGGCGGGCGCTGGGAGAGGAGCCGTGCAGCTTTATGGAGAAGCACGAGTGTTGCCAGGACAGCACCCTGAATATGACCCTTCTGGCCCTGTTCTTTTCCCGCTATATCAACGGGGTCTCGATGCGCCACGAGGAGATATCCCAGGACATGTTCCCCAACTACCCCATCGACTCCATTACCAACGGCGTTCATGGGGCGACCTGGGCGTCAGCCCCCTTTCAGCGCCTCTACGACCGGTACATCCCGCAGTGGAGGAAAGACAATCACTACCTGCGGTACGCCATAAAGGTCCCCCTGAGCGAAATCCAGCAGGCCCACTATGAGGCGAAGCAGGCAATGCTGGCCGAGGTCCAACGCAGAAGTGGTGAAGTGCTGGACCCCAGGGCGCTGACCATCGGGTTTGCCCGCCGCGCCACTGCCTACAAGCGGGCTGACCTGTTGTTTACGGACCTGGCGCGGCTCAGGAGAATAGCATACCAGGCCGGGCCGCTCCAGGCGGTCTACGCAGGCAAGGCCCACCCCAGGGATGAGGGGGGCAAGGCCCTGATCAGGCGCATCTACGAGATGTCCAGTGCCTTGAGGGATACGGTGCGCATCGTGTACCTGGAAGAGTATGACATGGTGCTGGCCAGGCACCTGTGCGCCGGCGTTGACCTCTGGCTGAACACGCCGCAGAAGCCCCACGAGGCCTCCGGCACCAGCGGGATGAAGGCGGCGCTCAATGGCGTCCCCAGCTTGAGTGTGCTGGATGGCTGGTGGATCGAGGGCCACCTGGAAGGGGTCACTGGCTGGGCTATCGGCCACGGCTGGGAGCCGGTGAGCGACCCCAGAGTGGATGCCGCCTCGCTGTACGATAAGCTGGAGTACGTAATTCTCCCCATGTTTTACGGGAGACCCATTGCCTTTGCCGAAGTCATGCGCTCCGCCATCGCCATCAACGGCTCTTATTTCAACGCGCAGCGCATGATGTTGCAGTACTGGGAGAATGCCTATCTTACCGAATAGTGCCGCCTGGCTCCCGGCCACCACAGACACAATAGCCAGGTCTGGGACTTCTTCTGCTACTTGGGAAACGCCAGACCGGCCTTCATGAGAACTTCATGCCTCGACAAGCTCCCCTCACACACTCCTCACATGCTTGAAGCTATACTTGGCGTGGGACTGCCAAGGAAGTCCCGGATGGTTGCACTTCTCAGTGTACTTGGGGGAGAACATATAACGTGCAAGGCCGGCGAGTACTGGTGATTGATGACGACCTCAGTGTGACGGACTTCCTTCGCCGAGGGCTGTCCTACGAGGGGTACACCGTGGATGTGGCGAATATCGGCCTCGCAGGGCTTGACCTGGCCAGGGAGCGCCCCCCGGATGTCGTAGTCCTGGATATCATGATGCCAGGCATAGACGGTCTCGAGGTCTGCCGACGCCTCAAGGCGGGGGGCGATGTTCCGGTGCTGATGTTGACCGCCAAAGATGCCGTAGCTGACAAGGTCCAAGGCCTGGAAACCGGGGCTGATGACTACCTGGTCAAGCCTTTCGCCTTTGAAGAGCTGGTCGCACGCATCCGCGCGCTCCTTCGCCGCCACGACGTAGCATCCCCTGAGGTCCTGCGCTACAGCGACCTTTCCCTGGACATGGGAACACGGACGGCCCGGCGGGGGAGTCGCGAGGTCCAGCTCTCCACCACAGAGTTCAAGCTCCTGGAGCTGTTCATGCGCCATCCCAGGCAGGTCCTGACGCGCGGTCAGATCATGGACCGAGTGTGGGGGTACGACCTCGGGGGAGAGTCCAATGTCCTGGAGGTATACGTGCGCTACCTGCGCAACAAGCTGGAAGCGGGGGGCGAGCCGCGCCTGATCCATACCATGCGCGGCTCCGGCTATGTGCTGAGGGAGTGAGTGGTGTGCCTATCCGGGTCCGGCTGGCCTTGTGGTACGGCGCTATCTTTGGGGTAGCGCTGGCCGCCTTTGGGATAACCCTGTATGTCCTGATGGCCCGGCACCTGGAGGGCATGGTCAGCGAGGTTGTTGCCAGCGAGACCGACCATGTGATCACGGCCATTCGGGCCGCGAACCAGTCCAACAACGCAACTAGCGCCACCACCGTGCCTCCGCTGGAGACCTTCCAGGCTTCCGATGTTTATATCCAGGTCCTCGACCCCGATGGCGGCCTCCTGGCGCGCTCCTCCAACCTGGAGGGCCGAAGGCTTCCTCTCCCCGACGGAAGCCCGGGGCGGGCTGAGTACGTCGCCACACTGGACGGCCTGAAGCTGAAGGCCTCCATGACCCCGATGGAACTCAATGGCCAGACGGCGGGCTGGGTGCAGCTAGCCACCTCTTACAGACAGCGAGATATGGTGTTAACAAGGCTGCGGCTGGTCCTCATCGGCGGAGGCCTTGCCACTGTTGGAGTCGTCGGGCTGCTCGCTGGGCTGCTGGCGGGGAACGCGCTTCAGCCGGTGTCGGAAATGATCGAAACGGCGCGGGCTATTGCCCTGTCCAGGGGCTTTAGCCGCCGCCTGAGCGTGGGTAGTCCCAACGACGAGCTCGGCCAGTTGGCCCAGGCCTTCAATGAGATGCTGACGAGCCTGGAGAAAGCATACTCTACCCAGCAGCGGTTCGTTGCCGACGCTTCCCACGAGCTCAGGGCGCCTCTCACGGCCATTCGTGGGAACCTGGACCTTCTGGACAGGATGAAGGAGATGCCTTCAGAGGAGCGACAATATACGCTGGCCCAGGTCCGGCGGGAAGTCGAGCGCCTCTCCAGGCTGGTGAACGACCTTCTGGTCCTGGCCCGCGCCGATGCGGGCCAGGTGCTGCAGGTCCGTCCGGTGGAGCTGGACGCCCTTGTCATCGAGGCGCACCGCCAGGCGCTGGCGATGGCCAACGGGGTCGAAGTGCGGCTGGCCCATGCCGAACCTGCCCTGGTCCAGGGCGACGAAGACCGCCTCAAGCAGCTCCTGCTAGTCCTCCTGGACAACGCTATACGCTACACCCCGGCCGGGGGCAGGGTGACTCTGTGGCTCAGGCCTGAGCCTCCCTGGGTGGCTGTGGGCGTTGAGGACACGGGCATCGGCATTGAGCCGCAAGACCTCCCCCATATCTTCGAGCGGTTCTGGCGGGCCGACCGGGCGCGCTCCCGTGACAGCGGCGGCACGGGCCTCGGCCTCGCCATAGCCAAATGGATCGTTGACCAGCACGGCGGAGAGATCACGGTCGACTCCACCCCTGGAAAGGGGAGCCGCTTCACTGTACACCTGCCTGCTTCCTCCTGAACGGACCCTTACCCCTGTAGCCGGTTCTCAGCTTACCATCACCTTCATCTCATATTCCTTTAAGGTGCCTCTTTTATGTTGGAGGTGGTAGCTGAGGAGTAAGAACATGAACACAAAGGCTCTTATCACGGCCGCTTTAGCCCTTCTGGTGCTGGGTCTCCTCTGGCAGGTTGGCTGCTCCAGGTCATCGCCTCCTGAGTCTTCGGCAGCGGTGGGGGCCTCCCCCACGCTCCCGCCTTCAGCGTCTGTGCGGTACGCCTACGTTTCCAATGCCGCCGATGGCTCTGTTTCTATCATTGATATCGGCCTGGACCAGTTGGTGGCCACAGTCAAGATCGGCGACAAGGCAGCCCATGGCGTCGCCGCCAGCCCGGACGGCCTCGTGGGGTATGCCGCGCTGGAAGGCGTGAATGAAGTGACGGTGATAGATGGCGCGGCCCAGCAGGTAGTCGCCAGGATTGCCGTCCCGTTCAGCGAAGGCATGGCCCAGCACGGGATTGACATCTCGCCCGATGGCAAATTCCTCTGGGTCGGCGCCAGGCAGGGCGGCGAAAACCGGGGCGAGGTGGTGCTGGCTGAGCTGGCGGTCATCAACACCGGAACGAGACAGGTGGAGGAGGTGCTTCAGACCGGGCTGGGAGTGCCTTCGCACTATGCCATGACTCCCGACGGCCGAGAACTGTGGGTTGCCTCTACCACCGTTGACCTGGTCTGGGTAGTGAATGCCCAGGAGCGCCAGGTGACGGCTGCTATCCCGGTGGTGCCGCCGAAAGCCGCCCGGCCCGAAGAACGGCGGCAGGAGCTTGCTTCGGCCCGGATCATAGCCCTGAACGAGGTGGCAGTCTCACCCGACGGGAAGCGGGCCTACGCCGTGGGGCCTGTGGACGACCTGGTGTTCGTCTTTGATGTGCCTTCGAGGACGGTAGTGGGAACGGTGAAGGCCAGCAGGAACGCGCACGGGATCGTCGTCTCCCCGGATGGGAAAGAGGTCTGGACTGCCGACTGGAGCGGCACCCTCACCATCATTGACGCCGAAAAACTCCAGGTCAAGGAGACCATCACCCTGGGCGGCCGGCCCAATCATATCGCCTTTTCTCCCGACGGGCAGAGGGCTTACGTCACCAGGACTGGCGAGGACCCGGAAGTCGGCGAGGTCGTGGTCCTGGATACAGCTACGCGAAAGCTGACTTCCTCCCTGCGCGTAGGGAAAGGACCTCATGAGATTTCGCTGGAGGATGTGTCGGTGCGGGCGTCCCTGGCTCCCGAGCGTGTCATATCGAGGACGCCTGTCTCCCCAGCAGGCGGCGAGGAACGGGCGGGGCAGACCAGGCAGGACAACGGGGCCGGGGGCGTAACATTTCAAGCGACTGTCGCCGAGAGGACGTACCTGACGGCAAAGGGCCATCCAGCAGACCACTGGGGCTTCGTGGTGAAGCTTGATACCCATTCGGTGGACCTCACAGGCCTGGATATTGTGAGGCTGGCCCTGCTGAGGGATAGCAAGGGCCGGCAGCTCAGGCCCGCCGAATGGCAGGGCCTGAGCGAAGACTCCCACCACCGCTCGGGACTCCTCGTCTTCTCCAGCGCCGAAAGCGGAGGGCAACCGCCGCCGGCCGAGAGCGACGGCTACCTGGAGCTTGTGTTGAGCGACGTGGCCGGGGTGAAAGAGCGGGTCCTGCGCTGGGACTAGTCATTGCAATTGCCTCTTGAAAAGAAGCCTTTGGCGAGTATAGCGATGCAAACGCTGCGACTGGTGTACCGCAGCCTTCTGGCTGACCGGAACCGCACGTTGCTGAGCGTGCTGGCGGTTGCTGCTGCCATCGTCCTGGTGATTGTGCTGGAGGGTTTCAAGGTGGGGCTGTGGCAGCAGGTGCGCTCCTACCGGGAGAATCTGTCGGTCCAGCTTGTCGTCATGCCTGCGGGCGCTTCAACCACTGTTCAGACGCGCGTTGTGCTCCCGCCCAGCGTGGTAAAACAGGTGAGCTCAGCGCCAGGTGTCCGCCGGACCTATCCGCTGGTGATAGTTCCGACCATCTTCGTGCGGGGCGAGCGTTCAACCCCTATATCCATCATCGGCTATGAACAGGCAGGCGGCCCATGGCGGCTCAAGAGCGGCCGGGGCGTGCAAGCTGCCGGCGAGCTGGTCATGGACTACTCCCTCGCCAGGAGGTTTGGTCTTGCCGTGGGCGATAGTGTGTACCTCTTCGGAAAGGAGTTCCGGATCGTGGGACTCTCGGCTGACACGGCCTTCATATTTGGCTCTTACGTCTTCATCAGCCTGAAAGACGCCTTTTCCTTATTCTCAGCCGCGCACGTGTCCCAGGGCGAGAGCGACGAGGGCGCGCTGAACCTTTTGCTGGTGGAGGTGAAGCAGGCCGCCCAGGTCGCTCAGGTGCGAGAAGAGATAGAAAGGATAGCGCCCGCCGTAAACGTGCTGACGCCTACGGAGCTTGCGGCCAACGACGTTGGGATGGTGCAAGACATCATGGGCTCGGTGATGAACCTGATGGTGAGCGTGGCCTACGTGGTGGGGGTGCTGGTGATCGGGCTTACGCTGTACGCCGCTGTCCTGGAGCGGCTGCGGGAGTACGGGATCATGAAGGCGATAGGCGCGCGCAACACCCGATTATATGCCTACGTCCTGAGTCAGGCCGTCGCCTTCGCCGTCCCGGGCTTCGCCCTGGGGACCGCCTTCGGCCTGGGCGTGGCGGCCCTTTTCGCATGGCTGATGCCCCAGTTCCTGGTGGTGGTCATGGATGCCCAGGTGCTGCTGCGCGTTGGGGTTGCGGCCCTGGTCATGGCGGCGGTGGCCTCTTTGCTTCCGATTCGGCAGGTGGCCGGGGTTGACCCGGCCCTGGTGTTCAGGCAGTAAAGCAATGGCGAGATTGGCGATCAAGAACCTGTTCCACGAGCGCACCCGGCTGATAGTCAGCGTGGGGGGCGTCGCTGCCGCGCTGTTCATGGTGCTGCTGCTGGAGGGCGTCTTTGCGGGCGCAACCGAGCAGCTCGTCGCCTACATCGAGGAGAGCGACGCCGACGTGTGGGTGATGCAGGAGGGCGTCTCTAACATGCACATGGCGACCTCTATGCTCCCGGCAAGGCTGGAGGAGACCATTGGAGGCGTGCCAGGCGTTCAGGCGGCGACGCCCATCCTGTACTCCAGCAATCTTGTCCAGGCGGGCGAGCGTAGCTGGTTCTCCTACGTCGTGGGGCTGCGGCCTGGCTCTGAGCGAGGAGGCCCCTGGGCTATGAAGGAGGGTGTTCCGTTCCCCGGCCCTGGCGAGGCGGTCATTTCGGATGTCCTGGCCCGCAAGAGCGGCGTTGTCCTGGGGAGCGCGATCGCTATCCTTGACCGCAGACTCCGGGTGGTCGGGCTGTCTGAAGGGACCTTTTCGATGGCTAACTCGGTTACCTTCATCTCCTATAGCGACATGGAGGAGCTTCTATCGGCTCCAGGGGCAGCCAGCTACTTCCTGGTGAAGACCCTCCCTGGCGTGCCGCCTGCCACACTGGCAGAGAGCATAGAGCAGGCGGCGCCTGGCGTAAACGCCATGACAAAAGGCGAGTTTGCCGATGGCGACCGTGCCAGAGCGATGGAGATGGGGGTAACGGTCATCCGCGTGATGTCGCTGATCGGTTTCGCGGTGGGTGTGCTGGTCATCGGGCTGACGGTCTATACGGCGACGGTGAGGCGGGCCAGGGAGTACGGCATCGCCAAGGCCCTGGGGGCCAGGAGCCGCCAGTTGCTGGCCGTTGTAGCCTTCCAGACGCTGGTCATCGCGCTCCTGGGCCTGGGCATTGCTGCGGCAGTAGCGTATCTCACCCGGCCGCTGCTCGGGGCGGCGGTGCCCGAGGTCTCTTTGCAGTACCAGGCCGGGAGCCTGGCAAGGCTGAGTGTGATCTCTGCGGGCATCGCAGCGCTGGCGTCGCTCCTGCCCGCCTACCGTATCGCCAGGGTAGAGCCAGCCGTGGCCTTCAAGGAGTAGTGGACGCCCATGAACGAAAGAGTGATAGTGCGCGCTGTTGACCTCACCAAGGTGTATGGCAGCGGTGGCACTGCCGTAAGGGCCGTGGACAGCGTATCCCTGGATGTTAGAGAGGGAGAGCTGGTGCTCATCATGGGGCCGTCAGGCTCTGGCAAGACCACGCTGCTATCCATGCTTGGAGGGCTGCTGCGCCCCACATCCGGCCGTATCTTCGTTAATGGGACTGAGATCACAGCCCTGAATGAGTCCCGCCTGCCAGACATCCGGGCGCGGGAGATAGGGTTCATCTTTCAGGCTTTCAACCTGCTATCCAGCCTTACGGCAGAGGAAAACGTGCTGTTTCCCGCAAGCCTGGTCCCCGGCGGGAAGCAGGCCGCCAACAAGAGGGCGGCTGAGCTCCTGGACCGCCTGGGCCTCGCTCAGCGAAGGCGCCACCTGCCCAGAGACCTCTCCGGAGGCGAGAAGCAGAGGGTGGCCATTGCCCGTGCATTAGTCAACAACCCGAGGCTGATACTGGCCGACGAGCCAACGGGCAACCTGGACTCCAGGTCAGGCCACGAGGTGATGATGGTCCTCTACGACATCGCCAAGGATGAAGGGCGCACGGTGCTGATTGTGACCCACAATCCTCAGCTAGAGGACGTGGCCGACCGCATTCTGTGGCTAGAGGATGGCAAGCTGAGGGACCGCAAAGATGAGGGCCACCTGTGGACTCGCGACCCGGTGTGCAATATGCAGGTGGACCAGTGGACTGCGACGTTCTTCGCCGAGTACCAGGGGACTCGGCACTTTTTCTGCTCCCAGCGCTGCCAGGAGCGTTTCCTGGAACGGCCCGGGGCTTATCGAGCTATATCCTTCAGCCTGTGACAGGTCCTCGCTGACACTGCCTCATGGCAGGTGTCCTTGAAGGTGGGACCACTCAGGTGCCTCTCAGCCTGGTCTCATGCTGCTTTAAGGTCCAGGCTCTAGCATAGAGTTGTGGAGTCAACACGCGTACCGGAAGTGCCGATGCACAGGGAATAACCCCTCAGCCCGAGACCTTTTGAAGCTGGACGACATGCCGATTCTGCTGGTTATAGCTGGTGTTCTGGCGACAGCCCTTGTACTGGCGCTTATATTGGCGGGGCGTCTTGGACGTAACTCGCCCCAAGCTATCAGGAGTCAAGACGGCTACCAGGAAGCGACCATCATCATTAGCGGGCGCTATCGGCCAGACACCATATGGGTAGCGCTGGGGGTGCCTGTGAGACTGCACTTCCTGCGCAGGGAGGACAATCCCTGCTCGGAGCGCGTGGTCTTCTCTGCCTTTGGCGTGGACCGGCGGCTTCCTGCTTTCCAGGAGACGACGGTGGAGTTTGTGCCTGCGGCGCCAGGTACCTTCCTTTTCACCTGCCAGTGGGGCATGTACAGGGGAAAGCTGGTGGTCATGGCCCCCCGCAAGGGCGAAAGAAGGTCTTAGCCATGGTGCGCCGCAGCTTCCTGGAGGCTCCCCTCTTTATGACGCTCGTTCTCTGGCTGTGCACGCTGCCAGCGGTGCTGCTCATAGCGCCGCTCTTTGTAAGCTGGAGGGTGACCTGGTACCTGGCCGCAGCGCTGCTGGTGGCAGAACTGCTCGCCTGCTGGGTTATGTGCAGGCTGCCACCCTGGCGAGACGGCGCAGAAATGTCCGAGATAACCAGGAGGAAGGGATGACAACCAGGGAATCAAGGAAACTCAGCCTGACCATCTCAGGTATGACCTGCGCCTCCTGCGTAGCCCACGTAGAAGAAGCCCTCAAGGGCGTCAAGGGCGTGGCCGCAGTCACCGTCAACCTCGCCACCCGCAAGGCGGCGGTGGAGTACGACCCCTCTCTGGTCACGCTGGCGGCCATGCGGGACGCGGTCAAGGGCATCGGGTATGATGTCGTGCTGGACACCGCCCAGTTCCACGTCACGGGCATGATGGGCGGCCACTGCGAAGGGATTATCACCAGGGCGCTGATGGAGCTGCCTGGCGTGGCGCGGGCGGTAGTCAGCTCGGCAACAGAGAGTGCTCGCATCGAGTACCTGCGAGAGATGGTCTCTCCGTCTGAGCTCAGGAAGCTCATCGAGGGCCTGGGCTACGGCGTTGCCGAGAAGGTCGAGGGCCAGGAGGCCCTGGACAGGGAGCGGGCGGCCCGCCAGAGGGAGGTGCGCCGTCAGCTCATCAATATGGCCGTCTCCTGGCCCCTGGCTACACTGGTGATGCTAGGAACCTTCCAGCCCTACTGGCCCCTCCGCGAGTTCCTTCCAGGCTGGCTCAATAGCAAGCTCCTCATGTTCTTCCTGACGACCCCCATCGTGTTGGGGCCAGGTCGCCAGTTCTTCGTGAACTCCTGGAACGGGCTGCGGCGCGGCATCACCGACATGAACCTGCTCTACGCCACAGGAATTGGCGCCGCCTACCTCATCGCCATCATCAACACCTTCTGGCCAGAGGCGGGCTTCGGGGGCCGTGAGGCCACATTCTACGAAGCGGCGGCGTTGCTCACCGCTTTCATAGTGCTGGGCCGCTACCTGGAGGCGGTCACCACGGGCCGCACATCGGAGGCCATCCGACGCCTTATGAAGCTGCAGCCCAAGCGCGCCCACGTCCTGCGAGATGGCCAGGAGGTGGAGATGGCCGCCGAGGATGTCCAGGCCGGCGACCTGCTGCTGGTGAAGCCTGGGGAGAGCATCCCGGTGGACGGCGTCGTCCTGGAGGGCTACTCCTCGGTGGACCAGTCCATGATCACCGGCGAGAGCATCCCCGTGGAAAAGAAGGCAGGGGACGAGGTCATCGGCGGCACGCTGAACAAGACAGGCTCCTTCCGTTTCCAGGCCACGCGGGTGGGCAAGGAGACGGCCCTGGCCCAGATCATCAAGCTTGTAGAGGAGGCGCAGACCCGCAAGGCCCCCATTCAGAAACTGGCTGACAGAGTAGCGGGCCACTTCATCCTGGGAGTCCACGCTCTGGCCCTGGGGGTGTTCCTGTTCTGGTTCTTCGCTGGCTACGGTCTGTGGTTCACGCCGGAAAGCCGCCTGGTCCTGACCCCCTATACCCTGGCAGCGATGGGCGTCTTCGGCTTCTCGCTGCTGGTCTCGGTAACGGTCCTCATCATATCCTGCCCCTGCGCCGTGGGGATGGCGACGCCGGCTGCCATCATGGCAGGCACCGGCAAGGCTGCGGAGCACGGCATCCTCTTCAAGGGCGGCGACGTCATAGAGGCCACTACCCGGCTCCAGTTCGTCATCTTTGATAAGACGGGCACCCTCACCAGGGGCCAGCCCTCGGTCACCGATGTGGTCGCCCTGGGTGGAAAAGAGGACGAGGTGCTGCGCCTGGCGGCTGTTGCTGAAAAGGACTCCGAGCACCCCCTGGGCGAAGCCATCGTGAAGGGCGCGGAGATGCGAGGCCTCAAGTTGGAAGACCCCGTGGGGTTCCATGCCATCCCGGGCCAGGGCATCGAGGCCAGGGTGGACGGACGCGCCATCCTGCTGGGTAACCGGAGGCTGATGGCCCAGCACGGTGTAAGTCTGGACGGCGCCCTGTCAGAGGCTGAGCGGCTGGAAAACGAGGGCAAGACGGCTATGTTCGTGGCGGCAGATGGCAGGCTGCTGGGCCTGGTGGCTGTGGCCGACACGCTGAAGGAGACATCGGCCCAGGCGGTGAAGGCCCTTCAGCAGATGGGCATCAAGGTAGCAATGCTCACCGGGGACAACCGCCGTACAGCTAACGCCATCGCCAGCAAGCTGGGCATAGACCGGGTCCTGGCTGAGGTGCTGCCCGAGGACAAGGCCAGCGAGGTGAAGAAGCTCCAGGCCGAAGGCTACAAGGTAGCCATGGTGGGCGATGGCATCAACGATGCCCCGGCGCTCGCCCAGGCCGACGTAGGCATCGCCATCGGCTCCGGGACTGACGTCGCCAAGGAGACAGGCCACGTCATCCTCATGAAGGACGACCTGATGGACGTCATCGCCGCTATCCAGGTAGCCAGGGCCACTATGCGGCTGGTGAAGCAGAACCTGGTATGGGCCTTTGGCTACAACACCCTGGCGATACCTCTGGGCGCCGGGCTGCTGTACCCCTTCTTCGCCCAGGTGGTCAGCCCTGAGCTGGCGGCGCTGCTAATGGCCATCAGCTCCCTGTCCGTTACGCTGAATACCCAGCGCATGCGGGGCTTCGTGCCGCCCATACGCCGGCCCCGCGGGGAGTCCAGTGCTCCCTCAGGTAGCCTGGCGCCCGCAGTGAGAAGCTGAGGAGAGTGGCGATGAATACCCCAGCACTTCTGAGCGCGCTCATTTACACAGGCATCTCCCTTGTGGCCGCCGGGACGTTTCTGGTGGTGACGTTGGTCGGCGATCACACCTGGGTGGCCCGGGCAGGAGGGGCCGCGTGGGTCTTTGGCCTGTCTATGATCGTTCTGATGCCGGTCGTCACCTCGACCCTGAAGAAAAGGCTGGGCAGCCAGCGGTGAAATCGCTCGTGGAAGCAGTACTGCGACCAGTTAAAAGGAAGGAGTCCTGTAAATGCCATTCTGGTCTTCGAAGAAGGTCAAGGACCCAGTCTGTGGGATGGAGATAGACCCCCGGAAGGCTGCGGCTACCTATAATCACCATGGCATGACCTACTATTTCTGCTCTACGTCATGCAGGGAGAACTTCAAGAAGGAGCCGGCCAGGTACCACAAGGCAACAGCTATGGAGAGAATGAACGGTGAGGAACGTTAGTGTTCTTATTGGCACAGCGCTGCTTCTGCTCGTAATAGTCGCATGTGGCCGCGCCGCCTCCGCTGCTCCCACACCCGCGGCGGGCGCAGCCCCTCAGGACCCGCTGCCGGTGACGCTTGGCTACAACGCCAAGCCTGCTCCAACGGGAACTGTGAAGTCCTACGACCTGGTGGTGAGACAGGCACCGTGGGAACTGGTGCCGGGCGTGACCGTCCAGGCTATTACCTACAATGGCTCGGTCCCTGGCCCCACCATCCAGGCCAAAGAAGGCGATACACTGCGCGTCACCGTGAAGAACGAACTGGACCAGGATACCAGCATCCACTGGCATGGCGTCCACGTGCCCAACCCGATGGATGGAGTCCCTGGACTCACCCAGGCCCCAATTCGGCCTGGCGAGACCTTCACCTACGAGTTCATGGCGTCTCACGCGGGCACATTTATGTACCATCCCCACATCAACAGCGTGGAGCAGATTGACAGGGGACTATATGGCCTCCTGGTGATCGAGCCGCAGAGGCCAGACACGCCAGCTTTTGACAAAGAGTTCTCAATGGTGCTGGGCGCGTGGATGGTGGGGGCGGAGCACGCGGCGATGGAGGGTGGCATGAACATGGACTACAACTACTTCACCATTAATGGCAAAGCCTACCCTGCCACAGGGCCGTGGACAGTCAAGGAAGGGGACAGAGTCCGTGTCCGGATTGTGAACATAAGCAACCTGGCACACCCTATGCACCTGCATGGCCAGGACTTCAAGGTGGTGGCCAAGGACGGCGAGCCCGTCCCTGTGGCCAATCAGCAGTGGATGAATACCCTGAGCGTGGACTCTGGGGAGACCTATGACATCGCCTTCGTTGCTGATAATCCGGGCAACTGGATATTCCACTGCCACGAGCTCCATCACACGGAGAACGACGGCGTGGAGCCGGGCGGCCTGGTCCAGGTCATCAAGTATGAAGGCTACCAGGGTTACCAGGACGGCGCCATGCCAGGAATGGACCATTGAAACCTCATGCCTCTCCAGACGTACCTGGAAGGCTGCCAGTGAGAAGAGGAGTACAGAGCTAATGAAGGGGGACAAGGTCGCCGTTCTGCTTGCCCTGGCTGTCATAGCGGTGGTGGCGCTGGCGACTGCATGCGCGCCTGGAGCGTCGGCCAAGCCGACGCCTGCAGCAACCGCGTCCGCTGGAGGCGCGCGGGATGCCCCGGCGCTGGCGCTTGACAAATTCCAGGTGGACCTGGGCACCTTGAGTCGCGATCAGCAGGCGGTAGAGACGTTCCTGGTAGTGAACTGGGGAGATAGGCCGCTTCAGGCTGGGCCAGCGAGCCTCCAGGTCGAGGAGGGCTGCGACGTAACAGAGGTCATGGCTGGCACCTTCCAGGTCCCGCCCAGGGATGTGGCGCTGCTGCCCATCAGGTTCGGCCCGCACCGGGAGCTTGGCCCCCACCGCTTCAAAGTAAGCGTGTCTTCCAACGGTCCAGCCCTGCCTGTGGCGACAGCCTCAATAAAGTTTGTGGTCGCCGAGGAGCAAGGGAAGGTGACAGGAGGCCCTCGCCTGGTAGTGGACAAGACCATAACAGATACAGGCGCAGTGCCATACGATTGGCCACTCTACGAGCAGTTCGTCCTGCGCAACGAGGGCGATAAGCCTCTTGTCTTGCAGGGAGAGCCTCAGGTGCGAGTAGAGCAAGGCTGTTGACCTCCCCAGGCGGTGGTCAGTTCGACCACGCTGCAACCTGGGGAGAGCGCCACGTTGACGCTGCCCGCTCTCATGGGTATGCACCAGGGCATGGGCGGGCCGCACGCCTTTGCGGTTGACATCCGCAGCAACGACCCGGCAGGGCCGGTGAAGACCGTCCGCTGGCGCTTCACCATCGAGGACATGGAATGGAAGGAATGACTGCGAGAGACCAGCAATGGCACTCTGTAGCAATGTAGATAGGCGTGGCAGGATGGCTGCCTGCATTTGCAGCTAGCTCTTCCTGCCGCTCATGCCCCCTTCAGCCTAAAAGCGCGAGGCTCCCGACGACTTCCGGGAGCCTCGCCTTTTTGCTGCCTGGCCTTTGGGAGTCCCGTCCCATCTGCTCGGCGCCTGTACCCGGATGTACTGTTGCAGCAAGCCATGATGGGTATGGGCGACAGGACCTGCCGAGTCGCCTGAGAGGATGTGGCCCAAGTCCCTCCCATTGCTCTGGGCTATATCTGTCCAGGCCGGCCATCGCTTAAGCGGGTAGCACCTGTGGTGACCCGAGGTCTTCCCTAGTGTAGGTACCTTACTGTTACCTATGTGCTGACATTATGTGTTACCCAAGTTGCGCTTCACGCCGCTGGGCCGGGGCCTCTTGCCCTGGAGCACATCATGGATGTAGTCCACCTGTGCCGGCGTGAGCTCTCCCGCCCAGCCAGGCTCCAGGTGCTTGCGGGCGTACATATCCCAAAGCGCAGTGTCCTTGCTCCGGTCCCAATCAGGCCAGGTCCCATCCTCAGGCATCATTACGGACTGTCCCTTTGATTGGGTATGGAATCAATTGTGTCTGCCCTTGTGCCGTGTGCCCAAACTCTGGTGGGGCCACAGGATGCGTCCCTGCCCAGCCTAGAGCGACAGCCCTGGAATTGTGGTACACCCCACAAATCCAGTGCTGCCCCCTCTGGAGTGGAGTATTCCCGGGGTGTGCCTCAAGTGTGTCTCAATCCGTGCCTCAATTGCCGTCGGTACAGGTGGGTAAAACCAGGTATAGCCAGCACTAACTAGCGCCGCTGCATAGCTGCATGGTGCGACGCATGGTGGTACTGGCTGTACCAGGATAGACCTGGCTGGTCAAGGCTACAAGCGATACCGCAGGTCGCGTGTTCGAGTCCTGCCCCTCCTGCCATTCTCCGGCCTTTAATAGCGAGGCCCCTGGATGTCCGGGGGCCTCGTGGTTTCTGGCTATGACTCGCCCTGCCGCTATGCCTCGCGGGGCGAGGGCCTGATTGGCCCTGACACGCTGCGGGCCTGCTATTTGCCCAGGGCGTTGACGATGGCATTGCCCACCTGGGACGTGCTGGAAGTCCCGCCCAGGTCCGGCGTCAAGGTCTCGCCGTCCTGGAGCACCCGCAGCACGGCGTTCCTGACGGCCTCGGCGGCCCTGGGCTGCCCCAGGTGCTCCAGCATCATTCCGGCGGACAGCACCGCCGCCATGGGGTTGGCAATCCCCTTGCCCATGATATCCGGCGCGCTGCCATGCACAGGCTCGAACATGGACGGGGACCGGCGCTCCGGGTTGATATTGCCGCTGGCCGCTAGCCCCATGCTGCCTGTGATTATGGCCCCCAGGTCGGTAAGGATGTCGCCGAAGAGGTTGCTGGCCACCACCACGTCGAAGGACTCCGGCCGGCGCACGAAGTCCATGCAGGCGGCGTCCACCAGTAGGGACCGGGTCTTGATGTCCGGGTAGCGGGCCGCCACCGCCTTGAAGGTCCGGTCCCAGAGCACCATCCCATAGCCTTGAGCGTTGGACTTGGTGACGGATGTGACGTGGAGCTTCTTGTTGCGCCGCCGCGCTAGCTCGAAGGCGTAGACCATCACCCGCTCGCAGCCCCGACGGGTGAAGACGGCGCTCTGGACGGCCACCTCTTCAGGGAAGCCCTGGTACAGGAAGCCGCCCACGTTGGCGTACTCGCCCTCGGTGTTCTCCCGTATCACCACCATGTCTATGTCCCATGCCTTCTTGTTGCGCAGGGGCGAGGTAACTCCCGGGTACAGGACGCTGGGGCGCTCGCACACATACTGGTCGAAGCTGCGGCGGATGGGCAGCAGCAGGCCGTTAAGGGTAATGTGGTCCTGGACCTCTGGGTGGCCGACGGCCCCCAGGTAGATGACGTCAAACCTGGAAAGGGTATCCAGGGCGTCCGGCGGCATCATCTGTTTGTGTTTGAAGTAGTAACCGGTGCCCCAGGGGAACTCGGTGAGCTTCCAGGTGATGCCGTACTCCTTGCCCACGGCGTTGAGGACTTTCAGCCCTTCCTCTATGACCTCCACGCCGATGCCATCGCCGCGGACCACCGCGACCGTGTACTCGACCATTGCTGACCTCGCTTGGGACCAGATTTAAGGCCACACGTCTGGACAGGCCTCAGGTGCACTCGGGCCTCAGTCCTCCGGCCCACTGCTGTGCTCGCCACAGGCGGACCTGTCAGTGCCGGCGGCGCTGGGGCGTTGTGTCGCCTGTGGAATTATACTCGAAAGGCGCTTTGCTGTGACTCCCCACTGCACTTACGCCAGACACGAAAACAGGCGCTCGTGGCTACCGCCCTCCCCGGGACATGGCGGCCCGGTGCTTCTCCAGCCATTCCCTGGCCCTGGCTGGCGAGGGTAGCCTCACGACATGGATGTGCGCGTGCTCAGGGGCCTTGAACAACGCCGGGAACTCCCGCCGCCTGCGCCCGTAGGTCTGGATGGCCCAGAGAAACAGGGAGTCCTTGCTGAGGAAGTTGTCGGAGAAGCGTTCGCGGTTGCCGTTCCACAGCTCTTCTCGCCGCCACCAGCGCCACAGAGTGCGCCAGAAGAGCCTCCACAGCACAATGCGCAGCGGAAAGTCCAGCCACACGATGCTGGTGGCCCTGGGCCACACCAGGTCGCGCGCCCTGCTGTAGTTGCCGTCCACAACCCAGCCTTCCCTGCCCTCCAGGGCGGCTGCCACGCGCTGCCTGAAGACCTCCGCCGGCGCCTGCGTCCAGTTAGGGTCCCAGTTCAGGGCGTCCAGCTCCACGTGCGGGACGCCATGCAGGCGCGCCAGCTCTCGTGCCAGCGTTGTCTTGCCTGAGCCTGTGCTGCCGACGACGACGATGCGCACCTGCTGATGGCCAGGCACGGTCATGGCTGCATGCCTCAAGGGGTCTTGCGCCCTTGCTGGGCGGCGGACCGCGCCAGGAAGTCGCGCAGGGCCTCCCTGGCGCGGGTGTAGTCGTAGCTGGCGAAGCGTGTCTGGCGCAGCCGCACCACGTCGCCAATGGAGAAGCGCTCGTAGAGGGCCTGCCGCGAGCCGAACTGCGTGCCCACCAGGTCCCACGCCAGCCGGAACAGGCGGATGCGGTCCTGGGCGCTCAGCGTGGCGCCCTGGTAGTAGCGGGCGATGTCGCCGGCCAGGGGGCCATGGACGTCGGCCTCGGTGGGCGTCAGCATCAGGCCGCTGGCCGCTAGCTGCTCCACTACCCAGATGACACGCACGTAGGCGTCGGGGAACCAGTCGCGCATGGCCGTCAGCGGGTCGGCGGCGGGGAAGATGCCCTCGGCGCCCTCCACAGGCCCGGCGTCCACCTCCGCCGCCCGCAGGAACGCCCGCACCGTCTCCAGGGTGTCTATGATCTCGGCTATCTTCTCCTGCACGTGGCCGAAGCCGGTTATGCCGATGGCCTCGGCGATGCCCAGGGCCACGCCCAGGATGAACTCCAGCTTGGCCACGTTCTTCACCGCCACCTGCTGGACGAACTGCCGCCAGGTGGGGCAGCGCTGCAGGTTCCGGTTGGCAAGCTCGATGTCCTGGAAGGCGAAGACCCGCTCCCAGGGCACCAGCACGTCGTCGAACACGGCCAGGGCGTCCATCTCGTCGAACTGGCCCGACAGGGGGTAGTCGTACAGGGAGCGGCCCTGGTCGTAGGACTCGCGGCAGATAAACTTGAGGCCGGGGGTGTTCACGGGTATGGCGAAGCCGATGCAGTACCTCTCCTCGCCGGCGTCGGGGCGCAGCGGCCTGTAGGCCGGGGCGAACAGCTCATCGGCGAAGGGGGCCAGGGTCGCCAGCAGCCGGCAGCCCCGGACGATGACGCCCTCGCTGGTGGTGTCCACCACGCCCAGGGCCACATAGGGGTCCGGCAGGTCGCCCACACTTACGGCGCGGTTCACCTGGGGATGGCCGAAGGTGTGGGTAATGCACAGGTCGTTCTCGCGCACGTACTCGTGGTAGGCGATGACGTTCTCGGCGAAGCGCCTGTCGCGCTCCCCATAGCAGGCGGCGAACTGGCGGGTCGCCGTGACGGCCATGTTCACGTAGTCGGGCGTCCTGCCCAGCATGCCGTGGTGCGCCCGGGCGATGACCTCCAGCGCCCGGCGGCGGCGCACCAGGTCCTCCTGACTTGTGGGCACGATGTAGGACAGGGCCACAGGCCCGCCGGTGGTGGGCGAAGGGAAGGTGAGCACGTCGCGGTACTGGGGATCGTGCTGAAGGTCGTACAGCGCGGCCAGGGTGTGAGCCATGCGGGCCAGCCTGGGGTGCGTCGTGACGTCGGCCACGCGCTCGCCCTCCAGCCAGACCTCACGGCCATCGCGCAGGCCCTTGAGGAACTGCTCTCCGTTCCGTGCCGGCATGCTCCACCCCCTGTGTCGCGCGTGATGCACATTAGCGCTTGCCCCCTGTCTGGCTCTCCCCCCCAGAGGAGGCGAGAACAGTCCCTTCCCCCTGTGGGGGAAGGCCAGGAAGGGGGCCTGGCAGCCCCCTCTCTGGCTCTCCCCCACAGGGGGCGAGGACCCTCCATTCCCCCTTTGTGGGAAGGTCAGGAAGGGGGCCTGGCAGCCCATCCACCGCACCCTGCTTCTATGCATCAGGCGTTTATCGCGGTGTGAGCCATGGTAGCATGAGGCACATCAGGGAGCAAGGCGATGGCGGGAAGTCGCCATCGCATGGTAATCTGCTGTCAATGGCCTTCAACCCCTGGAGTGGGTGCTGACCGCTGATGGCTGATAGCTGTTAACAGCGCTCGGGCCACCGGACGGCGATGACGAGGCCCGCAGGAGGTACAGGACGGATGTCAGGTTTCTTCAGGATTCCAGCCGCCGGCGCCGGGTTCTTCTTCAGCGCGTGGCTTACCATGATTTTCTGGGGCATCATCGCGCCGGATATTGGCCTGAGGACCATAAACTACCCGATGGCCATGCTGATGACCATTGCCATCTGGCTCGTAATTGCGCTCGTGGTAGCTGCCATCAGCCAGCGTCGGCAGTAGCCTGTCCCCTGGCCGACCTCGCCGCACGACGGCCCTGGGGTGCAGAGGCTGCTCTTCCGAGCGGCCCAGCAGCCTGGTCCAAGGGGGCCTACCCTCGACGGGAGACCCTCGGGTCCAGTATGTCCCTGAGACCGTCGCCGACGAGATTGATGGCCGAGACGGCAATGGCCAGTACCAGGCCAGGGAAGAATATAACTTCGTCTGCGATGGCGTCGGCTCACGCCGGCGCGGAGTCGCGCTGGTCGGCAGTTGCGCCGTCCCTGGGGGCATCGGCGGGAGGCTCTATGGCCGCCAGCGCCCGGGGCCGGAGTCCCACAGGCTCCACTATGGGGACATCTTTATCGCCGGCGACGCCCATCTCCTTGAAGCGCCGGGCCGATACCAGCACCCGGTGCTCCAGCGAGCCAACGCTGTCGTTGAAGGCGTCCACGCACCTGATGAGGGACTCCCGCAGCTTGACCAGGTGGCTGGCCCACGTCACAAGGCGGTCGTGCAGGTCTCGGCCCAGTCTGCTGACCTGCATGGCGTTCTCGGCCAGGGCCTCCTGGCGCCAGCCGTAGGCGACGGCGTGCAGCAGCGAGACCAGGGTGAAGGGCGTGGCTATGACTACCCTGCTCTGCATGGCGTGCTCCACCAACTCCGGGGCCTCCTGCAGCGCCGAGGCCAGCAGGAACTCGCCCGGTAGGAACAGCACCACGAACTCCGGCGTGAAGCCCAGGGCTGCCCAGTACGACTTGCTGGACAGCTCCTGGACGCGGTCGCGGACCTGTCTAGCGTGCCGGCGCAGGGCGGCGTTGCGCTCCTCCTCCGTCTGGGCCTCGATAGCCTGGATGTAGGCCTCCAGCGGGGTCTTGGCGTCCACGGCGATGAGCCTGCGGTTGGGGAGGTGCACCACCATGTCCGGGCGCTTGCTGCCGGCCTCCATGTCCAGCGTCTCCTGCTCCAGGAAGTCGCAGTGGGGGACCATGCCCGCCAGCTCGGCCACCCGGCGCAGGGTCATCTCGCCCCAGCGCCCGCGGACGTGGGGAGTGCGCAGCGCCTGGGCCAGGTTGCGCGTCTCCCTGGCCAGCGCCTCCTGGTCCCGGGCCATGGACTCCACAAGCTGCTTCAGGCTGCCGTAGGCGCTCTGGCGCTCCTTTTCCATGGCGTTGAGGGCTTCGGACAGGGGCTTCACCATGGCCTCCACGGCCTGCCTGCGCAATTCAAGCTCGTTTTGCACTTGCGCCAGTGTCCTGGAGAGGCCATCATTGATGGCTTGCAGTGTCCTGTCGGTTATCCCTTCCACGGCCTGCTTGCGCAGCTCAAGCTCGTTTTGCACCTGCGCCAGTGTCCTGGAAAGGCTCTCGTTGATAGATTGCAGTGCCCTGTCTGTCAGTCCCTCCATGGCCTGCTTGCGCAGCTCCAGTTCGCTCTGGGCCTGGGCTAAAGTCCTGGAGAGGCTCTCGTTGATGGACTGCAGGGCTCTGTCCGTTAAGCCTTCTACCGCCTGCTTGCGCAACTCCAGTTCACCCTGGGCCTGTGTCAGAGTCCTGGAGAGGCTCTGATTGGCAAGCTGGAGGAAGCTCTCGTTGTTCTTGCTGAGGGCCTCATAGGCCAGCGACCTGAAGGTCTCGGTGAGCCTGGCCGTCGCCTCCTCCTGGAGGCGCCTTTGCTCCTGCAGCTTTTCCTCGCTGGCCCTCAGCCTGGTCTCCAGCTCCACCTGGACCCTGGTGGACCGCGCTCGGGCCGCCGTCCAGGCCACCAGCCCACCCGCCACGCCCCCGATGCCGAGTCCAAGAAGGAGGCTAAGCGAGTCCATTGAGACCTCCGAGATGCATTACTCCTGGAATATGTCTTGGGGTAAGAAGGCGGAAACCGTCACGTTGGGCAGGTCCACCACGTTGCTTACCCGCAGGTCCACGGCCACGGAGCAGATGATGTAGGCCTGCTCCCTGGTCCAGCCGCGTTCCTGGAGCAACGCTATCATGTTCAGCAGGGCGTTGCGGGCCGCCAGGGTCAGGTCTTCGCCCTCCTGGGTGCCGTCGTCGCGCACGGGCATGCCCACAGTGGCGATGAAGTTCCGGGGCGCGGCCCACTGCGGCGCGATGAAGTAGTCGGGATGGGCGAAGCGGGGCCAGCGGATGTTGCGCCGCCGGGCCTCGTCCCTGTGTACCCTGAACCTGAGGGCTACGGTGGCGTCCATCTCGATGGCGGTGATGCAGCACTCGCCGTCGCCCTGGGCAAAGTGGCCGTCGCCCACCGAGTACAGGCCACCCTCCACTGCCACGGGGACGAAGAGCCTGGAACCCCTGGTAAGCTGCTTGGCGTCCACGTTGCCGCAGTTCTCCCGGGGCGGCAGCGTGCGCAGCCCCTCGGTGGCGACAGGCCCCCCTGACGGCACGGCGTCCTGTGGGTCGGGCAGGTAGGCGATGCCCCCGCGCTTCACCAGGTCCGCCTCGCGGCGCGTCCACTCCTGGAGTTGCTGGCGGGAGGGCGCCAGTCCAGCGGTGCCCATGAATGAGCCATCGGGAATGCGCACGCGGGGAAGCTGGGGCGAGGTGGCCCAGCCGTCCTTGATGTCCCAGTGCACCAGGTACGGCTCGGCGAAGAGGTCGCGGAGAAAGCCCGCGCCGGGCCGGAAGCGCGTCCAGCCGCAGGAGGCGGGCAGGATGTCCAGGTACTCTATCTCCAGCAGGTCGCCGGGCCTGGCGCCCTTGATGTAGACCGGGCCTGTCAGGGGGTGGGCCACCTTGGTGTCCATCCCTTCCAGGTCCTTGATAGTCATGCCTGGCCGCACCTGGTGGTCCGAAGCGTCCCGCGTCTCCAGCACCACCTCCTCGCCAGGCTCTACCTCCAGGATGGGTGGGATGTCTGGGTGCCAGCGGTTATGGCCCGTGTGTGGCTCTTCCTTCAGCCTTTTGCGGCGGTCTATCTTTATGCTCTTCACGCCTGCGCTCCTGAGAAGTCATTCCAGTGATGGACAGGACCTGCGACATTCCGCTGGAGTGCCAGGCGAAGCGCTACCGGAACGCCTCCGCCGAGTCCTGGGGGACGTAGCCCAGCACCTGGCGCGTGTGCTCCAGGTCGCGGTAGCCCCAGCGGTTATAGGAGGTAGCGAAGAAGATGTCGTAGCGCAGGTCGTCTGGTGCCTCGATGCACCTCTCCAGCACCTGCACCACGTCCCGGTGGCTCAGGTAGGTGGCGGACTCCCGGACTGTCATGGGCCTGTCCTCGGGCCGCACCGAGCCAATGCGGACGCACAGGACGGACAGGCCATAGGCATCGGCGAAGTGGCGGCCCAGGGCCTCGCCCCACACCTTGCTGACGCCGTAGAGGCCCAGGGGCCAGGTCATGTCGTGGGTGAGCCTGCGCCACGTGGGAGGCACGTCCTCGTAGCGGCCGGCGACGATGGCATCGTAGGGCGGCACCCTGTCCCAGCCTCTTATGACGTTGCCGCTGCTGGCGAAGACGACGCGCTTGACCCCGGCCAGCCTGGCAGCCTCGAAGACATTGTAGGTGCCGATGACGTTGGTGCGCAGCAGCGGCTCCCAGTGCTCGCCGCCCACGTAGCCCGCCAGGTGCACCGCCACGTCCTTGCCCACGAAGGCGGGCTTGATGGCCTCCAGGTCGGAGATGTCGGCCTGGAAGCATTCCACGCCCTCTATGGGCCGGCGGTTCAGGGCGCTCAGCTCGTACCTGCCCAGGCCCTCCAGGTGCCGCCTCAGCAGGCCGCCGATGAGTCCGCTCATGCCGGTTATCAGTACCTTTTTCACGGTCCTGGCTCCTGTGCCTTGGTAGCGGCCTTTAGCCCTGTGAGGTGTAAGCTAACACCGGGCTGGAGGCATTGTCAATGCGAATCGCCACGTCCTGGACAGCCCCATGACAGACGTGGCGGCCGCCCGCCCGGCCAGGGGCTGAGCAGCCGCCACGTACATGACGCGACCTTTTTGCCCGCTTATGTGAAGGGGTTGTGGTGGTGCCTGGCAAGGCTGGCCCATGCGTGAAGGCCAGTCCAGCTTCCAGCCATCAGGCGCTGGCCGCCTTCCTGGCCGCGCTGACCGCGGCATCCAGGTTGGGCATTTGCGGCATCTGAGGCATGTACTCCACGTGGCGAACGATGTCGTTCTTGTCCACCACAAAAACGGCGCGGGCCAGCAGCCCGGTCTCCTTCACGTACACGCCGTAGTTGTGGCCGAACTCCCTGTCTCGCAGGTCTGATACCGTGGTCACTTTGTTGACGTTGTTAGCGCCACACCACTTGTCCTGGGTGAAGGGCGTGTCCATGCTGATGGCCAGGATGGTGATGCTTTCAGGAAGCTCGGCGGCCATCTGGTTGAACCTCTTGGTCTCCTCGGTGCAGACCCCTGTCTCCAGGGAGGGCAACGCGGCCAGGATGCGCACCTTGCCCTTGCTGTCTGCCAGCGTGACGGGCTTGAACCCCTTGGCCAGCACCGTGAAGTTGGGGGCCTTCTGTCCGACTTTGATCTCCGGGCCTATGAGAGTGAACTGGGTATCTCTCAGGGCATAAACGCCTTTGCGTTCTGGCAGTGGCATGCCGGCTCCTCCTTTTACGGCTATTTAGCTCATGAAGCAGGGAAAGCGAAGCAAGGATATTATCAGGAAGCCAGGCAAGGAAGTCAAACCGCCGTGCTATAATGCGGTGCCACAGGCCGGCGGCCTGGATAGCGGGAGGTAGGCCATGGACGTTTCTGGCAAGGTAGCCATAGTGACCGGTGGAGGCAGGGGCATCGGGCGGGGCATTGCCCTGGTGCTGGCGCGGCACGGCGCGGACGTGGCTGTAGGGGACCTGAACGTCAAAGACGCCGAGGCCGTCGCCGCCGAGGTGGCGGCCCTGGGAAGGCGCTCCCTGGCCCTCTACCTGGACGTGACCAGACAGGAGTCGGTGGACGGCTTCGTCGCGGAGGTTGCCGCCCATTGGGGCAGGATAGATATCCTGGTCAACAACGCGGGCGTTATTGCCGCGCCGGGGTGGGAGCAGCGGGAGCGGTCCAGCGAGGAGGACTGGGACCTGATATACGAGGTCAACGTCAAGGGCATAGCCCGGGTGACCGACGCCGTGGCGCGCCACATGAAGGAGGCGCGCTACGGCAAGATCGTGAACATCTCGTCGGGCGCCGGCAGGCAGGGCAACCCGGGCAATCCGCCCTACGGCGTGTCCAAGGCGGGAGTCATCAGCCTGACCCAGGCCTGCGCGCTGGAGCTGGCGCCCTATAACATCAACGTCAACGCCATATGCCCCGGCCTGCTGTGGACGCCCATGTGGGAGAGGATAGCCTACCGGCGCAGCATCTCGCCGGAAAATGCCCAGGGGCTGACGCCCCGGCAGCTATTCGAGCGCACCGTGGAGGAGCGCGTGCCCCTGAAGCGGGAGCAGACCCCGGAGGACATCGGCAACCTGGCGGCCTTCCTGGCCTCGGACTATGCCCGCAACATCACGGGCCAGGCCATCAACGTCAACGGCGGCTCCCGGATGGACTGACGGGAGGCCAGGGCCTAATGGCGGCGCTTCTTGCCGGTCTTCTGCTCGTAGAGCTTCCAGGTGAGGTCGTTGAAGGGGTAGTACTTGCCCGGCGAGCACTGTTCTACCTCTAGCTGGGCCTTGATGACCTCCTCCACGGCCTCGCGCTCGTGGGCGATGTCTATCACCTCGTCCACCATGCTCCTGGGCACCACCACGACGCCGTCATCGTCGCCCACCACGGCGTCGCCCGGGCGCACCAGCACCCGGCCACACTGGATGCAGTCGTTGACCTGCCAGGGCCAGAACTCGGCGGGGCCTTGCTTGGCCGTGGTGCTGGCGCAGTACACAGGGAAGCCGTACTCCTTCAGCGCCTTGCTGTCGCGGACAGCGCCGTCAGTCACCAGTCCGCCGGCGTTGCGCTGCTTCAGGCGCATGAACTTGATGTCCCCGCCTATGGAGCTGTACTTCCAGCCCATGGCGTCAATGACCAGTACCTCGCCGGGGCCGCACAGCTCGATGGCTACGTACTCGGCGGACTTATCGCCCTTGGGCTTGTCGGCGGCCAGGTCGGGCCTGTGGGGGACGAAGCGGAGAGTCACGGCGCGGCCGGCCATCTTCTGGCCTGGTTGCAGGGGCCGCGCGCCCTCGATGTACGTCATGGGCCAGCCCTTCACCCAAAGGGCATCTATGAGCGTCTGCGTGGGTACCTCCCGCAGCACCTTCAGCGTCTCATCGGGTATCGGTGGCAACTCTGGCATATAGCACCTCTGGAGTGTCGAGCGTACTTCCCGGGCAAGCCCGACGGAATAGCACGGATCAGACGTGGCCCTGGGCTTCGCCCTCGAGGGGGACTCGCAGATGAACGAAGCCCGGGCTCATGAGCATCAGCAGCGTTACTACTCCCACGGAAGCGCCGCTCATTATGAGCAGCGCCCGTGGCCCGCCATAGGCTGAGGCCAGGGCGCCGGCCAGCAGTGAGCCGAGGGGCACCAGGCCTCGGTTCAACAGGTAAATGCTCATCACCCGCCCACGCATGTTCCTGGGTGCCAGGACCTGCAGCAGCGTCTGGTTCTGGGTCTGGTAGACAACGCTGAATACGCCCACGGCTGCCGCCAGGAGCGCAGACACGGCCACCCACCTGGACTCGGAGAAGGCCATGAGGAAGGCCCCGAAGACCGCGGCACCGGCCGCGACCGTCCAGCCGTAGCCGTTGCTCCTGCGCATGGAGGCCACTACCAGAGCGCCGCCCAGGGCGCCAAGGCCCACGCAGGTGAGCAGCAAGCCCTGGATTCCCGCGCCGCCGTGGAGCACGTCCCTGGCAAATACAGGCATCAGACTGGTATAGGGCATGGCCAGGGTAATGGGCACCAGGGCCAGCAACATGAGGATTCGGATATTGGGGTCAGTCGCCACGTAGCCAAGCCCGCCTTTAATGTCCGAGACGAAGGACTGCCTGGCCCGACGCTGGCCTGTATCACGGGGTGGTGGAACGACCATCTGGATTGTCCAGACCGTGGCGAACAGGTACAGGGCAGCCTGAGCAAAGTAGGAGCCGTCCACGCCCACGAGGGCGATAAGCAGGCCTGCAATGGCCGGCCCTATGGTCCGGGAACCGTTAAGGGCCACAGAGTTGAGGGCCAGGGCGTTCATCAGGTACCTGTTGCCCACCATATCGCTGATCAGGGCCTGTCGGGCAGGCTGCTGGAATGCCTGCACTGTCCCAGCCAGAAAGCCGGTGACGTACACGTGCCAGGGCTGCACCCTGTGGGTCAGCACCAGGCTGGCGAGGGTAATGTTCAATAGCCCGTTGGTGACCTGGGCTATTACTAGCTGGGCCTTGCGCCCGTACCTGTCGGCTACCGCGCCGGCGATGATGCCAAAGAACAGAAGAGGCAGCCCACGCATGGCCGTGGCTATGCCCAGTTTCAGGGCCGACCCGGTAATCTGGTAGATAAGGTAGCCTCGGGCCACCTGGTCCATCCATTGGCCCATGCTGGTGCATACCTGGCCCAGCCACAACAGGCGGTAGTCCCGGATATGCAGGGAGTCAAAGGTGGATAGCCTGGTTATTCCCCCAGGGAACCCATGTCTCTTCTGGCTGTCCCTGGCTTTGCTAACTGGCTGCGACTTCTCTTCCGTAGAGATGCTGGCCTCGCCCAGACTTGCAGGAGATTGATTGATAGAATACTCGCTTCTATGACCGCTGTAAACCGCCAGCAGGGCCCGCGCCTGGTATAATGCAGCGCGATGCCCGGTAGGAGGTCACGGCTATGGTAGGCAAGACGGCTGACGTGGTGGTCATCGGCGGCGGCGTCAACGGCGCCAGCATAGCCATGCACCTGGCCAGGCGCGGCGCCGGCAGAGTGGTGCTGCTGGAGAAGGGACACCTGGCATCGGGCGCCACGGGCAGGTCTGGCGCCATGGTCAGGGAGCACTACCTCCACCCTACCCTGGTGCGCATGGCCCAGGAGTCCAGCCGCATCTTCCACAACTTCCGCGATGCCATCGGGGGCGACGCCCGCTTTCAGCAGACGGGGCGGGTGCTGCTCTTCGGAGAGGGCGACAGGGCTGCCGTGGAGGCCAACGTCGCCATGAACCGTGAGTTGGGCGTCAACATCCGCACTATCTCCCGCGACGAGGCCAGGGAGCTGCTGCCCCAGGCCGCCCTGGACGACATCGCCATCGGCGTGTGGGAGCCGGAGTCGGGCTACGCCGACCCCGTCGCCACCACCTACGCCTATGCCGACCAGGCGCGACGGCACGGCGCCGAGGTGCTGACGGGCACGCCTGCGGTTGGCCTCCAGGTGAAGAACGGCAGGCTGGCTGGCGTCGTCACCGCTGGCGGCGTCATCGAGACCCGGAACGCCGTCAACGCCGCCGGCGCCTGGGGCAACCTGGTGGGTGGCATGGTGGGCGAGGTCGTGCCCTTCCGGCCGGTGCGCGTCCAGATGGTCAACCTGCGCCGGCCGCCGGCGCTGGAGGCGCTGACGGTCAACGTCATTGACTACCTCACCGGGGCCTACTTCCGCGTTGACGCCGGCCACTGCACGCTGGTGGGCGGCGAGTCGCCGGAGGACCTGGCGGAGACGGTCAATCCCAACACCTTCGGCCTCAATGCCGACCATGACGTGATAGTGAAGTTCTGGGAGCGTGCCCGCCGGCGCTTTCCCGCCTTCGACGCCGCTACCTGCCGGGGTGGCTATGCCTCCCTGTACGACCTGACGCCCGACGGCAACCCGGTCCTGGACCGCTCCGCCGTGGTGGATGGCCTGTACTGGGCGGTGGGCTTCAGCGGTCACGGGTTCAAGCTCTCCCCTGTGGTGGGCCGCATGATGGCCGAGTTCGTCATGGAGGGCCGGTGCAGGGACTATGACATCCGACAGTTCCGGCTGGGCCGCTTCGCCCAGGGTGACCTGCTGGTGCCACGGTACCCCTATGCTGGCCGGGCGCACCAGTGATGGCCAGCGCGCGTGTGGACAAAAACGCTGGCCTTTCGCTATAATGGTTCGGGTAGCTGGAGTCCAGCTCTGGCCCTTCCAGCCGAGGTGGTGGAACTGGCAGACACGCAGCGTTGAGGGCGCTGTGGCCGCTTAGGCTGTAGGAGTTCGAGTCTCCTCCTCGGCACCACACAAGTCCCGCTATGGCGACGTAGCCAAGAGGCCTAAGGCGGGGGTCTGCAAAACCCCTATCCGGCGGTTCGAATCCGCCCGTCGCCTCCAACCTTTTAGCCAGTGATAGACAGGCCGGTGGTCATATCTACCGGCCTGATTTTTCGTCCTTCAACGCCCCGTTTATACCTGCTGCCCCCAAAGTGTGTATGCCAGTCTGTGCCCCTTCTCAAGTAGAGTCCCCGCAGCCGTGAATCCGGCACATCGCGTGGGCTGTCGCCCGGCGTGTCAAATTCGGAGACTGCAAGGACTGTGGCAAGGCCGGGAAAGACAGCAAGCCGGGGCGCCTGGTTGACGGAAGTCAGCGCCCGGCCGCTGCGCATGCCGCAGGTGGGGTTGGATGTCGGCGCCCCCGGTCCTGGAAAGCCTCATGAGCGGACTGATTTCAGCCCCCTAACATGACTGTCAACTCCAGGAAGGTTCCTGCGATTCAGCCTCGCGTACCTCACCCCCGGCCAGAGTCGCCCTTGCTTGTCCGGTTGGCATTCCCAACGGCATCTTCCTGGCTCTGGCTGCGCGGGCTGACACTCAACTTCTGCGGGTGTACAATACACGCGACATTGCACTACCACAGGAGGAAGGGTGTGAAAGGCAAGACGGCGCTCTACCAGGGACTGGAAAGGGGCTTCACTATCGAGGAGCTGCCCACGCCCGAGGTAGAGCCAGGCGGCGTCCTGGTGCGGGTCACGGCGGCGTCCATCTGTGGCTCGGACCTGCACTACTGGCGCGGAGACAGCAAGTTCCCCGAGGACAGGCTGCCCCGCATAACCGGCCACGAGTTCTGCGGGCGCGTTTACAAGCTGGGCAAGGGCGTCACCACCGACTCGCTGCGCCGGCCGCTCAAGGAGGGCGACAGGGTGGCCTTCCCCTTCATCTTCCCCTGCATGCGCTGTTACCATTGCGTCCGCGGGGAGCTGAACGTCTGCCAGTACAGGTTCCGCAGGAACATCATCTACACCTTCAAGGAGTACCCCTACTGCGACGGCGGCTTCGCCGAGTACTTCTACCTTCAGCCCGGGCACTTCGTGTTCAAGGTGCCAGACGAGCTACCCGACGACGCCGTGGCCCCCGTCAACTGCGCCATGGCCCAGGTGACCTTCGCCCTCAACCAGGTCGGGGTCAAGACCGGCGACACGGTAGTAGTCCAGGGCGCCGGCGGCCTGGGTATCTACGCCGCGGCTATCGCCAACGACCTGGGCGCGGGGAAGGTCATCTCCATAGATGGCAAGCTCTCCCGCCTGGAGCTGGTCAGGCGCTGCGGCGCGACTCACACCATAGACATCAACGAGCTGGCCACTCCCGAGCAGCGCGTCCAGCGAGTGAAGGACCTGACGAGCGGCATCGGCGCCGATCTGGTGGTGGAGGTGGTGGGCGTGCCCCAGGTGTTCTACGAGGGCCTGGGCATGCTGCGCAAGGGCGGCACCTATATCACCATCGGCAACATCGCCGGGGCGCAGGTCAATCTGGACGTGACGGCCCTCATCTCCAGTCAGCAGCGCATAGTCGGCGTTACCCACTACAACCCCTGGATAATCCCGGCGGCACTGGATTTCCTTGTCCAGAAGAAGCACAGGTACGACCTGCTGAACATCGTGTCCAACAGGTACCCCCTGGAGAGGATCAACGAGGCCTTCGAGGCGGCGGAGTGGGCTGGCAAGGCCAGGGACTTCCAGGTGACGCGGGCCATCGTGACTCCGTAGCTGGCATACCGACATTAAAGACCGCTCGGCCCTCTGGCGGCGGGCCGGAGGGTCAGGCGGCGACGACCGTCCACAAAGCACACAGGGGCGACCAGATGGCCGCCCCTGTGTCACAAGAGCCGGAATGCCAGAGAGACTTTAGACCTCGTCCTCCTCGACCTCCACGGCCAGGGCGTGGTTGCCGGAGCGGAAGGCGCGGCCCGCCGGGACTGAGTTGGCCCTGCGCAAGACCTTATTCACCCTGGCGATTAGTTCTTGTATGCCGAAGGGCTTCACCAGGTAGTCATCGGCGCCCAGCTCCAGGCCGCTCACCACGTCGGCAGTATCGCTCAGACAGGTGAGGATCAGCACCGGGCAGTCGGAAATCTGGCGCAGCCTGCCCAGTGTCTCCCAGCCATTCATCACTGGCATCTTCATGTCCAGGACGATGAGGTCTGGCATCAGCAGGAAGAACTCCTCCAGCCCCTCCCTGCCGTTGGCGGCGGTGTGGACTGAATACCCATGTTCCTCCAGTGCCCGCTTTACGATTTCACTGATAGCCACGTCGTCCTCGATCACCAGGACCAGCGGCCGCTTGACGTTGTTCGACACCGCGTTCCCCCCTGACACCAACTGGCTGAGGCCTACAAAGTCCTTTGCCGCCTACTCTTGCCGACAGCATAAAGGTAGTCCGCGCCATGGAGCATGCAGGCAAGCCTTCAATTCCCTCGCGTATCTTTACGCAATCACAGCGCCTTTCCCCTTTCGCCGGCCGCCGGTGAGATGCGAAAATCCCTGCCAGGTGGCGACAGGCGGGCCGGAGATTGCTTTTGTTCCCGGCCCGGTGTATGCTCCAGTGACCCGATGGTGGTTGCGCACTCCGATGGCTGGTCAGGACTTCCACAAGGAAATCCGCATAGCGCTGGTGCTCTACGGTGGCGTGGCCATGGCCACGTACATCTATGGTGCCTGCCACGAGCTGTACCAGCTTGTCCGTGCCGCCAACGGCGACCCCGACTCGCCCTATAAGGCCATCGTGGACGACCTCAAGGCCAACGTGGTCATAGACGTCATCTCCGGCGCCTCGGCCGGCGGGCTTAACGGGGCCGCGCTGGCCAAGTCCCTGGCCACCGGCGCCGACTTCGGCAAGCTGGAGCGCTTCTGGATCGAGCAGGGGCAGGTCCAGCAGCTACTGAACAACCCCAAGCGTCCAGCTATGGAATCGCTGCTGGACGAGCGCTACTACGCGCGCCAGCTCCAGGTGGCCCTGGGAGAGCTGGACGCGGGGCCGGGCGACCAGCCCCTGGTGCCGTCCGTGGACCTGTTCATCGCCACCACCGATCTGCACGGCAGGGGCGTGGCGTTCCCCGCCTTCGATAACAGCCAGGTGTACACCAAGACCCACGAGCACCCTTACCACCTGCGCTTCCGCCAGGGCGGGGCCAACGACTTCGTGGATGGCGCCCTGCCCTACCGACTCTGGGAGTTGTGTCAGGCCAGCTCGGCCTTTCCCATGGCCTTCCCGCCGGTCGCCGTCAAGGACGAGCGCGGCAGTCGGCGCTACCTCACCGACGGCGGCATTCTCAACAACTTTCCCTTCGAGCAGGTCATCGAGGCCATCGCCACACGCCCGGCTGATGTGTACGTGGACCGTGCGCTGTTCTACGTGGAGCCAGACCCGGGGTTCGGCAAGCAGGAGTACATGCAGTTGCAGGGCGACCAGGGGCCAGTGCCGCCCGACCAGGTGCTGCGCCGGGCGCTGTTTGGCATACCCAGCTTCGAGTCCGTTACCGAGGCCCTGCAGCGACTGCGCCAGCACAACGTGGAGGTGGGTGTGCGGGCCGAGAGCGCCCGGCTGGTGGAGGAGTGGTTCGAGCAGGAGTACCTGGCCAAGGGCCGCGCCACCAGCACCAGGCTGGACCCCAAGGAGTACGAGGCCTTCAAGGCCAGCCCCCTGGCGCGCGCTTACCAGGCCTGGAAGCGCGTCCATGTGTACCAGGCCCTTACCCAGTGGCTCATGGACGCCAACCCGACCCTGGACATGGGCAAGGTCAGGCAGGCCATGGAGCAGGTCCACGACACGGACCCGGTGGACTTTTACCGTGCCTTTGATGCCGAGTTCCGAGTGCGCCGGTACTACTACCTGACGCGCGAGCTTATCTGGGTGATACGCGAGGTCGAGATGCCCTCGACGGCTGGCCTCAGGGCCTTCGCGGCGTTCCCGGCGCAGGTGCCCGAAGGCTCTGTGCTGGGCAAGCTGCTGGAGTTCAAGGCTGCCATGCTGCAGCTTGCCGCTGACTCCCGACAGGTGCCTGTCCAGGTCAGGGCCGCGCTGAGCAGTGGCGGCCCGCCCACCGACGCGACCCTGCCCGACTACCTGGCCCGGGCCAGGGCCGAGTACCTGGCCCGGTTCGCGGCTATCAATGCCCGTGGCCTGGCCCTGGTGCAGCAGGTTGACTCGGCCCTGGTGGCCGCCGGGTACCCTCAGCACGCCAGGTTCCAGTTGATGTCCGATAGCTTCGAGCTACGCGATGCCTTCCTGTTCCCCATGAGCCACGGCGAGGGCCTGGGCGAGCGCGACTACGTGGACCTGGTGCCGGTCAGCCCCGCTGTAGGTAGCTACATCAGGGTGCCCCACAGGAACAAGCTGGCCGGCGAGCTGCTCTTCCACTTTGGCGGCTTCTTCCGCAAGGAGTGGCGCCAGAACGACATCATGTGGGGCAGGCTGGATGCGGCGGAGGTTATCGTGGACTTCCTGCTGCCCAGGATACCGCAGGCCTCTCGCAAGTCCAGGGAATCTTACCTGCGCCCGCTGCAGGAGGCCATCGTCCTGCAGAACCCGTCCCTGACGGTGGGCTTCCAGAAGGGCGACGATTACAGGACCTACCTGGAGCGCCGCTACAGCGTGGGCATGGAGACCTTCGCGGCCATACCCCCACAGGAGCTTGTGCCGGTAGCCACCCAGACGCTGGGCGTGGTCCACGGCATGGTGGACCACCTGAAGGGCTTGCGGTCGGGCCATCCGGTGCTGGGCACGGCCTACGGCGGCGCGGCAAGGGTACTAGGCCTGCTCAACAACGTGGTAAACCCGCTGACGGCGCTGGTGTTCCCCAGGAGCAACCTGGTCAAGGCCGCCGTGGCCCTGCTGATGGTCCTGGCCCTGGGGTGGTCCGCTGGCACCCTCATCGTCCACTTCATCAACTTCCAGGAAGTCAGCACGTCCACGGTGGTGCTGGCCGTGCTGCTGGTATTCCTGTCCTTCACGGTGGGCGGCTTCTACTACCGCCTTACCTGGCGGCGCTTCGCCTTTCTGGCGGTGGTCTTGCTGCTCCTGCTGGCGGCCGCGGCGGTGGACATACGCTAAGCCGAGCGCATCAACGACTTCGTGGCCGGCACGTCCCCGTAGGGGCATTGCACGCACCGCCTAAGAGGGTGTGTGAAAAGCCTTGTTCTGGCCCTTACCGGAAGACATGGGGACGTGATGCATATTGACGCAAGGCTGGTATGCAGGCAAGGCCAGCTCCCTCTCTAGCTCTTCCCCAGAGGGGGCGAGAACAGTCCCTGCCCCCTGTGGGGGAAGGCCAGGGCCTGTCCTGAGCCTGTCGAGGGAATGGGGGCCAAAGCGCCTTGCCTTGACCAGGTCCCAGCCCTGCGGGGAACGAGTTTCCACACACCCTCTACGGCTTTGCGTAGCCCGTAAGCTCCACGTAGCCCTGGCCTGTGATGGGCAGGCCGTCGGCGGTGCCGCTGGCCTGGACGGCCCCCTCCCAGTAGCGTACGGCCAGGTCCAGCTCCTGGTCGGGCATGAGCGGGACGACCTCCAGCTCCAGCCGCTGCCCCGGGATGGACAGCCGCCAGCGGGACGGGTAGCGCGTGCCGTCCAGCGGGCTTCGCCAGTAGTCCAGCACGTCCAGCCGCACGTCCGCCAGGGCCATGTGGCGGTCCTGGCCGTCGGCCAGGACCAGCGTACCGCTGCTGTGGGGGTCGGCGGTGCCGTCCTGGCGCCTCAGCCGGTAGAACATGACCTCCCGACCGTCCTCCAGTTGCAGGGAGAACCAGTCCCAGCCCACCTGTCCCTCCTCCAGCGTGCTGGTGCTCCACTCGCGGTCCATCCAGCTCAGGCCACTGACGGCGAAGGACTGGCCACCCACGCGCACCGTGCCTGACGTGGGCATGCGCGTTAGCGAGTAGTAGTAGGAGGCGTTGCCTGGTGCGCTGCCCTTGCGGCTCAGCCCTCCCTCCCCGTGGAGCACCGGCGGCTTGCTGCTGTCCAGGACAAGCTCCATGACGATGTCGGCCTGAGAGGCTCTCAGGCGCAGGGGCAGCACGTCCTGGCCTGTGGACTGAGCGGACCAGTCCTCCAGCCAGACGCGGAAAGGCTGGGCCTGCGCCCCGGCCAGCCCCACGGCCTCACGGCTGAAGCGCTGGAAGGCGTGGAAGCGCCCGCCGGCGATGTCGCTGAGGGCAAGGTGGGCCGAGTACACCTGGCGCGTGCCCCACCGCGACTCGCGCCCGGCGGCGTCTGGCGCCAGGGCGGTGCGGAAGAAAGTGAGCTCGTAGCCGAAGCGCCGGCCTTCGGGGGTAGCCAGGTTGCCGGTGAAGTACCACCACTCGATGCGGTACTCCGGGTGCGGACCGTGGTCGGCGGGGAAGGAGAAGGCGCGCGGCCCCAGGGCCTGGGCGAAGCCGGACGTACCATCGCCGCCCAGGGCCTCCGTGACTGAGAGCCACGCCTGCACCTGGTGCGGCCCGTCCGGCCGCGTCAGGGCGTACACAATGCTGGCTGGCAACGCCGCCAGCAAGGCCAGCAGAGCAACGACCAGCAGCCCGCGCCTCATAGCCTACTCCTCCCTCAGCCCCAGGGCCGGAGAGCCACGGGCCATCCTGAGGGCCGGGTACAGGCCGGCCAGTATGGCCGCCAGCAGGGCCAGGCCCAGCGACTGGAGCAGCGCCTCAGGCGACACCTGCATATCCATGCTCCAGCCGAAGGAGCGGCGGTTGACCACGAAGACCAGCCCCGCCGAAAGGGCTATGCCCGCTGGCACGGCCAGCAGCCCGGCTATGAGGCCCATAAGCCCCGTCTGGGAGATGGCCAGGCCCCAGACCTGGCGGGACGTCAGCCCCATAGCCCGCAGCGTGCTGGTCTCCCGCCCTCGCTCCAGTTGCAGCGCCATCAGGGCGCTGAGCACTCCGATGAAGGCGACCACCATCCCCAGCAGCCTGACCACCGAAGTCACGGCGAAGGCCCGGTCGAATATCTCCATGGACGCAGCGCGCAGCGTCTGGTTGGAGCGGACCAGCACCGACTCCTCGGGGCCTGCCAGCCCGCGCAGCGCCTCCGCCAGCGCGCCGATATCCTGGCCTGGCGCGGCGTAGATCCCCAGGGAGGACACACCGGGGTCGTCCCACAGGCGCTGGTATGCGCTGCGGGCCATCATGAGCAGCCCGCGCTCGGTGCTGTAGTCGTACACCAGGCCAGCCACACGGAAGGGGCGCGTGCCTTCGCTGGTCAGCAGCCGCACAGTGGAGCCTGTCCCCACGCCGTGATGGTAGGCATATGGCTCCGAGGCAATAACGGCCTCGCCCCGCTGGAAGTCGGCCCAGATGGCCTCCGGGTCGCCTTCCTTGAACTGGAGGCGCTGGAAGACCTGTGGCTGCACGTCCAGGACGACAAGCTGCACCGGGCCGTCCTCTGACTCCACCGATACGTTGCGGTACATGCTGACCGCGGCCACGCCGGGGGCCAATGTCAGGCGCTGCACCAGGCCCGGGTCCAGGGTGGCGTCGGCCCGCCGGGACACGGTGCTGGGCGCCGAAACGTACACGTCCGCCTGGAGTGACGCCTCCAGCCAGCGCACCACCGTCTGCCGGAAGCTGGTGACCATGATGTCAATGCCCACAGTCACGGACACGGCTACCATCAGCGCGGCGATGGCGATGGACGTCCTGCTGAGGCCGGCTGTCACGCCCCGGGCGGCCATGCGCCCCATGAGGCCGAAGGGCCTGCCCAGCAACGGCGCGGCCACGCCGGCCAGCGCCCAGGTAGCCGCCGGCGTCAGCAGCGCCGCGCCTATGACGATGCCAAACAGTCCCGCCAGGCCCAGGACAATGTCCCGGCTGGGGAAGACTAGCAGGCCGACGCCCGCGCCCAGCACCACCACGCCCACCAGGGCGGCCACGGGCACGGCGCCGCGCACCCTGGCCTCTACCGAGGAGCGGCCCAGGGCCGTGCTGGTGGGGACACCCGTCGCCTCGGCGGCGGGCATGAGGGCTGCCAGCAGGGTCGCGCCCAGGCCCAGCAGCATCCCCTTCAGCAGCGTCACCGGCTCCACCGCCAGGCTGCTCACCGAGAGGACGAAGTACAGGTCGTTGATGGACTGGGTAATCAGCCTGACCAGGCCGCGCGCCATGACCACGCCCAGCGCCGCCCCGATGCTGGCGCCCAGCACACCCATGACCAGCGCCTCGCCCAGCACCAGGGCGAAGACCTGGCCCCGCGTGACCCCTATGGCCCGCAGCGTCCCTATGAGGGTGCGCCGCTGCACCACCGAGAAGGTCATGGTGTTGTAGATGAGGAACATGCCCACTATCAGCGCCAGCAGGCTCAGGGCCGTCAGGTTGAGGTTGAAGGCGCGGGTCATCTGGGTAATGGCCGCCGAGCCGGACGAGGCCGGGACAATCTCCACGCCCGGAGGCATCGCCGCGCGGGCCAGCGCCAGCAGGGCTTCTCCCTCAGCGCCGGGAGGGGCTATCAGGTCAATGTGGCTGAGCCTGCCCACCATGCCCAGCAGCTCCTGGGCCGTGCTGATGTCGGCCACCAGCAGGTCCTCCAGGGCCTGGGCGCTGAGGCTGTCCGCCGGCTGGAGGGTGCCGGCCAGTGTCACCTGCCACCGCTGGCTCCCGACCCTGATGGTGACGGCGTCGCCCGGGCGCAGGCCCAACTCCCGCGCCGTCCCGGAAGCCAGCAGCACCGCGCCTGGCTCCAGCAGCAGCGGGGCGAGGCTTTCGCCGGGGCCGCCGGCGCCGCTCAGGTAGGGCCTGAAGGGTGCTTCCACGAAGGGGTCCACGCCCAGCAGGCGGAAGGTGCGTCCCTGGTGGCCGGGAATGGCGGCGTAGCCTTCCACCACCGGTGCCGAGGGGCTGACGCCCGCCTCGGCGCGGAGCTGCACGTAAAGCTCCTCAGGCAGGCCGGCGGGGCCGCCAATTACCCTGTGGGTGGCCTTACCGGACACGGCGTCGGTGGACAGGGCGAAGGCCCGCCTGGCGCTCTGGTTGGCCAGGTCTATAGAGACAATCACCGCCACGCCCAGGGCGATGCTGAGGACGGACAGGCCCACCTGCCAGGGGTGCCGCGCCAGGTAGCGCAGGCTGGAGCGCCAGAGCACCGGGATCACGGGGCCACTTCCAGGGAGTGCTCTACCAGCCGGCCATCCCTGATGGTGAGGACGCGGTCGGCCATGGCCGCGGCCTCACTGCTGTGAGTGACCAGCACCAGCGTCTTGCCGGCCCTGCGCGTGAGGCTGTCCAGGAGCGCCAGCACCTGCCTGCCGGTCTCGGCGTCCAGGTTGCCGGTCGGCTCGTCGGCCAGAACCAGGGGCGGGTCATGCACCAGCGCCCGGGCGATGGCGACGCGCTGCTGCTCGCCGCCGGAGAGGCGGTCCGGGAAGCTGCGCGCCCTGTCCGCCAGGCCCACATGCGCCAGCAGGGCTATGGCGGCCAGCCGGTCCTGCCTGGAGGTGCGCCCGTTAAGCTCCAGCGGCAGCAGCAGATTTTCCTCCACGGTAAGAGTCGGAATCAGGTTGAAGGACTGGAAGACGAAGCCGATGTAGCGCCGCCGGAACAGCGCCCGCTCCTGCTCCGAGAGTCGGGTGATGTTCACCGAGTCCACCACCACCTCGCCGGCCGTGGGCAGGTCCAGGCCGCTGATGAGGTTGAGGAGGGTTGACTTGCCCGAGCCGCTCCGGCCCAACAGCACGACCATCTCGCCACGCCAGATGGCCGCATGGACGTCGCACAAGACGGTGCGCGGGCGCCCGGCCTCGCTGTAGCTCTTGGTCAGGCCGCGCAGCTCCACCATGGGCGAGGTATCCCTGGGCTGTATGTCACCCTGGCTGAGGTCTGCCACAGACGTCGTTTCCACTGGCCTCCAGAAGGCATCATACTGGCGATTGGCCCGCCTGTCCAGGTCAGGAGCAGGGCGCCATCGTTTGAGTCGCCACGAGACCTGGGAACATTTTCATTGTAAATAGCATCTAAAATGTGTTGAAGAGTTAATACGTGGAGGCCCAGAATGGCACATGAAGGGGTCGCAAGGATTCTCCGCAAGTCTCTCCAGGAAGCCAGCCCCCATACCAGGAGCGTCTTCGGTGGTGCCAACGCCATGTCGCCAGAAGAGGTGGCGACCTTTCTGGACCAGCAGAGGGCAGCCCTGGTGTCCACAGTAAGCCCAACAGGCACGCCCCATATCACCGGTGTAAACATCGTGTTCCTGGATGACACCCTCTACTTCGGGTTGTCGCGAGGGACGGCGCTGCACAGGAACCTGCAACGCAGCCCCGGAGTTGCCCTGGGCGTCATCGAGCCGCCATGGAAGCGCCACGTGCTTGTCCACGGCAAGGTGAGCTTCCTGCAGGACGGCAGCCAGGAGAGCCTCAGTGTCCGCCGCGCGCAGATGGCCAAGCACGGCTGGGAGTCCGAGGTCATCGCCAGGGTTGAGCCAGTAAAGCTATTCACCTGGAAGGACTGAATCCCTTCAAGGCTATGGGACGTATATATAGGTACACTAGACATTGTTGATAAGGAGGTGAATGGCGAGCACGCGGCCGCGGAGAGAGGCCAGGCCCACCAGCGGCGGCGCCTGCCGGAGCGTGGAGGCGATGGGACGCAACAGGACTCCCAGCCGGCAAGGCTAAACGGGACTTTAGTACCAGTTTACCTGGGCCCAAGCCACACACAGAACATGGGAGTCGCAAACCATTAGCCGGCCATTCATCTGCTACTATCACGGTAGCAAACGGAAAGGCCTTGACCATCTGACCGGAGCCGTAGTGCCAACCTCTTTGGGTTAATCTCGCAATAGTAATGTTTCTAGTACCTAGGCCGTGTACATATAGGTTATTAAGCGGATGCGGTCTCTCCCGGCATCCTCGATTTTGGAAGTAGCAGACCTTCATGGGGTAGCCAGCCAGGCTGGTCCCCCAAGAGGGCGCGAGTCGAGAAGGCAGGGAGAACACACGTCCCGGGAGTTGAGCGTCATGTCTAGTATGGGCATAGGCCTTGTTTTGATGGTAGGTGATGGTGAGACTTGTGAGGCCGTGGCTTGAGGAGTTGACCTATGCCTAATACACATCCTATACAGCTAACCCTTCTGGAAAGCCTCTACCTTTCCGATGCCCTGTCCATGTTCACCCAGGGGCCACCCGATGCTCTGCCAGCAGAGGCATCGCCGTACCCCAACCTTCTGCTCAAGGTAGGTGGGGCAGTCCTGGAGGCAGAGCAGAAGAAGGCCCCCGTGGTCATTCATGTGACCCTCAACGAGCTCTGGATGGTCCGAGAGGTGGCCAAGTCGTCGGTCATGATGGGAAGCGAGCGAGTAGGGCTGAACCTGTTGCTCAAGGTCTATGCGGGCATACAGGCGCTGACTGCTGAGTCGGACATGCAGTCAGTCATTGGCGATCTGGGGGAGGTATCGGAAGAGGAGCCGGGCAAGAACGAGTACACTTCCCAGCTTGAGCAAATCAAAGACAGTGGGGACTTTGGGAATGGAGGTCCACAGAGATGAAAATGTTGACAATACGTGCTGCCACATCTGATCCTACGGCGCCAACCAGGATCGCTCCCGCCACAACGCCCAGGACCCAGCCCGAGCCGGTCCGGCGGTACAGGCCCGACCCTGACCACTGCCCCGGACAGCGGGTCCGTACGGTCAGGCGGATAAGGCGCGTCGTCGAACCATAGCCGAGATGCCATACTACAACGTTACGCCCCATACCCTCTACCAGTCTTGCATCTCCAACGCTTGGGAGTGGTCAGGAGTCAATGACCCCGTCACGCGGGCGCGCGCCTGGGTAGAGGCCGAAAACATTTATGAGGTCTGGAAGGTAACCCAGCACTGGTTTGAGCTGATGGAGAGCGGCGAGGCCGCCAGCCGCTACCCCGACCCCTTCTGGCGGGACGAGGACTTTCCGGGCAAGGCGCCGCTCACCCAGGAAGTGGCTGACAGGCTCATCGAGGAGATGGACGAGGACTTCATGCTGGAAAAGGGGCGCTTCCAGGGCAGGGCCGCCCCGGAGTTCTCGCGGCTGCCCCCCCATGCCAGGATCGCCTTCGCCCAGGACCTTTACAGGGTCATGAAGACCAGCGCTGAGATCTACAAAGAGGCCGAGGAACGCCTCGCCCGTGGCGAGGTCCTGCCGCCTCCGACTCACAGCTAGCGCCAGCACGGCTATCAGCCTCTGACTACCTTCTTTCCACGCACCAGACGCCGATGGCTCTCCCGGAGACGGCGTCTGGTGCGTTTTCCTCTGCTATAATGGTGTAGTCCGTGTTCGGGACCGCCTCCCGTCCGCGGGGCGTGCGCTGGTGGCCAGGCCGAAAGCTCCGCAGGTGCGCCAGCACCGCCTCTTTGCGCACCCTGAGCACACATCAAGACTTCTGCCTCTATCGGGCTATCTCTTGGGGAGTTTTACTGTGGTTGATAGCGTAGCGCTGGTGGATCTGGACAAGATCGTGTCCCTGTGCAAGCGCAGGGGGTTCATTTTCCAGAGCAGCGAAATCTACGGCGGCCTGGGCAGCGTCTGGGACTACGGGCCGCTGGGCGTGGAGCTGAAGAACAACGTCAAGAACGCCTGGTGGCGTGCCATGGTCTGGGGCCGCGATGACATGGTCGGGCTGGACGCCGCCATCCTCATGCACCCCAACGTCTGGCGCGCCAGCGGCCACGTGGAGAGCTTCACCGACCCCCTGGTGGAGTGCAAAAACTGCCATCAGCGCTGGCGGGCAGACCAACTCTGGCTTGGCATAGTACTGGGCCGTAATGATGTAGCACCCATCACGGTGGTTGCTTCTAATTACGAGCAGGCTAATGCTCAGATTTATAGTCGGCTTCACCAAGCCACGGGGCAGCGAATCCTGAATTACAATGCAGTTTCACTAGAGAAGCCAGAATATGCTGCTAGGTCAGCAGCCCCATGCCCATCCTGCGGGGCAGTAGGCACATTCACCGAGCCGCGCATGTTCAACCTTATGTTCAAGACCTTCGTCGGCCCGGTGGAGGAGGACGCCGCGGTCGTCTACCTCCGGCCCGAGACGGCCCAGGGTATCTTCGTCAACTTCGCCAACATCCTCACCACCACCCGGCGCAAGCTGCCCTTCGGCGTGGCCCAGATAGGTAAGGCCTTCCGCAACGAAATCACCACCGGTGGCTTCATCTTCAGGACTCGCGAGTTCGAGATCATGGAGATCGAGTTCTTCGTGAAGCCGGGCGAGGACGAGCGCTGGCATGAGCTGTGGATCGAGGAGTGCCTGAAGTGGTACACGGGCCTGGGCGTGAGCCGGGAGAGGCTGCGGGTGCGGCGCCACGAGGCCAGGGAGCTGGCCCACTACTCCAAGGCCACCTGCGACATCGAGTACCAGTTCCCCTGGGGCTGGGGCGAGATCCAGGGCATCGCCAACCGGACCGACTACGACCTGAAGGCCCACTCCAGCTACAGCGGCACGGCCCTCACCTACTTCGACGAGGACACGGGGCAGCACGTCACGCCCTACGTCATCGAGCCCGCGGCCGGCGTGGACCGGGCGGTGCTCACCTTCCTGATTGACGCCTACACCGAGGAGGAGGCGCCCACCGCCACCGGCGGCACCGAGCGCCGGGTGCTGCTGAAGCTGCACCCCAGCCTGGCGCCGGTCAAGGTGGCCATCCTGCCCCTGAGCCGCAACGAGAAGCTCCTGCCCCTGTCCCGCGAGGTACACGACAGGGTGCGCAGGTCCGGCGTCATCAACGGCCTGGTGCAGTACGACGACGCCCAGAGCATCGGCCGGCGCTACCGCCGCCAGGACGAGATCGGCACGCCGCTGTGCGTCACCATAGACTTCGAGTCGCTGGAGGACAACGCCGTCACCATCCGCGAGCGCGACTCCATGGCCCAGGTGCGCGTCCCCATCGCCGAGCTGGTGGGCGAGCTGAAGCGGCGGCTGGGGGGCTAGGGGCGACTGCTTTATTTGCCAGGTCTTAGCAGGTCAACTGCCTTTGCGAAGGGATGCAGGGCTGGTTCCATGCAGGTGGGTCTCAGGCCCACCCCTGATTTTGGGCGTACAGGGACTTGTTCCCAGGGAGAAGGCCATGGCTGTTGAGGTCACCAGGCGGCTGTTCAGCGCCGCCGAGTACCATAGAATGGCGGAGGCCGGCATCCTCTCGGAGGACGACCGGGTCGAGCTTATTGAAGGCGAAATTGTCCAAATGGGCCCGATTGGCAGCCGCCACCAGGCGTGCGTTAATAGACTCACCAGGTTGTTCAGCCGGGCCATCGGCGATGAGGCTATCGTCGAAGTCCAGGGGCCTGTCCATCTGGGAGAGTACTCGGAGCCGCAGCCAGACCTGTCCCTGCTGCGCCCCAGGGACGACTTCTATGCTCATGGGCACCCGACGCCCGCCGATATCCTGCTGCTGGTGGAGGTGGCCGAGACCTCCCAGGGCTATGACCGGGACATGAAGGTCCCGCTTTACGCCCGCGCCGGAGTCCCTGAGGTCTGGCTGGCGGACCTGGCGGAAGACGCCGTCTATGTTTACTGCCAGCCCCAGGGTGGCGTCTACAGGGAGGTCAGGCAGGCCCGGCGCGGGGAATCGCTGGCCCCTCGCTTGCTCCCGCATGTCACGCTGGAAGTCGGGGCCATTCTGGGCTAGGGCCGAGAGGGTATACAGTCAGTGCGCCTCCTTCACTTTAGCGACGTACACATAGGCGTGGAGAACTATACCCGGATTGACCCGGAGACCGGGCTGTCCTCGCGGCTCATGGACTTCCTGGCGGCGCTGGACGAGGTTGTCGCCTACGCCATGGACACCCGCGTGGACCTGGTGCTCTTCTGTGGGGACGCCTACAAGAGCCGCGACCCCAGCCAGACGCACCAGCGTGAGTTCGCCCGCCGCATCGCCAGGCTGTCGGCTGCGGGCATCCCCATACTCCTGGTAGTCGGGAACCACGACATGCCCCACGTGGTGGGGCGCGCCACCGCGCTGGAGATCTTCCAGACCCTGGTGGTGCCCAATGTCTATATCGCCGACACCCTGGGGGTGCAGGTCGTCCAGACGCGGTCAGGGCCGCTCCAGGTCCTGGCGCTGCCATGGGTGAGGCGCAGCACATTCCTGCGGCGTGAGGAGACCCGTGGCCTGACGCCCGAGGGTGTCAACAAGGCCATCGAGGAGCGGCTTACGCAGGCGCTCCAGGTGCAGGCCCAGGGCCTGGACAGCAGTATCCCGGCCATCTTCGCGGGCCATGTGACCGTGAGCGGCGCTGTCACCAGCTCCGAGCAGTCCATGATGCTGGGCCGCGACCACGTGCTGCTCAAGAGCAGCGTGGCCCTCCCTGGCATTGACTACGTGGCGCTGGGCCATATTCACAAGCACCAGGTGCTGGGGCGAGAGCCGTTTGTGGTGTACTCCGGAAGCCTTCAGCGCGTGGACTTCGGGGAAGAGGACGACCAGAAGGGCTTCTGCGTGATAGACCTTGACCCCAGCAAGCCCGCCGGGCTGCGCCTGCGAGAGTTCGAGTTCCGCCAGGTGAACGCCCGGAGCTTCCTCACCATTGCGGTTACCATCCCCCAGGACGACCCGGACCCGACAGCGACAGTTGTCCAGGCCATCCAGCGGCACAACGTCCAGGGCGCCATCGTCAGGCTCAAGATAGCGGTCCCCGGCGCGCTGGACGGCCACCTGAGGGAGAAGGAGATCAGGGACGCCCTGGGTAGCGCCCAGTTTGTCGCCTCCATTCACAGGGAGGTCTTGCAGCGGCCCCAGTCCTGGCTGGGCCAGGCATATTCCGCCGAGCTTAGCCCGCGGGACATCCTCAGGCGGTACCTGGAGGGCCAGAAGCTCGCCCAGGAGCGGGTGGAACTGCTCATGCAGCATGCCGAAAGGCTCCAGGACGATACTGGCCCTGATTGAAGCTGCATCGCTGGGAGCTTCGCTGCATCCAAGGAATTGACTCAGAGGCACTAGAGGCGGAGGAAGCGCGTGGAAAGATTTGAAGCCACTGTTGGACTCTTCAGGCGCGGACGGGGCGTCGTCCTGCTGCTGGTGCTGGCCGTGGCCATGGCCGGCATGGCGGTGGCCGCCGCTTGCTCCTCTTCTTCCGGGGCTTCGGAAAGCGAGGAGGCGCCGGACTTCGAGCTTACCCTCTTTGGCAACGACAACTTCACCAGTGGCCAGAAGGTGCGCCTCTCCCAGTTCCGGGGCCAGCCCGTGGTCGTCAACTTCTGGTACCCGTCCTGCCCTCCCTGTGTGGAGGAGATGCCAGACTTCAGCAGGGTGTACAGGGAGCACCGTGACGACAGGCTCCAGATCATAGGGGTGCAGGTGGTGGGCCTGGACTCCGCCGAGGAGGGGCAGGCCTTTGTCCAGAAGCATGGCATCAACTATGCCCTGGGGCCTGACATGAGTGGCGATCTGGTGAAACAGTACAAGGTTGTTGGATTCCCCACCACAGTCTTTATCAACCGGGATGGCAAGATAGTCCGCAGGTGGGTCGGCCTGCTGGACTTCGAGAAGATGGAGGAACTGGTGGACCAGCTCCTCCGGTCGTGACCAGGCCGGGCTGTCCTGGCCGGCCTGGTCGCCGTGTGGACAGCCGACCGGGCGCGCCTGTATTTGGCCGATGGATGCCAGGGACGTATTCCTGCTGGTGGTGAGATGGCTTCACCTCATTGCCGCTGCCGCCTGGGTGGGCGGCAGCCTGTTTTATCTGGTGGTGCTGAGGCCCGCGACGCGCCGCTCCCCTGAGTCCTTCAGGCCGGTCAATGCCGACACAGCCGCCGAGTTCAGGGCGCTGGTGGACACGTCCATCTTCGTGCTGCTGACCACCGGCGCGGTCCTCTCCTTCGACCGGCTCACCGGGGGCGTGGTCGGCGTGCCCTACGTGGTGGCCCTGGCGGTGAAGATAGCCCTGTCGGTGTGGATGTTCCTGCTGGTGCGCGCCCGGCGTCGCAGGGCCGCCGCCCGACCTGCCGCCGCCCCTGGCAAGCTACAGAAGCTGGCCCGTGCCGTCTCTGGCTACAATGCCATCGTGGTGCTGGGCATTATCGTCTTCCTGCTGGCCGACCTGCTCAAGGTGCTCTACGAGATAGCCCTGGCCCAGAGGTAGCGGGTAGCTCCGGCCATCCGGCCTGTCCCACAATCACGTACAATGGATGTAGGACAATTTGTCCACTCCAGGGGGCGCAGGTGCCATGAAACGAAAGCTTATGGACGTGCTGGTCTGCCCGGTCTGCAAGGGCGACCTGGAGCTTACGGTAACCAGGGAAGAGAAGAACGAGATAATCGAGGGTAGCCTCCGCTGCACCAGATGCAACGAGACCTACCCCATCGAGGACGCCATCCCCAATATGCTGCCGCCGGCCATGCGGGCCTAGTACTGCGTCAACATAGTTTTGATGAAGGGCTTCACCCTCATCCCAACCTTCTCCCGTCAAGGGAGAAGGAGTATATCCTCTCCCCTGGCGGGAGAGGATTAAGGTGAGGGGGAAACGCTCTATCAAAATCAAGTTGACACTGTACTAGTAGTCCGTCACCTATGCTTTGATGCATTGCTTTACCCCCTGTCGTCCCCCTTCTCAAGGGGGACAGCACCAGGTCCTCCTCCTTACCAAGGGGGAGCCAGAGGGGGTCAAAGGCCCCTGTTCAGGAGTGACATACCACCAGGCGTGTTTGCAGGGCCTGGCGCGGCGCTTCCCTTGAGGGCCAACGACAATGCTCGGTGGCCCTGCTTTGTCAAAAATCCGCTCTAAAGGTCTTGTTATGCGTACCCTGGTGCAAGGCCGGTGTGTGCCATCTCCGGACGCCGGCCCTGTCCGGCAGGCGCTGGAGCAGCTCGCGCACCGTGGCTTTCAGCGCCGGGTGCACCAGGCCAGGGGCCAGCTCGGCCAGGGGCACCAGCACAAAGGCGCGCTCGGCCATGCGCAGGTGGGGAATGGTGAGGCCGGGCGCTCGCAGCACCAGCCGGCCGTAGAGCAGGATGTCCACGTCCAGGGTGCGCGGCGCGTTGGCGAAGGCCCGTCGCCGGCCGGCCGCGGCCTCGCCCTGCTGGATGTGGGCCAGCAGGGCGAAGGGGTCCAGGGGCGTCCAGATGCAGCAGACGGCGTTAAGGAAGGCCGGCTGGGCGCCGAACCCCTGGGGGACAGTTTCATACAGTGAGGATGCCGCCACGCTGGCCGATACCTGCGCCAGCAGGGCGATGCCGCGCCGGATGTTGGCCTGCCGGTCGCCCAGGTTGGAGCCAAGCCCCAGGTACGCCTCCGACAGCATCAGCCGCGCTTCCAGCCCCGGACGATGGCGTCGCTCATCCGGGCCACGCGCACCATCTCCTTGACGTCATGCACCCGCACTATGTCGGCGCCCCTGGCGATGGACAGCGCCACGGTTGCCGCCGTGCCTTCCACCCGCTCGTGGACCGGCAGTCCCAGCACAAGCCCTATGGTGGACTTGCGGGACGTACCCACCAGCAGGGGGCGCTCCAGCACCGTGAACTCGTCCAGGCGGCGCAGGACTTCCAGGTTCTGCTCCGCCGTCTTGCCGAAGCCTATGCCCGGGTCCAGGATGATGTTCTCCAGGGCGACGCCGGCCCGCACCGCGTCGTCCCTGAGGCGGCGCAGGCCCTGGATGACGTCCGGCACCAGGTCGTTGTAGCGCGTGTGCTCCTGGTTGTGCATCAGGACGACGGGGACGCCGGCCTCGGCGGCCACCGGGGCCATGTCCGGGTCGCGCCTGAAGCCCCACACGTCGTTGACCATGGCGGCGCCGGCGGCCAGGGCGCGCCGGGCCACCTCGCTCTTGCAGGTGTCCACGCTTATGGGGATGCGCAGCACAGGCCGCAGGGCCTCGATGACGGGAATCACCCGCGCCAGCTCCTCTTCCAGAGGCACGGGCCTGGCCCCGGCGTAGACCGAGGGAGGTCGGGTGGACTCCCCGCCCACGTCAATGATGTCCGCTCCCCACTCCTGGAAGCGCAGCGCCTGCTCCACGGCGGCCGGCACGTTCCCCGCGATGCCGTCGCCGGAGAAGGAGTCGGGCGTCACGTTGAGGATGCCCATGACGTAGGTACGCTCGCCCCAGGCGAACCGCGTGCCGCTGATTAGCGTTGTGCCCTTGCGCCCCGCGCCCGGCTGTACAGGCCACGGGGAGGCTGTGCGCTCGCTCTCCACCTTGTCACCTTGCCGATTATCTGGTACCTTTTGCTCTGATTATTCCACGACCAGAAAGCTGAATTCAACGATGGTTGCTGGCAGGAAGGTTGACCAGAAGCGGGAGGAGCTGCACCGCCTCCGGGAGCAGGCCAAGCTGGGAGGCGGCAAGCAGCGAATCGAGGCGCAGCACAAGCGGGGCAAGCTCACCGCCCGGGAGCGCATCGCCATGCTGCTGGACGAGGGGAGCTTCGAGGAGCTGGACCCTTTCGCCCAGCACCGCGCCACCGAGTTCGGCCTGGCTGACCAGAAGTACCTGGGCGATGCCGTGGTGACTGGCTACGGCACCGTGAACGGGCGCCTGACCTTTGTGTACTCCCAGGACTTCACTGTGCTGGGCGGCTCCCTGTCCGAGACGGTCGCCGAGAAGGTATGCAAGGTCATGGACCTGGCCATGAGCAGCGGCGCTCCCGTGGTGGGCCTCATTGACTCGGGCGGCGCCCGCATCCAGGAAGGCGTGGACAGCCTGGCTGGCTATAGCTCCATTTTCCTGCGCAATGTCAGGGCCTCGGGAGTCGTCCCGCAGATTTCGGCCATCCTTGGCCCGGCGGCTGGAGGGGCCACCTACTCCCCTGCCCTCACCGACTTCGTGTTCATGGTCAGGGGCATCGGCCAGATGTACATCACCGGGCCGGACGTCATCAAGGCCGTCACCGGCGAGGAGGTCACCCACGAGGAGCTGGGCGGGGCCGACAGCCACGCCACCAAGAGCGGCGTCGCCCACTTCGCCCTGCCCTCGGAGCAGGAGTGCTTCCAGCAGGTCCGGCGTTTGCTGGGCTTCCTGCCCCAGAACAACATGGAGGAGCCACCCTTCCAGCCGACGCCGGACGACCCTGGCCGGGCTGACGAGGCCCTGTCGGGCATCGTGCCCGACAATCCCAACCAGCCCTACAACATGCTGGACATCATCCGGCGCGTGGTGGATGGCGGCGACTTCATGGAGGTGCACCAGCACTACGCCCGCAACATCATCGTGGGCTTTGCCCGCATGGACGGCCGCACAGTGGGGATAGTCGCCAACCAGCCCGACTACCTGGCCGGCGTGCTGGACATCAACGCCTCGGTAAAGGCTGCCCGGTTCGTGCGCTTCTGCGACGCCTTCAACATACCCCTGGTCACCTTCGTGGACGTACCCGGCTTCATGCCCGGGACGTCCCAGGAGTACGGCGGCATCATCCGCCATGGCGCCAAGCTCATCTACGCCTACGCCGAGGCCACCGTGCCCAAGGTCAGCGTCCTGACCCGCAAGGCTTATGGTGGCGCCTACATCGTCATGAGCAGCAAGAACCTCAGGGGCGACATCAACTACGCCTGGCCCACGGGCGAGGTGGCCGTGATGGGCGCCGAGGGCGCCGTCAGCATCATCTATCGCAACGAGATCAGCGCCTCGGACAGGCCGGCGGAGCTCCGCGCCAGGCTCATCCAGGAGTACCGCGAGCGGCTGATGAACCCCTACGTCGCCGCCAGCCGTGGGCTGATAGACGATGTCATAGACCCGGCTGAGACCAGGCCCAAAGTCATCCGGGCGCTGAGGATGCTGGCCAGCAAGCGCGAGACTCTGCCGCCCAAGAAGCACGGGAGCATACCCCTTTGATGCAGCCCTCCCACAACCCCGGCACGCTGGACCCCAGAGTGCTGGCCGCTGTCATGGCCGCTGTCCAGGCTTACCTTGAACAGGAGGCGAGTACGGCCAGTCCACAGCCCTCCCGGAGACTGAGCGCCTGGAAGCTCGCGGCCTGGAGCATGGTGCAGGGGGCTGATGCTCACCATCTGTCCTGGAGAGGCAGGTAACCTGTGGCGAAGAACCCGGTCAAGATCACCGATACTACCTTCAGAGATGCCCATCAGAGCGTCATGGCGACGCGCCTTCGCACAGCGGACATGGAGCCTATCGCCGCCCAGATGGACGCCATCGGCTTCTACTCCATGGAGGTCTGGGGAGGCGCCACCTTCGACGCGGCTACCCGCTTCCTGGCGGAAGACCCCTGGGAGCGGCTGCGCACCTTCAAGCGGCTCATCACGAAGACGCCGCTGATGATGCTGCTACGCGGCCAGACGCTGGTCGGCTACCGCAACTACGCCGATGACGTGGTGGACGCCTTCGTGGAGCGGGCCGCCGAGAACGGCATTGACATCTTCCGGGTGTTCGACGCGCTCAACGACGAGCGCAACCTGGAGCGGGCCGCCGCCGCCGTCAGGCGCACAGGCAAGCACCTGCAACTGGCCATATGCTACACCGTCACCGAGGAGGGCCGCCTGGGCGGGCCCCTCTACAACCTGGACTACTACGTCGCCAGGGCCAGGCTGTTCCAGGACATGGGCGCCGACAGCATCTGCCTCAAGGACATGGGCGGCCTCATGGCCCCCTACGACGCCTATGAGCTGGTGACCGCCCTCAAGGGCTTCCTGAAGGTGCCGCTGCAACTGCACACCCACTACACCAGCGGCATGGCCTCCATGACGGCCCTCAAGGCCATCGAGGCGGGCGTGGACATCGTGGACACCTGCCTTGCGCCTCTGGCATTGCGCACGGCCCAGCCCGCCGTGGAGCCGCTGGCCGTCGCGCTGCGCGGCACCGACCGGGACAGCGGCCTGGACCTGGACAGGCTGCTGCAAGCGGGCGACTACCTGGAGTCTATTCTGCCCAGGTACCGCCAGTACATGGAAAGCCCCCGCGCCGCTGTCATAGACGCCCGTGTGCTGAGCCACCAGATTCCCGGCGGCATGGCCAGCAACCTGGTCTCCCAGTTGCGGGAGGCCGGCGCCCTGGACCGGCTCAGCGAGGTGCTGGCCGAGATACCGCGCACCAGGAAGGAACTGGGCTACCCGCCGCTGGTCACCCCCATGAGCCAGATGATAGGCTCCCAGGCGGTGAGCAACGTCCTGTTCGGACGCTACAAGATGGTGTCCAGCCAGGTCAAGGACTATGTGTATGGCCTCTACGGACGGCCGCCGGCGTCCATTGACCCCCAGGTGATGGCGCTGGTTCTGAAGGACTACCCCAGGGGCAGCCAGCCCTTCACGGGTCGCCCCGCCGACCTCTTGCAGCCTGAGCTGGAGCAGGCCATCGAGGCTGTCCGGGACATCTCCGATAACATAGATGACGTGCTGACCTACGCCCTGTACCCTACCACGGGGCTGAAGTTCCTGCGGATGAAGCACGGCCTGGAGCCGGTGCCAGAGGAGATGAAGCCGAAGGCCGCCGCGCCGACGCCGGAGGCGTCGCCAGCGCCCCAGCCTGGGGCCAACGTCGTGGCCGGGCCCAAGCCTGCCGCTGTGGCTCCGCCCAGGAGCGCGCGCGCTCGCCTGTTCAACGTCTTTGTTGGCGGGGAGTTCTACCAGGTGGAGGTTGACCCGGTGCAGCCCGGCCAGGCCGCGCCGTCTGCCAGCGCGCCGCCCGTGGCCACTGCCCCCCAGCCCCAGCGCCAGCAGCCCGCCCAGGCCGCGCCGGCGGCAGAGGAGCCTGGCGACGTCAAAGTCGTCGCGCCAATGCCGGGCATTGTGCTCAAGTACCTGGTCCAGGTGGGCCAGCAGGTCAAGGCTGGCGACCCTGTCGTGGTGCTGGAGGCCATGAAAATGGAGAACTCCCTGCCCTCCCCCGTAAAGGGCAAGGTCAAGGCCCTCCCGGCCAGGACAGGCACTACTGTTGTTAAAGACCAGGTACTCGCTATAATTGCTCCGTGAATAAAGCCCCACGAAAGGAGCCCTACATTGGTGAACAGGCAAGCTATAGAGGCCGCCAAAGAGCACTTTGGAAAGGTCCTCGAACAGCAGCTAGCTCGCGTAGAACGGCTGAAGCAGGAAGGCGACTGGGTTGACTACTCCGCCATCCGGCCCATCGTCATTGGCATGATCGGCGGCGACGGCATAGGCCCCACCATCAGCGCCGAGACTCAGCGAGTCCTGGAGTACCTGCTCCGCGACCAGGTGGACAGCGGCAAAGTGGAGTTCCGGACCATCGAGGGCCTGACCATCGAGAACCGCGCGGCCAAGATGAAGTCCATACCCGACGACGTCCTGGAGGAGATCAAGGGCTGCCACGTTACCCTCAAAGGCCCCACCCACACGCCGGAGCAGGGCGACAAGTGGCCCAACCTGGAAAGCGCCAACGTGACCATGCGCAAAGAGCTGGACCTCTTCGCCAACGTCCGCCCGGTGCGCATACCCAGCGAGAAGATTGACTGGACGTTCTTCCGGGAGAACACCGAGGACCTTTACGCGGTGGGCAGCCAGGGCATCAACGTGACCCCGGACCTGGCTGTGGACTTCCGGGTTATCACGACCCAGGGCTCGGAGCGCATAATTGACGCGGCCTTCGCCCACGCGCGGCGCACCGGCAAGAAGAAGGTCACCATCGTCACCAAGGCCAACATCGTCAAGACCACTGACGGCAAGTTCCTGGATGTGGCCCGCAAGGTGAGCCAGCGCTATCCCGGAATCGAGTGGGATGGCTGGTACATAGATATCATGACTGCCAAGCTGCTGGACAAGAAGCGCCGCAACGAGTTCCAGGTGTTGGCCCTGCCCAACCTCTACGGCGACATCCTGACCGACGAGGCGGCTGAGATACAGGGCGGTGTCGGCACCGCAGGCAGCGCCAATATCGGCAAGCGCTACGCCATGTTCGAGGCCATCCACGGCAGCGCCCCACGCATGGTACAGGAGGGCCGCGCCCAGTACGCCGACCCCAGCTCCCTGCTGCGGGCCGCCGCCATGATGCTGGAGCACATCGGCTTTGCCGACCTGGGCGGCAAGCTCCACAAGGCCCTGGACATCTGCGGCCAGTACGAGCGCAAGGTGGTCATCACCGGGCGCAGCAACGGCGCTACCTGCCATCAGTTTGGCGACTACATCATGGCCACCGTGGAGGACCCCAGGGTGGAAGCCCGCTGGGAGGAGTACACCAGGGCCTCCTGAGTCTAAAGTTCTGGAGAAACAGTCTGATGCGAAGCAAAGTAACAGTAGTAGGCGCCGGGAACGTCGGCGCGACCACGGCGCAGCGGATATTTGACAAAGGCTACGCCGATGTGGTGCTGGTGGACATCGTGGAAGGGCTGCCCCAGGGCAAGGCGCTGGACATGCTGGAGGCCGGCCCGGTCATTGGCAGCGATGCCTATATAGTCGGCACCAATAGCTACGAAGAGACGGCTAACTCGGACATCGTGGTCATTACCTCCGGCGTGGCCCGGCGCCCGGGCATGAGCCGTGACGACCTGCTGCTCACCAACATGAAGATTGTCACCGGCGTGGTGGAGCAGGCCGTCAAGTACTCGCCCAACGCCATACTGCTGGTGGTGACCAACCCGCTGGACGCCATGGCCCAGCGGGCTTTCCAGGTCAGCGGCTTCCCCAAGGAACGCGTCTTTGGCATGGCGGGCATCCTGGACACCGCGCGGTTCAGGACCTTCATCGCCAGGGAGCTTGAGGTCTCGGTAGAGTCCGTGTCGGCCTATGTGCTGGGCGGCCATGGGGACACCATGGTGCCCGTGGTAGGCACCACCACTGTGGGCGGCGTGCCGGTGGCGAAGCTCATCCCCAGGGCGCGCCTGGACCAGATCGTGCAGCGCACCCGGGACGGCGGCGCCGAGATCGTCAACCTGCTCAAGACCGGCAGCGCCTACTACGCCCCGTCCGCCGCCGTGGCCCAGATGGTCGAGGCCATTCTCCTGGACAAAAAGCAGATACTGCCCTGCACGGCCTACCTGGAGGGCGAGTACGGCATCAATGGCATCTATGTGGGCGTGCCCGTGAAGCTCGGCGCCCGAGGCGTGGAAGAGGTCATCCAGTTCGATCTGACCCCCGAGGAGTCAGCCGCCCTCAAGAAGTCCGCCAACGCCGTCCGGGAGCTTGTCGAGGTCATGAAGCGTTCCCAGGGCTAGAGGCCCATCGAAAGACCCTTTCTTGGCGAGCTTGTCGGACCACGTGCTGGGTTGCTGGGAAAGGCCCTGAACAGGAGGCCCCTGGCGAGTGCCAGGGGCCTCTTTTATGCCCTGGTGGCATAGCGGCGATGGCCCAGCTACGGCATTCCTGAGTTGCCTCTGCACGGTGGCAGGTAGGGGCGTGTCTCAGACCCGCCCCAACATTGCCCTGGAGCATTCGTCTGGCTGTTCCTCCGCACACTCAGCCTGAAAACGCTCTAGCACTGTGTCAACAAAGTTATGATGAAGGGCTTCACCCTCATCCCAACCTTCTCCCGTCAAGGGAGAAGGAGTATTTCCTCTCCCCTGGCGGGAAAGGACCAGGCCTGCCCTGGGCCTGCCGAAGGGGTGAGGGGGAAGCGCCCTATCAAAATCAAGTTGACGCAGTACTAGTTGTCCGCCGTGGCGCTATAGGCGACAGTCTTGCTCATGGCCTCCCGCGCTTCCAGCAGCAGTGCCTCGGTCTCTTCCCAGCCGATGCAGGCGTCGGTGATGGAGACGCCGTACTTGAGCCTGGAGGGGTCACCCTCGAGCTTCTGGTTGCCGGGGTGCAGGTGGCTCTCCAGCATCATCCCCACGATGTGCTTGTTGCCGCTCACCCGCTGGCCCAGCACGTCGTGGAAGACGATGGGCTGCCTGGTGTGGTCCTTGCCCGAGTTGCCGTGGGAGCAGTCAATGAGCAGGTATGGCCTGACGCCGGCCTTCTTCAGAAGGTCCACCGAGTAGGCGACCGACTGGGCGTCGTAGTTGGGGCCTCGGGCGCCGCCTCGCAGCACCAGGTGTCCCCACTGGTTGCCCCTGGTGATTACCTGGGAGTTCTGGCCCTCGTAGTCAATCCCCAGGAAGCTATGTACCGACCTGGCGGCGACAATGCCGTCCACCGCGATCTGGATGGTGCCGCCGGTCCCGTTCTTGAAGCCCACGGGCATGCTCAGGCCGCTGGCCATCTGGCGGTGCGTCTGGCTCTCCGTGGTGCGCGCGCCGATGGCGGCCCAGGAGACCAGGTCGCCGATATACTGGGGAGTGCTGGTGTCCACGAACTCGGTGGCTGCTGGCAGGCCCAGGCCGCCCACGTTCAGCAGGAACTGCCGGGCCAGGTAAAGGCCCCTGGCCATGTCGTAGGTGCCATTGAGATAGGGGTCGTGAATAAGGCCCTTCCAGCCAACGCTGGTGCGAGGCTTCTCAAAATAGACGCGCATCACCACCAGGACGCGGTCGCTGACGCGCTGGGCCAGCTCCGCCAGGCGAGAGGCGTACTCCAGGCCAGCCCTGGTGTCATGGATGGAGCAGGGGCCGACAATCATCAGGAGCCGGTCGTCCTGGCCGTCCAGCACCCGCTGTATCTCCTTCCTGCCCTTGAGTACCGTTTCCCGGATGCCAGGGGTGATAGGCAACTGGCTTATAAGCTCGCGGGGGCTGATGATGGGCGTTATCTCTTTGATGTTCACGTCCAGCAACTCCGGGTCTTTCATGGGAATCTCCTTTCCGTGCCTCCTGGCACCGCCTTCCATCTGGGCCTGCTTGGCGCCAAACTAAAAGCCCCGACCACTGTCGGTCGGGGCTTTCGTTGTGGACTGGCCTGTTTCAGCCTACTTGTCTGGCACTACTCCCTGACCGACAGCGGCGCCGCCGGCAAAGTAAAAGTAATAGCCAAACCAGAAATAGGACTGAAGCATCTTCATGTTTTCATTACTATACACTTCTGGTGCCATATGTCAATACCCTGTTAGTCTTTCCGTGCGATGGCCCCCAACTGGCCCTGCCCCTCAGGCAGTGGGGCCATAACCGTTGACTGGCGCGGCGGCTCTGGCTAGAATCCTTGAAAGCCGTGAAGTCCAGGGGGCCAGGCGATGGAGAAGCCAACTCAGCAGGCCGGCATTGAGCTGCCCGTTCCACCAGACTTTCCTGTGACGTGGGACAGCCCGGAGGAGCAGGCGCTGCTGTGGCGCTGGGACAACATTCACAGCCCGCTGCCTGCCTCTCCCATGCAAGTCTCCGTATGGGAAGCCTCCATTTCCGAAGGGTCGCGCCGCGCCGCTGAGACGCTCCGCCGGACCGGCCGGACTTTGCGGCGCCGCATTCACGGCTACTCCTACTCCGCCTCTGTCCCGACCACGCCCTCTCCAGAGCACCGGGCGGAGGAGGCCGCCGCTATGGAGGAGGCCATCAGGAACACACGCAGACGGTGGGACGCTGAGTTCCTGCCTGCCCTGGAGCGCGACCTGGCCTACATGCGTAGCCTGGACCTGGAGCGCTCGCCTGACGCCCGGCTCCTGGAGTACCTGGAGGAGGCCCTGAAGCTCCTGAAGGAGCACTGGTACATCCACACGCTGGTGGTATTGCCCCTGTCTGCCGCGGTGGAAAGGCTTGACTCCCTGTTCCGGCATGCCATGGGGGACGACGCCGGCCAGGGAGCGCACCAGTTGCTCCAGGGCCTGGACAACAAGAGCCTGGAGACAGACCGTGCCCTGCAAGCCCTGGCGGATGAGGCGCGTCGCAGGCCCAGGGTTGCCGGCGTGCTGGCCCGGGGCAGGCCCTGCCTGAAAACCAGGGAGGAGCTTGCCGCCTTTGCCGAAGGTAGGGAGTTCCTGGGCCTGCTGGACAGCTTCCTGTCGGTCTATGGCTATCGGCCCACCGGCTTCGACCTGATGTACCCGACCTGGGTGGAAGACCCGTCCTTCGTGCTGCTCAACGTAAAAGGCTATCTAGCCAGCCCGCCTCGGGACCTGGAGGGCGAGGCCGCCGCGTTGGCCGCCGAGAGCAGTCGGCTGCTGGCCCGCGTCCTAGAGAGGCTGGAGGGCGACCGGCCCAGGCGCGAGCAGTTCCTGGAGGCGTACCAGCACGCCCGCGCCCTCTGGCCGCTGAAGGAGGACCACTCCTTCTATATTGACCAGGGCAGCGTAGCCGCGGTGCGAGTCCTCATTGCCGAGATGGGGAGGCGGCTTGTCCGCAAGGGCGTTCTGTCCGTCCCTGACGACGTGTTCTTTCTGACACTGGATGAGCTTATAGCCAGCATGGCCGGAGAAGCCGGCCTTGACCTCCGTGGAAGGGTGAAGGCACGCAGGGAGGAGCGCGACAGGTCCATGAAAGTCACGCCGCCCCAGTTCCTTGGCACCTTGCCTCTCGAAGGTGCAGCCGGTGCCCCGCCAGGCCCGCCGGGCATGTTTGGGCCTATGGTGCTTTCGCGTCCCATGGACGGGGTCAGGGCGCTCAGAGGGGTGGCAGGCTCCAGGGGCGTGGCGACGTCCGTCGCCCGTGTTGTGCGCTCGCCTGAGGAGTTCCACAGGGTCCGCCCAGGGGATGTGCTGGTCTGCGTCAGCACCAGCCCCACGTGGACGCCACTCTTTGGCTCCCTGAGCGCTCTGGTCTCCGATTCCGGGGGAGTCCTGTCCCACACGGCCATCGTCGCCAGGGAGTATGGCCTGCCGGCCGTTGTGGGAGTCGGCTACGGGACCTCCGTGATCGCCGACGGCCAGCTTGTAACTGTGGATGGCGACAGCGGCGTTGTAATGCTACATTAGAGTTGGAGGCGTCTCCTCAGGTGGGACAGGCGCTTCACTCTAGTGTCCCACGGACTGCCTGCCAGGGTATGAGGCCAGCCATCCATGAAGTTCCCATGGGCCAATACCCTCCTGCTCCTGCTGGTACTGGCTGAGCTGGCCAGCGGTTTCCTGGGGCTTGTCTCTGGCGGCTCGCCGGACAGGGCCATTTTCATGCAGGCCCACCGCGTGGCTGGCTATGGCATCCTGGGTGTCCTGGCCTGGAAGGCCCGCAACATCCTGTTCTCACTGCGCTGGAGGCGGGCCGCCGCTCCCAGAGGCGCGTCGCTCCTGCTGCTGGGCCTGCTGATCGTCACGCTGGCGCTGGGACTTGCCTGGTCCCTGGTGGGGCGCTTCAGCCTTTACCCCTTCAGCGGCCTGAGCTGGCACATCTACGCCGGCGCGGCCCTGGTGCCTCTGCTGCTCTGGCACGCCCGCTACCATACTCGAGGCTTCCCTGTTGCCTACTGGGCGGAGCGGCGCTCCTTTCTGAGGCTGCTGGGCCTGGCGGCCTTCGGGCTGGCGTCCTGGCAACTGGGCGAACTGGCCCTGAGGCTGGGCAGCTTCGGCGCGGCGTCCCGCAGGTTCACAGGCTCCTACCCTGCCAGCAGCTTCTCAGGCAACGCCTTCCCCGTCACTTCGTGGCTCAATGACAGGCCCTCGCCTGTGGACGTGGGAAAATGGCGACTCCATCTCAGGGGTGCCGACGGCCGGACGCTGACGCTGGCCTACGCCGACCTGTCACCCACGGCGGAAGTGGCGGCTACGCTGGACTGCACCGGCGGCTGGTACTCCACCCAGGTATGGCGGGGCGTGCCAGTGGGCGAGCTTCTGTCCCTGCTGGGCCAGCCAGCCAGCGCCCGCAGCGTCACCTTCACCTCGGTCACAGGCTACTACCGCAGGTTCTCCCTGGAGGACGCCCGGGGCCTCCTGCTGGCCACCCACGTCGGCGACGAGGCGCTGTCCCACAGCCACGGCTTCCCTGCCCGCCTGGTGGCGCCGGGCAGGCGCGGCTTCCAGTGGGTCAAGTGGGTGGAGCGTATTGAGGTAAGCGACGTACCGACCTGGTGGCAGCCGCCCCTGCCGCTGCAGTAACCCGCCGGCCAGGTCATGCGCGTGGCAGACCTCACCCCCAGTCTGTAAGGGCACCACATTGGTCAATCTATGGCCCCCTCTCCGACATGGACTTTAACAACATGACAGGGTAATGGCGTGACCAGCCCCCTCTCCTTCGGCACGCTCAGGACAGGCCCGAGTCTGTCTGGGGGAAGGGGGCATGGTGCTGCCCTGGATTACCCATTCAAGTTGTTAAGCTTCATTTCGGAGAGAGGGCGACGGGAGTAAGGTCTTGCAGCGCTAGTCGCCCGAATGGCTGGCGTGGCTTGGCTCCAGGCGCTCCACGCGCATCTGCGGCAGCCAGCGCAGCGCGCCAGGCAGGTACCAGTTGGCGCTGCCCAGCAGCTTCATGGCTGAGGGCACCAGCACCGAGCGGACGATGGTGGCGTCCAGCAGCACCGCTACCGCCAGGCCGAAGCCCACCTGCTGGAACATGACCAGCTCTCCGCTGGCGAAGGCTCCGAAGGCGGCCACCATGATGAGCGCGGCGCCTGTGATGATGCCTCCCGTGGAGCGCAGCCCGAAGGCTACCGCGTCGGTGTTGTCCTGGGTCTGGTCGTAGCGCTCGCGGATGCGACTGAGCAGGAACACGTGGTAGTCCATGGACAGGCCGAACAGCACCGAGAACATGAACAGGGGTATCCACGCCTCGATGATGTCCACCTGCTGGAAGCCCAGCAGTCCGGCGCCCACGCCCTTCTGTGACACCAGCACCACCAGGCCGTAGGCCGCGCCCACCGACAGCAGGTTAAGGACGATAGCCTTCAGCGGCACCACGATAGACCTGAACACAATGGTGAGCAGGACGAAGCTCAGGCCCAGCACGAAGGCGAATACGATGGGCGTGTAGCGGTCGGTCAGGTCGAAGAAGTCAATGTTGAAGGCCGTGGCGCCCGTCACCAGGGCGCTGGCGTCCACGCCTGAGAAGGCCTGGGGGATGTACCGGGAACGCAGTGCCCTGACGGCGCTGATGGACTCCTCGCTGTTGGCGTCGCCTCTGACGGGCACGGTCAGCAGCGCCAGATCGCCCGCGGCGTTGGCCTGGTGCTGCAAGGGGCCAAAGGCCGGGTCGGAGGCCAGGGCCTGCTGCAGTCGCTGGATGGCGGCCTGGACTGGCTCCGAGGCCACGTCCCCTTCTACCACGATCTCCGCCGGGCTGAGCAGCCCGAAACCGAAGTCCCGCTGTAGCACGTCGAAGCCTTGCCTGGAGGGCAGGTCCTCGCTGAGGGTGCTGATGCCAGCGGCGCCGATGTGTATGTCCAGCGTGGGCACGGCGGCGGCTATCAGCAGTCCTGACGACACCAGCAGGCTGGCCACGGGATGGCGCATGACCGTGCGGGCGGTCCACGTCCAGAACCCGCCGGACGCCTTCTGGGCCGTGGCGCTGGAGCGCCGGTTGAGGAGGGGCACCCGCAGTGAGTTGACCCTGTCGCCCAGGAGCCTCAGGACGGCGGGCAGCAGCGTTATGGCCGCCAGCACCGAGACGACCACCACCAGGATGGCCCCTGTGGCCAGGCTGCGGAACACCGTGGTGGGCACTATGAACATGCCTAACAGCGCCAGCACCACGGTTATGCCGCTGAACAGCACGGCCCGGCTGGCTGTCGCCCCTGCCATGACGATGGCCTTGTCCCTGGGCAGGCCGCGCCGGCGCTCCTCGCGGTAGCGCGAGACCACGAACAGGGAGTAGTCTATGCCCACGGCCAGGCCCATCATGGTTATCATGTTGGTGACGAAGAAGGATAGCTGGAAGCCCTGCCCTATGACAGCCGTGGCGCCCGTGGCGATGGCGATGGCGGATATAGCCAGCACCAGGGGCACGAAAGCAGCCATCAGCGCCCCGAATACCACCACCAGAATAACCAGCGCCACCGGTATGCCGAACAGTTCCCCGAACTGCAGGTCCCGCTCCGCCACTTCCTGGAAGTCCTTGCCAATGCTGGCCTCGCCGGTAATCCAGGTCCGGAAGCCGTCCCTGCCGTTGGCCTCCTCCACTATGGCGACAAGTCGGCCTATGTTGCTGGAGGCGTCGTCATGGGTGCCGGTCATGGTTATGGGCAGGATGGTGGCGTGCCTGTCACTGGAGACCAGGTCCTGAGCGCCGGTCAGGTAGTAGCTGATGCCGCCATCCACCACCTCGGGGCCGAGGGCCATGATGCGGCCAAACAGGTCCTGCACGCGGGCCTGGAAAGCCGGGTCGTCCACGGTCAGCGTCTCAGACCGGACGATGACAATCTCGCTGACCTTTCTCGGGCCGCGCATCCTTTCCTCCAGGAGCTTGTCAGCGCGGACCGACTCAGGGCTATTGGTGAAGGTCATGTTTGTGGTAAGGGCACTGGGCAGCAGCGCAGGCACCAGCGCCAGGGCGACCGCCAGCGCCACCACCCAGGCGGCGATTACTGTCCAGGGCCTCCTGGTGCTGGCCCGCGCCAGCGCCTCAGTAGATAGATTCAGCTTCAGCGACATGGGTGCACCTCATGGTCAGTGTCTTGTATAGAAAACGAGGCTTCGATTTTTATTAAGTCCCACGGTCTGCCCCTGGGTGGGGACAGTTGGGAGTCACTGGGGACGACGGCCTCGCCAGAACTGGCCGCTGTAGAGGGCCTTGACCGCCGCCAGGTAACGCTGGATGTCCACGTCAGGCTCGATGCCCATCTGGAGGACAAGCCCCTCCCACATGGCTATCATGACGCGCGCCACGGCGCCAGCATCCAGGGCAGGGTCTATCTCCCCGCGCTCCTGGGCGCGCCTTATGATCTGGGTCAGCGGCCCGTGGACGCGATTGAGGCTGCTCCGGTATATCTCCAGTATGCGCGGATTGCGCAGGGCCTCGGCCCATAGCTGGACCTCCAGTCGCAAACCGGGCGCTGCCTCCTGGTCGGCCAGCATGCTGAAGAAGAAGTCGGCCAGCTTGTCCAGCACCGTGAGGGTATTGTCCTGCTCGCTGGCGGCCGCGATAAGCATGAGGCTGCGCTGCTCCGTCCCGATGCAGCACGCCTCCACGATGTCCTCTTTGCTGGAGAAGTAGCGATAGACCGCGCCGGGGCTCAGGTGGGCCTCGCGGCAGATGTCCTGCATGGTGGTCCCGTGGAACCCCTTGCGGGCGAAGCAGGCCATGGCCGCGTCCAGTACCTGCTGGCGTCGCGCCTCCAGGTAGGCCTCAGTGACCTTGGGCAATAGCTTCCTCCGCTTCTAAATGAAGGAGCATTCGTTTTTAAAAACGAATGCTCCTTCATTTGTACTCCTGGCGAGGCCAGTCTGTCAATACCCTTCAGGTTGACTGGGGTATGCTTGCCCTAGGGCGTCAGGGCCACCTGGGACAGCAGGCGCCGGGTGGAGACGATATGCCTGTTGAGACGCATGGCCTGGGGGGCTATGCCCAGCGCCAGCCCCACCAGTTGCGGCAGGTGCAGAATGGGCAGGTCTATGGATGTGTGACGCGTGGCAGCGGCCCTGGGCTGGTAGCCGTCCAGGTTCAGGTGGCACAGCGGGCAGGGTGTCACCATGGCGTCGGCGCCCCGGCCCTTGGCGTCCAGCGTGTGGTTGGCCACCATCTTCATGGAGTTCTGCTCGTTGATGGTCAGGATGGGGAAGCCGCAGCAGAGCGTCTTGCCCGGGAAGTCCACCACCTGGGCGCCCACGGCGTCTATGACCGCCTCCAGGGCCTCGCGCCGCTCCGGGTGCTCCTGGAACCCCAGGGCGGACGTGGGCCGCACGATGTAGCAGCCGTAGAAGGGCGCCACCTTCAGGTCCTTCAGCGGGCGTACCACCTTTGACCGCAGGGTGTCCAGCCCCACGTCCTCGATGAGCACCCAGAGGAGGTGCCTTGGCTCGGCGGTCCCCCTGTACTGGATGCCCTCCTCGGTCAGGTCGGCGTTGATGCTGGCCAGGTACTCGCTGCTGTCCTTGAGCCGCTTGTTGGCCTGGGACATGACGCCCTGGCAGGTGCTGCAAATGGTCATGAGAGGCAGGCCGGTGCGCTCGGCCAGGGCCAGGTTGCGGGCGTTGAGGGTGTCGCCCAGGCGCAGGTTTTTCTCCTGCAGCACCCCTGAGCCGGTGCAGGAAGCGCTGCGCATGGCCTCTATCTCCAGCTCGATGCCCAGGCGCTTGCAGACTTCTATGGTGGCCGCGTAAAGCTCGGGGCAGGCGCCACGGGACACGCAGCCCGGGTAGAAAGCATACTTCATCTCTTCTTCTCGACCTTCTCAAAGATACGCTGGACGTTCTTGACGCCCGGAATGCTCTTGTGGAAGATAGGCGGACGTTTGCCCGCAAGCTGGGCACGGATGCCTATGGGCAGGAGCTTCAGCATCTCCTTGACGTTGGTGATCCCGAAGGTCTTGATGGGCAGCCGCAGCTCGTCCAGCCAGCCGCTGTGCTTCACCGACTCGGCGAAGGCCGTGGCGTGACGTGCCCCGTAGCTGTTGGTGTAGCCCGCCTCGATGGCCCTGTCCCGCAACGCCATGATGCGGCCCATGGGGTCCACGCCCTTGGGGCACGCCTGGACGCACTGGTAGCAGCGGGTGCAGTCCCAGATGCCGCCGTAGCGCGTCAGCTTGGCGAGGCGAGTCCTGTCGGCGTCGTCCCGGGGGTCGGCCACGAAGCGGTAGGACTTGGCCAGCGCCGCCGGGCCAAGGAAGTTGGGGTCCACCTGCAGCACAGTGCACTCGGACACGCACACGCTGCACTGGATGCAGGCCATGACGCCCGCCAGGTGCAGCATCGCCTCGTTGGGGGCGATAAACTCCCCCTGTGGCACCGTGCCGTGGTGCTGGAGCCAGGGCTCGATGGCCCGCATCTTGTTCCAGTGGATGGAGATGTCGGTCACCAGGTCCTTGATGACCGGCATGTTGCCCATTGGCTCGACCGTAATGGGCGTGCCGTCCTTGAGGATGTCCACTATCTTGGTGTTGCAGGCCAGCCTGGAGTAGCCGTTGATCTTCATGCCGCAGGAGCCACAGATGGCGCTGCGGCAGGAGCACCGCAGGGCAAGGGTGCCGTCTACCTCCTCCCGGACCCTGATCAGCCCGTCCAGGACCGTGGATGAGTTGTCCAACTCCAGCGTGTACTGCTGATAGTGCGGGGCGGGCCGCTCCGAGTCAGGGTTGTAGCGCCTGATGCTGAAGGTTACTTTCATGCAGTGCAGTCCTCTTCACCGAAGTCTTGCCCTGGCTGTGCCTAGTAGCTGCGTACCTGCGGCGGCCACCTGGTTATGGCCACTGGAAGATAGTCTATCTCCGGCCCTTCGGCCCCCTTCTTTACCAGGATATGCTTCAGCCAGTTGGCGTCATCTCGCTTGGGCATGTCGGTGCGCGTATGGGCGCCACGGCTCTCCTTGCGTTCCAGGGCGCTCACGATGATGGTCTCGGCGCAGTCCAGCATGAAGCCCAGTTCCAGGGTGAAAATCAGGTTGGTGTTGAAGGTCTTGCCCCTGTCGGCCACATACACGCGGCGGTAGCGCTCCTTGAGCCCACCGACCTTGTGCAGCGCCTCCTCCATGCCCTGCTGGTTGCGGAAGACCGACAGGTGCTGGTTCATGGCCCTGCCCATGTCCAGCCGAATCTTGCCGAAAAGCTCACCGCCGCTGTCATGGGAGAGCAGCTCCTGGATCTGGCGGCGGTCCTGGTCGGCGGCGGCGTCGGTTATGTCCTTGTGGGGCTTGCCTTTAACAGCCTCCGACGCGTGCTCGCCGGCGCGCCGCCCGAAGACCAGCGTGTCCAGCAGCGAGTTGGCGCCCAGGCGGTTGCCGCCGTGGACGCTGACGCAGGCGCACTCGCCGGCGGCGTACAGGCCAGGCAACGGGGTCAAGCCGTTCACGTCGGTCTTGATGCCGCCCATCTGGTAGTGCATGCCCGGTCTTACGGGTATAGGCTCCTTGCGGATGTCCACGTTGGCGAAGTCGTGGGCGATCTGCAGGATCTGCATCAGCTTGGTCTCGATGACCTTCTCCCCCAGGTGGCGGCAGTCCAGGAGGACGCAGCCGTCCACGCCACGGCCCTCGTTGATCTCCGTCTGCTCTGCCCTGGAGACCACGTCGCGGGAGGCCAGCTCCATCATGTTGGGGGCGTAGCGCTTCATAAAGCGCTCGCCATCCTTGTTCAGCAGGTAGGCGCCCTCGCCACGGGCGCCCTCGGTGATGAGCACGCCGCTACCCTTGAGGGTGGTGGGATGGTACTGGACCATCTCCATATCCATAAGTGGCGCGCCGGCGCGGTAGGCCAGGGCCATGCCATCGCCGGTGCAGATGAGGGCGTTGGTGCTGGGCTCGAACACGCGGCCCAGCCCGCCGGTGGCCATGATGACCGCCTTGGCCCGGATGACCTGGATCTCGCCGGTCTTTATCTCCATGGCCACCACGCCGCAGCACTCGCCCTCCTCCACGATGAGGGAGAGCACGAACCACTCTTCGTACACCCTGACGCCGGCCTTGAGGACCTGTTCGTGGAGCACGTGCAGCAGCGCCTGGCCGGTGAAGTCGGCCACGAAGAAGGTACGGGCCTGGCGCTGGCCGCCGAAGGCGCGGGTGCCCAGCCGGCCGTTCTCGTCCCTGTTGAATATGACGCCCATGTGCTCGGCGTTGATGACTTCCTGGCCGGCCTCCTGGCACATGACCTCGACAGCGTCCTGGTCGGCCAGGTAGTCGCTGCCCTTGATGGTGTCGAAGGCATGGTCCTCCCAGTTATCGCCCCTGTCGGTGAGGGCGGCGTTGATGCCACCCTGCGCCGCGTTGGAGTGGCTCCGGACGGGGTAGACCTTGGTCACCACGGCGACATCGGCCCCGTTGTTGCGCGCAGCCAGCGCTGCGCGCATCCCCGCAAGGCCAGCGCCTACGATTAGGACATCGTGGTCTAGCATGCTCGCTACCTCAAGTGGAGACGGCTGACAGCCATTAGGAATATACCAGATAGGGCTGGGCCATACAAGCCAACGCTGGCCGATGTCATTTATTCGAATTCGTGGGGGCGGTGCAGGCAACGGCCCCATTACCCCTGGTAGGCTCCCACACCGGGACAGGCATAACAGGCGCGGGGCGCCCCCGCCCTGCCCTTGCAGGGCCTGACAAGGCTTCCGGAGGTATATTGACAACTTTAAAGAGCTTTACTAATATCACTTTAGCAGTCCTGACTCGAGACTGCTAACACTGCTCACACAAGCATACCAATACACGCTCCAGGAGGTCAAGGTCGCATGGCAACACAGGCCAAAGTCTCCTTCAAGCCCTTAGGCAACCGCGTGGTCGTGCAGCCCCTCAAGCAGCAGGAGCAGATGAGCGCAGGGGGCATCTACATCCCCGACACCGCCAAGGAAAAGCCCCAGGA
>DAOUAM010000062.1:0-15255 GCA_034433305.1 Dehalococcoidia bacterium | reverse complement strand
TGCGGGCTTTAAGCCCAGGCAACTGTTCGGGCTTTTGTGGGGGATGGGTGCGGCGACCACGCTCTCTAGCGGCCTCTTGTGGACCCAGGGGGTTTGGGTCTGCCGCACCCTCTCTTTCATTCTATCCCCCTTCCAAGGGGGCTGGCCTTGCCCGCCAGGCCACGCCCAGGAGGGGAGAACAGGGCACAGCCTCCGAGACCACAGGTGTTACACAGGTCTGTACGCATCCGTGTTACAGAGGTCAGTAGCCAGTACACTCTCCCATCAGGGGAGAGGACATACCCGCCACCTTCACGCAGACCTGGTATTACACATCCGGCCGTCCGCATGCAAACCGGCTTGCCTCAGAACAACTGCCAGGCCCGCATCACCAGCACCTCACGTCCTCCGCCCGCAGTCCAGTAGTAGATGAGGTAGGCCCCTGCGCCCACCATGGCCAGATTGCCGACAGGCTCGATGAAGGGGAAAACGGCCCGCATGGCCCTGGAGACGACGTCCTTGAAGAAGACCACGCCCAGAGTGACCAGGATAAGCACCGCGCCCATGCCCAGCCCGTAGCTGACCGAGCCTGCGATGGCCCCGGCCAGGCCGCTGGCGCTGAGGCCCTGGCCCGCCACTATGCCCACGGCGGCCAGGAATGCCGGCAGAGCGCAGCTCAGGGACGCCACGGCATATGCTATGCCGAACAGAAACACATGATGAATGCCACGCCCTTCCCCCAGCCTGACGCGGCTGGCCGCCATGACGCCAATGTGCCGACGCGACAGGAGCAGCCACAGGCCAGTCACGGCTATGACCACTCCCACGCCCAGGCCGGCGAAGGGCAGGAACCTGCCAATCACCTGGCCCCCGGCGGCCAGCACCAGTCCCACAGCGCTGAAGACCACGACAAAGCCCGCCGTGGCCGCAACCCCCAGGCTGACAGCCCTCAGGGCCGAAACGAGGGGGCTGGCATGCACGCGGGACACGTCTAGCTGGTAGCCCACGTACGCCGGGAACATGGCGGCGCCGCAGGGGTTGAAGGCCGCTATCAGGCCAGCGCTGAAAGCAAAAAGCAGCGGGACTTCAAACATGCTCTGGCACCCCTCCGGGACTTCCTGGCCCACTACCAGCCATTATAGCAAGGCTGGGGCTGGTCGGCCCGGCCTGTGCTGTCTCTGAGCGGGCCTCGCCTTTTGAGATGGAGTCAGGCCTCGGCAGGGGAGAAGCCCTGTAATGGGCACAGCGATAGGCTGTCCAGAGAAGACTTCGGGCAGGTGGCAGGCCAGGGGCTACTTGGGCCTGCGCCGAAAGCGGTTCCACCAGGCGTCGCTGTCGTCCAGGGAGTGCCCGCGCCAGCGCTTTTCCATCTTGGGGGGCTTGATGAAGAACATGGCGTAGCCAACAATGAACAGTACCAGGCCGGCCCATGCCAGCGGCCCGACAACTCCCGGTATCATTGCCCTGATGAGCAGGGCTGTCAGGAGAAGAGCGACAGCCAGGAGCATGACCCGACCCGGCGATATAGACCACGCCCTTCCAGCGAAGGCCTGCCGCAACTGCTCCCGCGCCACGCGCCAGATGCTCTTGCGAGGCCTGTGGCCACCTTTGCCCGCAGTCCACTCGCCAGCCTGCCTCAGGATTTCCTCAATCTCCCGTTGGTACCTCTGTGACATCCTCAACCCTCATCAAAACACTTGAGACCGTCACCGGTCCCCGACGCCTCGCTGGGCCGGCGCGAAGAGGCGGGAGAGAAAGGAACAGGCCAGCCGGTCGGGAGGCTTCCTGCGCGACAACGACCCATGACAGGGGCCAGGAGGCGAAAATCTCAAGGCATGGCGAGGTCTTGCGGGTAAACACCCTCACCCCACCTGAATCGTACTCAAGCGGCCTGGCGATGTCAAGGCTGCGCTTGCCGAAATCGGCCCGGAGGTTACACGCCTGTGCTATAATCTCACCGACCAGCCCGAGGTAGGAGCGGATGACCGAGTCCACGAAAGGCCAGTTCGTCAAGTACACCTTCTTCAGCGTTGACCCCCTGTGGCGCAGGCTTCCGGCACAGCAGCAGGCCGATGGCAAGCGCGAGTTCGCGGCGGTAGTGGAGGAGTTCTCCAGCCACATGTTCATACGCAGCTTCAGCCTGGTCGGCATGCGCGGTGATGCTGACTTCATGCTGTGGCAGGCTGCGGACACCCTCGAAGACATCCAGGAGCTGCACACGCGGCTGTGGAGCACAGCCCTGGGCAAGTACCTGGCCCAGCCTTACTCTTACCTGGCCATGACGCGCCGCTCGCCTTACATCGGCAGCCACAAACACCCCGGCCAGGAAGGCGCCCGCACCAGGCTCCGGCCAGGCGACGCCAGGTACCTCATCATCTATCCCTTCGTCAAGACCCGCCAGTGGTACGTGCTGCCGGCGGAAGAGCGGCAGCGCATGATGAACGACCACTTCAGGATCGGCCACAAGTACCCATCGGTGAAGATCAACACCACCTACTCCTTCGGACTGGACGACCAGGAGTTCGTGGTGGGGTTCGAGACGGACAGCCCCGAGGACTTCCTGAACCTGGTCATGGAGCTCAGGGAGGTGGAGGGCAGCCTGTACACGCTGCGGGACACGCCCATTTTCACGTGCATCCGCAGGCCCATGGCCGAGACGCTGGACTCGCTGGGCGGCTAGCCCCTCGGCACTGCCCTCTGGCCCTGGCGGCAGAGGGCTAACTGCGCCTCTCCGCAGTGTCCTCTCTTGACCCGACCCCCGACACCACGTATATTAGCCTCCAACCAGGGCCGGCCGATACGTAGGCCTACGAGGTGCCGGCGGACGCCCGCGCAAGCCGCGACTCCGACGGCGTTCCCCACAGGAGGGAGAGGAAACATGAAGTACAGCATCGGACCGCAAACCTACGAGCTGGACAGGGGCTGGGGCAAGCTGCCCCAGGGGTACGAGTTCCACCAGGTCGCCGGCGTGGCCGTGGACAGGAACGATAACGTCTACGTGTTCAACCGCAGCAGCCACCAACTGATGATATTCGACCGGAACGGGGATTTCCTGAGGGCCTGGGACCAGAAGTTCAGCAACCCTCATGGCATCCGCATCGGGCCTGACGGCAATATTTACCTTGTGGACAGGGATGCCCACGTGGTCCACAAGTACAGCCCGGACCAGAAGCTGCTGCTGACCCTGGGCACCAGGAACCAGCCCTCCGACACCGGCTACACTGCCCAGGAGCGCGTGGTCAAGCGAGCGGCGGGGCCTTTCAACCTGCCCACCAACGTCGCCGTCAACCGCAGGGGCGAGATATTCGTCTCCGACGGCTACGGCAACGCACGCGTCCACAAGTACAACTCCACGGGCACTCTGCTGGCCTCCTGGGGCCTGCCGGGCAGCGCCAATCCAGGCGACTTCAACCTGCCCCACGGCATCGGCATTGACAATGACGGGCGCGTCCTGGTCTGCGACCGGGAGAACCACAGGGTCCAGCTTTTTGACCAGGAAGGCGAGTTCCTCACCATGTGGACTGGCTTCCGTCAGCCCTGCGACCTGACCATCGGCCCCGATGGCACGGTGTATGTGGCCGAGCTACAGCACAGGGTCTCCATCCTGGACAAGAACGGCAAGGTACTGGCCCGCTGGGGCGGCGAGAAGAGCCACGAGCCGGGCCAGTTCGTCGCGCCCCACTGCGTCGCCGTGGACTCCCGTGGCAGCATTTACGTGGGCGAGGTGCTGGAAGGCAAGCGCCTTCAGAAGTTCGTGAGGGCCTAGGGATCAGGAGAAGCGAAATGAAAGGTGACAACGCGATAGCCCGGATACTCAAGGCTGAGGGCGTGGAGTGGCTGGCCTGCTTTCCGGCCCAGACGCTCATTGACCAGGCGGCCAGGGAGGGCATCCGCCCCATCCTGCCGCGCCAGGAGCGCACCGGCATCAACATGGCCGACGGCTACAGCCGGGTCATGAACGGCAACAAGATCGGCGTCTTCACCATGCAGACGGGGCCAGGCTCCGAGAACTCCTTCGCCGGCGTCGCCCAGGCCTACGCCGACTCGGTCCCTATCCTGCTGCTGCCGGGGGGCCAACCCAGGCCCCGCATGGGCGTGGAACCCAACTTCGAGGCCGTCCCCAACTACAAGGGCATCACCAAGTGGGCGGTGAACATCAACCTGGTCCATCGCATCCCGGAGTTGATGGGCCGTGCCTTCTCGCTGCTCAAGCACGGACGTCGTGGCCCTGTGCTGGTGGAGATACCCAGGGACGTAGCCACCGAGGAGTTCCCGGACGAGGCCTTCCGCTACACGCCTGCCAGGGCCTACCGCTCCGCCGCAGACCCGGACGACGTGCGCGAGCTTGTCAGCGCCCTGCTGAAGGCCAAGTGCCCCATCATCAACGCCGGCCAGGGCGTGCTCTACGCCGAGGCCACCGATGAACTGGTGGAGTTCGCGGAGCTGGTCAACATCCCTGTTATGACCACCACGGCGGGCAAGAGCGCCTTCCCGGAGGACCACCGTCTGGCGCTGGGCACCGGCGGCCACACCTGCACCCTGATGGTGGACCACTTCCTGAAGAAGACGGACTTCATCCTGGGCATGGGCACCAGCTTCACCATCTCCAACTTCAACGCCTCTATGCCCAGACAGGCGGTCCTGGCCCAGTGTACCGTGTGCGCGGAGGACATCAACAAGGACTACCGCATCCAGTACGGCGCCATAGGCGACGCCAGGCTGGTGCTGCGCCAGTTGATCGAGGAGGTCAAGCGGCAGGTGGGCAAGCAGGGCCGGGGCGACGTCAACGGCGTGGCGGATGAGATCGCCCGCGTCCGCAAGGCGTGGCTGGCCGAGTGGGGGCCAAGGCTGACCTCTGACGAGGTGCCCATCAACCCTTACCGGATAGTCCACGAGTTGGCCAGGACGGTGGACGTGGCCAACACCATACTGACCCACGACTCCGGCTACCCCCGGGACCAGACCCTGCCCTTCTGGCGGCCTATGAAGCCCAGGGGGTACATCGGCTGGGGCAAGTCCACGCAGCTTGGCTATGGCCTGGGCCTGGCCATGGGGGCCAAGCTGGCCGCGCCCGACAAGCAGGTCATAAACATCATGGGCGACGCGGCCTTCGGCATGGCCGGCATGGACATCGAGACCGCCGCGCGCAACAACATCGCCATCCTGACCATCATCTTCAACAATGGCGTCATGACCCACTACAACGAGCACATGCCCTTCGCCACCGAGCGCTGGGGCAGCAACCGCCTCGGCGGCCACTACGCCAAGGTGGCCGAGGGCCTGGGCGCCTATGCCGAGCGCGTGGAGACGCCCGACCAGATAGTCCCCGCCATCCGCAGGGGCATGGAGGCCAACAGAAAGGGCCAGCCGGCTGTGCTGGAGATGATCACCAAAGAAGAGGTTGCCGTACAGCGCTACTCGCGCTAGGCGGACCGCAGGTGCCAGGCGGGACCGCCCTCGTCCTTTGAGTGGCCCCGCCTGGCTGCAGGCTACGCACCGACCCGTCCCGCGCTGCCTGCCTGGCCGGGGCGTAGCAGGAACTCCTGGATGTCCCTGGCGAACTTGACCTCAGAGTCGTCCTGAGGCTCGTAGCCCAGGACCTGGCGGGCGTTGGCCAGCGACCAGAAGGCGCGGGTGTTGTTGCTGATGCCGTACACCACTTGCCAGGGGATGCCGTACTCGTTTTCGATGTTGGGCGCCTCTATGGCCTTCATGAATAGCTGGGTCAGGTCGCGGGGGCTGATGTAGGCCCCCAGGTCGCGCTTGTAGGTGGCCAGGTCGCCGCCGTACTGCCTCAAGTCCAGCTCCCTGGGCGCGCCTATCCTGACCATGACCACGCCCAGCTTGTGCCCCGCATTGAGCATGCTGCCAGTGTGCCGCTCCCTGCCCGAAGCATCCCTGAACTCGAAGGCACCACAGGCGAAGAGGAAGCCCAGGTGCTCGTAAGACGCCTTGGCCCAGCCGTAGAAGTTGTCGGACAGGGGCAGCCGGTAGGGGTCCAGCACCTCCAGCTTGCGGGCGTGGATGAGGGCGTGCTCGTACCAGTCGGCCGCGTGGTTGGAACTGGCCATCACCACGCGGGGAACGCCGGCGTCGTAGGCCGCCCGCAGGACGTTGTAGGCCATCTCCACGTTCTGCTTCTCGTCGAAGAAGTGGTCAATGGGGTCGCCCGTGCGTCGCTTGTAGGCCAGGTGCACGACGGCGTCCACGCCCTGGAAGTAGCCCGCGTACTTCGTGCGGTCCGGGTCAATGAGGTCGGCCACGACAGTGCCCGGGACGACCTCTCCCCGGCGGTTCTCCCGCTTGACGTCAATGAGCACCAGGTCATACATCTCGCGGAAGGTAGGAAGCATCTGGTCGGCTATGTAGCCCGTGGCGCCGGTCATCAGGACCTTCTTGGGTGGCATGGGAAGCCCTCCTCTGCTGCTGGGAATTCAGTCCACTGTAGGTGTACCACGGGACGGGCCACCAGGGCAAGGCGCGGCGCTAGGTCACGGCGCCGGCGGCCCCCAGGGGCTTGGCCATCCTGACATGCTGGATACCCGCTTCCATGAAGGGCCTGCCCTCGGCCACGTAGCCATGACGCAGGTAAAAGGCCAGGACGTAAGTCTGAGCGTGAAGTATGACCTGGCTGGCGCCCCGCCGACGCGCGCACTCCTCCAGGAACTCCAGCACTCTGCCGCCGATGCCGCGCCTCCGGAAGGCAGGCTCGACGGCCATGCGTCCTATCTGGTACTGCCCTGGAGACGGGCTGTAGAGCCTGCCGGTGCCCACTACCCGGCTATCGGCCAGCGCCACGGCGTGCAGCGCTGAGGCGTCATGTTCATCGAACTCCTCTTCCAGCGGGACGCCCTGTTCCTGGACGAACACGCGCACCCGCAGTGCCTTGCAGGCCGACCACTCCTCCTGGCTCTCGACAAGCTTCACGCGGACGTCGGTTACAGGCTGCGCTGGCATCGGTGATTCACCTGTGGGAGCCTGGCCCTCTGGCCTCGGAGCGACCTGGTCCACGGACATGCAGTGCTCCCCGGCAGGGCACTCTTTCCCTGCCAGAGTGTAAAAGAGAACGCCCTGGCCGCGCAACTGCGGGCCTACTTGCGAGGCCTGTAACGAGTTAGCAGATGCTGCCTTCTCGACCCCCTCCTGGTCTCCCCCTTGCCAGGGGTACCACAGGGGGTCAGGACTCCCTGCTTACATAGCCCCCTCAGAGTTGCCCTGGCATTGGCACTGTATATCTCAGTGGCCCAGGGCTGAGTTGACAGATACACATCAATATATCACTTATTGATTGACATTGTCAGAAACTTGCTGCACACTACATTTGACCATGCCGAGGAAGGGATGCGTTCGCACCGGGTGTCAGGCAGTCGGCACAGGAGATGCCCATGCAGCGACATATTCTTGAAACCATTGACCCGAAGCTCCTGGGGCGGCGGCTCCAGGAGGCAAGGAAAGCACGGGGACTCACCCAGCAAGACGCTGCCGAACATCTGTCGGTGGCGCGGACGACCATTACAGCGCTGGAAAAGGGCGAGCGCCGCATCCGGCCTGATGAGCTGCTTCAACTGGCAAAGCTCTATGGAAGAACAGTCAACGAGATGCTCGGCCCCAGGGGGCCTGTGGCGGACTTCAGCGTCCAGTTCCGTGCCGCCATTGCCAGCGCCGGCCCGCAGCGGGCGTGGACGGAGCTGGAGCAGGGTGTACTCGAATTCCAGCGTCTGTGCCAGGACTACCTGTACCTGGAGAACCTGAGCGGGGTGTCGCTCCCTCGGGCCTATCCCCCCCAGTACTCCCTCGAGGCAGTAGCCCCGGAGGAGGCCGCGGAGGACATAGCATCCGCCGAGCGGAACCGCCTTGGCCTCGGCGATGGGCCTTTACTGAACCTGCGTGAAGCCCTGGAAAATGACGTGGGCATTCGTATCTTCTACATCTCGCTTCCTTCCAGGGTAGCGGGCATGTTTGCCTATACTGAGGAACTGGGCGGGTGCATGGCTGTGAACCGCCTGCACCCGGAGGAGCGGCGGCGCTGGTCACTTGCCCATGAGTACGGCCACTTCCTGACCAATCGCTTCCGGTCGGAGATATCCGTTCTGGCCGCCTATGACCGCGTGCCAGCGCCGGAGCGGTTCGCCGATGCCTTCGCTGGCTCCTTCCTCATGCCGGCCGCCGGCTTGCGGCGTCGATTCAACGAGATGTCCCGTCAGGCGGGCGGCAAGGTCACCGCCGCGGAAGTATGCCGGCTCGCCCACTACTACTTCGTCTCCGTGGAAGCCATGACGTTGCGGCTGGAAACGCTGCGGCTCCTTCCACGCGGAACGTGGGAGCGTCTGCGCGACCGTGGCTTCAAGGTCCATGAGGCCCAGGAGCTACTGGGGCTAGCCCCGCACCCCCACGATGACCAGACCTTTCCTGTACGGTACCTGCTCCTGGCCGTGCGGGCCTACCAGCATGGGCAACTCACGGAAGGGGAGCTGGCCCATCTCCTGCGCGTTGACCGGGTGGAGGCGCGCCGGACCGTACAGCAGTTGACGCACCCACCGGTCCTGCTGGAAGAGGGGAAGCTCGGTACACTCTCTGTTGACCTGGCCAGCCGCATCAACAGGCAAGGGCCAGAGGCAGACACTGCATGACGCAGCCTCCCATTGTCCTGCTGGATGCGAGCTGTCTGCTTAACTTCTACGCGACGGGCCGACTGCGAGACATAGCTTTAGCGCTGCCATTCCGGCTGGGGGCCGCCGAATACGTGCTTGAGCAGGAGGCGCTCTACATATGGCGGCCAGGCCCGGACAGGGAGCAAGAGGACCGGGTGAAGGTTGACCTTTCGCCCCTCGTAGAAGAAGGTGTCATCCTTGTGCTTCGCCTGGAGCACCAGGAGGAAGAGGCCACCTTCGTGGACCTGGCTGCTCTGGTGGACGACGGCGAAGCTATTTCTGCTGCCCTGGCATTGAACCACGGGTGCGGTCTCGCCACCGACGACCGCAAGGCCCGCCGGGTGGTCTCCGAGTACGCTCCCTCTGTCTCCCTGATGTCCACCCTGGGCATCCTCAAGGAATGGAGCGAAAGGAACCTGGTCAAGTCCCCGGAGTTGCGGGACGTCATGCTGACCATGCAGCGCAGCGCAAGCTACATCCCGTCTGAGCGTGACCCGCTTTATGGCTGGTGGCGAGCGACCCTCCTGGGTGAGAATGCCGGATAGCCGGTGTGGGGCGCCACCACAAGCCCTGAATGACACCGCCGTTCTGGGGAGGGGCGTTGCGCGCAACGCCCTTCCCCAGGACTATTTCCTGTTAGGGTAGCCCTCGGCGCGGATGCAGGCGACCCAGTGGCCGGGGCCTACCTCCTCCAGTGGCGGCATTTCCAGCTTGCAGTCGTCAATGACGATGGGGCAGCGCGTGTGGAAGACGCAGCCCGGCGGCGGACTCATGGGGCTGGGCACGTCGCCGGTCAGAATGATGCGCTCCCGCTTGGCTTCCACCACCGGGTCTGGAATGGGCACGGCGGACAGCAGCGCCTTGGTGTACGGGTGCAGAGGGTTCTCGTAGAGTTCCTTCCTGTCCGCGATCTCGACGATATGGCCCAGGTACATCACAGCCACCCGGTCGCTGATGTGGCGCACCACCGAGAGGTCATGGGCGATGAAGAGGTAAGTCAGCCCGAACTGCTCCTGCAGTTCCTCCAGCAGGTTGATAATCTGGGCCTGGATGGACACGTCCAGGGCCGAAACCGGCTCGTCGCAGACGATAAAGCTGGGCTTGACGGCCAGGGCGCGGGCAATGCCGATGCGCTGCCTCTGGCCGCCGCTGAACTCGTGGGGGTAGCGGTCGGCCATGTAGGGGTTGAGGCCCACCGTGGTGAGAAGCTCGGCCACCCTGTCCCGGTACTCGCCCTTGTTGGAAGTCAGCTTGTGCACTATCAGCGGCTCGCCGATGATGTCGCCGCAAGTCATCCTGGGGTTCAGCGAGCCATAAGGGTCCTGGAAGATAATCTGCATCTTGCGCCGCATGGCCCGCATGGCGCTTCCGTCCAGCCCGTTCAGCCGCTGTCCCTCGAAGATGATGTCGCCAGCCGTGGGCTTGTAGAGTTGCAGGATGCAGCGGCCCGTGGTCGTCTTGCCGCAGCCGCTTTCGCCCACCAGGCCGAGAGTCTCGCCCCGCCGTATGGTGAAGCTGACGTCGTCCACGGCCTTGATGTCAGCCACCTTGCGCTGAAACAGTATGCCGGAGGTCACCGGGAAGTACATCTTCAGGTTCTTGACTTCCAGCAGGACCTCGCCGTCCCTTCTGTCACCATTAGTGGTCGTTACCATGATAAACCTGTCCTCCCTACCTGGCTGAGCGAGCAAGTTCACGGAGTTCCTGTGCTCTCCAGCAGGCGGCTTGATGTCCATCAACCACAGGCACCAGCGGCGGGAACTGGCGGCACTTGTCTATTACATACTTGCAGCGCGGCGCGAAGCTGCAGCCTTCGGGAAGGTCCACCAGGTCCGGCGGCATGCCCTCAATGGGGTCCAGCTTCACCTTGCGCGGCTCGTCCAGTCGTGGCACCGACTTGAGCAGGCCCAGGGTGTAGGGGTGGCTGGGGTTGTGGTAGATTTCCCTGGACGTGCCACTTTCGATAATCTTCCCGGCATACATGACGATTACCCGGTTGGCGTACCGCGCCACCACTCCCAGGTTGTGAGTGATGATGATCATGGCGGTGCCGAACTGCCGGGACAGGGACTGCATGAGCTCAAGTATCTGGGCCTGGATGGTCACGTCCAGGGCAGTCGTCGGCTCATCGGCGATGATGAGCTTGGGATTGCAGCTCAGGGCCATGGCGATCATCACCCTCTGCCGCATGCCGCCGCTGAACTGGTGGGGATAGTCCCTGAGGCGTCGCTCGGCATCAGGTATGCCCACAAGCCTGAGCAGCTCGGCAGCGCGGTCCCGCGCCTGCATCCTGGTCATGCCCTGGTGCAGCTCCAGTGTCTCGGTAAGCTGGCGGCCTATGGTAAGCACCGGGTTCAGCGAGGTCATAGGCTCCTGGAAGACCATGGCTATGCGGTTGCCCCGGATGCGGCGCATCTCGGCGTCGTCCAGCTTCAGCAGGTCTTCCCCCTCAAAGACCACCTGGCCGCGGACTATCCTGCCCGGTGGATTGGCGACCAGGCGCATTATGGAGAGGGCGTGGACACTCTTGCCACAGCCGCTCTCGCCGACCACCCCCAGTATCTCCCCCTCTTCGAGATCGTAGCTTATCCCATCTACCGCCTTGACGACCCCGTCCTGAGTGAAGAAATAGGTTGCCAGGTCCTTCAGTTCAAGTAGCTTACCCATGGCCTCTCCCTTTGAAGGATAACTCTCAGAAAAATCCCATGCCTGGCCGCGCAGTCCATCAGGTTCACCCTGCGGGTTACCTATTTTAGCCACTTAGAGGAGGAAAGTGCAACACACCAAGCTATGCAAAGTCCCGAACCAGGCTTTGCCAGGGCTGTCGGACGCCAGAGAGCGACGCATGGGGCCATGCTCATATGCTCTCACTCGTCAGAGTACCGTGGCTGAATTCCATTTCGCGTAACTTGGGTGGGACTCGTACACCTTGAGTCACGGCGCTACGCAGCCGCGCCCGGGCCGTACTCCCTCACGTCCATGAAGTCCCGCAGCCCGTCGCCAACGAAGTTGATGGACAGCACCACCAGCATGATCATCAGCCCCGGAAAGACGCCATACCACCAGGCTGAGGTGAGGTAGGCCCGTGCGTCGTTCAGGATAAGCCCCCAGGTGGGCGTGGTGGGCTTGACGCCCAGGCCCAGGAAGGAAAGGCTGGCCTCGAACAGGATCGCTCCCGATACCAGCACCGAGGCCTGCACCAGCACAGGGGCCATGGAGTTGGGCAGGATGTGCCGGAACATGAGGCGCAGGTCGGATGCCCCCAGCGCTCGCGCCGCCGAGACATAGTCCTCCTCCCGCACAGCCAGTACCATGCCCCTGGTCACACGGGCAAAGTCGTCTACGTATGCCAGGGCAATAGCCACTATGACATTCTCCAGCCCTGTCCCAAAGATAGCCACCAGCGCCACGGCGATGATGAAGTTGGGGAACGCCCACTGGAGGTCTATGTACCTCATCACCAGCATGTCCACCCAGCCCTTGTAGTAGCCAGCGGCCAGGCCCAGCAGCACGCCGGCAATGCCCGCCGCCGCCACACTTATGAGGCCGGCGGTCAGCGAAATCCTGGCGCCCTGCATTATGCGGCTCAGCAGGTCCCGCCCCAGGTCGTCGGTGCCCAGAGGATGGCCCACGCTGGGCGGCTGGAGCGTCTGGAACACCTGGGCGTAGGGGTCATAGGGGGCGACAACTGGCGCCAGCAGCGCCATCAGCACCACCACGCTCAGGATGGCCACGCCCACCAGGGAACGCTTGTCGCGCTTCAGGTGCCGCGCCACCGCCTTCAGGCTCCGACGCGAGCCTGTGGAACCGGGGACTGCCCCCGCTGTCCTGGAAGTGACTGCCTGACTCATGCCCTCAGTCCGTGTACCTTATCCTGGGATTGATGAATGCATAGAGTATATCCACTACCAGGTTAGAGAAGACAAATACTGTGGCCACTACCAGCACCATACCCTGCACTATGGGATAGTCCCGCCGAAGAATGGACTGTATGAGCAGTCGCCCCGCTCCATTGATGGCGAAGACGTTTTCGGCGATTACGGCGCCCGTAAGCAGCAGGGCCAGGGCGATGCCCATCACCGTGACCACGGGTATCAGGGCGTTCCGCAGGGCGTGGCGCCGCACCACCAGCCTTTCGCTCAGCCCCTTGGCATAGGCGGTGCGTACATAGTCCTGCCGCAACACCTCCAGCATCGCCGAGCGTGTCTGCCGTGCTATCACGGCGGCGAAGGTCGAGCCAGTAGCAATGGCGGGCAGGACCAGGTGGGAGAACCAGGGCCACAGCCCCTCGCTCATGGAGCGGTAGCCAAACACAGGCAGCCAGTTCAACTGCACACCAAAGATGATGATAAGGATAATGCCCAGCCAGAAGTTGGGCATGGCCAGCCCCAGGAAGGCCGCCAGCGTGGCGGCATGGTCCAGGATGGAGTACCGCCTCACAGCGGAGACGATGCCGGTCGGAATGCCCAGCAGCACGGCTATGAAGAAGGAGATGAGCGCCAGGGAGACCGTCCTTGGCAGGGCCTGGGCTATCAGGTCAGTAACCGGCGCCCGGGTGAATATGGCATCGCCCAGGTCGCCTTTGAGCAGGTTCCTGAGGTAAAAGAGGTACTGGATGGGCACCGGCCGGGTTAGCCCCAGTTCCCTCTTGATCTCTTCGATTCGTCCCACGTCGGCTTCGGTACCCGCCAGGGTGGTGATAGGGTCGCCCGGGATGGCGCGCATCATCACGAATACCAGGGTCATCACCGCCCAGATGACCAGGAGAGAGAAGATAAGCCGACGTACCAGGTATCTCTGCATCTACTGCCAGCCCTCTTTCGCCCTTGTGCGAGCTACCGAAGCGGCCAGGTCCAGGGCACCAGGGACGTTTCTGGCGGACACGCCGGCGGGCGACGCCGTCCGCCGGCGTGTCCGGGTGCCACAGTCACTACTTGTCCAGCCAGACCGTGTCCAGGTCGGCCAGCGCGGGGACATGCACGTAGCCCTTCACGTAGTCCCAATAGGCGTTGCTCTGAAGGAAGTGGTACACAAAGGCCCCCGGCATGTCGTTGGTCAGGATTTCCTGTATCTCCAGCAGGTACTTCTTGCGCTGCTCAATGTCGGTGGCCGTCTTCTGCAGGAAGTTCAACTCGTTCACTCTAGCATTGTTGTAGCCATAGGAGTTGAACTTGGAGCCGTCAGCGAACCAGTCGTCCACCGAGTCGTCGGGGTCGGGATCGCCCCCACTGCCGCCCAGCCACCATTCCCACTCACCCCTCTGGAACCGGGGCTGCAAGGTGGCGTTCTCGAATATCTCCAGCTCCACGTTGATGCTCAGGTTGCGCTTCAGCATGTCCACAATGACCTCCGCCGGAATCCTGTTGGCCGGGTCGGTCATCATCTTGATGGTGAATCCCTCGGCAGTGAATCCAAGCTCGGTCCCCTTCTCCGCGGCGGCTTCGGCCAGCAGCCGCTTCGCCTCGGGCAGGTTGAAGCGCTGCAGGCTGGTCTGGCTCTGGTCAACGAAATATAGCTTCTGCGCCGGAGGCACCGGCCCGTAGGCTGGTATGGCCCGGCCCTGGAAGCCCTTGTTGATGAGCTCGTCCCTGTCCAGGGCGTTGCCGATGGCCCGTCGGACCCTTACATCGTCGGTGGGCAGTACACTCTTGCCTATCTTCTCCATCCTGTCGCCGCGCCGGTTGAACCCGACCATCTGGAAGCCTATGTCCGGCGTATCGTCAATGACGATGCCCGGCGTGTCGCTGAGCTCTTTGTAGAACTGGACAGGGTAGCTCTCGATGAAGTCGAGCTGGCGAGACTTGAGGGCGGCGACAATGGTGGCGCCCTCCAGGATATTGAAGACCGTCACGCTGTCCACTATGGGCCGGTTCTCAATGTCCCAGTAGAAGGGGTTCTTCTCCAGTTCAAGGCGCTCGCCGAAGATGTGGGCCTTCACCTTGAACCAGCCAGCGCCCACGGGCATGCGGTTGAAGCCCGCCTGGCCCTCCTTGGCGATCTGCTCCCTGTCAATGGCGGTCAGCACCCTGCCACTGGTGCCTTCCACGACTTTGGTCAGCATGGAAGCCCGGGGCACGGCGGTGCTTATCTGGACTGTCTTGTCGTCAATCCTGACCGGGCGATTGACACCCTCCAGGCCCTTGGTATGGATGGACTGGGTGGCGGGGTCAAGGGTGTTGTCATAGCTGAAGATCAAGTCGTCGGCGGTATAGTCCCGGCCCGTGGAGAACTTGGCATCGGGGCGTATCTTGAAAGTCCAGGTGAGACCATTGGAGCTGACAGACCAGCTTTCGGCAAGCTCCGGCCTGGGGGCCAGGTCTTTGTCGAAGACGGTGAGGCCGCCGATGATCTGGCGTGTCAGCTCAAACTGGCGGACCTGGTTGACAGTGGCGGGATTGAGATTGGTGAACTCCCGCTCCAGTGAGCCCATGTTCAGGTGGCCGCCCTTCTTGACCTGGCCGCCGGACGGAGCGGGCACCGCGCGGACTGGCGTCGCGGTCGGCCGCGGCGCTGGCCTGGCCGTGGGGGCCGCCTGAGTCGCCGCTGGGGCCGCCGTGGGCGCTGGCAGAGGCGTCGCTGGCTGCGCCGGCGTGGCGGTGGGGCCACCGGGAGGCTGGGCCGCCGG
>DAOUAM010000061.1:0-59586 GCA_034433305.1 Dehalococcoidia bacterium | reverse complement strand
GGCCCAGTTCGGCGACTTTGTCAACAACGCCCAGTCGGTAGTGGACGAGTTCCTGGCCTCAGGGTACGCCAAGTGGGGCCAGCGTTCAGGCCTGATGCTGCTGCTGCCCCACGGATACGAAGGCCAGGGGCCAGACCACTCCAACGCCCACCTGGAGCGCTTCCTCCAGCTTGCCGCTGGTGACAATCTCCGCGTGGCCTATTGCACCACCTCGGCACAGTACTTCCACCTGCTCCGACGCCAGGCCGCGCTGCTGCGTTCCGATCGAAGGCTGCTGGTGGTCATGACGGCCAAGAGCCTCTTGCGCCATCCCCTGGCGGCCTCGGCGCTGCGCGAGCTTGCCGAGGGCAGCTTCCAGCCAGTGCTGGACGACCCCATGGCCGGGGCCAGGCCGGAGGCAGTCCGGCGCGTCGTCTTGTGCAGCGGCAAGGTCTATGCGGACCTGGTCGGCAGCGAGCACCACACGGGCGCGGAGCAGGTGGCCATTGTCCGGGTAGAGGAGCTTTACCCCTTCCCGGCCAGGCTGCTGTCCTCGGTGCTGGCCCGCTACCCGCATGCCGAGGAGGTGGCCTGGCTCCAGGAGGAGCCTAGGAACCGTGGTGCCTGGGCCTTCGTTGCGCCTCGGCTGCGGTCGCTGCTCAGACCGGGCGTGACGCTGGGCTACATCGGGCGCCCGGCCCTTCCCAGCCCTGCTGTGGGCTCGCTGGCCATGCACAGGCAGGAGCAGCAGCGCATCATCGAGTCTGCTTTCACCAGGGTACTCACACCTGCCACTGCACAGGGGGTGTAGGCCATGCCAATAGAACTCCGCGTCCCGCAGATGGGAGAGTCCATCTTCGAGGCCACCGTTGGCCGTTGGTTGAAGGGCGAGGGCGACCGGGTGCAGGCGGGGGAGACGGTGCTGGAGCTGGAGACCGAGAAGGTCAACGTGGAGGTCAGCGCGCCCCAGGCCGGCGTGCTGGAGAAGGTCATAAGGCAGACCGGGGAGACGGTGAGAGTCGGCGAGCCTCTGGGTGTGATCGCGGAGGCCACAGCGCCAGGGACAGAAGAGAGGCCCGCTGAGGCGGCGCCCCAGCGCCAGGAGCGCGCCTGGGCGGCGCCGGCCCCCCAGGTGGACAGGGTGGCAAAAGAGGCCGATGAGGTCATGGCAACGCCGGTGGCACGCCGCATCGCGGCCAGGCATGGCATTGACCTCTCGCTGGTCAGGGGCACAGGCCGGGAGGGTCGCATCACCCAGGAGGACGTGGAGCGCTTTCTGGCGCAGGTCAGGGAGCGCCAGACGGCCACGGAGGCCCCGACGGCTCCCTCTGCCGCCCCTGTCCAGGCAGCGCCTCAGCCGGCTCCGGTGGCTGGCCCTGGCAGGCACGAGGAGCGCGTCAGGCTCTCCCGCAGGCGGCAGACCATCGCCCGCCGGCTGGTGGAGGCCCATCAGACAGCCGTCATGACCACCACCTTCAACGAGGTGGACATGAGCGGCATCCTGGAACTACGCAGCCGCAGAAGGGCAGCCTTCAAGGAGCGCCACGGGGTGGACCTCGGGCTGATGTCCTTCTTCGTCAAGGCGACCATCGGTGCGCTCAAGGCTTTCCCGCAGTTCAACGCGGAACTCCAGGGCGATGAGCTAATCTACAAGTACTACTACGACATCGGCATCGCTGTGGGGTCTGAAGAGGGCCTGGTAGTCCCTGTGCTGCGAGACGCCGATAAGCTGAGCTTTGCCGAGATTGAGGCCGCCATAGCCGACCTGGTGACACGGACGCAGCAGCGCAAGCTGAGGCTTGAGGAACTTCAGGGCGGGACCTTTACCATAACCAACGGCGGCGTTTTCGGCTCGATGCTCTCCACACCCCTGCTCAACCCACCCCAGGTGGGCATCCTGGGAATGCATCGCTTCGTGGAGCGGCCCGTGGCCATCAATGGCCAGGTGGTGGTGCGGCCTGTCATGTACCTTGCCCTGACCTACGACCATCGTGCCGTGGACGGGCGGGACGCCGTGCTATTCCTGGTCCGCATAAAGGAACTCCTGGAAGACCCGGCCAGGCTGCTGCTGGAGGTGTAGCCCTTTCACTTCCAGCCAAGAGAGCCGTCCTTGTCAGGCGAGAGCAATAGCCTGTGGCCCTGACCGCACTTGTAGCGCTCCTCTCTCAGCTCCCAGCGCTTGACACCCAGGGACGACAAACGCATGGCATCGCCGCAGAATGGGCAGCGCATACCATACACCAGGCGGTTGCCGTTGCGCATGAGCTTCACCCGCAGCACCATGTTGGCCATAGAGGCGAAGTCGCCCACGTACCTTACCACGAACTCGGTGCCTGTGCTGATGACGCCCTTTTTCCTGTCGCTGGCCGCACGGGCATCGTAGCTGTAGTCCACGTACCCGCACTGAACACATTCCGGCTCCTCGTAGCTCATCCAGAGGCGCGCGCCGCACCGTGGGCAAGACCCCTTGTGCCTGGCCGGCACATTCTCGCCCTTTCGGACGACTTGCACCCTGGATGGCCCGGTGTTTGAGTCCTTGACTAGTAGCACCACTCCTCTCCTCCCTTCTTTCTTCAGCACCCATGCGGGGGCCTGCCAGCCCCTGCGAGTGTCAGGACAGTCGGCAGGCATGGCATGCCAGTGTCCCTTGCCTAAAACGTTGCGGGACGAAAAACGTCAGCAGGCCCCCACATCCCCTGATGGACACACTGGCTACAAAGCCATGCTGCAACGGAGCAGGACTTGCGACGCGGTACGGTGCTCAGGCCTCCTACTTTAGCCTGGCGGCAACTCAGCCAGTCGCCTCCGGCGTAGGGCCAGGCCATTGCCACTTTCCCAGCGCTCACCCTCGGCCATTTCCGCTGGCCAGGGCAGAAGGGCCGGGCGAGCTGGCCCAAACATGGGCTGGGAAGGGGCAGTGCAGCAAAGCCGAGCATAATGAGGGATCAAGCCTGCGCCAGAGAGGCCTCAAGCTCTCTGGCCTCGCTGTCGCTGATGATGCGGAAGACTTTGTACTGGGGCGCATCCTTGCACTGCGCCACCACTGCCTTCCGGCCATTTCTCAGCGTAATGACGCTGGGATTGAGGATTTCGCTCATTCTGTTAATGGGCAAGCAATAGCCCACCAGTGTCCTGGTCATGTCTCTGTGCCCTGTATACCTTGAGACGTGCTCATGGGCCTGAAAGTTCCCAGCAGGCGCCCTGCCACGGGGGCAAGGCAGGCCCAGGTCTACAGACCGCCTAATATTCGGCCATTGCGGCGGTATATTAGCCAGCCCGGCAAGAGAGCACATCTGTGTGAGCGTGTCCATGAAATAAGTAGAACCACGTAGTTGCCGGCGCTGCCGGCAGGTCAAGGCATGGCCCGCGCAGGCTGGCCGGCAGGCATGGGGCCAGGCTATATGGCGCCAGGGGTGTCTGCTGGCCAGGCACCGAAACCTGGGTGAACGAACAGTCACTATTCACGAAAAATGCTCATCACTCTGCTTGCATATTATGCGTTTTATCGTTTAAGATTTGCCAACAGGATGGTACTCTTGGTACTGTTTGGCCTCTGGGTAGAAGAAAGCAAGTAACGCAGGTAAGGAATAGAGACCTATATTACAGCAAGGAGGTGGTGAAATGGAGATCAGTGCGCTGGAAAAGGCTCTGAGATCGGCCCTCCAAAGCCGGATTGTCCGCCCTGAGCTTTCCCTGGTGGCCGAGAGCTGCTGGGCTTCCACTAATATTCCGGGTGAGTTCGCAGCAGCCGCAGAGAACCTGGCGCAGCGCTCCCGGACCGCTGGTGCCCGTAAGGGCTTCCTGGAGATGAAGGCCCACCGCTGGCTATAGCCGGACCCGCAGATTGTACCTTGATGGGATAAGACAGCAGGTACGGGCATCCCTGGCCCGCTACTTGACCGACCAGCAGGCCAGGGATGCCCTGCTCAACGCGCTGGGTCGCCCTGGCTACTGCCTCCACCCAGAGGCCGCATGCAGGTCTGGCAGCATTGCCCTGAGCACCTATCTTGCCATCAGGAGCGACGTGACCGAGGTCGCTCTCAAGGGTGCCGCCGCTGTGGAAATGGAGGCCGAAGCCGCCTTCATGTTCGATGCGGTGGCCGACCGCCAGACAGACCCTGACGGACTGGACCCAGCCGAAGAGCTAGCACTTGCCATCGCCCTGCTGAACTGCGGCGCCGCCGTGGCATGTGAGGCTGTGGGCCTGGCGGGTAACGATGGCTGCGGCCACGAAGCCCTTCTTCTGGTACATGGCAGCTACGCCCAGGCCGCAGCCGGACAGTTCCTGGATGCCCGGCTGCCCGGGGAAGTTGCGGTCACCACAGATGATGCCCTGCGCATGACGGCCCTGAAAGGTGGCAGCCTTGGCAGGCTTGCCGCCGGCCTTGGGGCTGCCCTCGCCACTACGGACCGCAAGATCGTAGCCCTGTGCTCCGAGTTCGGGGCCAACCTTTTCACCTACCTCCAGCTAGTGGACGACCTCCGGGATGCCTTCCCGGAGGAGGGGGAGGCGCTGGACCTGTTGCAGCGCAAGATGACCGTCCCCCTGGTGTTCTGGTACAACTCGTTGCCCCACGCGCAAAGTCTACACGGCAGTGGTATAATCGCCGAGAGGCGTAGCCCAGGCCCTGAGCTACGGGAGCAATTCCGGGCTTCCGGCGCGGAACTATTCGGCGCCATCGTGGCGGAGGCATACCTCAACAAGGCCAGGGAGAACCTGGCGGCCCTCAAGGGCCTGCTGTGCAGGGTGGAGCGACTTGAGCACCTGGTCCATTCCGTCCAAATCTTTCCTGGCAACCTGGCGGCGGGTCCACAAGAAGCTGGCAGTCCAGGGAACACACCTCCCTAAGCTTGCGGCCCTTGCTCTGCTGGCCGCCTACGTGGCCGTTGCCGTCGTGGCCTACCTCACCACACTCCAGCCAGGGTCCCTGGGCCTTAAGGTGGGGCTGTGCCAGGGCGCTCCGTGCATCTCCTGGGTCATGCCTGGCGGCCAGGCGTGGGACGAGGGTGCAAGGCCGGGCATGCCTGTCCTCAAGCTGGACGACCTCACCCTCTCAGAGGACAACGCCGACGCCTTCCTGACGGCGGAGATACACGACATTGTCCTCCAGACCTCAGATGGGAGCATTCTCACCATCACTCGCCAGGGCGAGGTAATCAGCCAGTACCCCATGAAGTTCTCGCTCTGGGTCATCGGGGCAATGTTCGCCCTCCTGAGTTCCGCCGTGCTGATACGCAGGCCTGACCTGCACGCGGCCAGGATGTTCGGGCTGTTCTCGGTATTCACCTCCCTGGCGCTGGCTATCGGACCCAGTGCCGGGGGGCCAAGCCCGCCATGGGCCATAGTGGCCCAGTTCCTGACCTTCGCTGGTGTGGGTGCCTCGTTCCTGCCCTTCGTTGTGGCGCTCATGGGAGAAGCCCCTTCCTGGTACGGCAAAGTCGTCCGTCCCGTGGTGGTGGGGGTGGGACTGGCCATTATCGCTGGCTTCCTGGTGTCAGTGCTGGAACTCCCGGCGCTGTACCAGGTGGTGCGTCCCAGCCTGTTCCTGTACGTGTCGGCCTGCGTGCTGGCGGGCGGCTTCCTGGTCATCAGGGAGACGCGGCACACGTCGGTGCTGCGCCGCCAGCAGGCCAGGATCATCCTCTGGGGCATAGTCCTCAGCACCTTTCCCTTCGTGGTCCTGACCCTGGTGCCCGAGGCACTGGGAGCAGAAGCCATCGTCCCCGAGCATATCACTGTGGTCGCCTGGGGCCTGCTGCCGGCCTTCTTCTCCTACGCCATCCTGCACTACCAGTTGCTGGGCATCCGCAGGCTGGTACACAGAGGCATGGTGTACAGCCTGACAACCGTGGGCCTGATGGTAATCATCACTATCATCTGGGCGGCGCTGCTCGCGGCGGTCAACGGGGCATCTGGCGCCAGTCAGGGGTACATAGTCCCTGCCATGGTGGTAGGCGGAATCCTGCTGTTCTCCGCGCTGCGGCTGGTCATGCGCTGGCTGGTGGACAGGTTTATATACCGGGACATCATTGACTATCACACTTTCATCGAGGTGGTCAGGGAGGACCTGCTGGCATCGCGCCGCACGGACAATGTCGCCACGGGCATGGCCCAGCGCCTTGCCCAGGCCCTGCGGCTGGAGTCGGCGCTGCTGTTCCTGGGCGAGGAGCCGCGCACGGCGCAGCTTGTGGCGGCGGTGGGGGAGCGGGCGGAACACATCCTCAAGCACCTGCACCCACACCTGCAGGTCTACATACAGGGGCCGAGGGACAGGTACCTGGTGGAGCTACACTGGGAGTCGGACTTCCTGCTGCTGGCGCACCTGGCGGTTGGAGGCAAGTACCTGGGCTATCTGCTCCTGGGGCCAAAGTACGCGGGCGAGGCTTTCGTGGAGGAGGAGCGCCGGCTGGTGGCCATGATCCTCCCCATTCTGGCCCTGGCCATAGACAAGAGCGAGCTTTCGGAGGAGCTGAGAGCTTTGAACCAGCGACTCATCCGGGCCGGGGAGGCGGAGCGCGCCCGCATATCCAGCGACCTGCATGACGGCCCGCTTCAGAAAGCCATGCTGCTGGCCGGAGTGGCCGAGGCGTCGGTGGAGGACTCCAGTGGCCTGGCACGGCAACTGGCCTCGGAGCTACGCGAGATTTGCTCCAGGCTGCGCCCCGCCATACTGGACGACCTGGGCGTGGTGCCAGCGCTGGAGTGGCTGCTGGAAGGCGTATCCAGGCGCTCGGGCATCTCCACCAGCCTGGAGCTGAACAACCTCCACGAAGAGGAGAGGCTGCCGCCGGATGTGGAGCTGGCCATCTTTCGCGTTACCCAGGAGGCCGCCAACAACACACTGAAGCATGCCAGCGCGACGGCCCTGGAAGTCTCCCTTTCCAGGGAATTCCATACCATAGTGTTGAAGGTTGTTGACAATGGAGTGGGGTTCTCCATACCATCCCGGGGAGTGGCTGGATTTGGCATCTCGGGAATGCGTGAGCGGGTCATGCAACTGGATGGCTCCTTTGAGCTCTACTCTGCGCCGGGACGGGGCACCACCGTAGTCGCTCGCATTCCTGTTGTTGAGGAACCAGCGGGGGAGGATCTGTATGAAGCTAGCGCAGAAGCTGAGAGTCCTCATCGTTGACGACCACAGGATGTTCCGTGAGGGAATCCGCAGCAGGCTGGAGAACGAATCGGACATCTGCGTGGTGGGAGAAGCGGCGTCGGCAGAGGAGGCGCTGGCGCTGGTCAACGAGACTGACCCTTCCATAGTGATCCTGGACATTCGCCTTCCCGGCATGTCCGGCATCGAGCTGGCCCGCATCCTGCGCAGGCAGCGCCCTGAACTGAAAATCCTGGTCCTGAGCGGCTATGACTTCGACCAGTACGTGCGGGCGGCGGCACGCGTCGGCATCGAGGGCTACCTGGTGAAGGACGCGCCCCAGGAATCGCTGGTCCAGGCGGTCCGAGAGATTGCCGCCGGAGGTGCCGTGCTGCCCCCTAACATTGCCTCCAAGGTGATGCGTAGCTACGCCTCCGGCTCCTCCAGCATCCGGGAGCGGCAGGTCTGGGAGCTAACCGTGCGGGAGACGGAAATACTGGAGCTTATCTACCAGGGGCTGCGCAACGCTGAGATAGCCCAACGCCTGTCCATTTCCCCCCGTACTGTGGAGGTCCACGTGAGCAGCATCATAGCCAAGCTGCGCGCCCAGAGCCGCACAGAGGCTGTACGCATCGCCCTGGAGAACAACCTCATCAAGTAAGTCCTCCAGTCAGCTTTCCCCCATGGCCGACCCGGCAAGGGCAGGAGGAGACTCCTCTGTCCTGTGCTGGCGGGGGCATGCAAACCGCCTATTCCATGCAACCGTGGGCTGCCATAGTGGGCCAGGGGTGTCTGTTACCTCCATCCCATTCGGGTGTGTTCCTGCCACCCAGCCACGCCCATGGGCGGGTGGGATACACACGTCCGCCTCAATGAGTCAGGAAGGCGTGTGCCTCGGCGTGCCTGGCGTGGTCAATCACAAATGGTAAAGGGTGTGCTTCTGCTCGGCCCGGCGCAGGTCACAAGTCCAAAGTTGACGTGTCCAGCGTTTGGGGGGACAATGGAATCGCGGGAGCGGTTTTCCCCTGGAGGCACGCCTCTTCACACAGCACATGTCGCCCCGGGTGAGGCAAAGGATGGGAATTGCACGAGACTGGAAGGTAGTCCTGTTTGGCGCGATGGCGCTGGTGCTGGCCGGCCTGCTGGCGGCATGCTCGGAGGAGCAGCCCGCGCCTACCGCAACCAGCACGCCCGCGGCCACGGGCAAGCAGGAAGCGCTGAGGGTCATTGTGGCCTCATCGGACCTTGCCGTGGGGCAGAACCGGTTCACCTTTGGCCTGCTGGATGACAACTCCAGCCCTATCCGCGCGCCCGAGGTGGCGCTGACATTCTACGACCTGCGCAGCAACCCTCCCCAGGCCAAGCTGCAAGCGTCGGCCATGTTCCGGCAGTGGCCCTCTGGAGCGGCGGGCGTCTATGTCACGCAGGTATCCTTCGACTACGCCGGGCCGTGGGGTGTGGAAGTCCAGGTCACCACAGATGGGGGCCAGACCGAGGTCGGCACGGCGGGATTCATGGTCAAAGAGGACAGCGCGTCGCCCGGCATAGGGGAGCCGGCCCCCAGGAGCCGCAACAAGACCGCGCGGGACGTGCCGGCCCTGGAGCAGTTGACCTCAGCCGCTGAGCCAGACCCGGAGCTTTACCAGATGACCATCGCCGAGGCCATTGACAGCGGCAAGCCCACGCTGGTCTCCTTCGCCACGCCGGCCTTCTGCCAGACCCAGACTTGCGGTCCCCAGGTGGAGGTGGTCTCCAGGCTCAAGGAAAAGTACAGGGGGCGCGTCAACTTCATCCACGTGGAGGTATTCGACAATCCCGAGGAGATGCGCGGCGACATCTCCAGGGGCCGCGTGTCCCCCGTGCTGCAGGAGTGGGGGTTGCAGACGGAGCCTTTTACCTTCGTCCTGGACAGCCAGGGCAGGGTATCGGGCAGGTTCGAAGGCTTCACCACCGAGGCCGAGCTTGATGACGCCCTGGCCAGGGTGGCCGGCTAGCCACAGGCCATGCACTGCCGCGTGCCAGAACCCGCGCTCTGGGCAACGGCCCTGGCCGCGCTCCTTTTGCTGGCGCTGACGTTCCTGTGGCCCCTGGAGCACGTCGCCGCCAACGGCAACACCGTGGAGGTCTACCGGGGCAGGGCCGGCGAGTACGATGTCACCGTGGGGGTGCTTCCGGCCAGGCCCACCGTCGGCCAGGTACACTTCAGTGTGACGCCCAGGAATGCCAGCGACCAGCAGGTGGTTCGCCACGCCCGCATCCTCATGGTCGCCCACGACCCTGAAGGCAGGGCCGCATACCAGACGCTGGCCGTTAACTCGCCCGCCGCCCCTGAGTACTATGACGCCAATTTCACCATCGAGGCCGCCGGCAACTGGACCTTTGCCGTGGAGCTGAGCACTGCCGAGCTGGGCGATGCCCGGCTAGCTTTTCCGCTGGAAATCGGGGCGGCGGCTTCCAGCCCCGGCCTTGCTGGGACCGTCCTCTGGGTCCTGATATTCGCCGCGCTGGTGGTGGGCAGCCTCTACATCTGGCGCAGCTCAAGACGCGTGCGCCGTAGGGGCAGCGACCCGGTCAGTCGGTAATCTCGTCTATGACCAGCGCTTCTCCCTCGCGGTGGTACTTCACCGTCACGGGCAGGCCCAGCAGCATGTGCTCACGCAGGTGGGACGGCGTAAAGCCATCGAAAGCTTTGCCTCTAGCCTCCAGTGTCCACCTCGTCCTGCTGGCGTCCTCGATGGTGAGCGAGTCCAGCTCCAGGAGAGACTGCGCACTGACGTCTACGATAGAGCCACGGACGGTGCCGCCTTGCTGGGACTCTGGGCTATGGGGAGGGCCGCCAGACGCCTCGCCGCAAGCCGCCACGAGCAGCGCCAGGGCCGCCATGAGCACCACAAACCAGCGGGGCCAGGTCACTTCTGCCTCAGCACGTACACAAGCTGCTCCGAAGCCGGCTGGGGCGGCTCCCCACGGTAGCCTCCGAACACCTCCTCCACGGCCAGGCCATTGGCCACGAAGAGCCGCTGGAGTTCATCTGGAAAGAAGTAGCGGCGCTGTATGGCGAACTCCTTGTTCGTTACGACGCCGTCGGGCGCCGTCACCTCGAAGATGTGCCTGCGGTGCTCTATCTGTCGCTGAGTGTCCAGGGTGTACACGTTCCAGCCCCTGACCCTGTTGCCCGTACGTGGGTCCAGAGTGTCCACTCTCAGCACGGGGCCATCGGGGCAGTGTGCCAGCCTGCTCCAGGGTATGAAGACGTCCACCAGCAGACTGCCGCCAGGCGCCAGGTGGGCCGCGCAGCGCCGCAGCACCGAGTCCTGGGCCTCGCGCGTGAGGAAGTAGTTGAAGGTGTAGAAGGGCACAATGACCAGGCCGTAGGTAGCCCCGAGGGCCAGGTCACAGGCATCGGCATGGACAATGCTGACGCGCTGACTGGTGGCGTCGTCCTCCTGTGCCAGGCGGAGGCGCAGCAGGTCCAGCATCTCCCGCGATATATCCACGGCCACGATGGGTATGCCGGCGCGCGCCAGTGGCACCGTCAGCCGTCCGGAGCCTGCGCCGATCTCCAGTACTGGCGTGCCTGTGCTCCTGGCGTACTCCAGGTACAGGGGCAGGTCGTCCAGGCGGTCGCCGACGTAGAGGTCGTAGAACTCGGCGAAGTCCTTATAGACATCCTCTCCCTGTGACATCTGGCTACCGTCCACCTGTCAGTTGAAAGGCCACGCGGTCATGTCCCCAGTATAGCACACGGAGGTGCGGCGGGCCGAAGGGCAGCGCTGGCTCCGGCCCCAGCGGGACGCCGGCCAGCGTTTGAGACAACGAATAGATGAGGGCCAAAAAGTGACCCAATTTTGATTGACTGCGACGGCAGCGGTTGCATAACGTTACTGTGCAGGGGAGGTGAGCTATGCGCACGCTGCGGAAGAGTCGTTTCCTGGGAATACTCGCGCTGTTTGTCATCGTCTTGTCCCTGGTGGCTGGGGCTGCATCGGCCACTGCTCAGGTGACCGCGCCGCCCGTGGTGGTGCTGGCCGACGTCAATGCCATCCGGCAGTCAGAGGACGGCGCCAGCATAGCCAGGGCTTTCATCACCCTGGTCACGGCCCTCCACGACCAGCAGCCCTTCATGCTGGTGCCCCTGGACCAGCCGGACAAGGTCTATGGGCCGCTACTGGCCCAGGACCCCGGCTTCCAGGCGCTTATGGCCGAGGTCAACGGCCTGATGGAAGCCTCAGAGTCACGCGGTCAGACCGACCTGTTCGCCGCCCTGGCCAGCACATCGGAGTTGCTAGCTGGCGAGAGGAGCGTCCAGGTCTATTTGCTCACCGGTGGAAGCTGGCCCGCTGACCTCGCCCAGCTTGGGCCTCGCCTGACCCCGCTGGTAAACATCTTCAAGCAGAACTCCTGGGCTATCCATGGCGTGGGCCTGCCGGGAACATCCGAGTCCGTGCAGGGACTTCTGCGCTGGGTCTCCAGCGGCACAGGCGGCAAGGTGTTCAACCTGACACTGCCTGACGGCTTCAAGGGGCTGACAGACGCCATGCTGCGGGACAGCGCCAAAGGCGCCCTCTCCCAGGTGGGCAACGGCATGCTGGAGCCTAACCAGTTGCCCACCTATTCCGTCAGCATTGCCCCAGGGACGCGGGAGACCACTCTGCTCTTCTTCAAGGACAGCCCCAGCGGCTACCTGCGGCTGACCAACCCCTCAGGCTTCGAGGCCTCCGCCGGCGACCGCTCGGTGTCCACCGTGATGGAGACGCCCTTCCTGGTGGTCTGGCGCCTGGTGGACCCGGCGCCTGGCGTCTGGAAGGTGGAAGCCCACGACTTCCAGGGTCTCCTTTCCGCGTGGCAGTACTCGGTCAACAAGTACTATCCGGTCTTGGAGCCACTGCCCACGGTGCCGCTTGACCAGCCGGCGACGCTGGTGGCTTCCATCAGGGACGGCCAGGGCGTGGCTGTCCTGGACAGGGTCCAGGTGCTGGCCAGGGTGACCACGCCTCAAGGCGCTACCCTGGTGTATGAGATGAACGACCAGGGCAAGTCAGGCGACGCCGTGGCCGGAGACGGGTACTTCTCGGTGACGGTGCCACCGCTGGAACTGGAAGGCGACTACAAGGTCAACCTGGAACTGGCCTGGCCCGAGTACAACTACCGCATGTCTTCGGAGTCTGGGTTCTCTGTCCAGCCCTTCCCCAGCATCGAGCTTTCGCCGCTCAAGGTAGAGGAGCTGAAGCCTGGAGAGAAGGTAAAGGTAGCCACGGCCACGGTGCATGTGCAGGGTGAGCCTTACGCCATTCCCACCGGCCAACTGTCGGCTGCCATTGCCTCCGACGTGGAAAGGGCCGGGACCATCGAGGTCGTGCCGCAGCGGCTCCTGGACCAGGACAGGGCCTGGCAGTTCGATGTTTACTTCACGCCCCAGGAGGAAGGGCTGCACACGCTGGTCCTGACACTGGGCCTCCTGTACGCCGGAAGGCAGTACGTACACACATCTGACTCGCTGGTGCTGTCCTCACTGCTGCCTGCGCCGCCTCCCGCGCCCAGCGAGCCGAGCGTGCAGGTGACCGTGCCAGCGCCAACCATCCCGGCCCCTGAGCCGCGCGGCTTCCCGTGGGGGCTGCTGGCCATACCCGCCCTGGCGCTGGCGGCCCTGGTATACTGGCTCACCAGGCCAAGCCCTCGTGGCTACCTGGTCAGCGACCGCAATGAACTGGTAGTGGACTTCCGCAACCTGAGACGCCATCCCGTTATGAGCCTGCTGTCCAAGAACACGGTGCGGGGCAATGAGCTCAACCTGCCAGGGTTCGAGGAGGTATCCTTCCAGTTCATGGGGAAGCGCATCGCGCTGAGGACGCGCCGCACAACGCCCACGGTGCGGGTGAACAACCAGCCTCTGGTTGATGAGATTACCCTGGCCGACCGGGCCTGGATCGGTGCCCATGGCAAGCTGTACAGCTTCCTGCTCAAGCCGCCCCAGGAGCCCCAGACTGCTTTTGGCGGCGACGACGGCAACTAGCCATCGGCCTGGCCTCCGGCGAGGCCAGTTGCCCTGGTGACGCAGAGCGGGCCTGCCCGGCGCGTAGCGGGCAGGCCCGCTTGTTCCCCTCCCACAGGTAACGTAGGGACCTACTGGCCCTCGGTAATGATAATGGCCTTGATGACGTCACCCCTGGTGGTAGCGGTCTGAGGCTCGCGAGGGGTGATGTTGGTCAGCACGTCCATGCCTCTGACGACCTTGCCGAACACCGAGTGGCAGGAGACGCCAGGCGCAGCGCAGTCCTTGGGCGAGCCATCGGGGTTGAGGCCGTCCAGGTATGGAGTAGCCACATAGGTGATGAAGAATTGCGAGCCATTAGTGCCGTGCCCATTCCTGATGCCAGCATTGGCCATGGAGAGCACCCCCGGACCGTCGTGGCGCAGGTTTGGATGGAACTCGTTGTCGAAGAAATAGCCAGGGCCGCCCGCGCCAGTCCCGGTCGGGTCCCCGGCCTGGGCGACGAAGCCAGGGATCACCCTATGGAACGTCACACCGTTGTAGAAGCCTTCCCGGGCCAGGAAGACGAAGTTATTCACAGTCACGGGTGCTTCGCGGGCAAATAGCTCTATGACTATCTCGCCACCCTTTTCCATCTGAATGGTGGCCGTGTACTTCTTGTTGGGGTCTATGACCATTGGAGGCGGAGCGCTGTACTGCTTGATGCCCCCAGACGTGGGCACCGTCCTGGTTGCAGCCGGTGCGGGCGTCGGCCCTGGCCCTGAGCTACAGGCCGTGCTCAATGCCACGGCAATAACTATCAGCGGCGCGGCAGTCTTGAAAAGCTTCTCAGATACCATGCGTTCTCCAAAGATACACCTACTTACCGCCTTGGGACCGTCGCCAGGGACGGTCTGTGGGCGCGTACCGCGCTGGCGACATCCAGGCCGTCCGCGCTGAATATTGCCAGAGCCAGCCGCCGGTGTCAACGGCCACTCCTGGACTGGGGGCGCGCTTTCGGTGAACGGCTTGCGTCGAGGACAAATTTCAGTTGACTCACCAATCTCCCAGTTTTAACATGGACAAAGCCACCCGCTCTTCAGGGCAGCGTGCCGATGCCATCGGCGACGGGGCCGGAGCGGCAAGCAATACCATCAGGCCACCTGGCACGTAGTATAGATCAGAAAGCCATCCTATGGACTGGAAGAGGCTACCGATGGGCGGCGATCTCCGTTCAAGCAAGTCCCTTGTTGATGAGCGGTACAGACAACTGGCCTCTGCCTTCGAGGCGCTGGGTGAGGCGGTCACCATAGTTGATTGTGCCGATACCATCATCTTCGTCAACTCTGCCTCTGAGAAGCTGTACGGTTACTCCCGCGAGGAGATGCTGGGACAGCCCGTGGCGTTGATAGTGCCCCGGGACAGCACGCCGGTCACAGACCAGATGGTCAAGTCCTCGCCCGCCGAGCGCTGGGAAGGTGACGTCACCAGGGTGCGCAAGGGCGGTATACACTTCCCGGTCCATCTTACCGTCACACTGCTCAGGGACAGGGATGGCCAGGTCATAGGGCGCATCGGCGTGGCCCAGGACATCACCGCGCGCATAGAGGCGGAGAAGGCCGCCCGGCGACTGGCGCTGGAAAACGCCGTCCTGGCCGAAATCGGGCGCATAGTAAGCTCCTCCCTGGACACAAGCGAGGTCTATGAAAGGCTGGCAGCCGAGGTGTCCCAGCTAATCCCCTTCGATAGGATAGCTATCAACCTTATCAGTCCAGATGGCAAGACCTTCACCAGTGCGTACATCATGGGCATAGACATCCCTGGCCGAAGGCAGGGGGAGACCATGGCCCTTGAGGGCTCCTTTACCCTCAAGGCCATCGAGTCCAGGACAGGCCTGCTGCTGCAGCCGGACGGCGAGGAGGACATCAGCGGCGAAATCCCAGGCCTGGCGCCCGTCGCGGCGGCGGGGCTGCGCTCCTACATAGCGGTGCCCCTGGTGTCCAGGGACAGGGCCATTGGCGTCCTGCACCTGGCCTCCAGAAAGCCCATGGCCTACACCCAGCAGGACCTGGTGCTGGCGCAGAGCGTGGGGACGCAGATCGCGGGCGCCATCGCCAACGCCCAGCTTTACGCCGAGTTCAAACGTGCCGATGAGGCGCTGCGCCGCCAACTGGCCGCCATGGACACCTCCATGGATGGCATCGCCATCCTGGACGAGAACGGCTGCCTGCTCTATGTCAACAATGCGCTGGTGAAAATGTACGGGTACGACCGCCCGGAGGAACTGCTGGGCAAGTCCTGGGAAGTCCTGTATAACACGGACGAGGCCTCCAGGCTCAAGGAAGACATACTCCCCCAGGTCCATGGCGAGGGGCAGTGGCGGGGTGAGACCATCGCCAGACGGCGGGACGGCAAGACCTTTCCGCAGGAGGTCTCCATCAGCACAATCCAGGGAGGCGGCTTCGTCTGCATTGATAGGGACATCACCGAGCGCAAACGCCTGGAGGAGCAGCTTTTCCAGTCCCAGAAGATGGAGGCCGTGGGCCGGCTGGCGGGAGGCATCGCCCATGACTTCAATAACCTGCTGACGGCGGTGATGGGCTACGCCTACCTGGCCATGAACGCCATGCCCAGGGAAAGCAGTATGTACCGCTACCTGGAGGAGATACAGGCTTCCGCCGAGCGCGCGGCCAACCTTACCAACCAGCTACTGGCCTTCTCCCGGCGGCAGATGGTCAAGCCACGCGTGGTTGACCTCAACGACCTCGTCAGGAAGCTAGACCTGATACTCCGGCGCCTCATCGGGGAAAATATAGAGTTCTCCCTTGCCCTGGAGCCTGAGCTGTGGGCGGTCAAGGTTGACTCCGGGCAAATAGAGCAGGTGCTGGTAAACCTGGTGGTCAACGCCAGGGACGCCATGCCTGCCGGTGGAAAGCTGTGTATCAGGACCCAGAATGCCAGCCTTGGCCATGCGGACGCCCAGCAGCACCCTGAGCTTACCCCTGGCGAGTATGTTGTGCTATCGGTGACCGACACGGGCATCGGCATGACCGACTACGTGAAGGCCCACCTCTTCGAGCCTTTCTTCACGACCAAGCCGGTGGGCAAGGGCACGGGCCTTGGGCTGTCCACCTGCTACGGCATCATCAAACAGAGCGGCGGCCATATCACCGCCCAGAGCGAGGTAGGACGCGGCGCCTCATTCACCATCCATCTGCCCAGGGCACGGGAGGCGGTCAGCGCACAGGGGGAGAACGGCATACCCTCTCGGCTGCCGGCGGGCAACGAGACAGTGCTGGTGGTGGAGGACGAGCCAAACCTTCGCTACCTGGCCGTCCATATCCTGCGAGAGAGAGGCTACAGAGTCCTGGAAGCCGCTGACGGCCTGGAGGCCCTGGCGGTGGCGGAGGCCCACGCGGACGAGGTTATCCATCTGCTGGTGACAGATGTCGTGATGCCCCACATGGACGGCAAGCAGCTTGCCGAGCAGTTGACGCGTCTCCACCCTGAGACCCGGGTACTCTTCACATCGGGGTACACCAACGACATCGTGGCGCGCAACGGGATGCTGCGGCAGGGCGCGCAGTTGCTGTTCAAGCCCTACTCAGTGGCCACCCTGGCCCTCAAGGTGCGCGAGGTGCTGGACCGCGCCGGCCAGGGCAGCCTCGACCGGAGCTAGCCTCTACCGGACAATCCGGCTGAAGGATGGGCCCTGGGGATGCACAGGCGAAGGCCAGTTGGCATCGCAGGACCAGAGGTCGCCGTTCCAGAGAGTAAAGCCGTGGGGCGCCGGGCCATCGGCTGGGTACTCGATCCTGTCCATCTCTTCGCCGGTATCCACGTTGTACTTCACGATGAGCTTCAGGCCTGTGTGGGACATCCACATCCCTTCGCCATCCCAGGCCAGGCCATGGGGGCGCTCGTAGGGCACGTCAATGCTCTTCAACACCTTGAAGGTCTTCGGGTCAACAAGCTTCATCCCCCTGGGCCTGAAGCAGGTAATCCACAGCAGGCCGTCCACCCACTCCAGCCCATGGATGCCGCCGCCGTCGGGCGTCGGATAGCGGGCCACCACGCAGCCTGTCCGCATGTCGCACTTCAGGACCGCTGGCGCGCCGGTGTCCGAGCGGCGGGGATAGCGGGCCTGGGCCGGCGCGTTGGAGCCAATCCAGAAGTAGCCATCGCCTATGGTGAGGCCCGAGGCATTCTCGGCGGGCGTGGCAATGGTGCAGACGGGCTTGAGGTCGCAGTCCAGCAGGTGGATTTCCTCGGTGGCCTGGTCTATTACCCAGAGGCCCTCGCGGCTTCCCTGGAGGCCGTTAGGCATGGTAGCAGGCGGCGCGATTCGGGTTTCCAGACGCATTTTTGAGTCACCATCCCCGGGAGTATTTGCTTTCAAAAGATGCAGTCATTGCCGGCCAGGTCAACGCTTCTTGACGAGCTGCAGGGCGCCCTCGAGGGCCAGGTAGTACCCGTACAGCCCGAAGCCCATGATGACACCCCGACAGACTGGGGCTATGGCAGACACCGTGCCCCTGGTCGTGGGGTTGGAGATGTGTACCTCGATGGTGGGGAAGCGCACCTGGCTGATGGCCGCGGCCAGGGCAGGGTGGCCGGTGGTGTAGCCCGCCGGGTTGATAAGCGCGGCATCGGTGCCGTTGTCATGCGCCTCGTAGAACTTGTTGATGACCTCGCCCTCGATGTTGGAATGGAAGATGTCCACATCCACGCCGAGCCTGGAGGCGTACTCGCGGATTTGCTTGTTATAGTCTTCCAGGGTCATGGGGCCGAAGACTTCCACCTGGGCCTTGCCCCGCATGTTCATGCCGGCCCCGTGGACCACCAGTACCCTTGCCATGATGTCCTCCCGAGGCGTCCCCTGGCGGGCACGCCAGTTTCAGGGGGATAGTGTAGCACACCAGCCCACGGGCGAGCACCCCCGGCCAGGCCGACGACCTCTCCCGTTTCTGCCAGGCCCTCCGGGTACATGGCTTTTTGCCGCCGTGGCAGGTGCTCACATGCCCAGCGCCGCGAAGCAGGCAGCCATGATGCTGTCAGGCCCGATCTCGTACTCGCGGTAGAGGTCTGCGCGGCTGCCAGACTGGCCGAAGGCTGTCACACCCAGAGGAAAGACAGGTGTCTGGAGCGCGCCGCCAATCCAGGCCAGAGAGTGGGCATGGCCGTCCACGACGGTCACCACCGGCGCCTTGCGCTCTGGAGGCGGAATAACGTCGGCCAGGAAGCCTTCCTCGCGTCTGCCCTTCATGCCGGAGCGCACCATGTCCTGGTAGCGCCGGTAGAGAGGCCCCGGGCCAGTGACGTTGACCACGTTGGCGTACACGCCCTCTTCCAGCAGCCGCCTGCTGGCCTCCACAGCCTCTGGCACCATGGCACCCGACACAAAGACGTGGACGGCATTGGACCCAGGCTGGTAGCCCGGCTCCTGGCCGCGGTCCACCAGCCTGTACGCGCCGGCCAGCACCTGGCGCCGCAGCCTTTCCCTTTCCGCCGGGTCCTGCGGCGGCCTGAAGAGGCCCTGGTCAATGCGCTTGCTGCTGAGCCTCAGGTACGTGGATGCCTGGCGCAGCCTGATGCGCTCCAGGGCCGCCAGCAACACCCACTCCAGCTCCTGCCCGAAGCATGGCTCGTAGAAGTCCACTTCGGGTAGCTCGGTGCCGATGGACGGGGTGATAATGGACTGGTGCGCGCCGCCTTCGGGCGACAGCGTTATGCCCGAGGGCGTGCCCACCAGGACGAACTTGCCACCAGAGTAGGCACTGTAAAACAGGGCATCCAGGCCACGGCAAATGAAGGGGTCATACACTGTGCCGATGGGGAACAGGAGCTCGCCCAGCATCTCGAAGGACAGGCCAAGCTGCCCAAGGGCCATGAACAGGTTGTTTTCCGAAATCCCCAGTTCGATGTGCTGGCCCTGGGGCAACTCCTCCCACTTCAGCGCCCGTGGGATTCCCTCTTCAGGCAGGGGGACATGGTCGGCCCGGCTCCAGACGCCCATCTTGTTGATCCAGCCGCCCAGGTTGGTGGAGCTGGCCACGTCAGGGCTTACGGTCACGATGCGGCGACGGACCTCCTCGGGCAGGTCGCGGGCCATGTCAGTCAGGACTACCCCAAAGACCTGCTGGGTTGACATGCTGCCGCCGTAGCCGTGGCCGAACTCCTTCGGTATGTCCAGCTCCTTGGGTGGCCGATGGGGGGGCGCGGCGGAGCGCAGGCGCGCGCCCGTCTCGTCGCAAAGGCGTCCCGCCGGAGAATGGGAGTCCAGGCTTGACCATAGCTGGCCTTCCGGCACGCCAAGCTCGGCCCGCAACTGCTCCATCTGCGCCCTGGTAAGCAGCACCGAGTGGTTCTGCGGGTCGCCCACCGAGGGCAGCTTCCAGCCCTTGAGGGTGTAGGCGAACACCACCGCCGGGCCATGCCCCGCGTCCGCCTGGGCGAAGGCCTCCCGCAGCATGCTGAAGTCGTGGCCTCCCAGGTTCCGGAAGATATCCTGGAGCTGTCTGTCGTCCCAGCGGGAGATGAACCTGGCCAGGCCGTCCGGGTCGCGGCAGGTACGCGGCAGCCACTGACGTAGCTGGCCTGAAGGCAGCCGCAGGAGCCGCTGGTACATCTGGTTGGACATCTCGTCTATGGCCTCGCGGAGCAACTCGCCGCCCGGCTCAGCGAAGGCCGCCTGAAGACGCTTGCCGTACTTGGCGTCAATGACGCGCCAACCATTGGCCGCGAACATCTGGCGCCAGCGCCGCACCCTGATGCCTGGAATCACGCGGTCCAGGCTCTGCCTGTTAAGGTCCACGACCCACAGCAGCCTTTCCAAGTCGGCCAGGGCCGGCTCGGACACGGCCTCCCACACCGAGCCTTCGTCAAGCTCCGCGTCACCCACCAGGCTGATGTAGCGGTGGCGCGGCGGCGACTGGGGCGCCAGGTGCGCGCGGGTGTACTCCTCCACCAGGGCGGCGAAGTTGGGCGCCACGGCCCCCAGGCCCACCGAGCCTGTGGAGAAGTCCACGCCGTCGGGGTCCTTGGTCCGGCTGGGATAGGCCTGCAGGCCCTTGAAGGCCCGTAGTGTCTTGAGGTAGCTGGCGTCCAGGTTGCCCAGCAGGAACTGGATGGCATGGAATACCGGCGAGGCGTGGGGCTTGACCGAAATCCTGTCGCCGGGCCGCATGAAGTCGAAATAGAGGAAGGTCATGATGGTGACCACCGAGGCGCTGGATGCCTGGTGCCCTCCCACCTTGGAGCCGTCAGAGTTGGGGCGGACGTTGTTGGCATAGTCCACCATCTGCACGGCCAGCCACAGGACGCGGTCCTGAATCTCCTCCAGCAGCTTGTCCCGGTCAGCCGTGGCGGTGCCCGCGTGGGATGGCGCCCTGGTCTGCATGTCGCCCTCCTGAGGAAGAACAGCACAGGGAAAGGGCCATCGTGGCCAGTGAGTAAAGTATATCACCCACCTGGTGTATAGCCAGTCCCTTTCCGGAGATGCCAGGCGTTGCCGACAGCGGCCAGGGTGCGCCGGCCTACCGCCGGGGGATGGCGTTCTGCTCACCCAGGTAAGGTACCAGCCACTGAAGGCCCTCCGCCGTTGTCTTGAGAGGCCGGTACTCGCAGCCTACCCAGCCCTGGTAGCCCACCCTGTCCAGGAAGCCGAACAGGAACAGGTAGTTGATCTCGCCCGTGCCCGGCTCGTGCCGGCCGGGGTTGTCGGCGATCTGCACGTGGCGGATGATGTCCAGGTTGGACTCAATGGTCCTGGCCAGATCGCCCTCCATGATCTGCATGTGGTACACGTCGTGCTGGAGGAACAGGTTGCGGGAGCCGACCTCCTGGATAATAGAGCGGGCCTGGGCGGTGCGGCAGAGGTAGAAGCCCGGGATATCGCGGGTGTTGATTGGCTCGATGAGCAGCCGGATGCCAGCCTTCTCCAGTTCCCTGGCGGCGAAGCGCAGGTTGGAGATAAATGTCTCCCTCAGCCTCTCGGGCGCGACGCCGGCCGGAGCGATGCCGGCGAGGCAGTTCACCTGCGGGCAGCCCAGCGCCCTGGCGTACTCGATGGCCTTGCCCACGCCGTCCTGGAACTCGCCCACGCGGTCGGGCAGACAGGCGATGCCACGCTCGCCCGCGCCCCAGTTGCCGGCCGGCAGGTTGTGGAGCACCTGGGCCAGCCCGTGCCGATGCAGCCTTTCGGCCAGCTCCTCCCTGGGGAAGTCGTAGGGAAAGAGGTACTCGACGCCCTTGAAGCCGGCCCTGGCCGCCGCCTCGAAGCGCTCCAGAAAGCCGACCTCGTTGAACATCATGGTAAGGTTTGCGGCGAACTTTGGCATGCTTATCGTGGACCTCTCCTGGTCTTGAGGGCGGGCCGCCCTGGCGCCGGCCCTGCTCATCATCGCCCATTATAGGCCCAAGGGGCGCGGCGTCAAGCCACGGCGGACAGAGTGCCTATTTGACGGCCTCGACTTCGACTCCCTTTTCCGTCCTGGAAGCCTCGTACACAGCGAGGATGACCTGCAATACCTTCCTGGAGAAATGGACGTCCATATCCGGCTGCCTGTCCTGCAGAATAGAGTCAATGAAGGCCGCCGCCGCGCCGTTGAAGCCTTCGGCCCAGTCCATGGGCACCTGGAAGCCGACCGTCTCCGTCCCCTTGACCAGCATGACCGGCGGCAGGTCCAGCATCTCGCCGGTGCAGCGGGTCACCCAGATGGCGCCCCTGGAGCCCTGTATCTCGAAGAACTCGTCGGATGGGTAGTACCTGGCCCGGATGGGCATTTCCTCGGCCACGGTGTAGTCCAGCACCCCCAGGCAGTGGCGGCCCCTGAACTTCCAGATGGCGGCGCTGGGCGCCTCCCTGATGAAGTCCTCGCCTCTGGTGACTATGCCGAAGACTTTCTCGATGTCGCCCAGCCACCACATGGCGGTGGCGTACTTGTGCCAGCCGTCGTCGTAGAGCATGCCGCCGGCGTTGGTCTTCGGGTCGCGGCGCCACTGGTACGCCTCCGGCTCCACCTGGATGGCCGGCTTGCCCGCGTGCTTGCCCCTGACCGTCCTGATCCTGACCAGGGAAGGCTCGCCTATGACACCGCTCTGCAGGAGCTCTCTGGCCTTGATGATGGGGGGATAGTAGAGGAAGTTCTCTGTCACGCGGAACCTGGCGCGGGCCTGTTTCGCGGCGGCCTCTATGGCGTCGGCCTCGGCCACCGTCGTTGAGATGGGCTTCTGGCAGGAGACGTGCTTGCCTGCCTTGAGCCCGGCGATGGCCTGCTGCGGGTGCAGGTAGGTGGGAGTGAGCAGTTCCACCGCGTCCACACTGGAGTCGTTTAGCACGTCGTCGTAGCTGGTGTAAATCCTGGGCTGTATGCCCCACTGCCGGGCGCGCAGCTCGGCACGCTCTCGCACGGGGTCACACAGGGCATAGACCTCGCACTGAGGGTGCCGCAGGTACCCCGGCACGTTCAACTGGGATATGGTGCCGCAGCCGACGATGGCAATCCGGACTTTTTGCATGCCTAGTTACTCCTTGAAGGGCCTCTCAGGGCCAGGGCACATTTTAAGGCACAAGGCGTGGAAATGCAGTAAACGCCTGTCGTCTCATGGGAGGTCTTTTCGCACAAATGGCCAAGCTGTGTGGCACCATGGGTATGGTATCCTTATCTGAGAACAGGCTACTACCGCAGGCCCGGGGCCTGGCGAGGGGCGCCTGGGCAGGCCCAAGGAGAGCGAGATGACCAACACCATCCAGCAGCTAAGGGCCTCAGGCCAGTCCATATGGTACGACAACATTCGCCGCGGCATGCTGAAGTCAGGGGAGCTGCAGCGGCTCATTGACCTGGGCGTCAGCGGCCTGACCTCCAACCCTACAATCTTCGAGAAGGCCATCACCGGCAGCGCGGACTACGACGACGCCCTTCTGGAGCTGGCCCTGGCGTGCAAGAAGGCTGGAGAGATCTACGAGTCCCTGACCATGGAGGACATCCGGGCCGCCGCTGACCTGCTGCGCCCCGTTTACGACAGCACCGGCGGCGCCGATGGCTACGCCTCGCTGGAGGTGGACCCTCACCTGGCCCACGACACCGATGCCACCGTGGCCGAGGCCACACGGCTTTTCCAGGCCCTGGGCCGACCCAATGTCATGATAAAGGTACCCGCTACTCCCGAAGGCATTCCGGCGGTAAGAAGCCTCATTGGCCAGGGTATCAACGTCAACGTGACCCTCACCTTCTCGCTGGAGGCCTACGACCAGGTCAGGGAGGCATATATAGCCGGCCTCCAGGACCTGCTGCGGGCCGGCGGCGACGTCACCCGGGTAGCCTCGGTGGCGTCCTTCTTTGTCAGCCGAGTGGACACGGCGGTAGACGGGCTGCTCCGGGAGCGCATCAAGCAGGGCCAGACCGACCTGGCGGGCCTGCTGGGCAAGGCGGCCATCGCCAACGCCAGGCTTGCCTACCACGCCTTCCGGCAGACCTTCGACGGTGAGGGCTTCGCTGCCCTGCGCGCCGCCGGGGCCAGGGTCCAGCGTCCCCTGTGGGCCAGCACCAGCACCAAGGACCCCTCCTATAGCGACGTGCTGTATGTGGAGTCCCTCATAGGCCGCGACACGGTGAATACCCTGCCTGACGTCACCCTCCAGGCGTTCCTGGACCATGGCCGTGTGGCTGAAGCACTTGGCCAGGGCCTGGAGGACGCCCGGCTAACTATGGACGCGCTGGAGCAGGCAGGCATCAGTATGAAGGAGGTCACCGACAGGCTCCTCGCCGACGGTGTGAAAGCCTTCGCCGACTCCTTCGACAAGCTCATGGCGAACCTGGCCCAGAAGCGCTGCCTTCTGCTGGCAAAGGCGCTGTCCCACACCAGCGCCAGCCTGGGCGGCCACGGTGACTCCGTGCGGAAGGTGGCCGACGACCTGGGCCAGCGCCAGGTGGTCGCCCGCATCTGGCGCAGGGACCATACCGTCTGGAAGCCGGACCCCAGAGAGACCGCCGACAGGCTAGGCTGGCTGACGGTCACCGACGAGATGCGCCCCCAGGTAGCGCCTCTGAAGGCCCTGGGCGAGGAGATCCGCGAGGCGGGCTACCGCCATGTGGTGCTGCTGGGCATGGGCGGCAGCAGCCTCGGCCCTGAAGTTTTGCGGCAGACCTTCGGAAGCGCCCAGGGCTACCCGCAGATGTCCGTGCTGGACTCGGTGGTGCCGGACTGGGTGAGCGCCGTCACCAGCGCCATTGACCCCGCGCGGACGCTCTTCCTGTTCGCCTCCAAGTCAGGCGGCACCGTGGAGCCAAACGCCCTTTACAGGCACTTCAGGGCACTGGTGGAGCAGGCGGTCGGCCAGCGGGAGGCCGGCCAGCGGTTCATCGCCATCACCGACCCTGGCACTTCCCTGGAGCGGCTGGGCCGGGAGCAGGGCTTCCGCCGGGTGTTCCTGAACCCGCCTGACATTGGAGGGCGCTACTCGGTGCTTTCCCTGTTCGGGCTGGTGCCCGCCGCGCTCATGGGTATTGACATAGAGAAGCTCCTCGACCGGGCAGACCTGATGCGCGATGCCTGTGGTCCCGAGGTGCCAGCCGAGCAGGCGCCGGGAGCATGGCTGGGGGCGGTCATGGCCTCGTTGGCCCAGGCAGGCCGCGACAAGCTGACGATTGTGACGTCCCCAGGCATCGCCAGCTTCGGCCTTTGGCTGGAGCAGCTTATCGCCGAGAGCACGGGCAAGGATGGCAAGGGCATCGTGCCCGTGGCAGGCGAGCCGCTGGCCCCGCCCGGCGCATACGGCGACGACAGGGCCTTCGTTTACTTGCGCCTCAACAGCGACGACAATAAGGCCACCGACCAGGCGATAAGCGCCCTTGAGGCAAGAGGCCAGCCGGTGGTGCGCCTGGAGCTACGGGACAGGTACGACCTGGGCGCCGAGTTCTACCGCTGGGAGTTCGCCACCGCCGTCGCCGGCGCCATCATGGGCATTCATCCCTTCGACCAGCCCGACGTGCAGGCGACCAAGGAGCAGACAGACCGGGTGCTTTCGGAGTACCTGCGCAGCGGTGGCCTTCCCGAGGTCAGGTCGGGCCAGTCGCTCCGGCAACTGCTGGACAGCGCCCGACCAGGCGACTACCTGGCTATTATGGCCTACCTGCGCCCGACGCCGGAGGTCGAAGCTGCCCTGGCAGACCTGCGCCGCCGGGTGATGGAGCGCCACCGATTGGCCACGACACTGGGCTACGGGCCCCGTTTCCTCCATTCCACAGGCCAGCTCCACAAGGGCGGCCGGAACAGCGGCCTTTTCCTCCAGATTGTGGCGGAGCAATCCACTCAGGTGCCTATCCCCGGCGAGGGCTACACCTTAAATGTGCTTACCGATGCCCAGGCGCTGGGCGACTTGCGGGCGCTGCAGGCCCTGGGGCGACGCGTAGCCCGCGTGCGGCTCGGCCCCGATGTTGTGGCAGGAGTGAAGGCACTGGCGGCCCAGGTGGGCTAGCACGGCACCCCCTGCACGGTACAGAATGGAGACAAGCAAATGGAAGTAGGAATGGTCGGCCTTGGACGCATGGGCAACTTCATGGCCCAGCGCCTCATGCGTGGTGGGCACCACGTGGTGGGCTACGATGCCAACCCCCCATCGGTGGAAAGCGCGGTCAAGCTGGGGGCCGTAGGCGCAAGCTCTATCCCGGACCTGGTCCGGAAGCTCTCCGCGCCAAGGGCGGTGTGGGTCATGGTGCCGGCTGGCGGCCCAACTGAAAGTACCATCGCCGCCCTGGCGAGCACCCTGTCGCCCGGCGACGTTGTCATTGACGGCGGCAACTCGTACTACAGGGACACGGTGCGACGGGCCGCCGATTTGAAGTCGCGCGGGCTGCACCTGCTGGACGTGGGCACCAGCGGCGGTATTTGGGGCCTGAAGGAAGGCTACAGCCTGATGGTGGGCGGCGAGCCTGAGGTCTTCCGCCGGCTGGGGCCTCTCTTCAAGACGCTGGCGCCGGCGCCAGACAGGGGCTATGGCTATGTCGGGCCGTCGGGAGCAGGCCACTTCGTCAAGATGGTCCACAACGGCATCGAGTACGGGCTGATGGAGGCCTACGCCGAAGGCTTTGAGCTACTCCAGGCCAAGAAAGAGTTCAACCTTGACCTGGCCCAGATCGCGGACATATGGCGCCATGGCAGCGTCGTCCGCTCCTGGCTGCTGGACCTGGCCTCGGAAGCCCTGCACGAAGACCCCAGGCTGGAAAGCCTCCAGGCCTACGTGGAAGACTCGGGGGAGGGCCGCTGGACAGTGCAGGAGTCCGTTGAGCTGGCCGTGCCCCTGCCTGCTATCACCCTATCGCTCCAGGCCCGCTTCCGCTCGCGCCAGGAGCAGCCCTTCGGCGCCAGGCTGCTGGCCGCGCTGCGCCACAAGTTCGGCGGCCATCCTGTCAAAGCGGCGCGCTGATGCGGAGCATTGAGCGGGACCAGGGCTTCTGGCCCCGCTCAATGCTCCCGCCTGCCAGCGGCGACTACCGGTGGCTGCCGGCAGCCTTGGTCAGCTCCGCACCCGCGGTGAAGCCCACGCGTCTGTGGGCGGGGACGGTGATGAGGGCGCCCGCGCGTCCACCCCGGATGGAGCGCACCCTTCGGGCCTTCACCTGTCTGACCTCGAAGGACCCGAAGCCGGTCAGCACCACCCTGTCGCCCGACTTGATGGCTTCCTGGATGCTGTCCAGGACCGCCTTGAGCGCCTGCTCTCCCTGGGCACGGGAAGTCCCCAGCTTCGTCGAGACACGGGAGCTAATGTCACTCTTCCGCAGTGTTGCTGCCATTAAGCACCTCCTTACTTAGGCTCAGCACGATAGTATGGTCGCTCCACAACATTTTCAAGCGCCTGAAATAAACGGAGCACCCTACTGCGCCGGCCGGCTTACGCCGTGGCTTGGAGATGCCCTGGCGGGCAAGCCCTGAAAGAGGCCTGCCCTGGCGCGGCCCACCATGGTGGGCTGTTCGGCGACAGCCCCACCTCGGTGCCGTCACGACACACCACACTCCCGGGGAGACGAGGTGGCAAGCAGGTGTCCAGACCTCACCCTCGTTCCTTCTTTCCGGTCCTTCGGCAAGCTCAGGACAGGATTCAGAGAGGGGCTATAGATAGGCCAACGTAGTGCCCTTGAATACCGGGGGTGAGGTCCGCCAGCGTCTATCTCACTGACCGCCGCCTTTTCAAAATACTGTCGTGTAGCAAGCTCCCCTGGCGGGAGAAGGTCAGGGCCTTTGGGCCGAGGGCTTGCCGACGAGTGGTAGGGGACTATAGATTGACCAGACCGTCAGCGAGGGCCTGCCTATGCCATTACCAGGCTGGGCTGGCAGGCACGCATCACAGCCTTGACCGACTCCACTCCGGGACGAGCGGCGACCACACGGACAATGGCCACGTCAAGGCCCTGCGCCAGGCGACGGAAGGCCTCCGCCGCGCCAGAGGCGGGGCCATAGTAGCCTACCTGCCGCAATAGCTCAGGGGGGAAGGCGTCAGCGGTCTCTTCTGCTGAGGCACCGCGCTGGCGCATGCTGTCAAGGCTGGCCAACGCCTCGGCAAAGCCCATGCGCTCGAAGTGGGCGCGGTAGCCCAGGGAGCGCTCCCGCTCCGTTGGCACGCGAGGGCCAAGGGCGTAGCCCATGACCGCACGGGCGTAGGCCCGCCGTGCCCGGTCCACATCGTCGTCCACGCAGACACGTATGTACTCAACGACCTTGACGCTGGAGGGGTCGCGGCCGGCCCGCGCGGCGCCCTCGGCTATGCGCTGGCGGCTCCACGCCACCTGCTCTGGGGCGCACCAGTTCAGCGCCGCGCCATCGGCCAGCTCGCCGGCCAGCCGCAGCATCTCCGCCCCCAACGCGCCCAGGTAGACCGGTGTCCGGGGCGGCGGCTGGATGCCCAGTTTGATGCCACGCACAGTCAGCGCTGGCCCCTCGTAGTCAACCGTGTCGCCAGCCAGCAGGCCCTTCAGTGTTACCAGGTAGTCCCGCATCAGCGCCAACGTGGACACCTTCGGCAATCCCAGGGAGCGGCGCCCCTCGGGACGATAGGCGCTACCGGCACCGATGCCCAGCACGAACCGGCCACCCGTAAGCTCACTGAGGGTGCCTGCGCTCATGGCCAGCGCCACGGGCGTCCGGTACAGCACGGGCGAAACGGCGATGCCCGTTGTCAGGCCGCTGGCACGCCAGCGGTGGGCACATGTCTGAAAGCTGTCGTAGCCAGCGCCCTCTGGCGTCCAGATGCTGGTGTAGCCCAGACGGGCCGCCTCTCTGGAAAGCATTGCCTGCTCTTCGAAGGAAAGGCCCAGGGTGTAGTCCAGTCCGAGTCCGACTTCCATGCGACAACCCCCTCTCGTGAGCGTCCGCGGCGCTGACCGGCGGTAGCGAGTGTAGCAGCGGCCCTGGCGTGGGTCAATGCATGGAATGGGCAGACCTGGTATTAGTCTTGCTCGTGGTCCCTGGAGCTGGGGAAGGAGTGGTCCTGGGATTGCCTCATGTGGTGCCAGCTCCTGATGGCGTCCCTGATGGCGTGAAGGGAACCAAGCCCTTCCCTGGGCAGCAGCGCGATGGCGATGATAGTGGGGGGCACGTAGAGAATAGCGTGAAGGATGATGGCGAAGGTGACCGCCGACTCTCTGGGCACTCCCCATAGCTCCAGCATGTACACGGTGGCAAACTCGAAGGTACCCACGGCGGCCGGCAGCCCCGGCACTATGGTGGAGAAAAGGATCGCGCCGATGATAGTGGCCATGACCTGGTGAAAGCCCAGGTCAATGCCCACGCCGCCCGCTATGGCCCATCCGACCGGCCCCAGGGCAAGCCAGTGGGCCGCCGTCAGGCCCAGGGACGCCCCCATCCTGAGCTTCTGCGTCCAGAGAGCGTTGACTGCACTCTCGAAGGAGGCCACTACGGTGAACCGCCTCAGCCTGGGCAGGCGCTGCACGATGCGTCCCAGGTTCAGCAGCCCCAGGAGCAGAATGCCCACCGAGACGCTCACCAGCACCATGGCAGGCAAGAACCGCTGTAGCGGCGGGAGAATGACAGCGGCAAAGACCAGGAACATGAGGGTGACGGCAAGGTCCAGCAGCCTGTTCATGACCATGGTGGCTATGATGGAGCCGGCGGGGAGCCGGTCGCGCAGCGCCAGCACGACGAACTCCACGGCCTCGTCCACCGTGCGGACGGGAGAGATGGAGTTGGCGCCCAGCGCCGCGTTCTCGACCATGAAGAGGCGGAAGGTCGTTACCTTCTCCCTGGTCCAGAGCAGGGACCAGCGCATGGCGCGCAGGTACGCGGCGCACAGGAAGAGGATGACGGCCACCACCAGGAGCACCGGTGGGAAGCCGCGTAGCGTGGCTGCGACGGTCGCCCACTCGGTGCCACGGAAGACCAGCCAGCCCAGGCCAATGCTGGTGATAACGCCCAGCAGCGCAATGCCGCCCCTGGTCAGCCAGCGCCTTGGCAGCTCAGCATTGACCTGCGTCCGCCTCCCTCGGGGAGGACTTGCAGGGCTGCGCGCGGTACCCTTTGGCCTCAAGTCACGCCTGCCTCCGCCTGAATGGCTTTCCCAGCGCCACCAGGAACATCACGCTCTTGCCTTCAGCATGGGGAGAGAAGAACTTTGTCACCGCGTCATCATAGAACGTCAGGCCAGTGGCACCAGACCGCAGGGCATATGCCGCCAGGTAGGCCCTGCCGGCGGTAATGCTGGCATCTAGCTGCGCGGCACGGTACCCCCGGTTGCCCAGTCGTTCCAGCACGGCGTCCAGCCTTGCCAGGAAGAAAATGTCGGCTGCCGCGTCGGCGGCCAGCGCCTGGTCAAGGCCAAGGTGCCCGGCGGTGCGCAGGAAGTTGCCGGACTTCAGTAGCTCCAGCGCCTGGTCCTGCTGGTGGAAATAGTATGCCCCGGGTCTCAGCCCCTCCACCGCATTCACTATAAGGTACAGACCGCTGAGAGACGCCCCTTTCTCTGCCAGGAAATCCGCTGGGACGCCCCGCGTGGAGCGGTCCAGCACGGTGGACAGCTCCTGGAAGCTCAATGGCTCATGGGAGAACCGGCGGGTCGAACCTCTTCTGATGATAACAGGCCCCAGCGGAGGCCCTGGCTCCTGTTCGGGCAGGGGCGCCAGCGGGCGTACTGGGCCTGCCGGTGGCGTGGGAGAAGAGGACCAGGGCCGGCGCGCCCATTCCGCCACCTCTTCAGGGCTTGTCAGCGAGGACTCCGCGTGCATCCGCAGAATGGCGGGAAACTCAACCTCCTGGGCAGAAATGGGCCTCGTCGCCAGGGACAGCGGCGGGACCTCCAGCGCGCTTCCCCGGACAGGCTCCTGCATGTAGCCCACGGGCAACAGCGCCAGGGCCAGCTCTCGCCGCGAGTCCAGGCCCAGGAGGCGGCTGACCGCCGCATCCACGAAACCCATTACCAGCCGGGCGGGGATACCCTGCGCCGAAGCCACGGCCAGCGTGTGGGCGATGATAGTGCCGCTGTCCCACCACGCATGCCGGTACTCGCGGGCCTGGTACTTGCAGGCGTTTCGCCAGATTACATCCGTATAGATTATCACAGCCTGGGCGTGGGCAATGCTGGCATCGCCCGCAGTGGCCTCCACCAGAAGTGGACGGAAGTCGCCGCTGCGCAGCCGCTTCAGGGCAAGCTCTGCGGGGCTGAAGTGGTACAGTCCCGCCTCCAGGCCCTCCACGTCTCCACAGGCTACGTAAAGCTCGATATGGTAGAGCGCCCCGGTGCAGGCCGCGGCCCGGAAGTCCATTTCACCCCAGGGAAACCTGAGCCGCTTGGTAATGCCCGCCGAGTAGTACAGCAGCCTCGCCAGGGATGGCAGGTCCACCTTCTGTCCCGCACCAGAGGCCGGGCCCACGTCCGTGGAGATGGCAGTCAGGGCAGGGACACCGAGGGAGGACTTGTCCAGGGGCAGCGGGACAGGCTCCAGTCCAGTGTATACCTTGAACAGCAATGGCTGCTGCATGGGATCGAACTGGTGCCAGGGGTTCATCAGGAAGCCGCCCGGGTGCTTGGTACCCTCATGGTAGTGGATGGCCGCCTGGATGTCGTAGTTGCTCATGTCCAGCACCATGGCATGCTGGCGGCAGCAGGAAGGCCGTCCTCGCCCTGGCCTGACGGGTTACCGGGCACAGGTGGGAGCCAATGCCCCCGCGAAACACCGGCGACACCGTATGAGGCCCCATCGGAGCGCCTGGCTACAGAATGTTCACTCCAGCGCGGCCCATGTGCTAGAGTAGTGGGCGCTGCCCCAGCCCTGCCGGGGCCAGGCAGGTTGCTGGCGAGGGTGTACTGCCGCCGTCCCTGGCTACCACCCAGCATGGCGGACAGGGCCAAGACGCGCGGAAAGGCTATCGCGTTACTGGAAGTAATCATACCATTCGTGTAATTATACATAAACCGACAGCGCCTGTTGAGCTAGAGCAAGGCGCTGTCGTCTGGCAATTCTGACGAGAGGAGACGAGATGAGACTGGCAGGGCAGCGTGCCATAGTGACAGGTGGCGCCTCGGGCATAGGCGCGGCCATCACCAGGGCCTTCGCCAGAGAAGGGGCGCGGGTGGTGGCAGTGGACATGAGCGAGGCACCTGGCCGTGCACTGGTTGAAGACCTTCGTCGCGAGGGTGGCCAGGTGCAGTTCGTACAGGGTGACGTGAGCGAGCCGCAGTCAGTCAGCGCCTTCGTGGCGGAGGCCGTGGACTGGCTGGGTGGCCTCAGTACCGTGGTCAATAATGCGGGTGTAGGCACCCCCGGGAAGCTGCTGGAGACCAGGGATGCCGACTGGGCACGCATGCTGGCGGTCAATCTCACAGGGGTCTTCCTGGTGTGCAGAGCGACCCTGCCACACCTGCTGGACAGCGGAGGTGGGTGCATCATAAACATGGCCTCGGTGGCCGGCCTCGTGGGCATACGCGAGCGGGCAGGCTACTGCGCTACCAAGGGCGGAGTCATCGCCCTCACCAGGGCGATGGCCGTGGACTATGTGTCCCAGGGTGTGCGGTGCAACGCCATCTGCCCGGGCACCGTGGACACGCCCTGGGTGGAGCGCATGGTGTCCAGCTATCCCGACCCCGCCGCGACCCGCGCCGCCATGGTGGCACGCCAGCCCATGGGCCGCCTGGGCACGCCGGAGGAGATTGCCCAGGCCGCAGTCTACCTGGCCTCGGAGGATGCCGCCTTCATCACTGGCACCTGCCTGGTCATAGACGGCGGACTTACCATGCAGTAACGACTAGGGCCGCACCACCTCCGGACTCCAGGCCTCCTGGGTGTTGCGCACCGCCTCGGCAGCCACCGAGGCATCTATCGCCTCGCCCTGGTCAACGAACTCCTGGACCACGATGCGAGGTATCACCTGGCTCAGCTCGACCATCACCGGCGTCAGCTCCCGCAGGTGCCGCAGGGCCAGGTCCGCCGTCAGGGAATGCTTCAGTGCCAGCCCCGTGGCGTGGAGCATGGTATATGACATGGTGGCCAGGCCCAGGGAGGTATAGTCGTCCCTGAGCATCTTGGAGACCTTGTCGCTCCGCGACATGCCTATTAGCGCCGCCGCCGCGCTGGCCACCGATGTCACAGCCTCCTTGATAGAGGACTGCTGGCCGCCCAGCGTCGCCAGGTGCTGCCTCAGCGACTCGGAGTGCCCCTCCAGAGTCTGCCGCACACGGTTGATGGCCCGCAGGGCATCGGCGTACCGTCGCACGTCCTCATCGTCCGCCTGCTTTTTCACCGTGTCCAGGATGTGCCGCTCCAGGGCCAGCATATCGCCAGTGTATTGTCTCAAGACGTCTTGCCTGTCCCGCATCACCTCATCCTCCCCACATGCCCCAAGCCGCCGAGTAGGCCTCAAGTACTCAGCATACCCCGTGAGCGGTGTACCGGACATGCCTGTTCGGACTAATTGGACGGCGGGATTTTCCCGGGCCGTCATGATGGGACAGGTGCTTCGCACAGAGCGTGATCAGACTTCCACGCGGGACAGGAACTCTGGCAGGCCCTTGATACCCAGGTTGAGACGGAACAGCGCGCCGGCGCCGTGGCCCTCCTGCGCCTTGTTCTGGCCGCCGGCGGTAGTGACGTACATATCGGTCAGGTCTTCGCCGCCGAAAATGACGCTGGACACCTTTCTGGCGGGGAACTGGACACGGCGCTCCTCGACGCCGGCGGGAGTAAAGCGGTACAGGGCAGAGCCATCCCAGCGGGCAGACCAGACGTAGCCCTGGGCATCCACCGTCATGCCATCGGGTATGCCCTGGCCCTCAGGCGTCTGCACAAACACACGCTGGTTGGAAAGCCGGCCAGTCTTTTCATCGTAGTCAAACAGGTATATGGTGCGTGCCCGCGAGTCCGTATAGTACATGCGCTGGCGGTCCAGGGTGAAGCCCATGCCATTGGAGATGCCGATGCCCTCCAGCACGCGAGTGATGGAGCCATCGGTATCGAGGCGGTAGAGCCTGCCCGGCCTCTCCCTGGTGGGCATGGTGCCACAGAAGACGCGGCCGGCGGGATCGGCCCTGACGTCGTTGAACCGTGTCTCGCGCTCCTCCGGTATCTCGTCAACGACAAAGGTGAGACGCCCATCCCGCCAGATAGCCACAGACCCTCTGTCCATGAACAGCAGCAGCGAGCCATCGGCCTGGACGGTGAAGCCGCCCACCTGGCGCCCCTGGTAGCACTGCTCATGCTTGCCGGTGACCGGATCGTACCGGAACATGCGGCCGGCCGGGATGTCAACCCAGTACACGCGCTTCTCCATGGGGTGCCACATAGGCCCTTCGCCCACCTGGCACCGGTAGTCCGCGACGATTTCAGGCTGCATAAAAGGTCTCCTCTCCTGGCAGTTTGGCGCACCAATTGTACGACACTGGCTGGCCCACGAGAACCCGGCGGCCGCGACCCTCCGGCTCTGGTGTTCATACCCCAGTCCGCCTGTGGTGGCTGGGTGGACTTTTCACCCGTGGTTTAAGGGGATGATGCCCTTAGCTCAGGGGTGTTGCATGTAACATTCCTGCGATTACTTCCCGTTAAGCAGGGCGCAGGAGGCGGGCTGCAAGGCGCTATCAATTCCTGGGACAGCTATTTATACTTGGGTTGGGCCTCATGAAGGCGCCAGGAAGTCGCCTGCTGCGCTGAGACTGTATGTGAGGCATCCCTATCTGGAGGTATTCATGCGCGTCCTGGTAACGGGCGGGGCAGGGTTCGTAGGCTCCCACCTTGTGGAAAGCCTTCTCAGCAAAGGCCATACGGTGCTGGTAGTGGACAACCTGTCCACGGGCAAGGCCAAAAACCTGAACCCCAAGGCCAATCTGGTGCAGATGGACATCGGAAGCCCTGAGCTGGAGCGGGTCGCCAGGGACTTCCAGCCCGACGCCTTCAGCCACTGCGCGGCGCAGGCGTCGGTGGCTGTGTCCATGAAGAAGCCTGCCCTGGACGCTGAGACCAACATCGTGAGCGGTCTCAACGTTTGCCAGGCGGCCATGGCCTCAGGCTGCTCTCAGTTCGTGTATGTGACCACGGGCGGTGCCCTCTACGGCCAGCCCGAATACCTCCCCTGCGACGAGGACCACCCCATACGCCCCATCAGCGCCTACGGCCTGAGCAAGTGGACGCTGGAGTGCTACCTGAAGCTGTTGCTGCCGCCTTCGGTGCCCCTCAAGGTCCTGCGGCTGTCCAATGTGTACGGGCCACGCCAGGACCCTAACGGCGAGGCGGGGGTGGTGTCCATTTTCGGCGCGCGGATGCTGCGCGGTGACAAGGTCATCATCTTCGGGGACGGCGAGCAGACCAGGGACTTCGTGTACATCAAGGATGTGGCCCGCGCTCACGAGCTTGCGCTGGCCGCCAGGGAGTCCCTTACGGTCAATATCAGCTCCGGCTCTGCCCTTTCGGTCAATGAGCTTTTCCGGATTATGGCTGCCGAGACGGGCTACGACCTTCTACCCGTCCACGAGGCCGAGCGTCCCGGCGACATCAAACACGTCGTCCTGTCTAACGCCCGGGCCAAGCGCGTGCTCAAGTGGGTGCCACAGGTGTCCATCGAGCAGGGGCTGAAGGAGACACTGGACTGGCTGCGCTCCTGAGGCGCCACCCAGGCACTAGCCCGCGACGGCCCTGGAAGGCAAGGCACTGACCACGCGGACTACCTCGGCCAGGGCCTGGTCTATCTCCTCAGCGGTAGTGTAGCGCCCCACGGAAAAGCGGACCGTGCCCATGGCATACTCTATGGGAACGCCCATGGCCCTCAGAACGTGGGACACGTCCACGCGGTCGGAGTGGCAGGCAGCGCCGGCCGAGGCACCGACGCCCTCAAGCTCTCGCAGGATGGTGTTGGCCTCCAGGCCCCTGAAGCTGACGCTGGAGGTGTTGGGCAACCTGCGCTCAGGGTGTCCGTTCACCCGGACAAGCCCTGGCAGATGGCGCTTGAGGCCGCCCTCCAGGCGGTCGCGCATAGCCTTCATGTGGCTTGCGTAGGCAGAGAGTCCCTGGTCAATCAGACTGCACGCCTCGCCCAGCCCTACCACCTGGACCACATTCTCGGTCCCGGCGCGCCAGCCCATCTCGTGGCCCGCACCGTGCATGAGCTTCTCCAGCCGCACGCCCCTCCTGATGTACAGAGCGCCCACACCCTTGGGGGCGTACAATTTATGGCCGGCCACCGAAAGCAAGTCCACGCCCATGTCGTCCACATGTACCGGCAGCTTGCCGATGGACTGGGCGCAGTCCGAGTGCACCAACACGCCGTGGCGGTGCGCTATCTCGGCGGTCTCCGCGATGGGCTGTATGGTGCCGACCTCATTGTTGGCGTGCATGATGGAAACGAGAATAGTCCGCGGCGTGATGGCCGCCTCCACCTGGGCCGGGTCAACAAGCCCGTACTGGTCCACGGGCAGGTACGTCACATCATAGCCCCTGCCTTCCAGGTAGCGGCAGACCTCCTCCACGGCTGGGTGCTCTATGGCGGAGGTGATGATGTGGTTGCCCCGGTCCCGGTAGGCCCCGGCGACACCCTTGATGGCGTAGTTGTTAGCCTCAGTCCCGCCGCTGGTGAAGACCACTTCATCAGGCTGGCAGCGCAGCATATGGGCCACCTGTGCCCTGGCGTTCTCCACCGCATTCCTTGCGGCAACGCCCCATGCGTGGCTGCTGGAAGGATTGCCAAAGTGCTCGTAGATATATGGCAACATGGCTTCGGCCACCCGTGGGTCTACAGGAGTGGTGGCATTGTAGTCCAGGTAGACCGGCTTCATCATCCCCTCCTGGGCATATGCTTCCCTGGGCTGACTAAGCGGCTGCTCCGCGTAGCACCGAGGCTGCCTCGGCCATGGCCCTGAGCTTGTTGTATGCGACCTCAGCGCTGTTGACAGGGCGGCTGGAGAAGGTGCCGAAGCCGCAATCCGGGTTCAGGAACACGCGCTCGGCTGGGTACTGCGCCAGGGCACGCTCCACCAGGCGGGCTATGTCCTCGGCGGACTCTGTCGCGTCAACCCTGGGGTTCACCACCCCCAGCCCAATCTCCTTGTCGCCGAAGCACAGGAGGTCGCCGGCCCGCTCGGTGGCGTACTCCAGCACAAGCTGCCTGACCTTCAGCCGGGCAAAGTAAGGCGCCAGGGGATGGTAGCTCCCCCGCAGCAGCGTCGCCTCGTTCTTGCTCCAGTTGCCCCGGCAGACGTGCAGCCCGATGCGCACGCCGTCAGCCCCTTCCACGACGCGATTAATCAGCGATACGGCGAACTCCAGCTCCTCGGTGGAGTCCTTGCGGGCCGCCAGGGCGGCGCACATGAACGTCCGTGTCTGCCCCTGGGTGAAGACCAGCTCCGTCAGCACTGGCTCATCAAGCTGGACAAAGTCGGCGCCGGCTTGGGCCAGCTCGCGCACTTCGTCGCGCAGGACGCGCACCACATCTTCGGCCAGGTCTTCCTTGGTAGGGTATACCTGGCCGGTGACCGTGCCAACGTACATGGCGCGGGTCAGCAGGTACGGGCCTGGCAGGGTCACCTTCACGGGCCTGCCGGTGTGCCGCTTCAAGAAGAGCAGGTCTTCCAGTGCCAGGGGCCGGCGCCGCTCAATCCTGCCGACGCAGGTGGGGTTGCTGATGGAGTAGGCCGGCACGTCCAGCGTCTGCAAGATACGCTCGAAGCCCGCCTTGTCCTCGACTATGTCCAGCATCTCCTGGAGCGTCATGAGCCTGACGCCCGAGAGCTTCTCGGCCACAAAGGAATAGAAGTTGTCACGCCGCTGCTCGCCGTCGGTGACAATGTCCACGCCGGCCGCTTCCTGGATGCGCAGCGCCTCCAACACGGCCTGGTCGGCCAGCCGGTCGAAGTCCTCCTGGCCGAGCTGGCCCATGCGTTTCAGCCGCTGGGCGCGGAGCAGTCCAGGTGGCCTGGGCCAACTCCCCACAGTAGTGACCGGGAAAAGGGGTAGGGTCATCAAGACGACGCCTCCTGGAAGAAGCGCTGCCTCTCCACCGCCTCCGCAAGGGGGCCGAAGCCGCTGGTCCGGCCCGGCAGCCAGCATTTCAGCCCCTCCAGGTCCATCATCTGCCGGTGCCTGGGATTGTCGTAGCTCATGGAGAAGAGCACCTTCAGCCAGCGCTTTTCGACGTCCTCCGGCAAGCCCTCCCTGGCGGTAAACACGCAATGGTCGTACCTTTCGGTGGTGGCGAGGACCCTGTAGCGGCCCGGGTCTATGGTACCGTCCCGGGTCCAGCGAGTCCAGTTGGCATCAATCATGGCGCTAGCGTCTGCCTCGCCCCTTTCCATGCCTCTGAAGGCTTCCAGTTCGCCGCCGACGTGGTCGCCATGCTTGCCCACCAGGACATCAAACCGCCTGACCTGGAAGTCTCGTCCAGGCTCCAGCCCGTGCCGTTGCAGCAGTCCTATGGGGATAAGGGTAGCCTGGGGAGAGTCCTTGGCCCCAACTGCCAGAGTCTTCCCCCGCAGGTCGCCAATGGCCTTGATGCCGCTATTGTGTTTCACAACGATGTGGGACACGCGGTCGCGGTCGGTGTCGCGCATGGCGATGGCGCGACACTTGCCACTGGAGCGGCGCTGCGCGTCCAGCCAGGCGAGAGGAGAGTTCCAGGCGATGTCTATATGCCCTTTGACCAGGTCATCCACCTGCCGCTCGTAGTTGGTGTAAAAGACCACGTCCATGGGGCAGCCGTTTTCCTCGAAAAACTCGCGGATGATGTCCCAGATGACCGACACCTTGGGATCGTATAGGACTGCGCCGACAACAACAGGCTTTGCCATCAGAACAACTCCAGTCCACACAGGGCCTTGCCAATGAAGTCGTAGAGCACGTCGGTGGTGGGTGCCATGACTGCTGCGGCGCGGGCATCGCGGAAGCTGCGCTCCAGGCCAAGGCTGCGGGTGAAACCAGTGCCGCCGCAGGCCCGCAGCGCGACGTCCGTGACTTGCAGCGCCGTCTCAGCCGCCGCGGCCTTGGACTCCAGCACCAGCAGCATGGTCTCGGGGCCTGGGCGCTCCACCGAGTCTATGACCGATACCAGGTGCGCCCGCGCCTGGTCAGTCTGCACCCGCACCTGGGCAAGGCGGGCACGCTCCACGGGCAGTTCGGCGAGGGCCTGGTTAGTATACTGGAACCTGTTGGTAGTAAGGTGGCGCTGTGTCGCCTGCACCGCGGCCTCCGCGATGCCAACGGAAATGGCCGCGTTGCCCAGGTTGAAGACGGGCATGACCGTGGTGAGCATGGTCTCCAGCCCCTTGCACGGCGCGGTAATAGCCCTCTCAGCGGGCACTTCCACCCTGTCTAGCCTCATGGGTGCGCTCATATTGCCGCGCATGCCCAGGCCGTTCCACTCGCCGGCGACACGTATGCCTTTGTCTTCCTTGAGCACGAGGTACAGCATGCTGTCAGTGGGACTTTTGGCGTCAGCCCAGCGGGTGGAGACCACGTAGCCATCGGCCACGTTGGCCGAGGTGACGAAGGACTTGGCCGCGCTGATGACCACTTTGCCGTTCTGGCGGACCTCCTGGCTGACCGGCACCCAGAAGTGGCTGCGGGAGCCAAACTCGCTCCAGGCCAGGGTGCCAAGGTGCTCGCCACGGGCAGCCGCGCGCAGGTAGCTGGCCGTACTGTGGGGCGCCGCGCCGTAGGCTGCCATGGCGCACAGGTGCATCAGGTAGCACATGGCCGTTGAGGCGCAGCGCTGGGCGACCTCGTCCAGCACTGCGCACGCTACCCGCAGCCCCTGGCCCATGCCGCCGAACTCGGTCGGGATGGTGAGGCCCCAGAAGCCCGCGCGGCCCAGGGCATCCATGGACTCGCGGGGGAAAGCCGCGTTGGCATCCACCCTCTCCGCGTGGGGACGGATGTCCCTGTCTGCTATCTCCTTTACTCTGGTCACTATGGCCTGCTGGTCAGCGCTGAGTCTGTACATGTACATTCCTCTGGTCTTCACTCCGTTCTGGGTACTGCTAGGGCATTATCTCCAGGCTTATGTCCAGGAGCTGCCTGAAGGTGTTGGCCATGGGCGACCTCGCCAGGGCCTCCTCCCACACCCTCCTGACGCGCTCCTCGCCTTCCGGGGAGCCAACGTAGACCTTCACCGCTATCTTGCTGAGGCCGGGGTGCCCGCTCTCGCCCACGACAGCCAGAAATACCAGGGGGTTGTCCAGCTCGCCTGATACCAGGGCCTCGACCTGGTCCAATGCTACGCGCCGCTGGCGGGCCACGGCACGCAACGAGTTGACGATGTCAGCGCCGACAGCACCCAGAAGGTACTCGAGGGAGGTGATGCCATCATACTGCTCGTCGAACTGGACCGGCGCGCCGACTTCGAACTGGTGCCGGCGCACATAGGCCCTGGCCCGGTCGCGCTGGGCGGCGTATACCCGAAGCTGCCACCTGTATTCGGACATTGCCCTCCCCAGGGCTGCCTTGATGGCGGACTCCCCGGCTTTCAGCCAGCGTATGCTGGCAGGCAGCTACGCCATGCATATACATGCATTATGGCCTGAATTAGGAAAGATTATGCCACTCACAGGCCATGGGAGGCAATACCCGGGGCAATAGATGGAATGTGGTCAGAAGGGACAAACCAGATGACAGTCTGCGCGGGGTGTGGAGTACCATGCCAGGGGCAACACAGTAGAGCGGGGCCTGCCAGGGACTGGCTCCCGGAGACAGGCCCCGCTCATCCTGGAGGCAGGGTACGGCGGACGCGGGTGCTAGCGCGGCTCCGTAGCGGGGCGGCGGACTTCGGCGACACGTATATTGCTCACCAGGATGACGGAGTCGCCGTTGCGGGTGATCTGCATCTCCACCGAGTCGCGCTGGATGACCACGTACTTGGAGATGGCGTTCAGGAGGTCGTTCTTCATAGCTTCCAGCAGCTCGGGAGAGAGGCCCACACGGTCCTGGACCAGCACAAGCTGGAGGCGTTTGCGTGCTGCCTCCTTGCTGGGCTCAAAGGCACGCGCCCTGGAGTCCACAGCCTGCTCCTTGTGGAACAGTGACCTGAGCCACACTACCAGGCGGCTAGGCACTTGCGCCCATCCGCCCATTGAGCCCGACCAGCTTCTTAAGCCACGAGAAGATGCCATCGCGAACCTCCAACTCCATGGGTGGGACATCCTGACCGGTCATCCGCGCGGCTATTCGGCGGAAGGCCTCTCCAGCATAGGACCTGGAGTCCTGGATAACCGGAATGCCCCGGTTTGTGGAGACTATAATCCTTTCGTCCTCAGGGACGATGCCCATAAGGCTGACAGAGAGCAGCGACAACACATCTTCTGTTGCCATCATGTCGCCGCTGCGGACCATGTGGCTCCTCACCCGGTTCAGGACAAGTCCGGGAGAGGGCAGCCCCTCGGCCTCAATGAGGCCGATGACTCTGTCAGCGTCGCGGACGGCGGATACTTCAGGCGTGCTTACAACGATGGCCCTATCGGCGGGGGCGATGGCATTGCGGAACCCCTGCTCGATACCCGCCGGCGAGTCAATAAGTATGTAGTCAAACTCCAGCTTGAGCCGCTGGCACAGGTCCCGCATCTGCTGTCCTGTCACGGCGCTCTTGTCGCGGGTCTGGGCAGCCGGGATAAGCTGCAGGTTCTCATAGGTCTTGTCGCGGATCATGGCCTTGCGGGGGGTACACTCGCCCTCTATGACCTGCACCAGGTCATAGACGATCCTGTTCTCCAGGCCCAGTACGACATCCAGGTTCCGCAGCCCGATGTCGGCGTCAATCAGCAGGACCTTGTGGCCCAGGACCGCCAGCGCTGCCCCGAGGTTGGCCGTGGTGGTAGTCTTACCTACACCGCCCTTGCCGGAAGTAATGACCCAAACCTGGCCTAGCATATCAGTCTCTCCGCCTCCGTATAGACCTTGCAGCATAAGGCTCCACAACAATCTGACCACGCTCAACTCGGGCCAAGGTCGGTGAGCTGGCAGCCCTCCTGCCCACCGGAGAGCCGGGGTCGGCGCTTTCGATGCGTATATACGGCCCTATGCGGACCTGCGGGGCGTCTATGGGGAGCGCCACAATGGAGGCGCGTATGTTGCCGCTCAAGCCAGCATGGGCAAGTCCGGAGAGCCTCCCGAAGACGATAATGTCGCCGTCGGCGGTGACCTCGGCCCCTGGGTTGACGTCGCCCAGCACCACCAGGTTGCCGTTGTTGTGGATGGTCGTCCCCGAGCGGCACGTCCCTTTCACCAGCAGCGTCTCCTGCCACTCCACCTCTCCCAACACGCCCCCCAGGCCGCCACGGCTGTCCTGCTGGGGCACCACGCTTACTGGTATGGGGCCTTTCTCCGAGATCAGGGACTCCAGGCTTTCCGGGCCGCACCAGATGCCAACGATGGTCAGCTTGAACTCGCTCTCCAGGATGTCCTTGATGTGGCTGACCTCTCTGATGCTGAGCACCCGGCGCCCGACGTTGAGGGTAACCCTGGCCCCTTCAAACCAGCGGGGATTGCGGGCCAGGTAAGACCGCAGACCTTTTTCAAGCTCGCCGAAGGGCAGCTTATCGTCCAGGACGACTTCAGCCTGCCGGCCGCGTCCCACGACCCGCACCACGGCAGACCTCTGTACCTGGCTATTGGAGTGCCTGTTGCTACTCGTCATCAAACTCATATCGCGCGGGAGTAGGGGGCTGGCAGGAAGGCTGCTCACAGTCTAGGGCATGCCTTACTTATGGTGTCAATTTGTTCAGGGTCTAATATCTTTCCAATTCGGCAGACCTGCCGCTCCACCCGGAGGCAGGAGGGTGACATCAGCAGGTAGGCCAGGTGCTGGCTCGTACCAATGGTGTAGTGGGCATCACCATACCTGCCCCGCTGGATTCCACTGTTAGCCTGATACGCGGGACAGGGAGCGCGGGGTATCGTTTTACGTGAACAAACTGCTGGGGACAATAACCAGCACTCCATTAAAGGAGGAAACGAAAAATGGTTGGACAGATAGCTACCAGGGCCAGTCTCATGGCGGACGGGCTGGACATGGAGGCATTGAGTGACCTGAAGGCCGCCATCAAGGGCGACATCATCCTGCCCGGCGACAGGGCCTACGAGAGCGCCCGCCATTTGTGGAACGCTCGCGTGGACAAGCACCCCGCCATGGTGGTGAGGCCAGCGGAGCCAATGGACGTGGCCTGTGCCGTCGCCTTCGCCAGGCAGCAGGAGCTTCCCCTGTCGGTGCGCGGCGGTGGGCACAACCCATCCGGGATAGCCATAGCCAACGGCGGGCTGGTCATTGACCTGCGGCGCATGAGGAATGTGAGCGTTGACCCCATCGAGAGGACAGCGCTGGCCGAGGGCGGCGCCACGTGGGGAGAGGTAGACCGGATGACCCAGGTCTTCGGCCTGGCCACCACGGGCACCGACGTAAGCACCGTGGGCATTGGAGGCTCGACGCTGGGCGGAGGCCACGGCTGGCTGGGACGCCTCATCGGGCTGACCATTGACTCACTGGAGTCCGTGGAAATGGTCACCGCCGAAGGTCGCCTGGTGAGGGCCAGCGACGAAGAGAACCCGGACCTGTTCTGGGCGGTCCGGGGCGCTGGCGCCAACTTTGGGGTGGTCACCTCCCTCAAGTACAGGCTGCATCCCATTGGTCCCACCATCCTGGAAGGTGTAGCCTTCTACCCCATGGCCAGGGCGGCGGAGGTCCTCAGGTTCTACCGGGACTTCACCAGCACCACCCCGGAGGAGCTGACCACCGTGGTACTGCTCATGGCCCTGCCGGACGGGCAGCGGGTCATCGGCCTGGCCGTGTGCTACGCAGGCGACCTGACGACCAGCGAGTCGGTGCTGCGGCCCATCAAGAAGTTCGGGTCGCCGCTGCTGGATGTGATCGGCCCCGTGCCCTACGTGCAGCACCAGTCCTCGGTGGACGAGCATGCGGCGCCTGGCAACTACAGCCACTGGAAGGCCGGGCTGCTGGACAACCTCAGCGATGGCTTCATCGAAGCCGTGGCGGAGCGCTTCGCCACCATGCCATCGCCGCGCAGCATTGGCATCTTGTGGCACCTGGGCGGCGCCATAAGCCGCGTGGCACCGGAGGCCACGGCCTACTATCACCGGGCCGCCCAGTACCACTTCAGGAGCATCTCCGTGTGGGCTGACCCGTCTGAGGCTGAGGCCAACGTGCAGTGGAGCCTGGAGACCTATGCCGCCCTGAAGGACTACTACGCCGGCAAGGTGTACGTCAACCACCTGGACGCCGATGACCGCGAGAAGAGGGAGCGCGAGGCCTACGGCGGGAACTATGACAGGCTGGTGGCCCTGAAGAACCGGTACGACCCTACCAACCTGTTCAGCTCCAACTTCAACATCCGCCCGACCCTCTAGCAGCCTACATAGCAGGCTGAGGAACAAAAGGGGGCAGGTCGCTGACCTGCCCCCTCGGTGCGTTTGCCGCATGTGCCGTGGCTCACCGGGCTTCGGCCCAGTCTTTGGGCGCTACGGCGTAAGCCCTAGATGCTGGCGCGGCGGAGGAGCTGGGCGTTGATGGCGACTATGACGGTGCTTAGGGACATGAACAGGGCGCCGATAGCGGGCGACAGCACAACTCCCACCGGCGCAAGAACGCCCGCCGCCAGGGGCAGCGCCACGACGTTGTAGCCTGTTGCCCAGAAGAGGTTCTGCACCATCTTGCGGTAGCTGGCGCGGCTCAGGGATATGGCCCTGACCACGTCCAGCGGGTTGCTCTTTACCAGGATAATGCCGGCCGACTCGATGGCCACGTCGGTGCCGCTGCCGATGGCAATACCCACGTCGGCCCGGACCAGGGCCGGGGCATCGTTAATACCATCGCCCACCATGGCGACGCGCTTGCCCTGGGCCTGGAGCTCGGACACCTTCTGGTCCTTATGCTCAGGCAACACCTCGGCAAACCAGGTGTCTATGCCCAGCTCCCTGGCGACGGACTCCGCCACGTCCTTGCTGTCCCCAGTTATCATTGCCACCTGCATGCCCATGTCATGCAGGCGGCGCACGGCCTGCCGGCTCTCTGGCCTGACCACGTCGGCCAGCGCGAAGCCCGCCACCACGCTGCTGTCCTGGAGCAGATAGACTACTGTCTGGCCCTGGCTGCCGGCCGCCTCGGCAAACTCGGCCACGGCCCCCGAAGGGACCACCCCCAGCATCTCCAGAAGGCGCGGGCCGCCGACGTAGAAGGTCTTTCCGTCCACGCTAGCCCGCACGCCCCGGCCCTTGATAGCCTCGAAGTGGGACACGCGGGGCAGTGACAGGCGACGCGCCTCGGCCTCTCGCCGCAAGGCCCGGGCGATGATGTGCTCCGAGTCGCCCTCGATGGCCGCAGCCGTCGCCAGGGTAGCGTCCTCACCGGCGCCGCCAAACCCACGCATAGCTACCACGCCCTGCTCGCCCCTGGTCAGGGTGCCCGTCTTGTCGAAAATCACCACGTCCACGTTCCTGACCGACTCCAGGGCCAGCCTGTCCCTCACCAGGACACCATTGCTGGCCGCCAGCGTGGTGCTGATGGCGACCACCAGGGGAATGGCCAGCCCGAGAGCGTGGGGGCAGGCGATGACCAGCACCGTGACCGCCCGTTCCACGGCCTCGCCTTCCTGGTTGGCGAAGCCGGCCCAAGCGATGGCTGTCACAACAGCGGTGCCAATGGCCGTGTAGAAGAGCCAGCCGGCGGCCTGGTCGGCCAGTACCTGAGTGCGGGACTTGCTCTGCTGGGCCTGCTCCACCAGGCGCATGATGCCGGCCAGGGCGGTCTGCTCGCCCGCCGCCGTCACCTGCACACGAAGGCTGCCCTCGCCGTTGATGGCGCCGGCGATGACCCTGGCTCCCGGCCCCTTGGGCACTGGACGCGACTCTCCCGTTATCAGGGCCTCGTTGACCTGGGACTCGCCTTCGGCCACTGTGCCATCGGCGGGTATGCTGGCACCTGGCCGCACCAGCACCAGGTCACCGGTACGAAGCTGTGCCGATGGCACCTGCTCAGTCCTGCCATCGGGCAGCAGCCGCTCGGCCATGTCGGGCATGAGCCTGGCCAGTTCGTTCAGAGCGCCCGAGGCCTGCCGGACGCTGCGCATTTCCAGCCAGTGGCCCAGCAGCATGACGTCAATCAGGGTGACCAGCTCCCAGAAGAACCCCTCGCCCAGGTCAAAGGCAAAGGCCGCTAGGCTATACACGAAGGCTACGCTGATTGCCATGGAAATGAGGGTCATCATGCCTGGCCGACGCTGGCCTAGCTCCGGCACGGCCATCCGCATAAATGGCACACCGCCGTAGAGGAACACAGCTATGGCGAAGATAGGGGTTATCCAGTCGCTGCCCGGGAAGGTAGGGGCCGTGAAGTTGAGCCAGCCCTGCAACGTCGTGCTGTAGGCCAGCACCGGCACACTGAGGGCCAGACACACCCAGAACCTCCGCCGGAACAACGGCTCGTGGCCGGTGTGGTCAGCTTGCTTGCCATGCTCCACGCCACCGGCGGGCATGGTGGCGTGCTGATGGCCCCCAGGCTGGCCCATGTGTGTCATATGCTGCTGGTGGTGATCATGCACCTGGAGTACCTCCCCCTGCACCTTTTCGTATCAGGCCTACTTTCACCTGACCACATACGGAAGGAACACTGGGCCCCGGTCACATCTTACCACCATGCCCTGGCGACACACAGGGACCGGGCCCGAATTGCCGTGTCTTCAGGGAAAGGCGCACCATAAGGCGCAGTGAATCAACTGGATTGCCGGATGCACTCTTCCAGCAGTCCCAGCGCGGCCCTGGCAAAGGCCCACATGTTGGCCTCCCTGTCCTTCTCGCCCGTCTCGATGGTCATCGCCCGCTCCATGGGGCCAGAGACGGCAATGCAGGCGTGGCCTGGCGGATCGCCGTAGCGGTTGCCCGTGGGGCCACTGGCACCGGTCTCGCTCAGGCCCCAGGTGGTGCCCAGCAGTTGCCTGACAGCGCGGGCCTTGAGCAGTGCATAGGCCTCAGTGCTGGCCCTTATGCCGGCCATGGCGCTGTCGGCTACCTGGAGCAGGCCCTGGCGGGCCGCATGAGTATAGACCACCGCACCGCCGAGAAAGTAGGCGGACGCCCCGGGGACTGATAGCAGGGCCGCCGATACCAGGCCGCCCGCGGCGGACTCGGCCACGGCGACAGTCTGACGGCGCTGTTTCAAAAGCTCACCCACCGGTACTCCCAGAGTGGCCAGGCTGGTCATGCACTTCCTCCTTGTGGACTGGGTGCAGCCATTTTACATCAGCGACCGTCCATCTGGCTGGACTGCGTCAGCCTGGCCGCTACTGTACTTCCTTCAGGTCGCCCATTACCTGTATACTTAGCCAGGTTACATGTCTGGGCCAGCCATGTTACGGCCACGGGCCGCATGACGGCACCGACGAATTCCGGTCAGGAACAATATGGAGAATGCCGAAGCCGTAGGCCAGCCACCGGTGGTCCTGGAGACCAGGGACCTGACCAAGACCTTCGGCGGACTCAGGGCCGTGGACAGGTGCTCCATTCAGGTCCGCCAGGGGACTATTACAGGCCTCATTGGCCCTAACGGGGCGGGCAAGTCCACTCTGTTCAACCTCATTACCGGCTTCTACAAGCCTGACAGTGGCCAGGTCCTCTTCAATGGCGCGCCCATCCAGGGCCTGCCGCCTCACCAGGTCTTCCGGCGTGGCATCTTCCGGACCTTTCAAATCGCCCGCGAGCTGAAGCGCATGACCGTGCTGGAGAACCTCATGCTCGTGCCTGATGGCCAGAAGGGCGAGTCCCTGCTAAAGCTGTGGTCGGCGCCCGGGTCGGTGCGCCGGCAGGAGCACGCCATCCGGGAGAGGGCCGAGGAGGTACTGAAGACGGTAGAGCTATATGACTTGAGGGAGGAGTACGCCGGCAACCTGTCGGTAGGCCAGAAGAAGCTGCTGGAGCTTGCCCGCGCCATGATGGCGATGCCCAAGCTGGTGCTGCTGGACGAGCCTGCCGCCGGCGTAAACCCCTCGCTGATGCGCCGGCTGGCAGCGCAGATAGAGGCCATGGTATCCCAGCATGGCATGACGGTCCTCCTGGTGGAGCATGACATGGACCTGGTCATGAGCCTCTGCGACCCCGTAATCGTCATGGTCAGCGGCACCAGACTCACCGAGGGACATCCCTCGGAAGTGCGGCAGGACCCAAGGGTGCTGGAGGCTTACCTGGGGAGTCCGGCCCGATGAGTCTGCTGGAAGTGGAGCAGGTGGTGTCAGGCTACGGGGACATGGAGATACTGCACGGTGTCTCCATGCGGGTGGAGGAAGGCGAGGTCGTGGCGGTCATTGGCCCCAATGGCTCAGGCAAGTCCACGCTCCTCAAGACCATCTTTGGGCTGGCGCAGGCCAGGGCTGGCCATATCCGGTTCAAGGGACGAGACATCTCCCGATTTCCGCCACATGCCATCGTATCGCTGGGGATATCCTACGTGCCCCAGGCCGATAACACCTTCCTCAGCTTGACCGTCCGCGAGAACCTGGAGATGGGGGCGTTCATCCGGCGTGACGGAGTCCGCCAGAGGATGGGCGAGGTCATGGGCATGTTCCCGGACATGGCGAGGCTCCAGGGGATGCGTGTGAACAAGCTAAGCGGAGGGCAGAGGCAGATGGTAGCCATCGCCCGCGCCCTGATGCTGGACCCCACGCTGCTGCTGCTGGACGAGCCTTCTGCCGGCCTTTCCCCTCAGTCCGTCAACGTGGTCTTTGACAAGCTGGCCGAGATTAACCGGGCGGGAGTGACAGTGCTGCTGGTGGAGCAGAATGCCCGGAGGGCGCTGGAGATGGCCCACCGGGGCTACGTCCTGGCCAGTGGTGAGAACAGGTACGAGGGCGAGGCTGCCGCCATTCTGGCCAACGAAGAGGTCGGACGGCTTTACCTGGGGCGCTAGGCGTCAGACATGGTCGAGCTAACAGTATGGGGCATCATCCTGGGCAGCATCATTACGCTGGGGGCCATCGGGCTGAGCCTGGTGTATGGGGTGCTGAGGTTCGCCAACTTTGCTCACGGCGACCTGCTGACTGTGGGGGCCTACACAGCGCTGGCGCTGGTGACGCTGGCCTTCCCAGCCCTGGGAGTCAGCGATGGCGGGCTGGGGCCATTCTCCTTCGGCTGGGGGCTGCTCCTGGCCCTGCCCCTGGGCGCTGCCGCCGCCGTGGCAGTCGCCCTGGCTACTGACAGGCTGGTGTACCGCCCCCTCCGGCGTCGCCGGTTGCCGCCGCTGATGCTGGCCATATCCTCCCTGGCCATCGCCCTGCTAGTGCGGAGCACAGTGATGATGGTGTGGGGACCCACCCAGCGGGTGTACTACGAGGGCCTTCGCACCACCTACGTGCTTCCCCTGGTCAACGCCCGCGTGCGAGCAGACCAGCTATTCATCCTGGGGCTGACGCTGGCCCTGGTGGTGGCGTTGTGGCTGTTCCTGGAGCGCACCAGGCTGGGGAAGGCGCTCCGGGCCACCTCGGACAATCCCGACCTGGCCCGCATCAGCGGGATCAACACAGACCGGATGGTGGTATTCACCTGGGCCATCGGCGCGGGCCTGGCGGGCGTCGCCGGGATATTCCTGGGAATTGACTCCCAGGTGCGGCCCGACATGGGGTGGAACCTGCTGCTGCCCATCTTCGCCGCCGTCATACTGGGAAGCATCGGCAACATCTATGGGGCCATGCTGGGCGCTGTGATAATAGGCATAAGCCAGCAGGTCTCCACCATGTGGCTGGTGGCGACGTACAAGCCCGCCGTGGCCTTCCTGGTGCTCATACTTACCCTCCTCATCAGGCCCAGGGGCATATTCGGGAGCCGCCATGTCTCTTGAGGGGTTGTACAGCAGCCTTGTGGCCTTCGCTATCGTGGCCGGAATATACGCTGTCTTTGCCCTGGGGCTGAACCTCCACTGGGGCCAGACGGGGCTGTTCAACTTCGGCGTGGCGGGATTCTTCGCCATAGGCGCCTACACCAGCGCCCTGGTGACCATACCGGAGCCGCAAGGCGAGTACGCCCGTTACGTGCAGGTGCTTTTCGGCCTGCACATGCCCTTCGCATTGGGAGTGCTGTCCGCAGGCGCCGTGGGGGGGGCCATAGCGCTGCTGGTGGGCATACCGGGCTTGAGGCTTCGAGAGGACTACCTGGCCATCGCCACCATCGGCATCGCCGAGGCGATACGTATAGTGTTCAACAACGAGCGCTGGCTGGCCAATGGCACACGGGGGCTGTCCGGGCTGCCCCAGCCCCTGCGAGGCATGGTGCCCGACAGCCTGTGGCCGCTGGCCTACCTCGCCATCGTGGGCGTGGTGCTGCTGACGCTGTACCTGGTGCTGGAGAGGAGCCTGAGGTCACCCTGGGGGCGAGTGCTGCGCGCGGTACGGGAAGACGAGGCGGTGGCAGCGGCGGCTGGTAAGAACGTCTTTGCCTTCAAGCTCCAGGCCCTGGCCCTGGGGGCGGCGGTGATGGGCATCGGCGGCTCACTCTACACCCATTACCACGCCTTCCTGGCCCCTGATGTGTTCGACCCCTTCTTCGCCACGCTCCTGGTCTGGGTAATGCTGGTCCTGGGAGGCAGCGGCAACAACAAGGGCGCCATCCTGGGGGCCTTCGTGGTGTGGGCCATCTGGGAAGGCACTCGCTACCTGACCTCTCCTCTGCTGCCAGGGGCACTGGAGGCCAGGGCACCCTACGTGCGGCTTGCCCTCATAGGCATACTGTTCATAGCCGTCCTGATGCTCAGGGCCGGCGGCCTGCTGCCGGAGGAGAAGCGCGTGTCCAGGATTTGACGGGGCTGGCTGGAACGAAACGGGGCAACCCCGCAAAGGAGGCTGCCCCGTTGCTCTGAAAGCTTGTCAGCGTGATACCTACGGGTTTTCAGTTCGTACCGTAGCAAGCGCGCCGCTGGAGTACTGCCACACCTCTATGACGCTGAGGACGTCGCCGTTCTGGTCGAAGTCCACGGTTGTCGCGGCGCCCTCATAGTTGATGTCCCGCTTCTCCTTGATCAGCTCCACGGCCCGCTTGATGCCGTCGGCGCCAGCCACTACCGTCTCGCCGGGGGAGGCGGCAATCTGACGCATGGCGTCGCGTATGGCGGCGCCGCCCAGCCCCTTGCCGTCTATCTGCGCCTTGTAGGCCGCCAGTCCCGCGACGATGACCGCGTCGTAGGTGTTGGCCACGTAGGGCAGGGCACTGGTCCTGCCGTACTGCGCCCTGTAGGACTCGGTGAAGTTAGTCAACGAGGCCGACTCCGCCGAGCCTGGGGCCGTGCCGTACATACCCTCCACCACGTCGGCGCCTACCTGCCGGATTATGTCCTCGGACTTGGTGCCATCCACGAACAGGAACTTCTTGATGAAGTTGCCCTCGACGGCCTCTTTGAGATAGACCGTGGCGTGCTGAGGATAGCTGACCGCTACCAGCACATCTGGGGAATCCTGAGTCGCTCGCCGCAGCTCCGCCACGTAGCTGGGCTGGCCGGCCTCCGGGTGGGGCACCTTGGCGACGACCTGGCCGCCCTGGGACGTGAAGGCCCGCTCGAAGTTCTCGGTCAGGCCCTGGCCGTAGGGATTGTCCACGTAGATTACCGCCGCCCTGGTATAGCCCTGCTGCCTGGCGAGGCGGCCCAGCACCACGCCTTGCAGCGCGTCGGAGGGGGCAGTCCTGAAGACCAGGTCCTTGCCCTGGTCGGCGGGCAGATTGCTCAGCAAAGGAGACGTGGCCGAGGGAGATATAAGGGGGACGTTGGCGGGGATAGTCACAGTCTGGGCCACGTCTATGGCCGCGGAACTGGGAGCAGGCCCTACTATTACACTAACTCTATCGGTATCCACCAGCTTGCGCGCGGCACCCACGGCAGCGGTGGGATTGGTGCCGTCGTCGCCGGTAACAAGCTCCACTGGAACCCCAGCGTCGCTCAGGTGCTTGATGGCAAGCCTGGCGCCGTTCTCGAAGTCCGGCCCGAATTCAGCCAGTGCTCCGGTGTAAGGGAACAGACCGCCGACCTTGACCCGCTGGACCTCCTGCCCGCCACACCCCACCAGCAGCGCCACCGCCAGCGCGAAAGTCGCGGTCAAACTGAGAACTGTGGTTGGCCTCTTGGGAACCATATGGCACCTCCTGGCTACCATGAAGCAGCACATGGCCCGACGTATGGTGGCATTTCCATTGGCAGGATGTCAAGGAGAAACCCAATCTGCAAGTGTCGAGCAGGTAGCGCAAGTCCCTGACTCGCCAGCCTGCATTGTGGGTCCAGTCCGTGCTTCACGCGCCAGTTGATGGCATGGCCCTTGCACCGGAGTCTTGCCACCGGTACGCCAGTGGGGTACCATGCCACAAAAGAACGGTATGGGCCAGTCCTGGATAAATAAGGCCAGTTGACTTCTGCCCGCGCGCCACGACCCTGGTGGTCAGGGGAGACAGGGGCGGACGCCCGCGCAAGTAAGCCAGGAGGTCACATCTATGGGACGCATTGTACTGGGCATGGGGACATCTCACAGTCCGCAACTGAGCACGCCTCCGGAGCTATGGTCGGGCCACGGGGAGCGGGACTCGCGCAACCCGGCCCTCCTCGACAACACAGGCACTCGCCGTAGCTTCCAGGAGCTATTGCAGATGGCCCCGCCGTCCATGCGCCAGCAAGTCACCATGGAGAAGTGGAGACAGCGCCACGAGGCCAACCAGAAGGGCATAGCCCGGCTGTCACGTGCCCTGGCGGACGCCTCCCTGGACGCGCTCATCATAATTGGGGACGACCAGGGTGAGCTATTCCAGGACGACAACATGCCCGCCATATGCGTTTACTGGGGCGAGACCTTCGTAAACGGCCGGCAGGTGCCGCCAGACGCCCATGAGTCCATGCGTGCCGCCGCCTGGGGATGGGGAGAGCCAGAGGGACAGTGCGCCTACCCCGTGGCCTCGGACCTGGCGCTGCACCTCATCAAACACCTGTGCCAGCGCGAGTTCGATGTTGCCCACGCCCGGCGCATGCCGGAGCGCCGGCCTATCATGGGCCACGCTTTCGGGTTCGTCTACCGCCGCATCATGGGGGACAACGTGGTGCCAGTGGTGCCCGTCATGGTCAACACCTACTTCCCACCTAACCAGCCGACGCTGCGCCGGTGCTTTCAACTGGGCAGGGAAATACGAGCGGCTGTGGAGTCCTGGCCTGGAGGTACCCGCGTGGGCGTCATAGCCTCCGGCGGGCTGAGCCACTTTGTCATTGATGAAGACCTGGACTCCCGGGTCATGAAGGCGCTGCGGGAGGGGGACTCGGAAGCCCTTGTGTCGCTGCCCAGGGAGCGGCTGGACTCCGGCACTTCTGAGATACGCAACTGGATTGCCATGGCCGGTGCCACCGAGCACCTGTCCCACCAGTGGTCGGACTACGTGCCGTGCTATCGCTCCCTGGCAGGGACGGGCACCGCCATGGGCTTTGGCATCTGGGCCTAGCGTCAGCGCGCGGCGGTGAACAGCTACGCAAGGGACTCACGGGGCGCGAGGGCCAGGCCCGGAAAGGCGGCCCGCAGTCAAGCATCATACGTTACCAGCCTGGCGCCGGCGGACTCTGCTAGAGCAACAGACCAACTGCAAGAGCGAGAGCACGCTTCCAGTATGCTAGCAAGACATCAAGTCCGGGAGGAGCACGAAATTACGGGGGGTGTGGCCCATGGCAGGAGCATACAGAGCAGACCAGGTCGGCAGCCTTTTGAGGCCGGGTGAGGTCAAAGAGGCACGTATGGCCTTCCGCCAAGGCCGCATCAGCCGGGAGCAGCTTGCGGAAGTGGAGGACAGGGCTATCCTCCAGGCGCTGGAGCGTCAGAGGCAGGCAGGGATTGATGTGTTCACCGACGGCGAGTTCCGGCGCTCCAGCTTCCAGAACGACCTGGCCGAGTCGGTGGAAGGCTACGTCACCGTGGACAGGCCCTCTGTGGTCCGCATCTGGCAGGGGCCTGGCGGCGAGCCGCAGGAGCAGGGGACGACCCTTGTAGTAGGGGGCAAGCTCAGGCAGCTCCGTCGCCTGACAGCGCACCAGACGGCTTACCTGAAGGTGCATTCGCCCGGCCCCTTCAAGATGACCGTACCCAGTCCCAATCAGTTCCCCGCCATCAGCTTCCAGAAAGGGCTGACGGACAGGGCCTACCCCACGCGCTCTGCCCTGCTGTGGGACATCGTCAGCATCATCAAGGCTGAAATCGCCGCCCTGGTCCAGGAGGGTGTGCCTTATATACAGATTGACGCCCCCAGGTACAGCTACTACGTTGACCCTCGCTGGCGGCAACATCTGCGGGACCTGGGCGAAGACCCGGACAGGGCCTTCGAGGAAGCTGTGAGGGCCGACAATGCCTGCCTGGAAGGGGCGCAGCGGGAAGGTACCACCCGCGCAATGCACATATGCAGGGGCAATAATCAGAGCAAGTGGTATGCCCAGGGGGGCTACGAGCCTATTGCGGAGAGGCTCTTTGGCACGCTGGCCGTGGACCGGTTCCTGCTGGAGTACGACACGGAGCGCGCCGGCACCTTTGAGCCGCTACGCTTCATGCCCGACGACAAGATGGTCGTCCTGGGGCTGGTAAGCACCAAGGTGCCACAGCTAGAGAGCCAGGACGAGCTTCTGCGCCGCATCGAGGAGGCGTCCCGGTACGTCCCGCTGGAGCGCCTGGCCCTCAGCCCGCAGTGTGGCTTTGCCTCCACTGAGGCTGGCAACCTGCTGACCGAGGACCAGCAGTGGCGCAAGCTAGAGCTGGTAGTGGAGACCGCGCGCAAGGTGTGGGGCTGAAGCCACTGTTCGCCACCCTTTACTTGCGGACGAAGCCATGTCCGGGGCCATGTACCGTCCGTAGCAAGCGGGCGGTGCCGACGGCCTGGAGCGCCAGCTTCCGCCGGCCCAGGGCTGGCGGCACCAGCAGGGAGCTGCCCGGCTCCAGGGTGTGGACGTCAAGCTGCACTCGCCCTCCCTGCACCGACACCACGCCGCCTTCCTGGTCGTTGAGTACAAGCTCCAGGCGATGCCCGTCCTGGACGGTGCTGTCTGTGAACAGACGCACGTCGCCGTGGAGCCGCAGGCTGGAACGTGGCCCCACGACCTCCTTGGTCTGCACGCCTTCCCCTTCGGCATAGCGGGGTGCCTGGGCGTCCTTCAGGACGGTGAACTCCGTCCTCTCGGGCACTGGCTCGGTGGAGTAGACCAGGATGTAGGCATGGCAAATGGCGTCCCCATTGTTCCACTCGGAGTGGACCATGCCACGCCGCCCCTCGGTGAACAGACCGGCGTCGCCGGTCGCCATGTGCCCCCTGATATGGTTCAGGGCGTCATCATGGTCAAGCTGCCCTTCCATAATATAGAAGAGCCGCTCATTGTAGCGGTGCGGGTGATGTCCGATGCCCAGATGAGGCTCAACATAGCTATCGTGTACGGTAATAAGGGGACCTGACGCAACGATGTCGGCGAAGGGGCCAATGGCCTCCATGGCACGCAGGCCGGGCATGCCGAAAAGCTCGGGCCCAACCACGAAGTGGTCAGCCGGCGTCAGGACATGGTATTCGGGACGAGGCAGCGATTGTGCTTCCATCCTGTCCTCCTGGCGGAAGGGCGCGCCATGCCGCGGACCTTTTTACCCATTCTAGTCTCTGTGGTGGGCGAACACAACGCACCAGTGGACCCGCTGGGGCACGGGCCAGGGCGCCCGCCAGGGAAGGCACTGGAGCGGCATGAATGAGGGCCCTTTGGCAAGCCCGGGAAAACGTGTTTGCCTGTTGTAGAGGGCCTTTCAGACCTGAGGCAGTCCCTGCATTTCAGGTACGCGCTCAAGTGCAGGGTAGGGAGGTAGCTGATGGACAGAAAGACAATGATGGGACTTGTGGCAGGCGGCATCGGACTGGGCACGCTGGCCGGCCTGGTGGCCGCCAGGGCAGTGGCCCAAAGGAAGGTGGCAACGGTCTCGGACTCCCTTGTCACCAGGCCCAGCGGCGAGGTGTTCTCGGAGCAACTCATCGCTGGACTGCCCGCTCCCGTCCAGCGCTACTTTCTCAACGCCATCCGCCCGGGGACGCCGCTGGCGTTATCGGCCCGGGGCAGGATGGTGGGCCAGATCAAGCCAGGAGGGAATACCTGGCTGCCCTTCACCGCGTCCATGATGATTGCACCTCACAAAGGGTTCCTGTGGAGGGTCAGAGCAGCCAGGGGACCAATCAGCCTGAGCGGGGCTGACTACTACAACAACGGCGAGGGCAGGACGCGCATAGCACTATGGGGCCTGGTGCCAGTGCTCAACGCCGCAGGGCCAGACATAGCCAGGTCTGCCAGAGGCAGGCTAATGTCCGAGTCCATCTTTGTGCCTTCGGCCCTGCTGCCACAGCGGGGCGTGACGTGGGAGGCAGCCGACGACCGGCACATAAGCGCCTCCTGGCCGGTGGATGGGGAAAGGGCTACTCTGGCCCTCACCCTTGGAGAGGGAGGTGAGGTGCGCGAGGCCGTCATCCAGCGCTACGGGAACGTGACTCCTACACGGGAATTCGCCTACATCCCCTTCGGTGCCAGGATGGAACGGCAGCAGACCTTTGGCGGCCACACCATACCTGCGCAATTCCGCGCGGGCTGGTGGTACGGCACCGACAGCTACGACGAGTTCTTCCGGGCCACCGTCATAGATGTCCAGTATAGCTAATGTGACTTACCAGAGTGGTTGGCCTGTTCACGCGCTGCTCATTCCGCTACCTGTCCTGCCTGTTGGTTGTTTGACACACATCAGCGGAGTTGGTCCAGGGGGATATGGGTAAGCAAACCTCTTTGCGGGTCGCCTTCGAGGGCGCCTACGGTATTTACAGCGTACGGTGCTGGTCAAGTAAGGGATGGCGAAAGGAGACCTGGGCCAGGCGGGAAGCCAGGTGGCCTGTCAAGTGAGGCGCTTGCAGAGGCAGTCAATACTACGAAAGGCGGTCGGCGTTCATGGTGGAGACGGGGGAGGGTCGAACTCCCCGTCCAGAAGAAGTCCTGACCAGGATATGCTACAGGCTTAGCCGGTATTCAGAGTCTCGCTCCTGCCGCCCCTACCAGCGAAGGGCGGTGGCAGTAGCCAGCCAATTAGCTCTTTGGCCCCTGCTTATTGGCGTCGCCTGGGCCGCACCTCGAATGATGTCGCCCAGCCGCACCTTCGAGGAGAGGAAGCGGTGGACGTAGTCGCCATTTAGGCGGCTAGTGCGAGTTGTCTTTCGCCAGTTACTTTTTGCCACCTGATTTACGAGGGCGATGGCACCTCGGCCTGCAATCCCGCAGCACTGTCCCCTGTCGAACCCGCGCGTCCCCATACAGTACCATTATAGCACATGGCAACACCCAGGGTACCATGTCTATCGTTCAGCAAGGGACGACGGCTGCTCGTTGACTCCGGCCAGCGCCGGTGATAATATGTGAAAGGCTTCACCAACATCTCCAGGCTTTACGGGCAGAAGCCAAGTATTTTACACCAGGGTGTGATGTGCTAAGAAGAACTGCTCCAGTGTTTATGTTGGCAGGTATATTGCTCCTGGTCGTGGCCGCCTGTGGCGGCGGCGCTGCAGCCACGCCGACGGCGACTCCCAGGCAGCCATCGCCGAGTCCGCCTCCGCCGGCGCCCACGCCCACGCAGAGTGCCGCCACTCCAACTCCCGGCCCTGGCAACCAGACGGGCGGGACGCAGGTGACGGTGGTCCTACAGGACCCGGGCAAGGGCGGGAACTACTCCTTCAGCCCAAGCACCTTCAACTTCAGGGTAGGCGAGACTGTTAGCTTCACACTGACAGGCGGCAGCCAGTTCCACACCTTCACTGTGGAAGACCTGGACATAGACGAGTCGGTGGACGCCGGGCAGACCGTGAGATTCAGCTTCACCTTCAACACGGCCGGGACATACCAGCTCATATGCATACCTCATGAGTCGCTAGGAATGATGGGCACCATCAACGTCCAGTAAGCGCTGTCCGAGCCGGAATACAGCGACAGGCGCCGGCGCGTCCGGCGCCTGTCTTGTTATCAGCGTACCGGGAAGGCCTGGCGGCAGTGCCTGTGGAAGGGCTGCAAGATGGGTTTCCTTCAAGTTGACGGCTTTCAAGAGCCGCTCTATACTACGTGTAACCGTTCGGAGGTCGAGGTATGCGGCTCTCCTGCCTGCAAGAAAATCTTAGCCGCGGCCTGTCGGTTGTCGGGCGGGCAGTGGCAACGCGCACCACGCTACCCATCACTCAAAACGTCCTCATCGCCACTGACCAGTCCCGGCTGAAGCTTGCCGCCACCAACCTGGAGATCGCCATAAGCACCTGGATCGGCGCCCAGGTGGAAGAAGAGGGCGCCATAACCATTCCAGCAAAGCTGTTGACGGACTTCGTGAACTCGCTTCCGCCGGAGAGGATAGATATAAGCTCCGTGTCGCAGCCGCTGGGGCTGGCCCTGCGGTGCGCGCGCTTCGAGGCCAATATCAACGGCGTTGACGCCCAGGACTTCCCACCCATACCCACGGTGGAGTCCGGCGTGGTAGGCAAGGTTGACCCGCAGGTACTGCGCAAGGCCATCAGCCACGTGGCCTTCGCCGCGGCCACGGAAGACTCCCGGCCGGTGCTAACGGGCATCAAGGTGGAGATCGCTGGCGACAGCTTCACCTTCGCCGCCGCCGACGGCTTTCGGCTGGCGGTCTACAAGGGCAAGCTGGCCGAGCCTGCCTCCGAGGACATCAGCTTCATCATACCATCCAGGGCATTCCAGGAAGTCAACCGGCTCATCGGCGGCCAGGAGGAGCCGGTGGAATTCACCGTGACACCGTCCAGGAGCCAGGCACTCTTCAGGTTCAGCAGCATCGAGCTTGTGTCCCAGCTTATCCAGGGAACGTTCCCCAACTATTCCCAACTTATCCCACAGTCCTACGGCACGAGGGTAGTAGTTGACCTGCAGCAATTCCTCAAGGCTACCAGGACGGCGGCCATCTTCGCCAGGGACGGTAGTGGCATCGTCAGGCTGCACATGACCGCAGGCTCCAATGGCTCCACGGGCAAGCTGTCCATTTCATCGCGGGCCGAGGAGTTGGGCGAAAACAGGGGGGAGATTGATGCCCGGGTTGAAGGCAGCGATGCAAAGATTGCCTTCAATAGCAAGTACCTGACGGATGTGCTGGACGTGCTGGAGGAAGGTGAGGTAGCCCTGGAGACCACGACACCCTCCAGCCCCGGCGTGCTGCGCCCCGTCAACAACGCCGGCTATGTCCATGTCGTGATGCCCATGTTCGTCCAATGGTAGCTAAATTTGTGGGGACGGCACCCATGAGCCGCGCGCCGTCCCTGCCCACCACCACCTTGACCTGAAGCGCCTGCAACGCCAGGCGCTTCTTCTCGAAATCGAAATCGTTGGCGCGAGCCCCAACCTGCGAGCAGAACTCCTGGACCCTCTCAGCCAGCCCTTCCAGATGCTGGAGCTGGGCTTGCCGTCGCTGGAGGTGGACCAGTTCCTCTTCTTTTGCCGCTCGTGCCTTCCTGACCTGCTGGGCCTCTCGTAGGACGTAGTCCTCCGTCACCTGGCCCACTCCGTACAGGCGGATGACTCGCTTCTCCTGGTCCGCCAACCGCTGGATAGCAGCACGTACCCGCGCGATCTCCATCTCAAGGAGGGGCGCGTTCCCCTGGCGTTCTTTGATTTCCTCGATGACCACCTCTGGGTGCTTCAGGACTTGGCTGATGACCCCCTGACCTGCTCCCCAAAACCTGGGCCACTTGATGTGAGAGTCCTCCGGGGCTGGTAGAGTCAACCAGCAAGGAGGACGCAGGCATGAAGCGGAGCAGGTTCAGCGAAGAGCAGATCATTCGGATCCTGAGCGAGGCGGAGGCCGGTGCGACCGCCAAAGAGGTGTGCCGGCGGCATGGGGTCTCCGAGCAAACCTTCTACCGCTGGAAGGCCAAGTACAGGGGCCTCCAGGTCAGCGACGCCCGGCGGCTGCGGCACCTGGAGGAGGAGAATCGCAAGCTGAAGCAGCTGTTGGCTGCGGCTACCCTGGACAACCAGGCTCTGCGAGAGTAGCTCGGAAAAATTGGTAACGCCCTTCCAGGCTAGTCG
>DAOUAM010000060.1:0-45833 GCA_034433305.1 Dehalococcoidia bacterium | reverse complement strand
GCGTCGCCAGGCCGCCCTGCCCGCCTGCGAGATTGCCGATGACGGGCAGAAGCCGTGCCATAGCCTGGGCCTGGCTCGCGCCAGCCCTCCTGTGCCTCGGGGCCTTCCTGGTCTATCCCGTGGTCAGGACCAGCGTCCTCAGCTTCATGAACGCTGACTCCAGCGCGTTCCTGGGCCTGGAAAACTATAAAGCCATCTTCACTCAGAGGGACACGCTGATAGTCCTCCGGAACAACCTGCTGTGGGTCTTTCTGTTCACCTCCCTGACGGTGGGCCTGGGGCTGGTGCTGGCAGTCCTCACCGAGCGCGTCCCGTATGAGGCGGTCGCCAAGGCAGTCATTTTCATTCCCATGGCCGTGTCGTTCGTGGCCGCTGGCGTCATATGGACGTTCATGTACCAGTACCAGCCTGCCGCGCCCGGCTTCACCCAGACGGGGACAGTCAACGCCGTGCTGACGGCCCTGGGGGGCACGCCCATCGCCTGGCTTACCAACAGGACTTTCAACAACTACGCCCTCATAATGGCCGGGGTGTGGATGTGGACAGGCTTCGCCATGGTAGTCCTGTCCGCCGGCCTGAAGGGCATCCCCACCGAAGTCATGGAAGCAGCCCGAGTGGACGGGGCCAGCGAGTCCCAGATTTTCCGCCGCGTGCTGGTCCCCATGCTCTGGCCCACCATCACTGTGGTGGCGGTGACGCTGGTCATCAACGCGCTGAAGGTCTTTGACCTGGTGTTCATTATGACCGGCGGCCGCTTCGACACGGACGTTATAGCCACGCGCATGTGGCGGGAGATGTTCATTTCGCTGGACTTCGGACGGGCCAGCGCCCTGGCTGTGGTCCTGTTCCTGACCATACTGCCCGCCATGATCGCCAACGTACGCCGTTTTCTGCGTGGAGAGGGGGGCTGATGGCCGACTCCAGCATTGCACAGGCAAAACGGCTGGCCCGCCCCGGCCCGGCTGGCCTGGGAGAACGCCTCAGCCTGGCCGTCGCACGCGGCCCGGTGCATCTGGCCGTCATAGGCGCCGCGCTGCTCTGGATGCTGCCGACGCTGGCCCTGCTGGTCAACTCCTTCCGTCCAAGGCAGGCCATCAATGCCTCTGGCTGGTGGGACGCCTTCACGCCTCCTTTCACCTTCACCGTGCAGAACTATGCCGAGGTGCTGGCCCAGGAGAACATGGCCAGGGGCTTCTTCAACAGCCTGTCCATTGCCATACCTGGCACAGCAGTCCCCGTCCTGGTGGCCGCCTTCGCCGCCTACGCCTTCGCCTGGATGCGCTTCCCGGGCAGGGATGTCCTGTTCCTGCTGGTGGTCGGCCTGCTGGTGGTCCCGATACAGATGACCCTGGTACCCGTGCTGCGGCTGTTCACCACGCTGGGGCTCACAGGCACCTTCCCGGCGGTCTGGCTGGCCCACACCGCTTACGGCCTGCCCTTCGCCATATTCCTGCTGCGCAACTTCTTCGGGGCGCTGCCCAGGGACCTGCTGGAGTCAGCCCACCTGGACGGCGCCTCGGACCTGGGGACGTTCTTCAGGATCGTGCTGCCGCTGTCCGTCCCGGCCCTGGCGTCCCTCGCCATCTTCCAGTTCATGTGGGTGTGGAACGACCTGCTGGTGGCCCTGGTGTACCTGAGCGAGTCCCCGGAGCGTGCGCCCATGACGCTGATTATAAGCAACCTGGTGGGCCGGTTCGCCGCGGACAAGCACCTGCTCACCGCCGCCGCGTTCATCTCCATGTCGCTGCCGCTGGCCATCTTTTTCGCCCTGCAGCGCTACTTTGTCCAGGGCATACTGGCAGGCTCGGTAAAGGGCTGAGCCGCCAGACCGGGAGGACACCTGTGACGGAAGTGGTTTACTCGCACGTCACCAAGCGCTTCGGCACGGTGGAAGCGGTCAAAGACCTGGACCTGACGGTGCCAGACCAGGAGTTCCTGGTGCTGGTCGGGCCGTCGGGGTGCGGCAAGTCAACGGCGCTGCGCCTGCTGGCCGGGCTGGAGGAGGTCACCGAGGGCGACATATACATCGGCGGCAGGCGGGTGACCCACGTGCCGCCCCGCGACCGCGACATAGCCATGGTGTTCCAGTCCTACGCCCTGTACCCCCACATGTCCGTGTTCGATAACATGGCCTTCAGCCTCACGCTGAGGAAGGTGCCCAGGGACGAGGTGCGCAGGCGCGTGGTGGAGGCGGCCCGCATCCTGGGCATCGAGGACCTGCTGAAGCGCAAGCCCCGGCAACTGTCCGGCGGCCAGAGGCAGCGCGTGGCTCTGGGCCGGGCCATTGTGCGGGAGCCTGCCGTCTTTCTGCTGGACGAGCCGCTGTCCAACCTGGACGCCAAGCTGCGCGTCCAGACCCGCGCCGAGCTTATCAAGCTCCACCGACGCCTGGGGACAACCTTCATCTACGTTACCCACGACCAGGTGGAGGCCATGACCATGGCGACGCGCATCGTGGTGATGCGGGCCGGCGTCGTGCAGCAGGTGGGCGCGCCACAGGAGCTTTACGAGCAGCCGTCCAATCTCTTCGTAGCCGGCTTCATAGGCAGCCCATCCATGAACTTCTTCCACGTCGTCGTCACGGGCAACCCGGAGGAAATGTACCTGGACGGCGGCGGCTTTCGCCTGCTGGTGCCCATCAGCAAGGCCCGCCAACTGGCGCCCTATCTCGGCCAGCGTGTCATACTGGGCCTGCGCCCCGAAAACATCCACGACGCGGCGCTGGTGCCCCCAGGCATCGAAGTCTCAACGGTCAGGGCGAAGGTTGATGTGACAGAGCTTATGGGGAACGAGGTCTTCCTGTACCTGGTGAGCGGTGAGCACCAGTTCCTCGCGCGGGTTGACCCGAGGACCCGGGCACGGCCCGGTCAGGAGATGGAGCTTGCCCTGGACATGTCCCGGATTCACGCCTTCGACCCAGGCACGGAGGCAGCCATACGGGACAACTCGCGGAATGCCCAACGGTGACGGGCGCGCCCCGTCCACGCGCTCCCTGGCAACGTCCCTGTGGACAAAGCTGACCCGGACAGGTGGCGCGGCCCTAGCCTGTGCGGCGGTACTGCACCCTGGACCTCAGGAACACCAGTGCCGACAGCAGCAGGACGTTGCCCAAGCCGGCCAGGTCGCCATACAGCAGGGCCGAGGCCAGGGCGGTGATGCCCATCACAACGCCTCCGCCCCAGCCAGGATTGTGGAACTTCCACACGATGAGTATGCCCAGCGGCGCTCCAATGAAGAAGCCGGCCGGGTTGATGGCCATGGCAGCGCCCATGGCCTTGGCCAGGCCGGTGCCCCCTCGAAAGCCCCAGAACACGGAGAAGGCGGTACCCACCAGCACCATGACCGAGGCCACCAGCCGCGTGACCTCGGGCGCAGGCAGCCCGCTGGCCGGCAGCACCACTACAAACCCCGTCAGCACGTCGGCCAGAAAGACGGCGATGCCCTGGATGGGGCCTACGCAGCGGTACACGTTGGCTGCTCCTGGATTGCGGTTGCCCACGGCCCGGATGTCCACGCCGTACAGCCGCGCGATAATGTCGCCCCAGGTGATGGAGCCTGCCAGATAGGCGAACACGCCCCAGGCCAGAGGCACAAGGAATTCAGCCATGGCTGGCCTGACCCTGGAACTGCACTTCCACCAGGCGGCTCCCCTTTACCCAGCCTTCCACGTCCAGGTTGCGTCGCTGGGTGAAACGAGAGAGGCCCTTGAGCCTGGTGAATATAGCCCGCCGCTCCGCCTCATCGGTGACGGGCCTGGCGATGGCGGGCAAGTCCGCCCGGACGCCTTCTTTCAGGTGAAAGGTGAACTCGGGGTGCGCCAGCAGGTTGGCATACCAGCCTCTCCGGCCGGGCGACGCCGTGATGATGACGCGCCCATCGAGGCAATGCGCCCATATCTCTATGCGGCGCGGCCTGCCGGTCTTGCGGCCCGTGGTGGTGATATCCACCGTCATGTCTACCCTGAGGGCCTGCTTTACCTTCGCATCCATTGTCCTGTCCTCCCGCGATGGATGGCGTAGGCCAGGCTGCGGCCAGGAGCGCGGCACCAGCGCGGCCTGGCAGGCGAGATGATACCATAGACCAGCGCCAACAGGCACGTCCCGGCGCGGGCTATGGGCTTGACGCCGCGCTCCGCTGGAGTACAATCGGTGCCTGCAACCTTTCTTGCTGGAGGGGTACCATGCCCTACGATTTGCTCATCAAAGGGGGCACCGTCCTTGACCCGTCCCAGGGGCTGAATGCCGTCCGGGACGTGGCGCTGTCCGATGGCAAAGTCGCGGCTGTCGAGAAGGACATACCCTCAGGCCAGGCCCGGGAGGTGCTGGACGCCACCGGCCTGCTGGTCACGCCAGGACTGCTGGACCTTCACGTCCATGTCTTCTGGGGTGTCTCCCACTATGGCATCGAGCCTGACCCCGGCAATATCGCCCGTGGCGTCACCACGGCGCTGGACGTGGGCTCTTCCGGCGCGCGCACCTTCGCGGCCTTTCGCAAGCATGTGCTGGAGCGGGCCGACACGCGGCTCTTTGCCCTGCTCAACATCTCGGCCATGGGCATGATTTCTCCGAGGATTGGCGAGCTGGAGGACCTGCGCTGGGCCGACGTGGAGGAGGCTGTCCAGGTGGCGAGGGCCAACCGCGACCTGGTGCTGGGCATCAAGGCCCGCCTGGGCAGGGCCCAGGCCGCCGACAACGACATGGACGGCCTGAAGCGCGCCCTGGAGGCCGCCGAAGGCTTCGGCGGCTTCGTTATGATTCACGTGGGCAACACGCGGTCGCCGCTGGAAAAGCTGGTGGAGATGCTGCGGCCCGGCGACGTCGTCACCCACTGCTTCCACGGCCATCCCCACGGCGTCCTGGACGACGCGGGCCGTGTCCTGCCAGGCATTCGCGAGGCGCAGCGTCGTGGAGTTATCTTCGACATAGGCCATGGCCAGGGGAGCTTCTCCTTCGCCGTGGCCGAGAAGGCGCTGGCCGATGGCTTCTTCCCGGGCAACATCAGCAGCGACCTGCACTTCTACAACATCGAAGGCCCGGTCTTCGACCAGGTGACCACGCTCTCCAAGTTCCTGCACCTGGGCATGCCCCTGGAGGAGGTCATTCGCCTGAGCACAGAGGCCACCGCCAGGGCTATGGGCATGGCCGGCAGGCTGGGCACCCTGAAGGTGGGCGCCGTGGGCGATGCCACCATCATGCGGCTGGAGGAGGGCCGGTTCACACTGACCGATTCCATGAAGGTCTCGGTCCAGACGGGCCGCAGGCTCAGCCACGTGAGGACCATCCGCGCTGGGAAGGTGTACCGCCCCTGGCTTCGCTGAAATACTGGTACCGCCACTGGCAGGGCAGAGGCGGTAAAAGCCAGGCCACACAGGGGCGTTTATTGCAACGCCCCTGCCGGCCTATGGCTCCAGGTGCTTGACGAACCACTCGGTGACACGGCGGGAGATGTCCAGCAGGTGGTTGCGCTCCCTGGGGCCGTGAGGCTCCCTGGGGTACACCACAAGCTCCACCTCCACGCCCAGGTCTTTCAAGGCGCGGTAGAACAGGTAGGACTGCTCCACGGGCACGTCCTCGTCCACCTCGCCGTGGAGGATGAGTGTCGGCGTGCGCACCCGCTTGACGTAGGTTATGGGAGAGAACTTGCGGTATACCCCGTTGGGGTCCCAGGGGTCGGCGTCGCCGTAGTGGATGGCGTCCCAGTCGCACAGATAGGACTTGCCGTGGAAGCTGCGCCAGTCTGAGATGCCGGCGCCCATCATGGCTGCCCGGAACCACTGGGTCTGGGTCACCGCCCAGGCGGTCATGAAGCCGCCGTAGCTCCAGCCGGCGATGCCCAGCCGCTCGGGGTCGGCTATGCCCTGCTCCACGCAGTAGTCAATGCCCTTCTGGATGTCCTGCCAGTCCTTGCCGCCCATGTCGCCAATGTTGCTTTCGGCGAACTCCAGGCCCCAGCCCACGCTACCTCGGGGATTGGGCAGGAATACGGCCATGCCGCTGCACGCCAGAAGCTGCGCCCAGCGCGTCGCCGCCTGGTACTGGTAGGTGTGGGCGCTGGTCGGCCCGCCGTGGACTATCGTGACCATGGAGTACCTTCGGCCCCTGGACGCGCCGGCAGGCCAGACAAGCTGCCCCTGCATGTCCCAGCCGTCCGCGCCCTTCCAGTAGAGCGTCTCGGTGGCGCCGATCTCCAGTTCATCCGCCTGGGGATGGAGCCGGGTGAGCTGCACCCACTCCAGCCCTGACGCCGCGCGCCTCGCCAGCCACACGTCCCTGGGGTGCGTGGCGTCCTCTCGCACCACGGCGAGGTTGCCTGCCCCGTCGCGGCTGAACCTGGGCCAGTTTGGCTCCGAGAAACACACCTCGCCGCGCCAGAGGGAGGACCTCTGCCCAGAGGCGACGTCAATCTCGGCCAGGCCCATGCCGCCCTGCTCGTGGGCCGCCGACACGAGGCGCTTGCCATCGCCTGTCCACTCTATCCAGCTTGTGCTGGCACGGGCGCCGGCCGCCAGCTCGTGGGCGGCGCCACCCTCCGCCGACACCAGGAACACTCCGCCAGCCACCACGCCACGGTCGCTCCAGTTGGAGGCTATGAAGGCGATGGCCTTGCCATCGGGCGACCAGGCTGGGGTGGACACCTGCCGCTTGTTGTGGTGGAGCGTCCGGGCCGGGCCGCCTGCCCTGAACCTGACCAGCCGGCAGGTGTACCAGTACTGCTCGTAAGGCAGATCCGAGGCGACGGCGGCGAACTCCTGGCCGTCGGGCGACCAGCAGAACTCCCACACTTGCAGCCCTTCGGGCGAGACGCAGCGCACCTCCCGGGTGTCCACGTCCACCACGTAGAGGCGTGTGTACCTGGGGCGCTGCTCGAACTCGATGACGTCGGCCTTCTCCCTCTTGCGCCGCTTTTCCTCCTCGGACTCCGGGTCGGTCTTGAGGAAGGCGATGCGGCGGCCGTCGGGCGACCAGGCCATGGGACTCAGGCCGCGCGGCGTGGGAATGGCGCCCTCCACGCTGGTCAACTGGACGGCCTCGCCGCCGCTCCTGGGCAAGAGGTATATCTGGCGCTGGCCGTCCTCCAGCCTGTCCGACAGGAACGCCAGCGTCTGGCTGTCGGGCGACCAGCGTGGCGTGGCGTCGGAGCGCGGCCCGGAGGTGTACTGGCGCGGCTGCCCTCCCCTGGCCGGCACCATCCAGATGCTGGACCTGGGGAGCTTCGTGTCGGTGATGAAGGAGTCACCGACCACGAAGGCGACCACCTCGCCGTCAGGCGAAATCTGGGCGTCGGATACGAGCTTGAAGCTGAGTACGTCCTCTGGAGTCAGAAGTCGGCGCTGGGTCATGGGCTGCCTCGAAGCTAGAGTGCTGGTGAGCTACAGGGGCTATTCTACCATAGCCATGCCCTGCTCATTCAGGACCTGAAAGGGGCCAGCCGTAGAGCTGCCAGGGCCGAGGCAGGCCGCGTCTGCTATCATAGGGCGACGCGTTGCCTCCGGCAAATCAAGCGTGGCGGGCGTATGGTAGTCCAGAGCGTCATCTTTGGCCTGGCGGCAGCCCTCATATGGGGTGTGTCGGACTTCACCATGGCCGTCCTGTCCAAGAAGCTCGGCGTCCTCAGGACAGCCGTTGGGGCGAACCTGGTGGGCGCCATCTTCAGCACGGGCCTATACATAGCCCTTGGGGAGGACCTGGGTAAGCTCGGTCCGGGCGACTGGATGGCGCTGGCGCTTCTCAGCGTCCTGGCCTCAGGCATCATCCTGCGCTTTTACCGGGGCATGCAACTGGGGCCGGTAGCCATAGTCAGCCCTCTGTCTTCCACCTACGCCGTGCTGGTGGTGCTCCTGGCCGTGGCCTTCCTGGGGGAACGGCTGAACGCCGGCCAGGTAGCCGGGGCAACGGCCAGCATCGGCGGCGTGGTCCTCGCCTCGGTGGACCTGGGGAACCTGCGGCGCGGCGCGCGGCTGGTGAGCGAAGGGGTAATCTACGGCCTGGCGGCCACCCTCGGCTTTGGCGTGTGGCAGTATGCCATTGGCGTGATGTCACGGGAGCTGGGCTGGTTCCTGCCCATCTACGTCAGCCGTCTGCTGACACTGGCCGTCCTTGCGCCTATCGGGGCGTCGGCACGCCAGTGGCCGTGGCAGCGCCTCAGCCCCGCCATCGGCGCGGGAGTCGCCGCGGTGGGCACGCTGGACACTCTGGGGCTGCTGGCATTCTCCAGGGGCACGGAGGTGGGCCTCATATCCATAGTCACGGCGGCGTCCACAACCTACCCGGTGGTGCCCATCCTGGGCGGCCTGATAGCATTCAGGGAGAGGCTGGCCCTCAGCCAGTACCTGGGCCTGACGATGGTGCTGGCTGGCCTGCTCCTCCTGGGCCTCAGCGCTGGATAGCCTCGCTGGTGGCAGGGGCCAGTTCCTTGACACTTCTGAAGATGGCATCCTATCATCGTGCTAGCTGACGAGGCGTGCCTGTGAACATCCAGAGGCTGGATATCCCGAGGCTGGAGCGGGCGCTAACGGGGCGCCGCATCGGCGGGCGCATCCTGTACCACGGCCAGGTAGGCTCCACCATGGACGAGGCGCGCCTGCTGGCCGAGGCCGGCGAGCCGGAAGGCGCCGTGGTCATCGCCGAGGAACAGACGGCGGGACGGGGCAGGTTCAACCGGGCCTGGGTGTCGCCTCCGGGCGAGAACCTGGCCTTCTCAGTGGTGCTGCGTCCTGCCCAGGCCCAGTTGCGCTATGTCAACATGGCGGCGACACTGGCGGTCGCCGGCGCAGCGGAGGTCCTGACAGGGCTTCAGCCCACCATCAAGTGGCCCAACGACGTGCGCCTTGGCGGCAGGAAGCTGTCTGGCATACTCATCGAGACGAGCCTGGGCGAGGCAGGCCTGCGCTACGCGGTGCTGGGCATTGGCCTCAACGTCAATATGGACCCTTCGCGGTTCCCGGAGATCGCCGACCTGGCCACCAGCCTCCTGCGCGAGACGGGCAGGAAGGCCGATCGGACGCGCGTCCTCCAGGAGGTGCTGGCGCGGCTGGATGACCTCTACCAGGTCATCAGGAACGGCGGCTCCCTGCTGTCCAGGTGGACTAGCAGGCTGGAGACGCTGGGGAAGGTAGTCCAGGTCCGCTGGCGAGACCAGGTGCTGGAGGGACAGGCCACGGGCGTGGACGAAGAAGGCAACCTGCTGCTGAGGCAGCCCGACGGCTCCATCATCCCGGTGGTGGCCGGCGAGGTGACGCTTCAGTCCTCTCGGGGGTGATAACGTGCTGGAAAAGCTGGGCCTGGAAGGCAAGACTATCGTGGTCACCGGTGGAGGCACCGGCCTGGGCAGGGAGATGGCGCTGGCCCTGGCCCGCGCGGGCGCAGACATTGTCGTGGCCGCCCGGCGGCAGGGCCCCATCGAGGAGACCGCGGCCCTGGTCAGGGATATGGGGCGAAGGGCGCTGGCTGTGTCCACCGACGTGACCGACTCGCGGCAGGTGGCCGACCTGTTCCAGCGGACGCTGGGGGAGTTCGGCAAGGTGGACGTGCTGGTGAACAACGCCGGCATTGTCCGGGGCCAGGGGTCCACGCCCATCTGGGAGATCACCGACGCGGACTGGAGGCTGGGCATAGACACCAACCTGACCGGCGCCTTCTACTGCGCCCGCGCCATCGCGCGTCACATGGTGGAGCGAGGGAGCGGCAAGATCATCAACGTCTCCTCGGGGTTCGGGCTGCGCGGCGGGCGGGACAACTACATGTACGCCTGCGGCAAGGGCGGCGTCCTTCAGCTTACCCGCACGCTGGCCACGAGCCTGGGCCGGTACGGCGTCACCAGCAACTGCATCGTGCCTGGCTACATCCCCACCGAAGGCACCGCCGCGTCCAGGGAGACGCTGCCCAGGGGCGAGTTCATACCCGTGGGCCGCGTAGGCCGACCCCAGGAAATCGGCCCTGTGGCCGTTTTCCTGGCGTCCTCGGCCTCCGACTACATGAACGGCGAACTGTTCATCATAGATGGGGGTGGCCTGGCCGGAGGCTTCGCACCCACGGGCTACGCCCCGGACATCCCCCTCCAGGTCTGACGCGCCAGTACGCTCCACACGGGACTTGCACAGACTTAAAGGGCAAACAGGAGTTCAGCATGCCAGTGCCTCGGGAATGGGACCTGAGCGGAAAGGTGGCTATTATCACGGCGGACAGGCGCGGCTGGACGCCCTTCCTGGCCGGGGCGCTGGCCGAGGCCGGCGCCGACGTGGCCGTGGCCGGGCGCGAGGCCAGCGACATGGGCGAGGCGGCGGAGGCCGTCAGGCGCCAGGGCAGGAAGGCACTGGCCATTACTGCCGACGTGACCAGGGCCGCCCATGTCCAGGACATAGTGGACAGGGTAGTGTCGGAGCTTGGCAAGGTGGATGTCCTGGTGAACAACGCCCGCGTTGACTTCGGCAAGCCTTTCACCGAGATTACCGAGTCCGAATGGCAGGCGGTAATGGACTTCAACGTCAAGTCCATGTTCCTGTGCTGCCAGGCGGCCGGCCGGCAGATGCTCAGGCAAGGGGGCGGGCGCATCATCAACGTAAGCTCTGGACTGGCCGTGCGGGGCCTCTGGAACTCGGTGGCCGCCTGCGCCAGCCACGGCGCCATACACCAGCTTACCTCGGCCCTGGCGCTGGAGTGGTCGCGCAGGAACATCAGGGTCAACGCCATCGGCGCCGGGTGGCTCACCACCGGGCCTGAAGGCCAGGCCAACCAGCAAGACCCTCTCTCCCGCTACCTTCCCTCCAGACGCAGAGGACACCCCACTGACCTGTGCGGCCTCCTGGTCTACCTCGCCTCGGACGCCTGCGACTTCGTGACCGGCCAGATGATATTTATAGATGGCGGCGCGCTGGCCCATGCCTAGCGCCGTTGCACCCGCCGGTACTAGAATTGTCTTGATAGAGCTCGGGTACATCTCTGCCAGACCTGGTACCACGCGATGTAACCTGACTCCAGGGACCTGGTCGTGAGGGCGTGTCGGTGGTCTGTTCCTGGTGCGGGTACCACAATCCCCTCTCTGCGAGGTTCTGCGGCGACTGTGGTCGGCCCCTGCGCTTCGACCTGACCTGCTCTGCCTGCGGCACGCAGAACCCCTCCCAGCACAGCTTCTGCGATGCCTGCGGCGCACTGCTGACGGCCGGCCGTCCCGCTCAGCCCCAGGCCCCCGCCAGGACCCGGGCCGAGCAGCTTCTCCCCGCGCTCCGACGTGACCTGGCCTCGCTGCTGAGGGCCTACGACAGCCTGTCGGCGGCGCTGCTGGGCAGGCTCAAGGACCCGGCGGAATACCTGCCGCCCCAGGTGTGGGAGGCTGTGCCGGTGGTGCCGCTTACCGCCCTGGCGCTGACAGTCCGGCTTTATGGCCTGGCCCAGTCGCCGCCCGGGCTGCATGGCGACGAGGCCAACTTCGGCATGGAGGCCATGCGCATCGCCAGCGGCCAGTGGCTGGGTGCCTGGAGCCCCGTCAACCTGGGCCATCCCACGGGCCACATGTACTTTATGGCCCTGGTGATAAAGCTAAGCCACCCGTCCATCTTCACCGTGCGGCTGGCGACGGCCATCATGGGCACGCTGAGCATCCCCGTGGCCTACGGGCTGTTCCGTCTGCTCTTCGCGCCCAGGGTAGCGCTGCCAGCGACGGCCCTGCTGGCGCTGTCCTTCTGGCACGTGGCCCAGAGCCGCATGGGCTGGGCCATGGCCCCGGCGGTGTCCATCTTCCTGGCCAGCCTGTACCTCTTCTTCCTCGGCTGGCGGACATCGCGGCAGCGGTACTTCGTGCTGAGCGGAATCTTCCTCGGCCTGGGCTTCTACATACACAAATCGTACCCCTTCTACTACGTGGGAATGTGGGCTTTCACACTGCCCAGGGCCTTCTATGGGGCCTCTCTGACCGAGCGGCGGGGCGCCCTGTGGTGCCTGCTGGCGTCGCTGGCCTCCGCCGCGCCCTTCCTGGGCTTTTTCCTGCGCAACCAGGACCACCTCATGGACCTGTTCAGGCTGCAGTCCTTCTTCGAGACCGAGGCCTACAGGTCAGCCGAAGGCCTGGTGGGCAAGCTGCTGGCCCTGGGCGACCGCGCCAAGGACATTCTGCTGTACCTTCACAACCCTGTGCCCTGGGATGGGGCCGACGGCACAGGCGGCTTCCCGCTGCTGGACAGGGCCACCGAGTCCTTTTTCTGGCTGGGGCTGCTGGTGGCGCTGCTCCGGCTGCGAAAGCCCGCCTACCAGCTAGTGGCCTTTGCCGCGCTGGTGGGCTTCGTGCCTTCCATGATGGTCATTGACGGCCAGGCACGCCGCGTCCTTGGGGCGCTGCCTTTCGTCATGGCCATAGCGGCCATCGGGCTGGACGTGGGCGTTCAGGCGCTGCTGGGCGCGGTCCGCAGGCTGTCCGAGGCTACCCAGTGGAGGCTGGACTACAGGGCCGTTGGCGCTGGCGTCGCCGTCCTGGGCGTGGGCGGCTTCCTGTCCTACTTCGGCTACATCAACACTGACTACTACTTCGGGCGCTGGACCAGCGACAGCGCGGTCAAGTGGACATATGTGTACGATCTGGTGAAGGCCATGGAGTACGTCAAGACGCTGAACAATGGCACCTTCGTTTATTTCTATTCAGACCGCTGGTCCTACAACTACGAGACGCGCCGGTTCCTGGCGCCCGACGTGCCTGGGGAGGACAGGTCTCAGCGGTTCGCGGGCGAAGTTAGCCTGGAACGCCAGCACGGCGGAAGTGTAGTCTATCTGCTGATGCGGGGCTACCTGGAACTGGTGCCTCAGCTACAGGAGCTATATCCAGGCGGCAGCTACTACGAGGCCAGGGACAGCGACGGCGAGGTGCTGTTCGCGGCCTACTCGCCGGGCTGACGTACCAGGCCAGGCCCATTACCCGGGACCAGGCAGGCGACATGGCAAAGGGGACTACGGTACTGGAAAGCAAGTCCAGCGGGCGCACCGGCCCTCCACCCAGGAGGACGGCGTGCCGCTGATGTGTCCCGGGTGTGGGTACCCCAACCGCCTCACTGCCGCCTTTTGTGGGGGCTGCGGCGCCAGGCTGGGCCTGATGGCACCCTGCCCGTCCTGCGGCGGGGAGAACCGGCTCGGCCAGCGGTTCTGCAACTCCTGCGGGGCCAGACTGCCCGAGGCCAGGGCCTACCAGGAAAGCCCTCCTCAGCATGTCGCTCCAGCCCCTGAGGCAGGCAGCACTGTGCAGGCCGCCGACGCGGAGGCAGCGGTCAGGCCAGCCGTCTCGCCCGCCGCAGCCCAGGGAGCGGCGCTGGCCCGGTTGGGCCTGGCCCTGCTGGCCGCCGTGGCCATCTTCGCGCGGTCCTACGGCCTGGCCGACATTCCCCCCGGGCTGCATCCCTCGGAAGAGGCAGTCCGGCGCGCGGCCAGCGATGTACTGGAGCGCGGCTGGATAGGGCTATGGTCGCCGGCGGCCCAGGGCCAGCCGACGGGCTTTGTCTACTGGGCCGCCCTATGGATGGCACTGCTGCCCGACGACGCGCACGCCCTCAGGTTCGCCAGCGGGCTGGTGGGCCTGGCCACGCTGGCGGTCTTCTATCTGTTCTGTCGGGCGCTGTTCGGTGGACGCGCGGCGGTGCTGGGCACGGTGCTGCTCGCCTTCAGCCTGTGGCACCTGCACTACAGCCGCTGGGCCTTCCCCACGGTGGCACTGCCGCTGGCGGAGGTGGCCGCGGCGTACCTGCTCTTCCGCGCGCTGGCCGAGGGCACCGACCTGGGACGTCGAAGGCGGCTGTTCGCGCTGTCAGGAGTAGCCCTGGGGCTGGGCTTCTACACCCACAATGCCTTCTGGGTATTCGCGGCGGCGGTAGCCCTGTTCTACACATGGGAGGCCCTGTCGGGCCGACAGGCCGAGAGCGGCCTGGCCGGCAAGGGCAGGCTGCTGCTACTCCCGGCCCTCGTCGTCGCACTGCCCTACCTGCTGGGCATGCTGGGCCAGCTTGATACCTTCACAGACCACATCCGGTCGGCAGCGATTACCCGCGACGCAGGCTTCCAGGCGCTGGACGGCGGACTGGAGCAGGCCCGCTACGCCCTGGCGAACATTGGCCGGTCGCTGACGGCCCTGTTCTGGACTGGAGGGCATGCCAGGCTCCTGGACCCGCTCACGGCCTCCCTGGCCGGGCTGGGCTTCACCGTGGGCGCGGCCAAAATCAAGGACTGGCGGCACAGGTTCCTGTGGGCTGTGCTGGCTACCACGCTGGTGGCGGCGGGCCTCACGCGGGAGCCAGGGCTGTACGGCAGGCTCAGCGTGGCGCTGCCAGTGGCCTTCGCGGCGGCGGGCTTCGGCCTGGACTGGCTGGCTAGCTGGCTGGATGGCAGGCTGGGAAGGAGCGCTTTGCAGGGGCTGGCCGTGGCGCTGGTGGCGGTGGTCGTGGCCTACAACCTGGCGGCCTACTTCCGCGACCCGGGAGGCGTCGGCAATCCGCGCTGGCTCGGCACGGGCCAGGCCGGCGGCGCGGCCTCCCTTCAGTTGCCCGTCCTGGACACAGCTTCTGGAGGGGGCAGCAGCGGCATGGGCCAGTGAGGTACGGCGCAGCAGGAGCATAGGGACAACAGCCATGGCAAACTGTCAGATAGCTGTCAGGGTGCAGCCCAGGTCGCGCCGGGAGGAAGTGCAGGTGGCCGATGACGGGAAGCTCAAGGCCTGGGTCACGGCCCCGCCGGAGGATGGCAAGGCCAATGAGGCGCTGGTGGCGCTGCTGGCCCGGAGGCTGGGCATCCCGAAGAGCAGCATACAGGTAGTGAGGGGCCACAGGTCAAGGAACAAGGTGCTGGCCATTGAGGGCCTGGAACCAAAGGTGGTCCTCAGTCGGCTGGCCGGGTGAAGGCGCTAGCGGGCCAGCTCGATGAACACATACCTGATGACGGTTATCAGGATGATGGCCACCATGGGCGAGAAGTCTATCATGCCCACGGTGGGCAGCACCCTGCGAATGGGCGCCAGGATAGGCTCGGTGACCTGGTACAGCATGGCCACCAGCGGGTTGGAAGGTGACACGTTGAGCCACGAGAGGATGGCCCGGGCAATAAGCGCCACGTACAGCACGTTGGTGAGTATTACCACAAACTGGATGATGAAATCGTTCAACTCTGCTCTCCGAGCAACCTGGACTTGTGATAGGCCGCGATGACCGCCTGCAGCACGGCCGCGCGGAAGCCATCGCGCTCGAAGGCCAGCAGCGCCTCGGCGGTGGTGCCACCCGGAGAAGTGACCATGTCCCTCAGCTCAGCCGGGTGCTTGCCCGACTCCCTGACCAGCCTGGCGCTGCCCAGGACGGTCTGGAGCACCAGCTTGCGGGCCATGTCGCGGGACATGCCCAGGTAGACGCCGGCGTCTATCAGCGCCTCGATGAACAGGAAGACGTAGGCCGGGCCGCTGGCGCTGAGGGCTGTCGCCATGTCAATGAGCTTCTCGTCAGGGACGTACTGCTCCTCGCCCAGCGTCCGGAGGATGTCGCGGGTAGCCTGGACCATATCCTCTGGCACCTCGGGCGCCGCCGTCCACACACTCATGCCCGCGCCGATCTGGGCCGGCGTGTTGGGCATGACGCGGATGACCGCCGCGTGGCCCAGGCCCTGGACTAGGGCCTTCATCCTGGCGCCGGCGATAATGGACACCACGGTCTGGCCCTGCTCAAGCCCGCCCTTTAGCTGGTTGAACACCTCGCCCAGACTCTGAGGCTTGACCGACAGGACCACCATATCGGCCCCCCTGGCGGCGTCCACGTTCCTGGCGTGGGCCTTCAGGCCATGCCGCTGCTCCAGGTAAGCTCGGCGGGACTCCACCGGCTCACCCACGCTGATGTCCGTGGCCTTCGCCAGCTTTGCCCCCAGTATGCCGCCAATGATGGCTTCGGCCATGACGCCGCCGCCGATGAATGCTATTCGCATATTCTCTGTCCTGGGCCAGAGTATTCGTTATCTGACCCCCTACATACGTCCGATAGCAATGCCCCAATGCATGTTAGCAAAACAGCCGAGGATAGTCTAACCCCGCCGAGCGCAGGGCCAGGCGACGCCCACCCGAGCCATATCCGGCCCCATGAGCGGACGGATGCCCAGAGCAGATGAGAGGTCGGTGCGGCTTTTGAACGTGCCGGGCCAGAGGACAAGGTGCGTGGGTTAGGGCAGGCGCCGGTCGCTGGCGAGGCTGACCGCGACCCGGATGGACTCCAGCATGCTCTCATGGTCGGCGACGCCCTTGCCCGCGATGTCGAAGGCCGTGCCGTGGTCCACTGAGGTCCTGATGAAGGGCAGCCCCAGGTTGACGCTGACGCTCCTGGCCCAGTCGTGTACCTTGATGGGGATGTGGCCCTGGTCGTGATACATGGCCAGCACCACGTCGTACTTGCCCCGGATGGCCTGGGGGAACACGCTGTCTGCCGGCACCGGCCCGGTGGCATCAATGCCAAGCTCCCGCGCCGCCTGCACGGCCGGCGTGATCTGCTTCTCCTCTTCGTCGCCCAGCAGGCCGCCGTCGCTGGCGTGAGGGTTGAGGGCAGACACGCCGATCCTGGGCCGGGGAAAGCCCCACTGCTGGAAGCACTCGTGGGTCAGCTTGAGCTTGGCCAGCACGTTGTCCTTCGTCACATAGTCGCAGGCCACGCGCAGGGAGCGGTGCGTCGTCAGGTGGACCACCCGTAGAGTCCGGGCCATGAGCATGGTAGCCACCTGCTTGGCCCCGGTCTGGCGCTGGAATATCTCCATGTGGCCGATGTCCTTGTAGCCCGCCAGGCTGCAGGCCTCCTTGTTGATGGGCGCGGTGGCGATGGCCTGCACCTGGCCCGAGGCGGCCAGCTCACCGGCCTTGAGCACCCACTCCACCGAGGCCTTGCCGGCCACGGGCGACACCTTACCGTAGCTGATGGTGCCGAAGTCCAGGTTCTCCAGGTCCAGCACGTCTATGGTGCCCGGCCTGCCCTCCACGGCGTCCAGGGCATGGACGGCCCGCGCCCTGGCCGAGGACTTGATGATGCGCAGGGCGTCGTTCATGGCCGCCACGCTGCCTATGACGAAGGGGCGGCACTTCTGGTACACCTGGCTGTCCATGAGGGCCCTGGCCGTTACCTCTGGCCCGATGCCTGCCGGGTCACCCATGGTGATGGCGATGAAGGGGCGATTGTCCATGCCAGTACTCCAGCTTGCTAGCGTTTTCGGGACGAGGGCGCCGCGCCGCCGGGCTGCCAGCGCCGCCTGCTCGTGCGACAAGGGTAATTATACGGCGCGACGCCCCAAAAGACGAGTGGGCGCGGGCCTACAGCTCTGCCGTGCAGAAGTCCGTCCTTGAGAAGACACCTAGAATACCAGCTTCCCTTGCCTCTCAATGCGCCACTGTAACGACGGATGCGTCAGGCTCTCGTAGTCAATCTTCCATTGAGTCCCGCATACTGCAATATACGTGAGGGCACTCGCCATCGCTTTTGCGCCGACACACTTGCTGGCAATGCTATCTGCGGCTGCCTCCCTCCATCGAAGGTATGCCGGCAGGGTGAGTGTAAGCCAGTTCAAGCCCAGCAATAGTCCCAGTACATGGCTGGACGAGTCCAGGTACACGTTCAGGGGGAATACGAAAATCAAGGGCAGGAACAGGGAGGCAAGTATCAGCAAGTGCCTGCTGGAGCTGATCTGACCTAGATGAGCAATCTCGTGGGCAATGATGGCCTGGCCTTCTGGGGTGAACTGCATCCTGTCGACTGAGCGACTTACCACGAGCGCGCGGCCTTGCGTCACAAAGGCGGTAGGCTTTTCGGTATTGAGAACCAGGTAGCGCCTGGGAGATGGCAGTTCCAGTCTTTGGCAGATATCGGAGACTATCGTAGGAACCCGTGATGGCCTGGCTTTCCTGGCTTGCCACACCAGTGGGATATCGAAAAGGGGTCCTAAAAAGTGCATTGTGAAGTACAGCGAAACCGAAAAAGCGGTACTCACAGCCCAGAGTGCCACACCCAGAATCCAGGGAACGGGCTGGCCGACTGACTTCCCTATCATCCAAATGGCAAGGCTGACCAGAGCGAGACACGCTGTCGCTCGATAGCTCCGCCACATTGCAGGCGACACCATTACTTTACCTCCTCAAAATAGCAGTGTGACGCACTGGAGACAGTGAATCGTGCCCCCGGTGCGCCACACTTCCGATGTCCAGTATTACTTGCTGGCTTTGGAGGTGCTACTCACACTTGGTGTACCCGCAGTCCAGGCAGCGCAGGCAGCCCTCCTGGTGCACCAGGTAGCCCGAGCACTTGATGCAACGGGCGCCCGTGGGAATGCTGTGGCCGTTGGACAGCGCCTCCTTCTGGCTGGAAGGGAACAGGGCCAGTTGGGCCGCGCGCTCGCGGGCCGTCTCCTGCCCCGCCGCGGCTAGCTGGGGCACATCCTCGGCCATGTGCCGGCCCAGCACATGGGCCACCGCGTCGGGCGTGGAGCGCACCAGGGTGCCGCTGTCCCACACCGGGCAGCAGGTTATGCCCTTGAGCTGCTCCACGATCTGCACCGGGTCAATGCCCGAGCGCAGCGCCAGGGATATGAGCCTGGAGATGGCCTCCAGGTTGGCCGAGTCGCAGCCGCCGGCCTTGCCCAGGGTGGTGAACACCTCGAAGGGGTGGCCTTGCTCATCGAAGTTCACGGTAACGTACATGTTGCCATGGCCTGTCCGCACCCGATCGGTGACGCCCTTGACGGAGCTAGGGCGCTGCCGTGGCACCAGCAGGTGCTCGTGGTGCTCCGCCTGGGCCGAGTCCGCGGCCGGCTTGCTGGCCTTGCCGTCCTTGCCCGTCTCCAGCACCTGCATGGACTTGGAGCCGTCGCGGTAGACCGTCACCGCCTTGCAGCCCAGCTTCCAGGCAAGCCAGAAAGCGTCATGAATGTCCTGGACCGTGGCGCTGTTGGGCAGGTTGATGGTCTTGGAGACGGAGTTGGTGACGTTCTTCTGCCAGGCCGCCTGCATGCGCACGTGGGCCTCCGGGCTGATAGCCATGGCCGTACGATAGTTGGCGGCGTCCACGCCGTACTCTCCCAGGATGCGTTCGGCGTCGGCGGGGTTGTCGGCCACCTGGGCCAGCACCTCGCGCACCTTCTCGTCGGTGCCCAGGACGGTCCTGAGCGTCTCCCAGACTGATGCCGGCGCGTCCAGCAGGCGGGAGCTATTGCCCGAGTGGTCCTTCCACAGCACGTTGGACCACCAGGCGATGGCGAAGTGAGGCTCGATGCCGCTGGAGCAGCCGGCGATGCGGCTGATGGTGCCCGTGGGCGCGATGGTGATGACGCTGGAGTTGCGCACGGGCGGCATGCCGCGCTGCTTGAGGGCCGACCGCCAGTACTCGGGGAACGGCCCGCGCTCCTCGGCCAGCCTGTGCGACTCGTCCCAGGCCACCTCCTTGATGAAGCTGCCCACCTTTTCGGTAAGCTCCAGCGCCCGCTCGGAGTCATAGGGCACGCCCAGCCTGACCAGGGCATCGGCCCAGCCCATGACGCCCAGCCCGATGCGGCGGGTGGCCAGGTTGACCTCCCGGAGCCTGGGCAGCGGGAACTGGTTGACCTCGATGACGTCGTCCAGGAAGCGGACGGCGGAGCGCACCGTGTCCTCCAGCTTGGCCCAGTCTATGTCGCCGCCGGCCACGTGCTGGTCCAGGTTGATGGAGCCAAGGCAGCAGTTGCCGTAGTCCTCCAGGAACTCTTCACCGCAGGGGTTGCTGGTCTCGATCAGCCCCAGTTGCGGGTTGGGAGCCGTCTCCCACACCCTGTCCATGAAGACCACGCCCGGGTCGCCGGTCTTCCAGGCTGACTCACATATCTCGTTCCATAGCTCGCGGGCGGAGACGGTGGCCGCCACCGAATTGTCACGCGGATTGATGAGGTCCCACTTGCCGTCCTGCTCCACGGCGCGCATGAAGTCATCGGTGATCTGGACGGAGATATTGAAGTTCTGCAAGGTGTCGTCGTTGTCCTTGCAGTGGATGAACTCGCGCACGTCGGGGTGGGTGACGCGCAACTGGCCCATGTGGGCGCCCAGCCTGAAGGCGCCCTGGGTCAGGGTGGCCCCGACGGCGGAGTAGAGCTTCATGACGGCGATGGGGCCGCAGGCCAGGCCGTGGGTGGTGGAGATCTTGTCGTTCCTGGGCCGCAGTCTGGAGAAGCCGAAGCCGATGCCGCCGCCCCACTTCTCGATCATGGCCGCGTCGTGGGCCACGTCCATGATGGAGTCCATGTTGTCCTGGGGCGACACGACGAAGCAGGCGGACAGGCAGCCTCTGCCGGTGCCGGCGTTGACCAGCGTCGGCGAGTTGGGCAGGAAGTCCAGGGAGGCCAGCAGCCTGTAGAAGCGCTCCTCCCAGTAGGGGCGCAGGTGCTCCGGCTCGCCCTGGGCGATGGCGCGGGCCACCCTGTGGAACAGGTCTTCCGGCGACTCCAGTAGCTGGCCCTTCTCGTCCCGGCGCAGGTAGCGCTTCTCCAGAATGACGCGGGCGTTCTCGCTGAGCTGCACATGGCCGTTGGCTGGCGCGTGGCCATTGCCGTTGCGCTTCAGCGACTGGGACATGGCTTCCTGGATTTGCTCGGCGGATACGCCAGCCTCCAGCGCCCTGGCGACAAGCTCTCGCAAGGCGTCCTCGCGGCCCTGCGTGCTATGCTGGCGGCCCGAATTAGTGTCCTTCACCATCTCTCTACTCCTGAGAACAAGAATGACACGGTTTGCCAGATGCTGGCTAATGGGACTCAGTCCCCGTGCCCGGCTGATGGCCAGCCCGACACGCCCTCTCTGACCGCCGCCCTGCCACAATTACCCCGGCATCCCCAATGAGGGGTGTCCCGGGGCCAGGTTGGGGGCATTTGCTTCACCCCCATCCTGGCCTTCCCCCATCGAGGGGGAAGGGATTTTGCCTTCAGCCTGGTCAGGTCACACCTTGACCAGGTATGAGGAGCCGCGACATTTACGCTCATTTCGCCAACAACATACCACAAATCGAACAAATGGTCTATACCCTGGCTGGCCGGAATTAAGCGTCTGCCTGTTTCGGCCCTGGCTGGGCCTTGCGGGGCCTCCGGCCGCGCCGGCGCGTGGCGCCGGGCGTGTTCTCGTCCATGGGAAGCGATAGCTGGTTGCTGGGGACGCCGGGAGAATTGCGCGCCTCCAGCAGCGCATCTATCTCTTCTTTGAAGCTCTCGATGTCCCGGAAGTCCCTGTAAACGCTGGCGAAGCGGATGTAGGCCACGCGGTCCAGGCGCTTCAGCCGCTCCATCACCATCTCGCCGATGAGCTTGGAAGGTATCTCGGCGCGGCCAAGGCCCGAAAGCTGCGCCTCGATGTCGTCCACCACTTTCTCCAGAGTGCCCGTGGGCAGGGGGCGCTTGGCGCACGCCTTGGCCAGGCTAGTCCACAGCTTCTCGCGGTTGAACTCCTCGCGCCGGCCGTCCCGCTTGATCACCAGCAGCGAGCGCGTCTGCACCCGCTCATAGGTCGTGAACCGCAGCCCGCAGCGCAGACACTCCCGCCTTCTGCGAATGCCATCGCCCGTGTCCCGGGAGTCTATGACCCTGGAGTCTTTGTAGCTACAGAATGGGCAGAGCATGGGACGCCATTGACCTGGGCCTAAACAGAGTCTAAGAAGTTTTTGGAAAACCACAACTTGTCGTAGAATACTTATACCTTAACACTAGATGTTGGGTATGTCAAGGCCAAATCGCACAAATTTTCCCCTGGCTGGGTTGCCTATGGGGGCATGCCTGGCAGACGGGCTTTAACAACATAACAGGGTAATAGCGCAACCAGCCCCCCTCTCTGGCTCTCCCCCAGAGGGGGCGAGGACCCTCCCTTCCTCCTGTGGGGGAAGGTCAGGATGAGGGCCAGACGCCTGTCCCTTCTCCTCATATGACAGGGGCAGCGGGCAATAAAGAGGAATGTCAGTCCTGCGGGAAGGGCCCAAAAATCGAAGGGGCGACCATGTGGTCGCCCCCTCATGAGTGGCTATGAGTGCCTGAAAAGGGGACTAACGCCCGTTGACCTGGCTGCGGTCGCGCCCCTTGGGCCGAGAGTAGCGGCGCAGGAAGGGCGGCAGGTCCAGCTCGGACTCGTCCCGGGAAAGGGCATCGCGCAGCATCTGGGTGATCTGGTCTTCCCTCTCCTGGACGGCCTCGGTCGTCGGGAAGCCGGTGGCGATGATGGTGAGCTTGATCTCGTTCTCCATCTTGGTATCGGTGGTCATGCCGAAGATGATGTTGGCGTCGGGGTCTACGACGCGCTGGATGACCTCGGCGGCCTGGTGCAACTCCGCCAGCTTGAGGTCGCTGCCTCCGGTGATGTTGAACAGCACGCCCTTGGCGCCCTCGATGGACACGTCCAGCAGCGGATTGGAGATGGCCCGCTGGGCGGCCTCTCTGGCCCGGTGTTCGCCGGTGCCCCAGCCTATGGACATCCAGGCAGGGCCTGCGTCCCGCATTATCGCCTGCACGTCGGCGAAGTCCAGGTTGATCTCGCCCGGGACGGTTATAAGCTCCGCGATGGACTGCACCGCCAGCCGCAGCACGTCATCGGCGACCTTGAAGGCATTCTCGGCGGTGATGGCCTCCTCGCATACCACGTGGAGCCGCTCGTTGGGAATGGCGATGAGGGTGTCCACGTGCTGGCTGAGGCGCTTGATACCCTCCTCCGCCTGGCGCGAGCGCCGCGTGCCCTCGAACAGGAAGGGGCGCGTGACCACGCCAACGGTGAGGGCACCGGTCTCCTTGGCGATCTGTGCAATGACGGGCGAGGCGCCGGTGCCGGTGCCGCCGCCCATGCCAGCGGCCACGAAGACCATGTCCGAGTCGCGGATAGCCTCGTAAAGCTCCTCGCGGCTCTCCTCGGCGGAGCGCATCCCCAACTCCGGGTTGCCGCCAACGCCCTTGCCGCCCGTAAGCTGGTCGCCAATCCTCACCTTGAGGGGCACCTCACTGCGCATCAGCGCCTGGGCGTCGGTATTGACCGCGATGTACTCGACGCCCGGAATTCGCTCGCGGAACATCCTAGAGACTGCATTGGAACCGCCGCCGCCCACGCCTATGACCTTGATCCTGGCGACTCCTTCGAGTTCCCTGCCGATAACTGCCATTTAGTCCTCCATGACTCCTGTGACTAGGCTTTGGGCAACAACCTTCTTGCCTGACCGACGAAACGTGAGAACACGCCCTTGTGACCATCCTCGGCGACGTGGACCCTGTCGCTGGCACCTGGCGCCGGCTGGCGCTGGTGCTCCAGTCCCCAGAGCAGGATCCCGACGCCGGTGGCAAACGCCGGCGCCTTCAGCTCCTCGGGTATGTCCCGGTTGCCGTTGGGTACGCCGACGCGCACGTGGATGGACAGCACCCGCTGTACGAGGCGGTCCAGTCCAGGTAGGTTGGAGGTGCCGCCCGTAAGCACCAGCGGCATGGCAGACATATCGCCGACACGGGGCCGCGCCTCGGCGAGCTTCAGCTTCAGCAGCCTGGCCAGCTCCTGGGCCCGCTCCCTGGTAAGCTGGCATATCTCCCGACGGGAAACCCGGACCTGGGCGTTCCTGCCGAACACGGGCAGCATGACCTCTTCGTCCGGGCGCACAGTGTCCGGTTCCGTGTGGGCATACTGCACCTTCACCATCTCCGCCGCATCATAGGAGGTGTTGTAGGTAAGGGCAATGTCATTGGTGAACTGGTAGCCCGCCACCGGTATCACTCCGGTGTACACGATGCTGCCGTTCTTGAACACCACCAGGTCCGTGGTGCCGCCCCCGATGTCCGCGATGATGACGCCCTTCTCCCTCTCCTGGGGCGTCAGCACCGACTCGGCGCTGGCCAGCGGCTCCAGCACAAGCTCATCAACGGCCAGCCCGGCGGCCTGCACAGCCTGGAGCAGGTTCTCAATGATGGCCTCCGAGCCGGTCACCACGTGGGTCTCCACCTCCAGGTGGTAGGTGTGCATCCCCACGGGGTTCCGGACGCTCTGCTTGCCGTCCACGAAGTAGGTAATGGGCAGCGCGTGAATGACCTTGCGGCCCGGCTCGCTGTGCGCCTCCGCCATCCTGGCCGGCACGCGTGCCAGGTCGTCGGAGGTTACCACGCCCTTGCCATTGATCCAGTCCACCTTCTCACGGAGGTTCCGGAAGGTGAGATGTCCGCCAGTGACGCCCACGAAGGCAGACTGCACCCGTATCCCCAGCTTCCGCTGGACCTGTTCCACCGAGGCCCTGATGGCCCGCTCGGTGGCGGTGACATCTACCACGTTGCCCTTGCGCAGGCCAGAGCATGGCTCCACGCCGTGGGCCAGGACCTGGACTCCCCCGGCATCGCTCTTTCTGCCTGCAATGGTGCAAACCTTTGTCGTGCCAACGTCAATGGCCGTAACTAGCTGCCTGTGCTGCATCATACCGAACTCTCCATCATCTTCAGCCAGGACCTTAAGCGGCGCCCCTGGCCCGTGTACCGCCACACTCCGGGTACATGAGGCCTGCTCGTGACACAGGCCCAAGGGCCATCCTGTCCATCTACAGACGCTCCGCCACACGCATGCGCGCGCTCCGGCTCCGGGGATTGGCCCGCGCCTCGCGCTCCGATGGCCTGATAACCTTGCGGTTTACCAGCCGGAGCCTCGGCGTGTGGCCGCAAACGCACGTTGGAGTGCCTGGCGGGCAGATACACCCGGCGGCTTCGCGCTGCATCACTGACTTCACCAATCTGTCTTCCAGCGAGTGGTAGCTTATAACTACCAGCCTCCCACCAGGACGCAGCAGGTTGATGGCCTGCTCCAGTCCGTCGGCCAGGTTGTCCAGCTCCCGATTGACGGCGATGCGCAGGGCCTGGAACGTCCTGGTCGCTGGATGTATCCTGCTCCGGCCCACGCCGCCGACCACGCTGGCCACGATCTCGGCCAGTTGTGTCGTCGTGTCCACAGGCCGGTGCTGCACAATGGCCCTGGCGATGCGTCGGGCCCTGGGCTCCTCGCCATACTGGAAGATGATGTCCGCCAGCTCCTGCTCCGGGTACCTGTTCACCAACTCGTGGGCCGAGATGCCGCCGGAGGGGTCGAACCGCATGTCCAGCCGCGCCTCCCTGGAAAAGCTGAACCCGCGGCCTTCCCTCTCCAGTTGCATGGAGGAAAGCCCCAGGTCAAAGAGGACACCATCGGCAGGCGTGAACTGGTGCCTCTCGGCCAGCACCCCAACATCGGCATAGTTGCCCTGGACCAGCACCGCGTGGTCCAGGTAAGGCGCCAGCCGCTTCCTGGCCTCAGCCAGGGACTCGGCATCCAGGTCTATGCCCAGCAGCCATGGCCCTGGCTCGACAGCGCTCAGGATAGCCAGAGAGTGGCCACCTTCGCCCAGCGTGCAGTCTATGTACCTGCCCCCCGGGCGAACGTTCAGGGCTGCGAGGGTCTCCTCCACCATTACGGGGATGTGATGCGCTTCCAGTCCCACCACAAGGACCCCCATACCGTCCCACACCTGGGCGCTCCAGACGAGACCCGGCCACCCTGCCACCACACGCGCTATTGGGAAAGACCTCATGGCTGTCAAACGTCCTGCCCCGGGGTCCGTAGGCCCTGGCGACCGAGGCATGGTAAAATAGAGGCGGCTACGAGGCTTACAGGGACCGACCCTCAGTGCTGGTGACAGTTTCCCAGAGTCATTCTGCCGGTTGCAAGGCGATTTTGAACCCTTTTTAATACGCATTCTAGCAAAGGGCACAGGCAGCAGCCTGGCCATGGCCCGGACTGCGAGGAGGGTGACTTATCTTCAAAGTTGCGGTACTCACCATAAGCGACGCCGGCTACAGGGGTGAGCGCGTTGACACCAGCGGCGACGTCATCAGCCGCATCATGGCCCGCGAGGGCTTCCAGCAGCTCCACCGGGACATTGTCCCCGACGAGAAGGACATGATCTCTCAGAAGCTGAAGGACTGGGCCGACGGCGGCGAGGTTGACGTGATAGTCACCACCGGCGGCACCGGCCTTGGCCCACGGGACGTCACGCCAGAGGCCACCAGGGCGGTACTGGACATGGAGGTGCCGGGCATAGCCGAAGCGATGCGTATGCAGACCCTCAAGAACACACCCATGGCCATGCTCAGCCGCTCGGTGGCCGGCGTCAGGTCAGGCTGCCTCATCATCAACCTGCCCGGCAGCCCCAGGGGCGTTGAAGAGTGCCTGGAAGCCGTGGTCAAGGCCATTCCCCATGCGCTGGAGATGATCAGGGGCTGGCGCGGCCACCCGGCGCACTAGGCCCCGCCATGCGCTTCCATGTCCTGACCATCTTCCCCGGCATGTTCGCCAGCCCGCTGTCCGAGGGCACCGTCAAGCGTGCCATGGAGCGCGGGCTGGTGGAGGTCCACCTGCACAACATCCGGGACTACACCCACGACCGGCACCGCACCGTGGACGACTACCCCTTCGGCGGTGGCGGCGGCATGGTCATGAAGCCCGGCCCGCTCTTCGAGGCCGTGGAGTCACTGCGGGCGGCCAGACAGGTTGCAACGGACTCGCCTGTCATACTGCTCTCGCCCCAGGGCCGGACGCTCACCCAGCGTATTGTGGAGGAGCTTGCGGCCCGCAGAGAGCTTGTGCTCATCTGCGGGCGCTACGAGGGAGTGGACGAGCGGGTGCGAGAGCACCTGGCCACCGACGAGCTGAGCATCGGCGACTACGTGCTCAGCGGCGGCGAGCTGGCCGCCATGGTGGTCATTGAGGCCGTGACCCGTCTTGTGCCCGGCGCCGTGGGCTTCCAGGAGGCCACCAGGGACGACACCTTCACCACGGGACTTCTCCAGTACCCTCAGTACACGCGGCCAGCCGACTTCCGGGGCTGGAGCGTGCCAGAGGTGCTGCTATCGGGCAACCATGGCGAGGTGGCGCGCTGGCGGAGAAGGGAGTCACTGCGCAGGACCTATCTCCACCGGCCAGACCTGCTTGAGTCCACGCCGCTATCCGAGGAGGACAGGCGGTTCATAGAGGAGCTGAAGGGCTGCGAGGGACAGAGCGGGAGAGGAAAACAAAGTCCCGAGTAACCGCTGCATAGCTCTCGGCCCTCTCAGCCTGCTTCGGCGGACCTCCGCAGGCTTCCACGGCAGTGGTGTCAACCGCGCTTGCCCGGGCTCGGGCCTTGCTGGGAGACCAGCCTGGCCCTTTACAGCCACAGACATCGACAGTCTTGCCTTGCCGCTGGAATCTGGCCGGGCGGGCCGACCATCATCCTGGGCTCCGAGCACCTGCTTGATCACTCGGGACAGTGCATAAGATACACCCTTGCCCTTTGCCTGTCAAGTAGTTTTGCACGGTATTTCACGACTCCATGGGCCAACCTGGCCACAGCAGGACTCCACGGTGGCAACCAGCTTGCGGGATGGCTCCCGCAGGGATAAAATGGATAGACGCTACTCCTACAATCATCACCAGACAGGAAACCAGCAAAATGGACGCTCACCACGTGGTCCAGGTCAAGCCCAACCCCAAGGTACAGGAGTTCAAACCCGGCGATACTGTCCGGGTCAGCATCCTGGTTACCGAGGGTGACCGGCAGAGGGCCCAGGTATTCCAGGGCGATGTCATCCGCAAGCGCGGGTCCGGTCCAGGGGCAACCTTCACTGTCCGGCGTGTCTCGCAAGAGATAGGCGTCGAGCGGACTTTCCTCCTCTACTCCCCTACCATACAGTCGGTGGAAGTGGTGCGCCGTGGCTCGGTGCGCCGCTCGCGGCTTTACTACCTGCGGGGACGCTCCGGCCGGGCTGCCCGCATCAAGGAGAGCCGGCGGACTCCGTAGAGCGCCTGGCCGACAGGGCATTGCCGGAAGCCCGGAGGATATAGCCGCGCCCTTGAGCTATGCCGGGAAGGGCCTGCGCTGGGCCACCAGGCAGGGTGCCTCAGATGTGGACAGGAGCGTTGGGGGTGGTCAGTAGCCGCCGGTAAAGCCAGGTCAGGGCCTGTTGTCCCATGAGGTTCGCCGAAGTCGCCGTGGACGCCCCCACAGGGCACGACCGCACCTTCACCTACTCAGTCCCGCCCTCGCTGGAAGTCGGGCCTGGGCACCTGGTATGGGTGCCCTTCGGACCGCGACGGCTGCAGGGCCTGGTGTTCGCCGTTGGCCCCGTCTCGCAGGTCCCCAGGACCAGGGACATCCTCAGTGCCATTTTCCCCATGGCTGTCCTCTCCGAAGCCCAGCTCAGCCTGGCACGGTGGCTCAGCCAGTACTACATGTGTTCCCTCTTCGAGGCGGCGGCCTGCATGCTGCCCCCCGGCGGCCACGTGCGTCCCAGGGCATACCTGTCGGTGGCCGAGGGCGCAGCCGTGCCAGGTGACGCGCCACTGACGGAGGCCCAGCAGCGGGTACTGGACTACGTACGGGCCAGGGGCCGGGCAGAGACGGAAGAAGTCCTGTTACGCCTGGGCCAGAGGGCCAGGACGCCTGTGCAACAGCTCCTGAGGCTGGGGCTGCTGACCCGCGCCTCCAGCCCTGCGCGACCTCTGATAGGCCACAGGCAGCTTGAGTATGCCAGGCTGGCCCCTGACGTTTCCCCTGAGGCGCTGGCCCAGCAGTTGCCCGCGCTCCAGCAGCGAGCGCCGCGACAGGCAGCCCTGCTGGCGCGGCTGGCCCAGCAGGACGCGGGGCCACTGGAGCTGGCCCAGGCCCGCCGCGAGTACGGCGCCAGCGCCGTCAATGCCCTCCTTACCCGTGGCTGGCTCCAGAAAGAGACACGCGTCCTGGAGCGCGACCCCCTGGCCGGCAGGACATTCGCCACGCCCCCCGCCATAACTCTTACGCCTCCCCAGACGGCGCTGGTCGCGGAGATTAGCCAGGTGCTGGACAGTCCCCAACAGGCGCCGAGGGCCTTTCTCATGGAAGGCGTCACAGGCAGCGGCAAGACAGAGGTGTACCTGGCGGCGACGGAGCATTGCCTGGCCACGGGCAAGAGGGCCATTGTCCTGGTGCCCGAGATCTCCCTGACCGGCCAGACCATAGAGCGCTTCGCCTCAAGGTTCCCCGGCAGAGTCACCACGCTGCATAGCAGGCTGACGCCGGGGGAGCGCTTCGACCAGTGGTGGCGCATAAGGCAAGGACACTACGGCATTGTGATTGGCTCGCGCAGCGCGGTGTTCGCGCCCCAGCCTGACCTCGGCCTCATCATTATTGACGAAGAGCATGAGTGGACTTACAAGCAGCACGATGTCAGTCCACGCTACCACGCCAGGGAGGTGGCCCTGCGCCTCTCGGAGCTTACCGGCGCCGTCGTCGTGATGGGTAGCGCCTCTCCTGATGTGGCCTCCTACTATCGTGGGCTGAAGGGAGAGTTCCGGCTGCGCAGGCTACCCTACCGGATGGTCGCCAATGGAGCAACGTCCGCCACGGGGGCCGTCCGTGCGCCGCTCCCGTCCGTGCAGATCGTGGACATGCGCCAGGAGTTGCGCGACGGCAACCGGCACATGTTCAGCCGCGCCCTGGTGTCCGCCATGGAGGCAACGCTGGAGGCAGAGGGCCAGGCGATCCTGTTCCTGAACCGTCGGGGCACGGCGTCCCACATGCAGTGCCGCAGTTGCGGGACCAGCCTGCGCTGCCGGCGCTGCGACATCGCGCTGACGTTCCACAGGGAACTGGGACGGCTGCTATGCCACTACTGCGGCTACCGAAGGACAGCACCTGTCCGGTGCCCCCAGTGCCTCAGCCACAGAGTGGGCTTCTACGGAATCGGCACCCAGGCAGTGGCCGAAGCCGTCCAGGAGCTATTCCCCGAGGCCAGGGTCCTGCGCTGGGACAGCGACGCCACCAGGGGACACGAGGACTACGAGGACCTGCTGGAGCGCTTCCGCTCTGGCGAGGCGCGTGTGCTGGTGGGCACGCAGATGATTGCCAAAGGGCTGCACTTCCCCGCCGTCACGCTGGTCGGTGTCGTCTCCGCAGACGTGGGGCTGCAAGTCCCGGACTACCGCGCCGGCGAGCGGGCCTTCCAGTTGCTATGCCAGGTGGCGGGGCGGGCAGGCCGGGGGCCACAAAAGGGCAGGGTCATAGTCCAGACCTACCAGCCCGACAACTACGCCATCCAGGCGGCTGCCTCACAGGACTACCAGCGCTTCTACCGGCAGGAGATGGCCTTTCGCAGGCAGCAAGGCAACCCGCCCTACAGCAAGCTCATCAGGCTGCTCTTCTCCCACACCAACCGGGCGCTGTGCGAACAGGAGGCCACCCGGCTGGGGCGGCTCATCAAACAGCAGCAGGAAGCCTGGGGCCTTTCCAATGTGGAGATGCTGGGCCCGACGCCTGCCTACCCGTCGCGCCTGCGGGGCCGCTATCGCTGGCACATCGTCCTGCGCGGCCCTGAGCCTCGACGCCTCCTGGAGAAGGTCACGCTACCCCAGAGCTGGACAGTGGATATAGACCCGGTGGTGCTGACGTAGCCCTCCGCGGCAAAGCGCAGGGGACGCGCCGGCCGGCGCGTCCCCTGCCCCACAGTAGTCTTGGGCCAGCGGCCCGCTACAGGTTGAACTGCGGGTCGGAGTAGCCCTTCTCCTTGATATAGACCTGGAGCCTCCCACGGGTGCTGTCGGTGACGATGACCCGGTCCTGCTCGTCCACGGCTATACCCACGGGCCTGTCGAACCTGCCCAGCGGCGTGAGGTCCTTGACGCGGCGGTAAGCCTTGATAACGTCCGGGTTGGAGTTGACCACCTCCTGCGCCCATCTGGAGAACTGCTGGGCGTCGCCGTAGAGGCTGGTTATGGGGTCACCGCTGGAGGCGTAAATCTGCACACGCTTGTTGCCCCAGTCAGTCACGTACACGTCGCCGCTGCTGTCCACGGCCACGTCGGCCGGCCGCTTCAGGTCGCCGGCCAGCAAGCCCGTGCCGCCGAAGGTGAGCAGGTGCTGGCCATCGGCGGTGAACTTCTGCACGCGGTCATTGCCCCAGTCGGCCACGTAAACGTTGTCCTCCTTGTCCACCGTAATGCCCCAGGGCCGGTTGAACTGGCCCGGCCCCGTGCCAGAGCTTCCCCAGCAGGCCAGGAGCTTGCCGTCCCTGGTGAACTTCTGGATGCGGTCGTTCTGGCTGTCCACCACGTAAAGGTTGTCCTGGCTATCGAAGGCGAGGCCGGTGGGCCCCTTGAGCTTGCCCGGCTCGGACCCAGCCTCGCCCCAGCGGCCCAGGAGCTGTCCATCACCATCGTAGCTGGCGATGAAGTGCTGGGCCTCGTCGGAGCAGTACAGGTTGCCCTGCTTGTCCAGGGCCACTGACACCGGCCAGACGAAGTCGCCCCGGCCGAAATCGCCCAGGAACTCCTCGTTGATAGTGAGCTTGCCGATGCGCTGGTTGGGCGCGGCGACGCCAGTGCCGGCGCCCTCCGTCCCGCGGCTCAGCACGTAGAGCACGCCGCCCGGCGCCACTGCGATGGACCACGGCGCGGTGAAGCCATTGCCCGCCGCTGCGTTCCGGCCTATGGCGTGGCTGAAGTTCCAGGTGCGTCCGGCCACGGTTGTAGTGAGCATGTCATTACCCCCATTAAATGGTCACAAGATGCCCCGGCCACAGAACAGCCAGACAGACCACGTCCCTGCAAGCCCCCTCTCCACCCCTCCGCAAGCTCGGTGCAGGCTGGAGAGGGGCTATCGCAAGGCCTACACTGTGCCCTGGGTCCCAGGAGCGAGGTCAGCCGGCGTCTGCCACACCGTTCCTGTCCAGCAGCCTCTAGGCGCCGTTCTTTTTGATGAACCTGGGCTGCTCGAACTGGCCATTGACGATGGGCGTCGGGTCCAGGCCGAACCACTGCTCCAGGATGGTGGAGTACACGCCGCGGAAGTCCTGGTTGGGCACCAGGTCGCCCTGGTCCAGCTTCTCCGCCGCCGTCTCCGGGTACTCGCTGTACATGCCGCCCTTGACCCTGGGGCCAATGACAAAGGACACGCCAGCCGCGCCATGGTCCGTGCCCGAGCCGTTGTCATGGACGCGCCGCCCGAACTCCGAGAACAGGAACATGATGACGTTGTCGTCGGCGTTGTGCTCCCGCAGGTCGTCCCAGAAGTCGGCGATGGCCTCGGACACCTCGCTCCAAAGCTTGGCGTGGGTGGTGGCCTGTGCAGCATGGGTGTCAAAGCTGCCATGCTGGGTGTAGAAGATGCGCACGCCCAGGTCCGCCGTGTGGATCATGGCTACGTCCCGCAGCGCCTTGGAGATGGGGGAGGCGCCGTACTCCACGCTGGACTTGTACCGCTGGGGCGCCACCTTCAGGATGTCGGCGCCCTTCATGGCGTCAATGCCCGTCTGGCCCAGGTAGTCCATGACCGGGCCGGTGCCTATGGCGGGGCCGTACATGTTGGCGAAGCGCTCCAGCACCTTTCGCCGCTGCTCCTGCTGCTGGATGCTGGTCAGCAGGCCATAGCTGGTCACGTCGGCCACCGAGGCCACGGACACCCCCGGCGCCACCAGCGCCCTGGGCAGGCCCTGGCCGATGTTGATGCCGGTGACCGGGTTCTCGCCTCTGGGATCCAGCTCGCGGATGGCCCGCCCCAGCCAGCCCTCGGTGCCGACTTTTATTGGCTCGCAGGTGTGCCAGATGTCCATGGAGCGGAAGTGGGACCTGGGCGAGTTGGCGTAGCCTATGCCGTGGATGACGGCCATCATGCCCTTCTCATACAGGTCCTTCATGGGCTTCATGGCCGGGTGGAGTCCCAGTTCCTCGTCCAGCTTGAGCACCTTCTCGGCGGGGACCTGGAGCGCCGGCCGGTTATCGAAGTAGTTGGGATCGGTGTAGGGGATAACGGTATTGAAGTAGTCGTTGCCGCCGGTGAGCTGCAACACAACCAGGACAGGGTCCTTCCTCTTGGTAGCCATCACTGTCATCTCCTTACGTGTATCGCCCTTGGCCGGTCTATCCGAACTGGTACTCCCTGGTCGCGGCGATGAGCGCCAGCATATCGCCGACCCTGCGGGAGAAGTCCGCGTACTCGTCGTCATTGCGGCAGACGATAGGGCCGCCGCTCTGGGCATGGGCCACCAGTTCCTGGCGAGTGCGCTCCAGCACCTCCACCGGGCCTACCAGGTCGAGGCAGCGGTCAACGAAGGCCTCGGCTGTCATAGCCGTCGTGCGGGCCTCGGAGGCGATGCGGTTGATGATGTCGCGGACGCCTGGCAGATTAATGTTGCTGACGCGGTCTGCCACGAAGTTGATGCGGGTCACCAGCGAGCCGCTGTTGATCCACTCCTTGCCGGTGTGCCAGCCCTCCACGCTGGGCGGGTCCAGGATGTCCTGGCCCATGTAGCCAGGCTGCCTGGCCATGACCGGCTCAAGGCCTGGGGTCGGCCCCTGGAAGTCCTTGACCAGCTTCAGGGTGCCCACTACCACTTCCACCGGGCTCTTGACCTTCTGGTACATGGCCTCCTTGAAGAAGTCGGAGTTGAAGAGGGTGCGCAGCACCGGCTTCATCTCGAAGTTGGAGTTGACGAAAGTCTCGGCCAGGGTGCGGACGGCCTCTGGGTCGCGGGGCGCCTCGATGCCCCAGGCTGGCACCTGCGGCTCGTCGGCCACGAAGAAGTTGTACAGGTGGCGGGCGATGAACCGGGCGCAGGCCGGCTGGCGGACGATGATCTCGATGATGTCCTCGCCGTTGAAGCGGCCCTTGTGGCCCAGGAAGGTCTTCTCCGTGTAGTCATGGTCCTCCGGGCGGAACTCGAACTGCCACGGGAAGCGCCCGTAGGGATAGCGCGGCATCTTGGCGCTGATAGTCCAGCCCGTGAAGGCGCGGGAGCACTCGTAAACGTCCTTCTCGGTGTAGTTGCCCACGCCCATGGAGAACAGCTCCAGCAGCTCCCGGCCCCAGTTCTCGTTGGGGGCGTTCTTGTGGTTCTCGTTGTTGTCCAGCCAGAAGATCATGGCTGGGTTCCTGGCGAGCTGGACAAGAAGGTCCTTGTAGTTGCCCATGCCATACTCGCGGAACATCTGGACCTGCTCCAGAAGGTGGTTGCAGTTGTCCACCTTGCCATTGCCCGTGGCGAAGACGTGGTGCCAGAACAGGGCCATCTTCTCCTGGAGGGGGCGCTGGGAGTTGATCATGTGGTAGAGCCAGTTGGCCTGTCCTGGAGTAGCGGCGCCTCCCGGGACCTCGGTGGTGGGGTGGTAGCGGTAGAGCATGAACGTATCTACGGGCGGCTTGTCTTCGGGGTTGAGCAACTCTTCCACCGTTTCCTCGTACCCCTGGGCTACAAGCCGCTCCAGTTCATCGCGGGACGCTCCGAAGCCCGCGCGTCGCATAAGGTGGGCCATCAGGGCAATATCTTCTCTGCCGGCCATAAGCCTCCTGCCTCCTTTCCTTGAGCCGTGCCTGTTAAGCTGCCTGCCCGCGATGGTGACGGGGCAACCGTCGGCCTCACCTCCTCCCTCAATGCCTACGAATGCCTGCCAGCCTCCTGGCAGGCCGGACAGAGGCCATAGTAGTCTGTCCGCTGACGGAGCACCTGGTAGCCGGTGGCGGCGGCGATGTCATCCAGCGGATAGTCTGGCCCGGCTACGTCCAGGTCTTCTATCTTGCCGCAGCCCAGGCAGACCAGGTGCGGGTGCGGCCCTGGCCTGCGGCCATCGTACCGGTTGGCCGAGCTGCTGAACTCGATCTCCAGCACCTGCCCGGCGTCCTTGAGGATCTCAATGGTGTTATAGATGGTCGCCAGGCTGGTCCCGGGGAAGTAGCGCCTCACCTCCTGGTGTATCTCGCTGACCGTGGGGTGCGACTCGCTGGCGACCAGCACTTCCAGCAGCTTCAGCCTTCGAGGGGTCAGGGTCACACCTCGGGCCGTGAGGGCCTCCCTCATCTCCATCAGCCGAGCCTGGAGTTCCAGGTCCAAGGTGCCACCCCTTTCTACCAAGGGCGGGTGTAGTGGTATGAACAGACCAAAAATAGAATCGTTCTAGTCTTCTATGCGCTGAACAATACCCCAGTGCAATGCAATTGTCAAGAGTCTGGCAAAGCTAGTCCTGTAGAGGAAATCGGCGAATATTCTGAGATATTGTCGGAATTCGGCGCCAGCACGGTCCAGGGGCACACAGCGGCGGGGCTGGGTGGAAGCAGTGGGCTATGGCGGGCCGCGCCTGGCGGTGCCGACGGCGCCGGTTACATGGACCTGTACTGATCCGGCAGCAGGTCACGGCGTCCCTTGAGGTAGTCTCGGACGTGGGAGCGTGCCCGGCTGAGGCGGGACTTGACCGTGCCCAGGGAGGCGCCCGTGGCCTCGGCGGCCTCCTCGTAGCTCAGCCCCTGCAGGTCAATGAGCACCATAGTGACACGCTGGTCGGCGGGCAACTCCATGATGGCGCGCTGGATCTCGGCGCCCAGTTCGCCTCTCAGGGCCTGCTCCTCGGGTGATTCGGCCCTGGAGACCACCGTGAAGCTGGGATTGAGGAGGGACTGGTCCAGGGACTCCTCTGCCTTCCGCTTGCGAGAGCGGAGGGCATCATAGCAATGGTTTGCGGCAATGCGCAGCAGCCAGGCCCGGAGACTACCTCCCCGGAAGCCTTTCAACGCCCTGTAGGCGGAGATGAACGTCTCCTGAGTGACGTCCTCTGCGGCGGTCTTATCGCTGAGAATGCGGGCAGCCAGGTTGTACACGTGGGACTGATAGCGCTCGACCACGGCATTGAATGCCGTCAGGTCCCCCTCCCGGCTGCGCTCCACAAGTTCGAGGTCTTCCTTCTCCATGAGTTCCCTGGGCCTGGTTGGCAGTGGCGACGACTGCGCCCCGCGTAGTATAAACGGCAACACCCTGGCAAGAGTACCAGAATTCAATCATATACTTTTGCAGTCCGCCAGGTGTGACAGAGGGAGGCTCTCGGGTTATAATGAATAGAAAACGCCTACGGCGGGGCCGTGCGTTCTTGAGAATGGGAGAAGGATGCGGGCTGTCATAAGGGAACTGATCGAGACGGTCATTCTGGCGCTGGTCATATTCCTGGTGCTGCAGTTCAGCGTCCAGAACTTCCGGGTGGAAGGCTCCAGCATGGAGCCGACCCTGGAGGAAGGGCAGTACCTCCTGGTAAACAAGCTGGTCTATTTCCACTTCGACCCACACGGGCTTTCTGCTGTGCTGCCTTTCGTGTCAGGTGACGCTGAGCGGGCCGTCTTCCCGTTCCACGCCCCCAGCAGGGGCGAGGTCATCATCTTCCGGTTCCCCAGGGACCCGTCGCGAGACTTCGTGAAGAGGGTAATCGGCCTGCCTGGCGACGTGGTGGAGATACACCGTGGACAGCTTTTCGTCAATGGCGAGGCCATGGAGGAGCCCTATCTCACCTACCGGGACCTGGACAACATGGAACCGGTGACAGTGCCCCCTGACTCCTACTTTGTGCTGGGTGACAACCGTCGGGCCAGCAACGACTCCCGGGACTGGGGCGCGGTGCCGGCCGACCATATCATAGGCAGGGCATGGGTAAGCTACTGGCCCCTGGACCGCTGGCACACGCTGGGCATCCTGCCGTGGCGCTAGGCACGCCGGTGGCGCACACCCACCCCCTCGCGGGCCGGTAGCTCAGTTCGGTAGAGCATCGGACTTTTAATCCGAGTGTCCAGGGTTCGAATCCCTGCCGGCCCACTACTCGCAGGCCCTCCGCCGCGCCCATCCAGGCACGCCTTCCTCTTCGCTTTCCTTACGTCACTCCACTGCCACGCTGCTCGCTGCCTTTCAGCAAGGTCTCGTAACCTGTCAGTTATAGCAGCATTTTTCAATAGCCTGGGGCCATGCCAGCTTGCTAGAGTATGGCGCGGGGACAGGACTTGAGAAGCACGGCGGGCCAGCGGCCCAAGCTGGTCAGGAAGAAAGGCGAGCCAGGGAGGCAATGCCTCTGGTAGTATGGTCTCCAAGCCGCCGCCCGCCGCCATCATTGTAGCAGGTATCCGGGCCTGTCTGCCTAGCGTGGCGTGGCATGTGGCCCGGCAAGCCGTGTTCCCCCAGGCGCCACGTATCCACCCGGAGTCGGGCGGCCATAGGGCCTGGCCCAGGCAGACGACCGTCGCGCGGGACAGGTGGCGGCCATTGGCCAGGGTTGACATAGCAGGCGGGCTGCATAGAATGAAAGGCTGCTGCCTTCGGGCGCTGACAGAGAATGACAGGAGACTGCCTCTCATGAGTGGGAACTTTTGGCCTGCCTGTTACGTCAGGTATATTAGACAGGGGTGGTGGGTGGGCATGGCAAGCTAGAGTAAAAAGATGCTGATTATTAGCAAACATACCAAACTTCGGGCGCTGCTGTCCTCGTACCTGGACGGGGAGGTAAGCGAAGCCGAGGCCCGGGACCTCGAGCGGCACCTGGAGACGTGCGCCAGTTGTCGCAGCGAGCTGGAAGGCCTGAGGGCAACGGTAGGGCTGCTGAGACAACTCCCTCAGCTTGCCGTGCCACGCTCCTTCAGGCTGCGGGAGACTCCAGACAGCACCCGGGCGGGGCCGTCCTGGGCCTGGCCCACCAGGCTGGCGGCCTCCATGGCGGCCCTGCTGCTCATTGCCCTCCTGGCAGGCGATGCCATCGGGCTATTCACCCAGGCGGGCGGCGCCAGCCAGGAGCCAACGGCGGCGGTGCAGTTCCAGGGACAGACTACTGTGCCAGCCCAGGAAATGATGCAGGACTCCGAGGTCCAGGCCCTGGCCCGGGCCAAGTCCGGGGCCGCCGTGCCACCGACCGTGGCGCCGGCGCCACAGGCGGCCACTCCCGTGCCCCAACCGCAGCCTGCGGCCACGCTCACACCTGCTCCCATGCCCTTTATGGCCGCGGCGGCGCCGGCGGCCCCATCGGAGGGCTCCCCTCCCCCTGAGGGCATGCCGGGCAATGAAGGTTACTCTGTTCAGGCCACGCCAGCGCCCGACGATACGCCACCGGAGAACCAACCGATGGTGGCCGCGGCCATGCAGCCACCATCGCCTGTTCCGGAGGCTACGTCGGAGAGTACGACCGCACCCCCAGCAGATATGTCGGCCCTGTACACCAGGTCTGCCTCGGAGGAGGCCACTCCAGTGGCGGCAGGGCCAGTGCAAGGTGCTGTTACGCAGGATGTGGGGCCAGAAAGCGGCATCAGGCTGCCCCTGTGGCAGATGGAGGCGGCGACCGGCGCGCTGGTAGTGGTCCTGCTGGCCGTGACGGTCTGGAGCGCGCGCAGGCCGGGACGGCAGCCTCGGGCCTGAAGCCAGGCTAGACACGCCCTTCCCTGGAGTCGAAAGCGCCAGGGAAGGGCGCAACGGCCTCACACGACCCCCAGGCCCTCCTCGTTTGCTGCACATCGGGTCGCGATGCCTTTGCATCAGCGGCCCCAGCGCATATACTCAAAGACAGCCCCTTTAGTTGGCATTGGAACCGTGGAACGCTTGAGCAAAAGTCTCAAGGCCGCCGCCAGGTGCCTCGTTGCCCTGCTGGTGCTCTGGGTCGGCATAAGCCTGTTCAGCCCTGACAACTCCTTTTACCAGGTAGAGCGGGCCCTCTCCTACGCAGGTCCCCTTGGCGCCATGTCCCAGCACGTCCGCAGCTTCCCAGAGACCATGAGCTCCATAGTGCAGGACTTCTTCGAGGCCAGGGCCGTGGAGGTGGAGGGGGTGAGGATCAATCTCTCCCGAGCGGTGAACCCCACCTTTTACGTGCATGATGGCAAGCTGACCAGCCAGGTGCTCCAGGAGGAACGCGCCTACCGTGTCTACCTGCCGCCGGGGTATGGCGACTCGGACGCTCACTACCCTACCCTGGTCCTGCTCCACGGCATGGGCCAGGACCACAAGTGGTGGACCGAGGTGGCCCGCATTGACAGGATTGCCACGGCCATGATTACCTCGGGGAAGATGAGGCCCACCATAATAGTGATGCCCAACGGCAACCGGGTGGAAGGCGACGTCGCTACCACCGGTCTGTACGACGGCAACTGCAAGACCGGCCTTGACATCCTGGCGCGGCTGCTCAAGGCCATCGGCGACATGCTGCCCAGGCTCCAGCTTTACAACGTCTCCTGCGACGGCGACTTCGAGGAGTTCATCACCCGGGAGGTCATCCACGAGGTAGACACCAGGTACAGGACTTCTGGGGAGCGCTACATTGGCGGGTTTTCGCTGGGTGGCAGGGGAGCGGTGCAACTGGCGCTGGCCCACCCCGACGTGTTCCAGGGGGCCTTCGGACTCAGCGGCAACTACGACTATCTGAGGCAGTCCCTTCGCAGGGGCGCCCTGGCCTTCCAGGACGGCACCAGGCTCTTCCTGGGCGCAGGCGACCATGACCAGCGCGGCGTCTATGGCGAACTGAACACCTTCCTGTTCCACCAGGAGCTACTCCACCAGGGTATCCTTCATGCCTACTGTATCTACGAGGGCGCTCACAGCGACCGGGGATGGATTTCCGTCATGCCGGAGGCACTGGAGTACCTGCTGGGCACCGGCTCCGCCAGCAGCCGGGAGCACGAAGGCCAGGGCAGCGTCTGCCAGTCCTGATGGACAGGGGGCGGGCAAGCTGGTACCATGGCCCCATTCAGCCATTCCTGGAGGAACGCCCATGCAGCAGCCACAGCCACCAGCCTACGTCGCGGCCCTCCGCAAGCATGACCCCAGGCTGGAAGAGTACGTGAGCGCCGGCCGCGAGTTCATCCTCAAGGACGGGGCGCTCTCGGCCAAGGTGAAGACGCTGATGACCCTGCTCTGCGATGCCCTGCTGGCCCATCCTGACGGCGTGCGCGCCATCGCCGACCGCGCCCGCGCCATGGGGGCCACCGAGGAGGAGATCGCCGAGACGGTCCGGGTGGCCTTCTGGATGGGCGGCTTGCCAGCACTGGTCACTGGCTGCAACGCCTTCCGGGACTCGTAACCTGGCATGGCCGGCGTACTGACCAGTCCCAAAATTTATAGTGGTAAAGGCAAGGGCAGCGCCGTCCATCGCTTTCATTGTTCTGTGGCGTGAACGCCTGCGGCCCGACCGACCCTACCCACGGCGGCTCCCAGTAGTCGGCCTGGCTGGACCTGCCATAGGCAGGGTCGTGGTAGCGGGCCTGCATGTAGTAGCGGTACTGCACGCCGCTCTCCTGGTCACGGTAGCTGCCCGCGTACCGGAAGGGGTTGACCGAGGACTCCCCGGCATGCTCAGGTCCTCCCCGAAGGGCTGGTAACTGTACCAGTCGGCTGCCCCAGCAGAGTTTATGATGCCCACCACGTTACCTGAGCCGTCATACAGGTAGTAGAATACCCCGTCCGGCCCCGAGATGGAAAGCGGCTCGCCTCTCCAGGACCTCACGTACCTGGCGTGGTCAACTCCGTTCTGCTGCTCCAGCACCACTCCCAGGGGCGAGTAGTAGTGAGTGGTGGTGGTCGCGCCACTGGTGATGCTCACCCGCCGGTTGTCGCCGTCATAGACGTAGCTCAGGCTGTTCCCCTCCACGCTGGCCGAGATGGGCCGATCGTTGCCGTTGCTGTCGTAGCTGAAGCTCCTTGTGTTGGTCCCATCGCTCTCGCTCAGCATCCAGTTGGCGGCGTTAGTTATAGGTATCTGTCAACATACTGCCAGGCTTGGGTAGCCTCGTTGTTATAGTAGGCCAGCCTCACAAAGGCGCCAGACGTCCCCTGGCGTTGTCCAGCTTCAGCCAGGCCCGGCCTGTATACCTGTATAAAGGGTGGAAGGTGGGGACATGACCATTGCTTGCTCATTGACCTTTCTCTCAAGACTTTAGCGGGATAGGTCCACGGCTACCACGCCACCACGTAGCCGTCCCTGCGCGGGTCGGCGCCGCCCTGGAAAACGCCTCGCTCCTGGTCCACCACTATCCCCTGGGCGCCGCCGACCGTGGTAGACCACGGCTCAAGGGCCACCACCTCGTGGCCCAGGTCCTGGAGCGCCCGGCGGATGTGGGCCGGGAAGCGCTCTTCCATCTGCACCTGCCGGCTGCTGAAGTAGCGGAACCGTGGCGCCTCAATGGCCTGCTGGATGTCCATGCCGAAGTCCAGCACGTTCATCAGGAGCTGTACCGTGGTCTGGAGGATGCCCCAGCTACCCGGCGTGCCCATGCTCAGGTAGAAGCGGCCATCGCGGAAGGTGTGGGTCGGCGCCACCACGAAGTCCACCCGCTTGCCGGGGCCGATGCGGTTGGGGCTGCCTTCCTCCAGGTCGAACCAGTAGCACATGTTGTTCAGGAAGATGCCCGTGCCTTCCAGGGCCACGGCACAGCCAAAGGCGCCGCCCAGGGTCTGGGTGATGGAGACGACGTTGCCATCCCGGTCGGCGACGGCGAAGTGGGTGGTCATACCGCCGTCGAACTCCTCGGGCGAGCCAGGGGCCAGGGCACCGGCCGGCACCCGACTGGAGTAGTGTTCGCCCGGGACCACCGAGGCCTTGCAGGGGTCAATGCGACGGCGCTGCCGCTGGGCATAGGCGTCGGACAGCAGGCCCTTCAAGGGCGCGCGGACGAAGTCGGGGTCTCCGGCATACCTGATGCGATCGGTCACGCACAGTTTGATGGCCTCCATGAGCAGGTGCAGCGTCTGGGGGTGCTGATAGGCCAGGTCAGGGCCAGTGAAGCCCTCCATGAGCTTGAGGGTCTGGAGTACCTGGAAGCCGCTGGAGTTAGGGGGCGTGGTGAAGATGCGATAGCCGCGATAGCTAATGCCCAGAGGCTCCTGCCACTGGGCCTGGTAGGTTGCCAGGTCTTCCTCCTGGAACAGGCCTCCCATGGTGCGGTTGGCCTGGACGATGCGCTGGGCCAGGCTACCACGGTAGAACCCTTCCTGTCCCGCCCGGGCGATTTCGCGCAGGGTGCTGGCCAGGTGGGGCATTCGCAGGCGCGACCCTGGGGCCGGCGCGCGGCCTTTGCCATCCAGGACGATGGCGGCGGAGCCGGGAAACAGCGAGAGCCTGGGGACGCTCTGGGCAATCAACCGGCTGTTGAAGTGAGTGACAGGGAAGCCCTCCTCGGCGTACTGGATGGCCGGCTGGAAGAGCCGCTGGCGCTCCAGGGAGCCATAGGCCTCGTGGAGCGTCAGCCAGCCGGCGACGTTGCCGGGCACCAGGGCTGCAATGATGCCAGTCTGCCTGGTCTCCTCAGTGAAGAGTCCAGGCTCGGCGGCCAGTGGCGCCCTGCCGGAGAAGTTGAGTGCCCGCACCCGGCCTTCCCTGGCCACGTAGGCCAGCGCCAGGCCGATGCCCCCCACCCCTGACATATAAGGCTCGACCACCCCCAGGGCAGCGGCGGTGGCCACCGCCGCATCGAAGGCATTGCCCCCGTCCAGGAGCACCCTCAGGCCGGCCATGGAAGCCAGGGGATGGGCCGACGCCACCATGCCGTTGGCCCCCATGACCGTCGGCCGGTTAGCTGAAGGGTAAAGATGGGTGCTGGACATGGGAATACGCCTCCTGCACTTGAGGTACATAGATTATCTCACCGGCTGTCAAGCGGCGCACATTTGTAATTCCCGCTGGTAGCCCGCTGGAGGCCGGCGCATCGCCAGCCTGGCCAGCCCTGGTTCCGGGGCACTGCCCCTCTTGACAGTAGGTGGTGCGAGGCATACCATAAGGGCTAATGGTCAGACCACCTGTCCATCAGACCTTTCAGGAGGGTCCATGGTCACCCTAGGGCTGCTGCTGGCCGGCGGGTTCGTCGCTGGCGGGTACGGCACGCTTATTGGCGCTGGCGGGGGCATCCTCATGGTGCCCCTGCTGCTGCTGTTCCCCGACGCCAGCGCGTCCGCGGTGGCGGCCACGTCGCTGGTGGCGGTGCTGTTCACCGGCATATCCGCCACCATCGCCTACTCGCGCCTGGGCCGGATAGACTACAAGCTGGGCATAGTGCTGGCCCTGGCCACGGTGCCGGGAGCGGTCCTGGGGGCCTTCCTGACGGGCAATATCCCCAGGGGCGCATTCCAGGCGGCCCTGGGGATATTGCTGCTGGCCGCGGCGGCCTACTCCCTCACCAGGAAGCCCTACCCTGCATCGGCGCTGAAGTCGGCGGGCAGCGACCTGAGAGTCCTGGTGGACAGGGCCGGCGTGAGGTACGTCTACCCGCTCAGGCGGGCACTGGGGCAGTCCATTTGCCTGTCCACCGGGCTGCTATCGGGCATGACGGGCATAGGCGGCGGCATACTCCAGGTGCCGCTCTTCGTCCACACGCTGAAGGTGCCCATAAAGGTCGCGGCGGCCACGTCCCAGTTCATCATTACCACGACGGCCTTCGCCGCGACGCTGACCAACCTGACGCTGGGCCACCTGGAGGGCGACTGGGGCCCGGCCATCGCCCTGACGGCAGGGGTCGTAGCCGGCGCCCAGCTCGGCGCGAGGCTGTCCACCAGGCTGAGCAGCACGGCCCTGGCCCGGCTGCTGGCGCTGGGGATGGCCGGAATAGGCATCCGCCTGCTGGCTGGGGCGCTGTAGGAGACGGCGTGCCACGCGGGCCTTGGAGGGCGGCTGTAGCGCCCACGGGAATGCGTCTGCAAGCGCCGCGAAACCCTTGACGCCCCCCTGGGGATTGGCTATGATAATAAAGGTTTGAGCAAGGGGCCGGTCGGAAAAAGACACTTGACAAGCCCCTCGCTTGGTCGTTAATATAAAGTGCACCTTCGGGAGCACCTTAACAACTGGATAGTGGAAGGAAACCGTTATGAAGAGTTTGATCCTGGCCCAGGACGAACGCTGGCGGTGCGCCTAATGCATGCAAGTCGAACGGTCCCGGTGGCTTCGGCTGCCGGGATAGTGGCAGACGGCTGAGTAACACGTAAGTGACCTGCCCCGGAGAGGGGGATAAGCCGGAGAAATCCGGCCTAATACCCCGTACGCTCTTCAGGCTACGGCCTGGAGAGGAAAGGGCTAAAACCCGCTCTGGGAGGGGCTTGCGGCCTATCAGGTAGTTGGTAGGGTAAAGGCCTACCAAGCCGAAGACGGGTAGCCGGTGTGAGAGCACGGTCGGCCAGAGGGGGACTGAGACACGGCCCCCACTCCTACGGGAGGCAGCAGCAGGGAATCTTGCGCAATGGGCGAAAGCCTGACGCAGCGACACCGCGTGGGGGAAGAAGGCCTTCGGGTTGTAAACCCCTTTTCTCGGGGAAGAGCAAGGACGGTACCCGAGGAATAAGCCTCGGCTAACTACGTGCCAGCAGCCGCGGTAATACGTAGGAGGCGAGCGTTGTCCGGAATTACTGGGCGTAAAGGGCGTGTAGGCGGCTTGCCAAGTCTCATGTGAAATCTCCCGGCTCAACTGGGAGGGGTCATGGGAAACTGGTGGGCTTGAGGGCAGCAGAGGAAGGTGGAATTCCCAGAGTAGTGGTGAAATACGTAGATACTGGGAGGAACACCAGTGGCGAAAGCGGCCTTCTGGGCTGTCCCTGACGCTGAGGCGCGAAAGCGTGGGGAGCAAACCGGATTAGATACCCGGGTAGTCCACGCCCTAAACGATGGGTGCTAGGTATGGGGGGTATCGACCCCTCCCGTGCCGTAGCTAACGCATTAAGCACCCCGCCTGGGGAGTACGGCCGCAAGGCTAAAACTCAAAGGAATTGACGGGGGCCCGCACAAGCAGCGGAGCGTGTGGTTTAATTCGATGATAAGCGCAGAACCTTACCTGGGCTTGAACTGCACACGATGCCCCGCGAAAGCGGGGGTTCCTTCGGGACGGGTGCAGAGATGCTGCATGGCTGTCGTCAGCTCGTGCCGTGAGGTGTTGGGTTAAGTCCCGCAACGAGCGCAACCCTTGTCGCTAGTTAATTTCTCTAGCGAGACTGCCCCTAACAAGGGGGAGGAAGGTGGGGATGACGTCAAGTCAGCACGGCTCTTACGTCCAGGGCTACACACACGCTACAATGGCCGGTACAATGGGTCGCCAAGGCGCGAGCCGGAGCTAATCCCAAAAAGCCGGCCCCAGTGGGGATTGCAGGCTGCAACCCGCCTGCATGAACGCGGAGTTGCTAGTAACCGCAGGTCAGCATACTGCGGTGAATACGTTCCCGGGCCTTGTACACACCGCCCGTCACGTCATGGGAGTCGGCAACACTTGAAGTCGCTGGGCCAACCCGCAAGGGAGGCAGGCGCCGAGGGTGGGGCCGGTGACTGGGACGAAGTCGTAACAAGGTAGCTGTACCGGAAGGTGCGGCTGGATCACCTCCTTTCTAGGGAGTATGCCCGAGCCATCGGGTCTCCCAGGTCGGTCGGCAGGTGGGAGGTGCAAAGGTCCTCGGGTAGAGCAGGACCCTGGTGCCACTAGCCAGGGGGAGCTCCCCAGACCAATGGCCTCTCCTTGTATCCCTGCCGCATCAACTTGTCTGAATGCCAGTAAGCTCTACAGTTGGTTTCCTTCCACTATCCAGTCGTTAAGGTGTCACAGGCCAGCCGTAATCCGGTTGGCCTGTCTTTTTTCCCCCTGAACGCCTGCCCGCGCCGGGCAATGGCAGGGCTGGCCCCCTTATGTTATACTCTGCCCTGGGACTGCACCGTGGGGCTGTAGCTCAGTTGGGAGAGCGCCTCCTTTGCACGGAGGAAGTCAGGGGTTCGAGTCCCCTCAGCTCCAGCCCCGGTATCAGGCTTGTATCACCGACTGGAAGTAGAAAGCGACCTTGACTGGCAGAAGTGGGCCGATTTCTATGACGGCGTGGTAAAGCCTCTCGTGCAAAGCGGAGCGGATGTGAAACTGCATGTGAAGCTCACCGCAGACTCGGAGAAAGGAGTCTCTCAGAACACTGTGGACCTGATTATCCGTGAGAACGTGGCGCAATACGGGCTTTCCGCTGAGGTGCGGCCAGTGGCGGAAGAGCGGTAGGAAATCGGTGATGGGGAGAAGGCGAAATGTTCGAATGTCCAAAGTGTGGCAATGAGCATAGTCTCATTCAAGCGAAAGGCGGCTTCGA
>DAOUAM010000059.1:0-2689 GCA_034433305.1 Dehalococcoidia bacterium | reverse complement strand
CCCAGGCAACTGTTCGGGCTTTTGTGGGGGATGGGTGCGGCGACCACGCTCTCTAGCGGCCTCTTGTGGACCCAGGGGGTTTGGGTCTGCCGCACCCTCTCTTTCATTCTATCCCCCTTCCAAGATACAAGGGGGCGTTGCCCCTGCACCAGTGTTGACCAGCAGGATGCTATAATTGCCGCGACCAGATGCATCGTGGCTTGAACAGTCCATTTCCTCTGCCATTGCCAGAAGGGAGGCGAGTATGGTCGAAGACAGAGAGTTGCTCATGCGGATGCTGAGGCGGATGATGCTCATCCGCCGGTTCGACGAGACGGTGAAGGAGCTGGTGCAGCGGGGCGAGCTTGTGGGCGCGGCCCACTGCTACATCGGCGAGGAGGGGGTGGCGGTCGGGGCCTGCGCCGCCCTGCGCGACGACGACTATATTACCGGCAACCACCGCTCCCACGGCCACCCCATCGCCAAGGGCGGCGACGTCCGCAGGGCCATGGCCGAGCTGCTGGGCAAGGCCACGGGCTACTGCAAGGGCAAGGGCGGCTCCATGCACCTGGCCGACTTCAGCATCGGCATCCTGGGCGAGTCGGGCATCGTGGCCTCGGCGCTGCCAGTGGCCGTCGGCGCGGCCCTGGGCACCAGGATGCAGGGCAGGGATCGCGTGGTGGTCGCCTTCTTCGGCGATGGCGCCAGCAACCAGGGCGCCTGCCACGAGGCCATGAACCTCGCCTCCATCTGGAGGCTGCCGGTCATATTCCTCTGTGAGAACAACCAGTACGCCGTCACCACCCACTTCCGCAGCGTCGTCGCCGTGGAGAACATCTCCGACCGCGCCACTGCCTATAACATGCCCGGCGTGCTGGTGGACGGTCAGGACGTGCTGGCCGTGTACGAGGCCACCAGGGAGGCCGTCGCCAGGGCGCGCGCCGGCCGTGGCCCCACCTTCATCGAGGCCAGGACCTACCGCTACGAGGACCACTCCGAGGGCCTGGCCCGCATCCTCCGGGAGCCGTACCGCACCCAGGAGGAGATCGAGGAGTGGAAGAAGCGTGACCCCATTCTTATGCACAAGCAGCGCCTCGTTGAGCAGCGCATCGCCTCCGAGGCTGAGATAGAGCAGGTGCAGGCCGAGGTGAACGCCGCTATCGAGGATGCCCTGAAGTTCGCCCGCCAGAGCCCCTATCCCAACCCGGAAGACCTCTTCGTGGACATGTACGCCGACCCTATACCGGTGCCGTGAGGCCACCTGCTGAAAGCTGTTTGCGAGGGACATATGGCTGAGATAACCTTTGCTGACGCGATAAACCAGGCTATCAAAGAGGAGATGCGGCGCGACCCACGGGTGTTCATCATGGGCGAGAGCATCCGGGGCGGCATCTACGGCGTGACCGGCGGCCTCTCGCGGGAGTTCGGCGAGCGGGTCATAGACACGCCGCTGTCGGAGAACGGGTTCATCGGCGCGGCGGTGGGCGCCGCCGCCGTGGGCATGCGCCCTATAGTGCAATCGCTGTCCAGCTTCCTGTGGGTGGCCATGGACCAGCTCGTGAGCCAGGCCGCCAAGATGCGCTACATGTTCGGCGGCCAGGTCAATCTGCCCATCGTGTACCGCTGCGGCATGAGCTACGGCAACAACATCGCGGCCCACCACACCGACAGGCCCTATCCCATGTTCATGAACATGCCCGGCCTGAAAATCGTCATTCCCACCACGCCGGCCGACGCCAAGGGGCTGCTGAAGACAGCCATCCGCTGCGACGACGTGGTCATGTTCTTCGAGGACAACAACCTCATGGGTGTGCGCGGCCCCGTGCCCGACGGTGAGTACACCATCCCCTTCGGCGTGGCCGATGTCAAGCGCCAGGGGACGGATGTTACCGTGGTGGCGCTGGCCGGCATGCTGCGCCGGGCCATGGCCGTGGCTGAGGAGATGGAGAAGGAGGGCGTCTCCGTGGAGGTCGTTGACCCCCGCACCCTCGTGCCCCTGGACAAGGACACCATACTGAAGTCCGTGGCCAGGACTGGCAGGCTGGTGGTGGTAGACCCGGCCCACAAGAGCTGCAGCGTGGCCAGCGAGATCGCGGCCATGGTGGCCCAGGAAGGCTTCTGGACGCTCCAGGCGCCCATCCAGCGCGTCGCCAGCCTGGACTGCCACTTCCCCTTCAGCCCGGCTCTGGAGAAGCTGGTCTTCCCCAACGAGGACAAGATCAAGAATGCCATACTCAAGACGCTGGAGTAGGGGAGGGGCGCAGGCTGTCATCCCGGGCCGCAGGTAATGGGCCTGATGCACATGGCCCCAGGCTGGTATGGAGGCAGGGTCAGCCCCCTCTCTGACTCTCCCCCAAAGGGGGCGAGAACAGTCCCTGCCCCCTCTGTGGGAAGGTCAGGAAGGGGGCATGGAATCTCCCTCAGGCACTCTTGGACTTTCACGGAGGCATGCTGATGGCCACCAACGTCCTGCTGCCCCAGTGGGGCATGAACATGGAGGAAGGGCTGCTGGTCAGGTGGCTGGTGAAAGAGGGCGACACCGTCCAGGCGGGCCAGCCGCTGGTGGACGTGGAGACGGCCAAGATCAACTCGGCGCTGGAGGCGCCGGCCTCGGGCGTCGTGGCCCACATCCTGGTGCCTGAGGGCACCACGGTGAAGGTCGGGACGCTGGTGGCCGTCATCGCGGAGCCAGGCGAGGTGGTGCCGCGCC
>DAOUAM010000058.1:0-25456 GCA_034433305.1 Dehalococcoidia bacterium | reverse complement strand
GCCAACCTGGACATCATGGAGGGGGAGGGGATGGTGGACAACTCGGCGCGCATGGGGGAGTACCTGTACCAGCAGTTGCAGACTTTGTATGAGCACCCCATCGTGGGGGACATTCGTGGGGGCATGGGGCTGCTGTGTGGGATAGAGCTGGTGAAGGACCGTGCAACACGGCAGCGCTTCCCCAGGGAGGCCGAGCTGGGCAAGAAGGTGACCATCGCCCTGTCTCACCACGGCCTGCTGGGCAGGGGCGCTGACGTCATAGCCCTGGCGCCGCCATTGTGTGTAACCAAAGAAGAGGTGGACTACCTGGTGCAGCAGGTGGACGCCGTCATAGCCGAGGTGGAGAAGGCGCTGTAGAGGCGTTCAGCCGGGCGCGCCAGCATCAGTCAGGCCATTCGGCCAGCGTGGCGCTGACCTCCAGCGTTGCGCCGTTCCTGAGGATGGTGAGCTTTACGTCGCTTCCTGGCCGCATGGTGTTGAAGTAGCTGACCATATCGGTCACCGAGGCCACGGGCCTGCCGTCCACAGCGATTATGATGTCGCCGCTGCCGGTCAGGCCGCTGGCGCTGTCGGCGACCAGGCCTGCCTTCTCCGCCGGGCTGTCCGGGAAGACCGTGCTCACATAGACGCCGCGCTCGGCTGGAATGCCCAGGGACTCCGCCAGCTCCCTGGTCAGTTCCGTGCCGCCGACACCCAGCCAGGGCCGGTGTACTTTCTCAGCTTCCAGTAGCTGGGGCATCAGGCCGCGCAAGGTGTTGCTGGACACGGCGAAGCCTATCTGTCCCCTTTCTTCCCCGCTGCTGCCCACCCGGAGGGGCGAGGCCACCTGTATGGCCGAGTTGACGCCGATGACCTCCCCGCTGGCGTTCAGCAGCGGCCCGCCTGAGTTGCCAGGGTTGAGGGCGGCGTCGGTCTGGATCATGTCGGGGATGGGGCGCTGGAGGATGCTCTGCAGTCCGCGTCCCACACCGCTGACCACTCCCACGGTCACCGTGTTGAAGTACCTGAAGGGGCTGCCTATGGCGATGGCCATTTGCCCCGGCCTGGCCCTGTCGGAGTCGGCCAGCGGCAGGGGCGCTATGCCCCGCACCTGGTCAGGGTTGACCTGGAGCAGCGCCAGGTCGTCGGCGGGGCTTGTCCCCAGCACCTTCGCCTCCAGGGTACGGTTGTCGTGGAGCCTCACGGTAATCTGGCTGGCCCCGTCCACCACGTGGTAGTTGGTGATGATGTGTCCCTGGTCATCCACGAAGAAGCCGGAGCCGGTGCTGCTACGCCTCAGCAGCGGTATATCCCGGTCCTGCCCGCCCGTAACGGTCAACTCGACCACTGATGGGCTGGCCTTCTCCACGATGGAGGTGACCAGCGCCTCGTCGTAGAGCGGGGGCAGATTGCTGCCCGTGCCGCCGACCGAGTTAAGGACTACGATGGCCAGCATGAAGCCCAGCAAGATGCCGATGCCCAGCAGTCCGAAGGCAAGCGTCCTGGACACGCCGGGGTTGCTGGCGTTCCGCTCCGCCAGGGGGCTTTCTGTTCCTTCCATAGGACTCCACGTCGTGCCAGGCCGCTTAGGGGCTACCTGGCCTGCCTAGCATAGTTGGACAATATTATAATCAGTATAACCGTTCTTCCAGCATGGGGGCGAAGGGCGTAGCCTCTACAGGAGCCAGGTGTACCGGTAAACCGGGGAGCCCTCCCTGGACATGGACGAGTCCATCACCAGGGCTGTGGCCCTGGTGGGCCTGGCGGTGCCGGGACTGGCTGGTGTGCGGGAGGGGGTTGCCGATGACCAGAGGACTCATTGTAGTTTCAGCCGCCGCAGCGCTCATGGCCCTGGTGACAGCCTGCGGTCCGCCGGCCGCCGAGGGCCAACCGCCAGAGGCCAATGCGCCTGGCCCCACCGTCGCCCCCGGCTCCACGCCCTTCATACTGGGCGATGTGGAAGGGCTGCCCCCTACCCAGGTGCGCTTTGGCTGGAACACTGACTTCTCCACACACTCCGTTCCATATGAGGAGATTATACCCGGCGGGCCGCCGCGCGATGGTATTCCCCCAATAGACAGTCCCAGGTTTGTGGGGGTATCTAGTCCGCCGTCATATATGAGGCCCAACGAGCCAGTGATTGCCCTGGAGCTAAACGGCGAGGCCAGGGCCTATCCCCTCGCCATACTCATGGCCCATGAGGTAGTTAACGATACCGTGGGCGGCGTGCCGGTGGTAGTGACCTTCTGCCCCCTCTGTAACTCCGCCCTGGCCTTTGAAAGGACGCTGGACGGCGTGGTGCTGGACTTCGGCACCACCGGCAATCTGCGCTACAGCAACCTGGTCATGTACGACCGCCAGACCCAATCGTGGTGGCAGCAGGCCACAGGGGAGGCCATTGTCGGGCAGATGACCGGCAAAAGGCTCACGCCCATCCCCGCCCGGGTGTCGCCGTGGTCAGAGTTCGCCAGCGCCTTTCCCCAGGGCAGGGTGCTGTCCCGGAACACCGGCTTCCGCAGGAACTACGACGTGCCCCCCTACCCTGGCTATGATGACCCCAGCGGCGAGCCAATGCTGTACTTCCGGCAGCCAGACCCCCGGCTAAGGCCGATGGAGCGGGTGGTGGGGCTGGTAGTGGACGGGCAAGCAGTGGCATACCCCTTCAGCCTGCTGCAAAAGCAGCCTGCCGTCAACGACTCCATCCTTGGCAGAAGGCTGGTGGTATTTTACAGCAAGGATACGCTCTCACCCTTCGCCGGCAGGCTGAACGCCCCACCCCGCGCGGCGGGTGCGGCAGGCGTGTACGTGGCCATGGCAGATGGCAGGGAGCTTACCTTCAAGGTCGAAGGTGGACGCCTGGTGGACGTGGAGACAGGCTCGACCTGGGACATCTTTGGCCGTAGCGTGGAAGGCCCCATGCTGGGCAAGGCACTTCAGCCGCTGCCGCACGGTGACTACTTCTGGTTCGCCTGGGCTGCCTTCTACCCCGACACCATTATTCGCGGCGAGTCGGCGGGGCCATAGGGACCGCCCCTGCAAGCCTCAGCGGCCCCTGGGCAGGAGCCGCAGTACCACGAGGGCGACCACCGTGCTTACCGCCGAGATGATGTAGAGGCCCGAGCCCACCGCCATGCCCACGGCGGCGGTGAGCCAGATGCTGGCAGCGGTGGTCAGCCCCCGCACGGTGTCGCTGTCGCCGCTGCGGATTATGGTGCCTGCACCCAGAAAGCCGATGCCGGTGACGATCTGGGCAGCGACGCGAGCGGGGTCCGCGCTCCCGAACCCGATGATGGACACGATGGTGAACAGCGCCGCCCCGATGGATACCAGCGCCATGGTGCGCAGCCCGGCGGGCTTCTCGGCTTTCTCCCGCTCATACCCCAGCATGGCGCCGAACAGGCCCGCCAGCAGCAGGCGTACCGCCATCTCCAGTTCCCGCCACGGATCGAACAGAGGCATCTCCTCCTGAGGGCCGCATCATACTCATGATAGCGCCTCTTGCGGGGGAAGTCATACCAGTGGCATGTCACTCATGAATTGGGGCCTTTGACCCTCTCTGGCTCCTCCTCGTAAGGGGGAGGACTCTACGCTGTCCCCCTTCTCAAGAGGGACTACAGGGGGTAAAGCAATGCATCAAAGCATGGGTGACGGACTGCTAGCTCTCTGTAGTAGGGGCAACCCTTGTGATTGCCCAGGTCCTGGGCCTGCCGAAGGAGCAGGCACAAGGCCTGCCCCTACTCCTTCAAACAGGGCCGCTACCATACCACTGGAAGGCCCGTCAGCCCCGGCCATCTGCCCGGGCAGCGCGCCACTCGCTGGCCAGCATACCGTACACCACGTGGTCCACGAAGCGGTCATAGAGCCACTCGGCCTGGCGTATGACTCCCTCCTCCTTGAAGCCCAGCCTCTCCGGGATGGCGCGGCTGCGGGCGTTGCCCGTGGCGCAGTGGACCTCGATGCGGTTCAGCCCCAGCTCATCGAAGGAGTAGTCCACCAGAGCGCGGCAGGCGCGGGTCATGATGCCCTTGCCCTGAAAGGCCTCGCCCAGCCAGTAGCCTATGGCGGCGCTGAGGTTGTGCCAGTCTATGCTGTGGTGGCCGATAGTCCCCGCCAGCCTGCCCTGGTACCAGATGCCGGCCACCAGCCCGTTGTTGCTGGCGAACTGCTGAAGGCACGTCCTGACGTACTCGCGCACATCTTCCAGGGCCGTCACACCGTCCAGCCAGGGCAGCCACTGGCGCAGGTGCTGGCGGCTCCCGTCTATCAGGCGGAAAAGCTCCTCCGAGTGCCTCTCCTCCAGCAGCCGCAGGTACAGGTCGTTGGCGATGGGTAGCCGGAACATGGAGCGCCCAGCGACTATCGGCGCCGGCCAAAGGGCTGGAGGCGGCCCAGGTGGAAGTCCTCGCCGGGGCTGAATGCCCTGGCCCGCAGCGCCTCTATCAGGTCTGCCTCAGACCTGACGTCGCCGTGGAACACCGTGACGCACCTTCCCAGCCCGTGCATGGAGTGGGCGTCGCTGCCTCCCGTGCCCACCATGCCGCGCTGGCGCGCCACCTCCAGGGTGAACAGGTTCTCCTGGTGGGTGTTGGAGCCATTGGCGACCTCTACCTCGTCCACCAGCTCGAACAGCGGGTGGCTGGCCGCCTCGGCGGGGGTCAGGGGGTGGCTGTTGCGGCCCTGGAACAGCAGGTTGACGTTGTAGGGGGGAGGGTTGAACAGATGGCGGAATGGGTGGGCCGATATGACCACGCCGCCTGCCCTGTCCACCAGCCGGCGGAGGTCGGCCATCCGGTGCATGCCCGGCAGGTAGGAGTGGAGGCCCAGAACCACCACGTGCCCCATGTCGGTGGCCACCTCCAGCCCGCGCACTACGGTTATGCCCGAGTCCCGGAAGACCTGCTCCAGTTGATGGCCGTCCCAGCCGCCGGCGTGCTCGGTCAGGCAAACGCCGTCCAGGCCGATGCGCCGGGCCTCTGCTATCAACTGGGCTGGCGTCAGGCTGCTATCGCTGCTCCCCCTCACCGTATGCACGTGCAGATCAAATACGGCCAAGGTGCCCCCTTCCGCGAGGCGAGTCACGCCTCATTCTAGTAGGCAGGTGTCTGGCTGGTCAACCAGCCAGCCGTCAGGCAGTCCAACGGCGGACAGTCTTTCGGATTGCGTGGGATGTCGTCAGGCCGGCACCAGGCGCAGCACGTCCCGTGCTGTCCGCTGGACTGTCTCTTTGCCCCAGGCTATGGGCACGCCCTTGCCCTGGAGCCACAGCGCCAGCAGGTCATCATAGTGGGGCGAGAGCGGGTTGCCTGACTGGCCGCCGGGAAGGGAGAAGCGGCCCTCCTCCCAGTTGCCCACGTCCAGCACCATGCGCAGGGAAGGAATGGCCAGCGGGTTGCACGTGGGGTCCGCCGGGTCTGGCGCGGCCTGGGCGATGGTATTGGCATCGCCGCCCCAGGGTAGCGGGCCACGGTTGAAGATGCGGTCCAGGGGCTTGCGGGCGCCTACCAGGTGGGCCAGAGTGAGTGGCCGGATACGGCCCCAGGCCCACTGCCCTGGGTCGGCGCCGTACCTGCGCTCAAGCTCCGTCACCACCGCCGACAGCGCGTCGGCTACCTCCTGGGGCCAGCCCTGCTCCGTCCAGCCCTCGGGCTGCTGGCGCAGCAGGCGCGAGAGCTGGCCGACGCGCCGCGCCACCAGCAGCGAAAGCGGGAACAGGGGCGTGAAGCCCTGGCCCAGTGCCCAGCGCATGGCCCTCGGCGCCTTTCGCCGCACTACGCGCCTGGTCAGCTCGGCCACGAACAGCTCGAAGACCGAGGCCGCCGGCGAGTCAGCCGCCACGGTGCCATCCCAGTCCCTCAGCAGCGCCACCGCCCGCCGGCCGGCGTCAGTGCTGACGGGGGCGGACAGGACCACGTCCCTCATCTCGCGCCAGGGTATAGACACCCTGTCCACCTGGAGCGCCATGACGGAGGCCACGTCCCAGTCCTTGCGGGCCGCCAGCGCCTCCACGATGCGGGCCAGCCGATAGCCGTCAATCCAGTCCACGCCCAGGAAAGGGCCCTGGCCCTCCTGCAAGGGTTGTGTATTGGCGGTGGCGATGAATCCGGTACCGGGACTGAGGGCGTGAGGTAGCTCGTCAAAAGGCACCAGCCCGTCCCAGCCCGATTCCGGGTCCCAGCCCGGCGACGGCAGGACGCCCCAGCCCTTGCGACGCCTGGGCGCGTCGCCAATGACCTGCCAGCCTATGTCGCCCGATGTGTCGGCATAGGCCACGTTGAGGGATGGCCCAGGCCACCGCTGGAAGGCGCGCCGGAACTCCTCGAAGCTGCGCGCGCGGTAGAACCTGGCCAGCCCGGACACAGGCCCCTTGTCCAGCCACGTGGCGCTGAGGGACACCGCGCCCATATCTCCCGCCAGCGCCGGGCCGATGACCGGCCCCCTTGGCGTGACCAGCACTTCCTCCACCACCTGGCCGCCGCCCCGCACCCTGATGACTTCACGGCGCACCTGACAGGGCACGAAGCGGTCGCCCACGCGGACGCTACGGCCATCGGCGCCAGGCTCCTCGATGAAAAGGTCGCTGTTGTCCACCAGGGCAGCGGTGACGCCCCAGGCCGCCGTGCCATTATGGCCCACCGGAAAGGCCGGGATGCCCACAAAGGAGGCGCCAGCCACGGACCATTCGGGCGTGCTGACGTGGGCCAGGTACCAGTGGGGTGGCATGAAGGGGACTAGGTGCGGGTCGTTGGCCAGAATGGGCCGCCCGCTGGCGGTCCGGGACGCGGCCATGGCCCAGTTGTTGGACGCGCCACCGACACCCAGGGCCACCTTGAGGGCCGCCATCTCCCCCGCCAGCCGGTCCAGGGCCGGGCCGGCCGGGACGCCGGGCGGGCTGGCCACGGGAAGCCACTCGGGATAAGATGGCTCCAGGGCCGCCAGGGCATCGGGGCCGTCCTCTTGCAGCACCTTGAGCCGCACAAGCTCCAGGTCCCAGTTGGAGGATAGCATGAAGGCCTGGAGCTTGAGCACCCCCAGCACGTCGGCGGGGGTATAGGGCGTGGGCCGTGCCCGCAGCAGCGTGAACTCGTGGGCGACGCGGCGGCAGCCTGCACGGGCGCCCTGGGTGATTCCCCGGGCGAAGGCATCCAGCATGCCCAGGACTTCCTCGTCCTGCTGCTCCAGTTGACGCCGGGACGCGTGGTAGAAGCCTATGCGTCGGGAGATGCGGTCCACCAGCAGGGCGTCGCGTCCCACCAGCTCGGCCAGCGTTCCACGGACGACCCTGAGAAGGCCCTCGGCCTGGAAGGCACGGTCCTGCCCCTGGCAGAAGCCCAGGCCGTACCACGCGTCCCGGTCAGTCTCGGCCTCGATATGTGGTATGCCATAGCTGTCGCGCCTGATGGTCACGGGCCGGGAGATGCCCCGCACCCTCACCGTGCCTCTTACAAGGGGCAGGCGCTGGCCCAGGAGCAGGCGAAAGAGCAGGCGCGGCAGATTCATGGTCTGAAGCTACTTCTTGGGCTTCCTGCCCTCCTTGGGCTTGGCGGTCTCACAGCCGCAGCTCTGACACATGGCGCTTCACCTCCTTTCTGTAACAGGCATAGCTCCTGGAGCTAGTGGCTATTACAGCGGTTCGCCACTGAGGTTGTCAAGCAACGCCAGAGCGCGGTCCTGCCGGCTTTGAGGCAGAGGACCGCGGGGGCTACACGCCGGCCATGGCCCGCGCCTCTCCCAGGAGGGCGGTGACGGACTCGGGGGACTCGGCCTCGGCGTAGATGCGCAGCAGCGGCTCGGTGCCCGAAAAGCGCACCAGCGCCCAGTAGCCGCCATCCAGCACGAACCGGAACCCGTCGCGGGTGTCTATCTTCTGCACCCGCTTGCCGGCCAGCCTGTCGGGCTGGGCCGCCTTCATGCGCGCCAGCACCTGGCCACGACGCCCCTCGTCGAACTTCACGTCCCAGCGGTGGTAGTGGTGCGGCCCGACCTTGTCGGTGAGCGCCTGGAGCAGCTCCGAGGGCGTCTTGCCCGTTTTGACCATCATGTCCAGGAACATGAGGCCGCTGAGGATGCCATCGCGCTCGGGGATGTTGCCCCTGAAGGCGTAGCCGCCGCTCTCCTCCCCGGCCAGCAGGGCGTCCTCCTTCATCATCACCGGGCCCAGGAACTTGAACCCCACCGGCGTGTCGAAGACCGGCACGCCGTAAAGCTGGCCCAGCCGGTCCACCATGCTGGTCATGGTGATGGAGCGCACCAGGGGGCCACGGCGCTGGAGCACCTCAAGCTGGTGGTAGCACAGCAGAGCGAAGGTCTGGAGCGTGGTCATGAACTGCCCGCGCTCGTCCACGACGCCCAGGCGGTCGGCGTCGCCGTCGGTGGCGAGGCCCACGTCGGCGCGCTCCTGCGGCACCCTGGCCATAAGCTCGCCCAGGTTGTGGGCCAGCGGCTCGGGCTGGGCCATGCCGGGGAAGGCCGGGTTGCGCTCGCCACGCAGCTCGATGACCTCCGTCGTGCCCCCGGAAAGCAGCCTGGCGAAGTAGCCCGCGCCGGCGCCGTACATGGCGTCCACCATCACCCTCAGCCCCGCCCTGCGGATGCCCTCCAGGTCCACCAGGTCGGCCATGTGGGAGAGATAGGCAGGCCCCGGGTCTATGTACTCCAGCAGCCCCTCGGCCCTGGCCGTGTCCAGCGGCAGGCGCTTGACCTGGCCCGTGGCCTCGGCCCGGGCGATGAGCCTCTCCAGTTGCTCCACGACTTCCGGCGAGGCGCTGCCGCCGTAGTCAGGCTTGTACTTGAAGCCGTTCCAGCGGGCCGGGTTATGGCTGGCGGTGATGACGGCGCCCCCGCCGGCTTTCCTGTTGACCAGGTTGTAGGAGACCACCGGCGTGGGCGCGGCCCTGTCGCACAGGAAGGTCCTGATGCCATTGGCGGTGCTGACCTCGGCCACGGCGGCGGCGAAGTCCTCGGAGGCGAAGCGCGTGTCGTAGCCCACCACCAGCCCGCGAGGCGCCAGGCCCTGGCCCAGCAGGAAGGACGCCGTGCCCTGAGCGCACAGCCGCACGTTGGCAAAGGTGTAGTCCTCGGCGATGATAGCCCGCCAACCATCGGTGCCAAACTTTATTGCCATGGTCCCGCCTCTCCTTAGAGTCTAGCTGCATCCTACTCCGCCTCGTCGAGGTCCACCCTGATGTGAAGCTCCTTTAGCTGCGCCTCGTCCACTGGCGAGGGTGCCTCGAAGAGCGGGTCTATGAAGTTCTGGGTCTTGGGGAAGGCCATGAGGTCCCTTATGTTGTCGTTGTCGGTGAGGACCATGAGCAGCCGCTCGATGCCGGGCGCGATGCCGCCGTGGGGCGGAGCGCCGTACTCGAAGGCCGTGAGCAACTGGTTGAACCTTGCCCTCACCTGCTCGCGAGTGTAGCCCAGCACCCTGAACACCCGCTCCTGGAGCTCGGCGTTGTGTATCCTGATGCTGCCGCTGGCCAGCTCCCGGCCATTGCACACCAGGTCATAGCAGTGGGCCAGCACCCTGGCGGGGTCGGTCTCGATGTACTGCTCGTAGCCGGCCTTGGGCATGGTGAAGGGGTGGTGCATGGCGTCCCAGCGCCCCTCGTCCTCGTTCCAGTCGAAGAGGGGGAAGTCCACCACGAAGGCGAAGGCCAGCAGACTGGGGTCGGCCAGCTCCAGGCGCTTGCCCATCTCATGGCGGAGGCTGCTGAGGGCGAGGTTGACCACCTTGGGCGGCCCGGCCACGATGAGTACCAGGTCGCCCATCTGGGCGCCGGTGCGGGCCGCTATGGCCTTGACGTCCTCCAGGGACAGGTAGCGGGCCGCCGAGGACCTGACCTGCTCCTGGGTGAGGTTGTCCACGGGGCCAGCCTCGCCTGTGAGGGCGATAGACACCAGGCCGGGCGCCTTGCGGGCCTTGACGAACTCGGTAAGCTCGTCAATCTGCCGGCGCGAGTAGGTGGCGCAGCCAGGCGCCCTGAAGCCCTTGACGGTGCCGCCCTGGGCCAGCGCCGACCTGAACACCTGGAACTGGGTGCGCCCGGCGATGTCGGAGAGGTCGGCCAGCGGGAGGCCAAAGCGCAGGTCGGGCTTGTCCGTCCCGTACAGGTCCATGGCCTCATTGTAGGTGAGCCTGGGGAAGGGCTTCAGCACCCGCTTGCCGGGCACCAGGGCCTCTATCAGCGATGTGTACAGTTCCTCGATGAGGTTGAGGACGTCGTCTTGCTCCACAAAGCTCATCTCCAGGTCTAGCTGGGTGAACTCGGGCTGGCGGTCTGCCCTGGGGTCCTCGTCCCTGAAGCAGCGCGCTATCTGGAAGTACTTCTCGACGCCCGCCACCATGAGCAACTGTTTGAGCTGCTGGGGCGACTGCGGCAGGGCGTAGAACTGTCCCGGGTAGAGGCGGCTGGGCACCAGGAAGTCCCTGGCTCCCTCGGGCGTGCTCTTGATGAGGATAGGCGTCTCCACCTCGATGAAGCCGCGCCTGTCCAGGAAGTCCCGCATGAACTTGACCACCCGGTGGCGCAGGATGAGGAAGTCGCGCATGCGCTGCCGCCGGAGGTCCAGGTAGCGGTACTTGAGCCTCAGCAGCTCGTCAACCTCTGTCTCCTCGTTGATGTAGAAGGGCGGTGTCCTGGACTCGTTGAGCACGACGATGTGTTGTGCCAGGACCTCGACCTCGCCGGTGGGCAGGCCGGGGTTTTCCGTTCCCGTGGGGCGTCGTCCGACCTGCCCCACGACCTGCACTACCCATTCATTGCGGAGCTTCTCCGCCGTCTGGTGAGCTTCCGGGGCGCGCTCGGGATTGAACACCACCTGCACGATGCCCTCGCGGTCCCGCAAGTCAATGAATATGAGGTTGCCGTGGTCGCGCCTGCGGTGGACCCAGCCCGCGATGGTCACAGTCTTGCCGGTGTCTGTTGCCCTCAGGTCTCCGCAGTTGATTGTCTTGAGCAAGGTTACCCCCTGAGTCGCGATAGGATGATTATATCCGGTATTCCATTACTCCATGGTAGCGGATTCCTGGCACCAGCGCGGAAAGAGGCCAGCCGCTGGGACAGGCTGCTGGCCCGGAAGCCCTGCCCTCTGCGCCTGGCCGGCGGCGCTGCCACGGGAGCACGGCTTGTAGAAAAATACAGGGGCGGGTATGGACCCGCCCCTATGAACACAGCCTTGCACATGCTTTGATAAGGCAGGTGGGACACATTCCACCGGAATGGCAAATATGGCGCTCAGCGCCGTTGTCTGGCTAGCCTGATGGGCCGGAACAGGCCCTCGAGGCCCGCACGCCAGTACTCTAGCCAGGAGCAGCGCGGCTGGCCAGTATTCCCGCCTAGCCTCTGGCGTTTATGGCGACGCCGTAGCCCCGCTTCTTCATAGCGAGGTTCACGAAGGTCTCTGTCCGCCTTACGCCCGGCACCGTGCCGACCTTGGTCCTGAGGAACACACCCAGCGCCTCGGAGGACACCTGGGTCGCCCAGGCGAAGATATCAAAAGAGCCGGTAGTGACCGCTACCCAACTGATCTCGTCGAGCTTCGCCAGGTCTTCGGCCACCTGGTCCACCTTGTCCGGGTCTACCTGGACTCCAATCAGCGCCTCGGAGTGGTAGCCCATTTTGCCGGGGTCCAGGAGTGCAACGACCTTTATATACTCGTCCTGAACAAGCCGCTTCAGGCGACGGCGCACAGTCCCTTCGCTGACTCCGACTTGTCTCGCAATCCCAGCGTTGGAAGCTCGCCCATCCTGCTGAAGTAGCGCAATAATTTTTCTATCCAGTTCATCCATATGCCAGATTCCTGCTGAAACTGTCCACCGCTCTGGAATCATACCTTCGTCTACGAATTCTGTCAACAGGTACCGGCCAGGCATACAGGACTTTCGATCAAGGCGTTCATCATGTTTCCTGATGAAAATTATCTAAGACGGTGCTATGCTACGAATTGGACGCATGTCATATGTTGGCCTCTGGCACGTTACCTGGATGACGCTGCCAGGATGCGCGGCGCTGGATGTGGCAGATGCAGGAGATGGCCGGCCCTTCGGCGGTGGAAGGCGCTGGCGTCTGGCCAGGGTCACTTGCCGGCGGCCAGGCCGCTGTCCACGACGGAGCGCGTCACCTTGAGCCGCTTGAGGCGTCGGCCGGCGGTGGAGAGGACCTCTATTTTCACGCCGTCGTACTCCACGTAGTCACCCTGGCTGGGTATCTTGCCCAGGCGCTGGTAGACGAAGCCGCCTATGGTGTCGAAGCCATCGCCCTCCAGCCTGATGTCCAGTAGCTCGCTGAGCTGGTCCAGGCTCACCCTGGCGTTGACAATGAACTGGTTTTCGCCAACGCGCTGGATTTCAGGCTCGCCCATGTCGAACTCGTCGCGTAGCTCGCCGACGATCTCCTCCAGCAGGTCCTCGATGGTCACCAGGCCAGATACGCCACCATACTCGTCCACGACGATGGCGATGTGGACGCGCTTCTCCTGGAACTCACGTAGCAGCTCATGCAGTCCCTTGGACTCCGGGATGAACAGGGCCGGCCGTACCACGTGCTCGACGGTCATGTCATGGCTGGCGTCGCCCTTGCTCAGATGGCGCAGGATGTCCCTGGCGTAGGCGATGCCCTCGATGCGGTCCAGGTCCTCGCGGTACACGGGGATGCGGCTGTGGCCCCACTTCACCATCTGCTCGGCCAGCTCGGCGATGGTGGTGTTGACCTCCACGGCCACCATGTCCACCCTCGGCACCATGATCTCGCGGGCAATAGTCTGGTCCAGCTCCATCACCGCGCGGATCATGCGCACCTCGCGCTCGTCCAGCGGCTCGCCTGCTGGAGTGACGGACAGTCCAATGTCTGCCGCGGCCTTCTCCTCGGGCGTTATCTCGGGCTGAAAAGTCCGCTTGCCCAGCAGCAAGGCTATTACCGCGGACTCCAGCGCCAGCACCGGGGCCAGCAGCCAGTTGAGCGCCCTCACTAGCGGGGCAGTCCCGAGGGCTAACTGCTCGCCCCATAGCTGGGCCAGGGCCCTGGCAAGGGCATGGAACAGGCCCACCACGGCCAGCACACCCAGCGCCACCAGGGAAGCCGCCGTCCAGCCAGGCGGCCAAAGGGCGATGCTCAGGGCAATGCCGGCCAGCAGGCTGGCGGAGAAGGCCAGGAGCTTGAGGAGGGCAAGGCCGCCCGTGGCACCCTGGGGCTGGGCCGAGAGGGCCTCCAGGGCGCGGGAGCCTGGCACGCCCTGGGCCACAAGCCGCTGCAAACGCTCGCGCCGGACTGACGCGATACAGGCCTCGCCCAGCGAGAATATGAGGAAGGCTACCAGAGATAAAGCGAGAGCTAGAGAAGAAAGTGAACTGTCGCTCTCCACTGCTGCCTGACCTGCCTGAGACCAGGGTTGGGCCTGGCCCGCGCGGAGGACCTAGCCCTGGTCGTCCTTCTTTTCCCTGGCCTTCCTGGAGAGTACCCGCGCTGGCACTCCCACGGCCAGGGAGTCGGGAGGAACGTCTTTGGTAACGACGGAGCCAGCGCCCGTGGCGGAGCGTGGCCCGATGGTGACCGGGGCCACAAGCATCGTGTCGGAGCCAATGAAGGCATCATCCCCGATGACGGTCTTGTTCTTGCGCACGCCGTCGTAGTTACAGGTGATAGTCCCGGCGCCGATGTTGACGTTGGCGCCCACGTCGGAGTCGCCAATGTAGCTGAAGTGGCCGGACTTGCTCTCTGGCCCCAGCCTGCTGTTCTTGACCTCGGCGAAGTTGCCGATGTGTACTCCGCGCTCCAGGTGGCTGCCCGGCCGGATGTGGCTGAAGGGGCCGACGTCGACACCCTCGTCCAGCCTGCCGCCTTCCATGAAGGAGGCTATGACCTTGCAGCCACTGGCTATGAGACAGTCCTCTATCACGGAGTTGGGGCCTATCTCGCAGTTATCACCGATGCGGGTGCGCCCTCTGATATGGGTGTTGGGAAGGACCAGCGTGTCCTGGCCCAGCACCACGTCGGCATCTATATAGACCGAAGAGGGGTCGGGCATGGTAACGCCCTGGAGCATCCAGTGCTCGCGGATGCGCTGCCGCAGCACGGCCTCGGCCTCGGCCAACTGGACGCGGTTGTTCACCCCCAGCGTCTCGTGAGGGTCGGTGCTCTCGATGGACTCCACCGGCACGCCCTGGCGCGCCGCCAGGGCCACCAGGTCGGTGAGGTAGATTTCGCCTTTAGCGGATGGCCCCAGGTCGCTGAGGTTCTGCCACAGCCAGGACGTCCGGAAGCAATAGACGCCGGCGTTTATCTCGGCTATCGCCCGCGTGGCCTCATCGGCCTCGCTCTCCTCGACAATGGCCACGATGCGGCCCGCCGAGTCACGTACTACCCGGCCCAGTCCGTCGGGCCTGGTCAGCCGGGACGTCAGCAGGGTGATGCAGGCTTCGCGCTCCAGGTGCAGGCGTGTCAGCCTGGACAGCGTCTCGGCCCGTACCAGGGGCACATCGCCTGACAGTACGGCGATGGTGTCAACGCCATGCAGGGCCTCGCGCGCCTGCAGCAGCGCATGGCCGCTGCCCAGGGCCTCGGCCTGCTGGGCAAAGCGGACGCCTTCGCCCACCGCCTGCCGGATGGCTTCCGCCTGGGGCGGCACAACCACGACGACAGTGGAGAACCCGGCCTGCCGCGCCGTGCCCACCACCAGGTTCACCATCTCCTTACCACAGATGCGATGGAGCACCTTGGGCACCCGGGACTTCATCCTGGTGCCCTTGCCAGCGGCGAGTATTACGGCGGCCTGTGTCGTCATGGTCTCAAAAACATAAACGGCCTAGCGCAGGGAATCAGCACCATGCGTTAGGCGCGCCATAGCTGTTCCTGTATTTCGTCAAGAGTCCCACTTTGTAGAATATAGTACCAGACCATTACCACACGGTCAATAGCATGACAGGCGTAGCGCAGCCTGGCGGCCATGTTTTAACGGATTCGGACACCAGGAGCCTAATGGCAACGAAAACAATGCACTCCGGCATACCTCACCCCCGTGCCTCCTCTCCACCCTTCGGCACGCTCAGGACAGGCCCGAGCCTGTCGAGGGGCAAGCTGGAGGGGGCCATAGATAAGCCAACGTGGTGTCCTTAAACACCAGGGGTGAGGTGCGCCCCGCCGTGTGGTAAGATGTGCAGCGGGAGGGTCAGGCCCTGGACACCAGACTCAAGTTCGGCGTGTTGCTGCCCACACGGGCTATAGTTATGGCCGGCGAGCGCCCACGGGACATCGGGCCGGTGCTGTCGCTGGCGGAGAAGGCTGAGAAGGCCGGCCTGGACTCGGTCTGGGTGGGCGACAGCCTCACGGCCAAGCCACGGCTGGAGCCGCTCACCACCCTGGCGGCGGTGGCCGCGCGTACATCTCGCGTGCGGCTGGGCACGGCGGTGCTGCTGGCCGCGCTGCGCCATCCTGTCCTGCTGGCCCATGCCGCCGGCACCCTGGACCTCATTTCGGGCGGCAGGGCTGTGCTGGCCATGGGCGTGGGCGGCGCCTTCAACGACGAGCAGCGCCAGGAGTGGCGCAACGCCGGCGTTGACCCACGCCAGAGGGCCGGCCGTCTGGTGGAGCTGGTGCAGATTGTGAAGCGACTCACCGCAGGCGGGCCGGTGTCCTTCCAGGGGCGCTACTTCAGGCTGGACAATGTCAGTATCGAGCCTGGGTCGCCCCAGCCGGGCGGCGTGCCCGTCCTGCTGGCCTGCCACTGGCGAGCCGGGCGTGACGTCCAGTTCCAGCGCGCCGGCGAGCTGGCCGACGGCTACATCTCCATCTCCGACTATCCGGAGGAGTACGCCAGGGTCACCGAGCGAGTGAGGCACTACGCTACTCGCGCTGGCAGAGACTTCCACAGACTGGAGCCTGCCTTTTACATGACCGTGAACATCGGCAGGGACGAGCGGGAGGCGACAGCGGAGGCCGACCGCTTCCTGCGCCTCTACTACGGCATGAACATCTGGGGCGACCGCTGGGGCCCCTACGGGCCACCCGAGGCTGTCGCCCAGCGCATCCTCAGCTACGCGGAAGCAGGCGCTCGCACCATCATAGTCCGCTTCGCCGCCTTCGACCAGGAACGGCAGCTTGACCTCTTTCTGGACGAGGTCGTGCCAGCGGTGCGTGCCGCGACATCGGCGCCTGGCCTGGCATAGCGCCACATCCCACCTCAGGGGGCAGGCCCGCCAGGCGGTGGGGCCGCGCTCCGTGGACCTGGCAGACTCCCTCAGCGGCAACGACAGTCGCTCTCCGGGAACAAGAGAGCAAGGGCTTACGTCTATATCAATGAGACCCACGATAGTGGATGCCCCGGTAAATTTCTCTTGGAGGAGAGCGCCCTATGAAGAAGTGGATAGCACGGGCCAGCGGTATGGCCGCTGGCCTTGGAATAATGGCGGCCGTGGCGTGTAACGCCGCGGCCAGCGCCCCCACAGCGACGCCCACGGGCAGCAGCCCCATCCCCATCAGCCAGGGGCCGACCGCCGTGCCCACGCCGCCGCCGTCCCAGACGCCCATCAGCATCATTGATGATATGGACCCGAAGGAGTGCAACTTCATCCACAACATTGATGCCTGCTTCGTGGACGGCCAACTGCCAGCGGGGATACCCCTGGACGAGTACATGGCCCTCTACTTCCAGGCCAGGGAAGACCTCAAGGCCCGCTTCGGCGTCGAGCCGAAGTACGTGAGGACCGCCAGGGTGGAGAGGGTGGAGTGGCCCGATGCCTCCCTGGGCAACCCCCAGCCGGGCATGGGCTACGCCCAGGTCATAACGCCGGGCTTCAGGCTGGTGCTGGAGGCCGAAGGTAAGAGCTACGTTTACCATACCAGCATGCGCCATGTGGTGTTGGTGGACGGCCAGGCACCGGACGGCGGCAAGGACGCCGCCACGACCGATGAGCAGGCCGAAATCGTCAGGCGTGCGGTGGAGTGGGCGCTGGTGGACGGACAGGTCCCTGACCTTGGCCTGCTCCCCGACCCACAGAACATCATCGTGGCGGTGGACGGCTTTGACCCGGCGCTGGTGCCCCAGGTGCCAGGAGTAACCCTCATACTGACGACGCCCGAGGAGGTCCAGCAGAAGGCTAACAAGGAAGGTGACTTCCTTTACCTGCACCTGGGAGAGCTGGAGGTGGGCAAGAACAGTGCCCGGATAGTCGTTGCAACGCGCTGGGCTGTGCAGGAAGGCTCTCAGAGAGGCTACCTGAGCGGCGGCGGCTGTGCCCTGGAGTACGTCAAGGAGTCTGGTAAGTGGGTCCAGTCGGACCAGATGATGTGCTGGATAGCGTGAGGACTGCCCTGGACCGGTAGAAAACGGTAATTCGCTGGGCTGGCCTTGCGGCATCGCGGGCCAGCCCAGCACCTGCTACGGGGGGTACTGATGGGACCACAAGCTATTTCAAAGCGGGCTGTAGTCGCCCTCACGGTGCTTACGCTGGGCGTGCTGGCGGGGTGGGTGCTGTTCTGGACCATGTAGCCGAGTTACCCCGCAGTCCCCTTTCAAGAGGCGGACAGCTAAAGCCAGCGCCCTCACTCCGTGAGGGCCAGGAGGGCCTGCGGAGGCGCGGCCCCGATGTCTCTACCCCCTTCTGAAAAAGTGTCGTGTGGTAAGGTCACGCCACGGGGCCGACGGTGGGCCTGCCAGGGGGCTGGCCTTCCCCTTCCCGGCGCTCCTCCCTGCCATCCTGTCGGTCCAGCACACGGGCAAACTCCCTGGCCTTGCGGGCCATGTCTATCAGGCGCTGCTCTACCTTGTGATGGAGCGTTCCTTCCGGGTAGCCACCATCGGGCAGGCGCTGCCCCGCTGGCACGCCTGTGAGCACCTCCAGGCCCTCGTCCACGCTGGACACGGCGTAGATGTGGAACCTGCCATCGCGCACCGCCTGGACCACGTCCTCCCGCAGCACCAGGTTCTTGAGATTGTCCCTGGGGACCATGACGCCCTGCTGGCCGTTCAGCCCTTTGACCCTGCACACGTCGAAGAAGCCCTCTATCTTCTCCACCACGCCGCCGATGGCCTGGACCTCTCCGGCCTGGTTCACGGAGCCGGTGACGGCGATGTTCTGGTTAATGGGCACCTCGGCCAGCTCGGACAGGAGGGCGTACAGCTCGGTGGAGGAGGCGCTGTCACCCTCCACCTCGCTGTAGGTCTGCTCGAAGACGATGGTGGCCGCCAGCGAAAGAGGCTTGTCCTGGCCGTACTTGCCCTGAAGGTAGCCGGTGAGGATCATGAAGCCCTTGTCGTGAATCCTGCCGCTGAGGCGCGTCTCCCGCTCGATGTTGATGACCTGGCCCCGGCCCAGGGAGACGCGGGCGGAGATGCGCGTCGGCTTGCCGAAGCTATGCTCGCCGATAGCATAGACGGACAGGCCATTGACGCAGCCCACTAGCTGGCCCTCGGTAGCGATGTGGATGGTGCCGTCCTCGATAAGCTCGCGGATGCGCTCCTCGGTGAGGCTGACGCGGTAGCGGCGCTGCTCCACGGCCTTCTTGACGTGGCTGTCCATCACCACCTGGCTGTTGTCCTTACCAGCCCAGTAGTTGGCCTCGGTGATGATGTCGGCGATGTCCATGAAACGGGTGGTCAGCTTCTCCTGGTGCTGCACCAGCCGGCTGGAGTGCTCGATAATGGCGGCGACCGCCGTCTTGTGGAAGGGCCTGAGCTTGCCTTCGGCGCAGCGGGCGGCCACGAAGGCCGCGTACTTCTGGATGTTCGCAGGCTTGCGTTCCATGACGGTGTCAAACTCCGCCGCGACCTTGAAGTACCGGCGGAAGTCCTCGTCCAGGGCCTGGAGCAGGTACATCAGGTCGGGGCTGCCCACCAGGATAATCTTGGCGTCCACGGGTATAGGCTGTGGGCGCAGCGTGGCCGATGGCAGGGCGCTGTACTGCTCGCCGATGTTCTCGATGCGCACCTCCCGGCTCCGCAGCGTGCGCTTCAGCGTCTCCCAGGAGAGGGGGCTGAGCAGCAAGTCGCGGGTCTGGAGCGCCAGGTAGCCGCCGTTGGCCCTGTGCAACACGCCGGGCTTGATCAAGGTGTGGTCGGTGGTCAGCGCCCCCAGCCGCGCCCGGTAGTCTATGCGGCCAAAGAGGTTATAGTAAGTGGGGCTGAACTCGAAGATAACGGGCGCTCCCCTGCACTCGGCGTTGTCCACCAGGGGATTGACGCGGTACCTGATGAAGACCTCGTCGTCGGGCACGGCAGCGCCGGCAAAGGCCAGAGGAGCAGGTGTCTCCTCCCTGGGCTTGAGAATGTCCAGGTGCTCCACCATGTCGGCTTCCACATGGTCGAGGAACGTTACCACGTCTGGATGGCTGGCGTACTTGGCCTGTAGCTCGTCAATGATGGGCTTCAGGGTGAACCTGACCAGCTCCCGCTCCACCTCACGACTGCGTTCTTGGGCCTCCTTGTTCAGCCGTCGCAGCTCGTTCATGGTGCGGTTGATGGCGTTCTGGAGTCGCTCGGCCCTTTCCCGAATGCGCTGTTGCAGTGGCTCGGGCAGGCTGCCGAACTCCTCCTGGGTCATGGGGCGCCCTTCCCGCAGGGGTATGGGCGTGATGCCGAACTGGGTAGTGGTAAGGGCGAAACCTTCGCGCTGCGCCTCCTGCTCCACTTCGGCGGTGATGGCCTGGCGCCGCTCCTGCATTGCCCGTGTCACCTCCTCGATGCGGCGGCTATAGTCGTCGCTCTCGAAGGCCTTGGGGACCTCGCGCCGCACAATGTCCACCAGGTCGTCCATGTCCCGCGCCAGTTCCTTCATCATCCCGCAGGGCAGGCTGACGGCCCTTGGCTCCGAGGGATTGGAGAAGTTGTACACGTAGCCCCAGTCCGGCGGGTTGGGCTTGGTGGCGGCGATGCGCTCCAGTTGGGCACGCAGGGAGGTGTTCCGGCCAGACCCCGGTATGCCCGATATGAAGACGTTGAACCCAGGGGCGTCTATGTCCAGGCCCAACTCCATGGCGCTGACCGCACGCTCCTGGCCTATGGTACCTTCCAGGGGCGACACCTCCGCCGTGGTCTCGAAGCCGAGGCTGCTGGGGTCGCAGGGGCTGGTCAGCTTGTCCGCCGGGACCCGGAGATGGTCTATTCCCATGACACGTCCTCTCTGCAGTGGTTGGTCAAGCATGCGTCAGGCACATTCTACACCAGTAGCCGCCCGGCGAGTCAGGCTACGATAGCCAGCGGGCATGGCAATCCCGAAGGTACACGCCTGCTGGAGTTGAAAAGCGGACAGGTTTTTGGAAAACCAGGGAGCGATGTGGGGGGCAGGTGTCCGGACCTCACCCCGCCCTAGAGGGACGCCATCGGCGCGAGTGACATCCTGGCGGAGGCCGCGCGTACCGCCGGTGCCGCAGGACTCCAGGCAAAGAGGGCCGGAAAGGCACGCACCAGGGCCGGCACGCCTTCCAGCCGGACCCAGCCCCTGTGCAGCGCCTCCGCCAGGGTGCTGCGCCCCAGCCACACACGGTAGAAGCCGGCGATGTCTGCCGTCACCAGCAGGTCAACGTCAAAGCCGGGGTGCTGGAGGCAGATGGACACGTCCTCTGGCCCCAGCACGAGCCAGTAGCTCCCCACCTTCGCGCCGCTGAAGTCGAACTGCATGACCATGCGGGGAGAGGGCAGGCGTTCCAGATGGACACGCTTGCGCATCCACCAGAGGAGCAGCAAGGGGTCAAGCTCTACCGGGTCGGGGTCGCCGAAGGCCCACTGCGCGCCCCAGTCCATGAGGACGTCAATGACCCGCTGCAACTCCTGGCCCGCCGGCGTCAGGCAGTACTCCGCCGTCCGGCCTTTGCCATCGGTGCGCCGCTGGACGATGTCCTCCTGCTCCAGCCGCTGGAGCCGCTGGGCCAGGAGGGAGCGCGATATTCCCGGCAGGCCGCGGGCAAGGTCGTTGAAGCGGGTTGTCCCCAGGAGCAGGTCGCGGACGATGAGCAGCGTCCAGCGGTCGCCCAGGACCTCTGCCGCTCTGGCTACGGGACAGTACTGACCATAGGAGTCCATGTCCCATATTTTACCCGACACGGCGGCGGTGTCCAGTACATTTTCTGGACTGGACAGCCGCCACGCGGTGCCCTAGCTTGTTCTCAAAAGGCAGCGGCCACGGCCAGGAAGGAGACAAGCAATGGCCACACCACAAGCTACCGACACGGGTACTCTGGACAGGGCCACCATCGAGAAGCTGAAGGCCAGCTTCCGGGGCGCGCTCATCCTCCCCGACGGGCCTGGCTACGACGAGGCCCGCAAGGTCTGGAACGCCATGATAGACCGACGCCCCGCCATTATCGCGCGGTGCGCCGGCGTCGCCGACGTGCTCAGCGCCGTCAGGTTTGCCAGGGAGCACGACCTCCTGGTAGCCGTGCGCGGAGGCGGGCACAACGTCGCCGGCACGGCTGTGTGCGACGGCGGGCTGGTCATAGACCTGTCGCCCATGAAGGGCGTGCGGGTGGACCCGGCGCGGCGCACCGCCCAGGCCCAGCCCGGCGTGCTCTGGGGCGAGCTGGACCAGGAGACGCAGGCCTTCGGCCTGGCCACCCCTGGAGGCATCGTCACCCACACGGGCATCGCCGGGCTTACGCTGGGCGGAGGCATCGGCTGGCTCCAGCGCAAGTATGGGCTGACCAGCGACAACCTCTTGTCCGTGGACGTGGTCACCGCCGACGGGGAATTCCTCAGGGCCAGCAAGGAAGAGCACCCCGACCTGTTCTGGGGCGTTCGAGGCGGTGGTGGGAACTTCGGCATCGTCACGTCCTTCGAGTTCAGTCTGCACCCTGTGGGGCCTGTGGTGCTGGCCGGGGTGCTGGCCCATCCCGCCGAGCAGGCCGTCGAGGTCCTCCGGTACTACCGCGACTTCGTCGCCGAGGCCCCTGATAGCCTGACCACCATCGTTAACCTGCGGAAGGCCCCGCCGGCCCCGTGGCTGCCCCAGCACGTCCACGGCCGGCCGGTCGTCATGGTGGCGGCATGCTACGCCGGCCCCATCGAGGAGGGCGAGCGCGTACTGCGGCCACTCCGCACCTTCGGCCAGCCCCTGGTGGACATCATCCGCCCGATTCCCTATAGCACACACCAGGGGTTCTTCGATGCCAGCGTGCCCCACGGCTGGCACTACTACTGGAAGTCCCACTACCTGCCAGCCCTGGGTGACGACGCCATCGAGACTCTGGCCGCCCATGCCTGGCGGATGCGATCGCCCAGGTCCTACACCATCATGTTCCACCTGGGCGGGGCCATCGGCAGGCTGAGCGAGGACGAGTCGGCCTTCAGTGGCCGGGCCGCCCAGCATGCCCTCAACATCAACGGCGTCTGGGCCGACCCCCAGGGGCCTGACGACACCCAGTGGGTGCGGGAGGAATTCGCGGCCACGGCCCCCTTCTCCACAGGCGGGGTGTACATGAACTTCCTGGGCAGCGAAGGGCAGGAGCGGGTGAAGGCCGCCTACGGCGCGGAGAAGTATGAGCGGCTGGTGGCGCTGAAGAACAAATATGACCCCACCAACTTCTTCCGCCTCAACCAGAACATCAGGCCCACGGCATGAGGCGTTGGGCCATGGGGGATGAAAATGGGCGTGTTGAGCTATCACGTGGCACGCCCATCGCTGCCACGTATTCCCTGGTACCGGCGGGCCGCCTGGATCATCCTGGGCTTGTCTCGTCCGTTTCCCAGGCGCATCGCTACATATCCGAAACGCAGGCGTCCACGCCCAGGACGGCAAAGGAGTGAAAGAGGGCCGGGCGTCGGCCATAGCCGCGCCTAAAGCGCCCCGGCCAGCACCTCCACCAGGTGCCTGGCACGCCTGCCGGTGCCGTGCTCGATCTGCTGGCGGCAGGACACGCCCTCGCTCACCACCACAAACTCGCCCTGCTGCGCCCGGATGGCCGGGAACAGGGCCAGCTCGCCTATCTTGAGGGAGATGTCGTAGTGCTCCTTCTCGAAGCCGAAGGCCCCGGCCATGCCGCAGCAGCCGGCGTTGGTCTCCAGGGCCTCGCAGCCGGGGATGGCGCGCAGCACCTGCATGGCAGGCCGCGTGCCCACCAGCGCCTTCTGGTGGCAGTGGCCGTGGAACAGCACTTTGCCGGGCGGCCTGGTGAACTCCAGCTTCGCGCCCTTCTCGGCCTGGGCGTAGAGGACGAACTGTTCCACCAGCATGGTGGCGTCGGCCACGGCGCGGGCCTTGGGGTCGTTGCCCAGCAGGTCCACGTAGTCGTCGCGGAACATGAGGATGCAGCTTGGCTCCAGGCCCACCAGCTTCGCACCCTTCTCCACGTAGGGGTACACCAGGTCCACGTTGAGCCTGGCGCTGCGCCTGGCCCTGTCCAGCATGCCCTTGGACAGCATGGGCCTGCCGCAGCACTTCCAGGGCAGCAGCACCACCTGGAAGCCCAGCCTCTCCAGCACCGCCACCGCCGCTCTGCCTATCTCCGGGTGGTTGTAGCTGGTGAAGGTGTCGCTGAAGAGCACCACCTGGCCGTGTCTGGCGGCGGTGGCCGGCGAGCCGCCGCGCGCCCGGAACCACTGGGGGAAGGTCTGGCCGGCGAAGGCAGGCAGCGGGCGCCGGCGGTCTATGCCGGCGACATTCTCCAGCAGCTCGCGGAAGGCCGCCGACCTCAGCGGCCAGTTGGACAGCGGCGCGAAGACGCAGCCCAGCCGGCTCAGGTCGGCGATGTTGCCGAAGATGCGGTTGCGCAGGGGGTAGCCGTTGGCCTTGTGGTAGCGGTCCAGGAACTCGTACTTGAGCTTTGCCATGTCCACGTTGGAGGGGCACTCGGCCTTGCAGCCCTTGCACTCCAGGCACAGGTCCATGACCTCGTAGAGGCGCTGGCTGGTGAGTGCGTCCACGGGCAGGGCGCCGGACATGGCGGCCCGCAGGGCGTTGGCCCGGCCCCGCGTGGAGTGCTCCTCGTCGCGGGTCACCTGGTAGGACGGGCACATGACACCGCCCAGCTTCCTGCATGCGCCCTGGCCGTTGCACATCTCGATGGCGCTGGCGAAGCTGCCCTCGGCGGAGTAGGAGAAGCCCGTCTTGACATCCAGCGTCCTGTAGCCGGGGCCGATGCGCAGGTTCTCGGTCATGGGCGGCGAGTCCACGATCTTGCCGGGGTTCATGATGCCCCTGGGGTCGAAGGCGCGCTTGACCTCCCGGAAGGCGTTGTATATCTGTGGGCCGAACATCTTCTCGTTCCAGACGCTGCGCACCAGGCCGTCGCCATGCTCGCCGCTCATGGCGCCGCCGAACTCCAGCACCAGGTCGCTGATGGCATCGGCGATGGACACCATCCTGTCCACGCCCTCCTGGAGCTTCAGGTTGATGAGGGGCCGGATGTGCAGGCAACCGACGCTGGCGTGGCCGTAATAGCCTGCCTCGGTGCCATGCTCCCGGATGATCTGGTCGAAGCGGCGCACGAACTGGGGCAGGACTTCGGGGGCGACGGCGGTGTCCTCCACGAAGGGCAGGGGCTTGGCGTCGCCCGGGACGTTCATCATCAGGCCCAGGCCGGCCTGGCGCACGGCCCAGACGCGCTGCTGGTCCTCGGGCTTCAGCATGCGGCGCATGGCGTAGCCAAGGCCGCCGCGCTTCATGCGCTCCTCCAGCCTGTCCAGCTTGGCCTGTAGCTCCGCCTCCGACTCGCCGAAGAACTCCACGGCCAGCAGCGAGTCAGGCTCGCCCTCGATGAAGTCGGTGAGGCGGGAGTAGGCCAGGTTGCTCCTGGCGTTGCGCAGTATCATGCTGCCGATATGCTCCACGGCGGCCGGCTCCAGCTCCAGGGTGGCGACGGTGGCCTCCATGGACTCGATGAGGTCTTTGAAGTGGAGCACGCCCACGGCGGTCATTCTGGGCTTCTTGACTATCTTGAGCTTCGCCTCGGTGATGGCGACCAGCGTTCCCTCGGAGCCGACCACGAACCGGGCCATGTTGAAGGGGACGGCCCCCCCTTGTATTCCCCTCTTGCTGAGGGGGGACGCAGAGGGGTCTCCCACGCCACCGATAAGCTCGTCCAGGTTGTAGCCGGAGACGCGGCGCTGTATTCTGGGGTAGCGGCGTATGATCTCCTCGCGGTTGGCCCCGGCGATGGCGAAGAGCTTGCGGTAGATTTCGCCCTCCAGGCCGTCGGCGCGCAGCTTCGCCTCAAGCTGCTCGCCGTCCAGGGGGCCGAAGCGGGCGGTCTTGCCGTCGGACAGCACCACGTCCATCTCCATGACGTTGTCTACGGTCTTGCCCCAGATGATGGAGTGGGTGCCGCAGGAGTTGTTGCCCAGGGCGCCGCCGACGTTGCCCCGGTTGCTGGTGCTGGGGTCTGGGGTGAAGAGCATGCCGTGCTGGGCCAGGTGGCGGTTGAGCTGGTCCAGGGCGAGGTGCGCTTCGACAGGATGACGCGCATCCTCTACAGCACCGACGCCAGCATCTACCAGGTGGAGCCTATCGGCGTGGTCATACCCAGGACCGCCGAGGACGTCATCGCCGTCATCGAGACGG
>DAOUAM010000057.1:0-48569 GCA_034433305.1 Dehalococcoidia bacterium | reverse complement strand
GGGGGGGCGGGGCGCTGACCGCTGACGGCTGATAGCTGACCGCTTTCAGCTACCCCCAGCGAGGCGTACCATGACGCAGCCATTTATCAGGCCCGAAGAGGTAAGCCCATCCGACGCTAGGCGGGTGCTGGACTTCCTGAACGCAGCCACCACGCCGGAGGAGATAGCCAGCGCCATCGAGTTCCCCGGGGAGTTGGACATTGGCCTGCGGCTGGCACGGCGCATTCTGGACAGGCGCCGCCAACTGGGCAGCTTCACCAGCCTCCAGCAGGTGGCCGACGTGCCCCTCATTGGCCCGGAGCGCTTCACGGAGATAGTGCGAGCGCTGACCGGCGCGGCGGCCCCGGTGAGGCCGGGCGATACCCTGTCGGAGCTTATGGAGGAGGTCCGGGCGCTGCGCCGCGAGGTGGAGGCCCTCAGGTCTGCCACCCAGCAGCGCGACCGCGTGACCCTCAGGCCGCTCCAGCAGCAGCCCTTCCTGGGCCAGCCCGTGACCATCATGGCCAGGGTGACCGACAGCCGGGGCGAAACGCCCAGGGTGGACGCCCCGCTAACGCTGGTGGCTTCCTGGGGCAGGCTGGCCATCGCCACGGGCTACGGCACCCGGCAGGGACAGTCCATCACGGCCCGCACCGGCCTGGACGGCACGGTGCGCCTGGTGCTGCTGCCTCCCACGTCCGAGGACCTGTGGGACTCCCAGCAGCAGGCCGTGGAGTCCATGCTACGCCTGCTGGACGCCCAGGCAGCGACCCCCAGGGACACTCAGGCCGGGCTACAGGCCATGGCGCGGCAGTACGCCTGGGAGTCCAACCTGCACTTCCGCCGCGCCGTGGACATCTACTTCCGCGACTTCCGCCAGCACATCGCCGATACCATCAACTCCCGTGACTTCCTGAAGGAGTGGAGCTACTTCGACTCCACGGTAGTGGCCTACGTGCTGGACGACGGGCACGGCGACGCCCCGGACGGCTCGGTGCAGGCCGCGGCGGCCCTTAGCCTGCGCTTCAAGGACTGGCTGGGGCCGTGGCTGGAGACCTACCTGGCCCTGTCCCGCTCCGAGAGCACCCTGGGCGGCGAAATCCAGGGCCTCAAACGGCGCGCCGAAGAGGCTGGCACCCTGTTGAACAGGGTCTATGGCCGGGTACACGACTACGTATCCCGGCAGCGCGGCCTGGTGGGCCAGTACGTGGGCCAGAAGGTGGCCGAGACGGTCATTCAGGACTTCGTGAGCAAGGGCATGGAGGACCTGCCGGTGCAGACCAGGCTTGCCATGTTCCCCGGCCTGGAGGTAGCCAGCAGCGCCGTCGCCAGCGCTGGAGGCCTCGTCGTCCTGGGCGGCCTCAGCCAGACGCGGGCAGACCTGCGCCAGGAGTTGGACTCCAGGATTGCCCAGATTGACGTGGCGGGCATAGGCAGCCTGTCGGACAGAGTGGGACAACTGGAGACGCGCCTCGAGGCCGAGGTCACTACCAGGCTGGACACCTTCGACAGCCGCCTGGGCACGCTGGAGAACGTGTCCACGACCCTTCAGAACGACATGCGGGGCCTGGACACACGCCTCGTGACCCTGGAGGACACCAATCGCACCATAGGGGCCGACGTCGCCAGCTTCAACACTCGTCTGGCCACGCTGGAAGGCGACTCCACCAGGCTGTCCGAGAGGGTAGTAGGACTGGAAGGCTCCGTCGCCCGGCTGGGGAACAACGTCCTGTCCACGCGGGTGGACCTGTTCCGGGCCACCGGCACGCTGCCAGGAGGGGGGCCGTAGCCACGACCATGGACATCGCCGCCGTTTCCACAAGCCAGGGTGGCACACTGCTGCCGGCCGCGCAGACATGGCAGGTGCTGTCGCCCGTCACCACCACGCCGCCGCTGCGCTTCTTCCGCCGAGTGCTGTACCTCCGCCTTGCCACCGGAGGACAGGCTGACAGGCTAGCCATGGACGCCGCCAGCACGTCATTGCAGGCCAGCTTCCTGCCCCTGGACTACGACGCCCTGGCGCCCAGCGAGCCATCGCTGACGGCGTCCCGCTCCTCCGCCGAGGGCGGCACGGCGGTCATAGTGCAACTGGACGCGCCCAGGCAGGTGCGCCAGGTCAGGCTGGCCTCCAGCGTCGTCCCGGGAAGCGGCTACTCGGTGGAGCTATACCGCCTGGACGGCACCAGACTGGCCAGCGGCCCCACGGTCAGCGCCGGCGTATCTGGCGGCCTGGCTGCCTTCGCCCAGGACTTCACCGATGCCCGCTTCGCCATCCGGCTGAAGGCGCCCGGTGGCGGCAACGCGGCGCTGAGCACCACCCAGGTCACCGAGGTCATGGTGCGTGGCTTCCCCACAGGCCCCCGGCTCGGCATCGCCCGGCCGGAAGACCTTTCGGCCAGCGTGTTCTTCTGGCAGGCGGCGGGCGAAATCGGCAGGGCGCAGCCGGCATCCCAGGGCGAGGTAAACGCCGGCGCGGCCCTGGCCGATGCGCTCCAGCGCCACCTGGACGACCTGGCGGCGGGCCTGCAGGAGCAGGCCGGCGAGGGCGCCGTGACGAAGCTGCCCGCCCAGGTTGACGTGGCCCTGACCATCGAGTCGGACGCGCCGTGCAGGCTCCAGGTCACCAGCTTGGGCGTCGGCTATCGCCTGGTGCAGGAGTCCTTCCCCGACGGCGCGGAAAAGCAGGTGCTGCGGTTCCCCGGCGACGTCGCCTCCAGCCAGTCCGTAACGCTGGCGCTGCCCGGCGACGCCACCATAGTCTCGGCGGCCCTCAGGACAACCGAGAGCTTCCGCCGCGACCGCGTGCCCGCGACTGACGGCGGCGCCCCATCCAGCGGCATCCCCGCCGAGAAGAGCGGCGTCCACACCGGCCCAGGCCGGTGGGCGGCCCAAGAAGTGGTGCCTCCCCAGGCTACCTCAGCCAGCGGCGTGGCCCTGGCCCTGATGGCGCTGGTGGGTGACACTGAGGTCCGGGTGGCGCTGCAAGAGGACTGGCGGGGCCGGCCATCGGGCAAGGCGCTGGCGGAAGGGACGGTCCTACTGGAGCAGGCCGGCGCGCCCAGGTGGGCCACGCTGCTGTTCCCCGGCCCGGTGGTGCTGCCCTCTCAGCCCCACTGGCTCCTGGTCAGGCCCACCAGAGGGCAAGCCCTGTGGCTCACCGCCGCCGGAAGCGCGCCGGTCAGGCTCATGGAGGCGACCAGCAAGGGCGAAATCGGCGGAGAGCTTGGCGTCCTGAACGGGCAGCAGGCCCTCTACAGCTTCCTCGCCCGAGGCAAGCAGGTACAGGGCCAGGTGGCCTTCGCCATGCTGGTCGGCGGGCAGGCCGTCACGCCCGGCGCTCCGCCGCAGGACGGCCAGCCCGACACGCGGGTGACCGACCTGGCCTCTGCCCTGAGCGCCTACCTCGCCAGCCAGGCGACCACGGCCACCGTGTCCGTCCCCCTGACCTTCACCGCCTCCGTTCCTGGCATCCTCACCGTCTACCCTCCGCGCGTGGAGTACGAGCTGTAGGGCGGGCAAGCTTCCTTTCGCGGCCAGGGATGTCGCAGGCCAGAAGTTGAAAAGCCATTGGAAACACGACCCGAGATGACATCCGCTGCGCTGGTCCAGTTGCTCCAGTTGTTTGAGAGCGCCGGGATCACAGTGTGGCTTGACGGGGGCTGGGGCGTTGACGCGCTTCTACAGACGCAGACCCGGACGCACAAGGATGTTGACATTGTCCTTTCGGTCGCGGACGTGCCCAGGCTCATATCGCTCCTTGGAGCAAGAGGGTTCGCAGTCAGGGAAGGCCAGCCGCCCAACTCTTTCGTCCTCGCCAATGGCGCGGGACTGGAGGTAGATGTCCACGCCATCACCTTTGACGAGGCCGGCAACGGAGTGTACCGCATGCAGAATGGCGGTGACTGGATATTTCCGGCCGAGGGGTTCACCGGCCACGGGGTGGTCGGCGGTATGAGCGTGCGCTGCCTGTCACCCTCAACGCAGGTGCTGTGCCATGCCCAGGGCTACGTGCCGACAGAGAAAGACTTCCGCGACATGGAACTGCTCAAAGAGCGCTTTGGCGTTGGACTGCCGCCGCAGTTGCAGAGAAGGGGGCCGGGTGCTCCAGTCTGAGGCTATGTGTACATGGGCGTACGACCAGTAGCGACCTTCGCTACCTGAGCAGGCAGCCACGGTTGATACGGACTTTTGTGTTTCGCTGGGGTACCCTGCCCCCTTCCTAGCCTTTCCCCAGTGGGGGAAGGGACAGTCCTCGCCCCCTCTGGGGGAGAGCTAGAGAGGGGGCAGGCCTCGCCTCACCACCGGTGCGGCGCCAATGGGCATCACGTCCCCTGGTAAGGGGTAAGACCTGACTTCGGACATACCCTCTCAGGAAACACTCTCTTAGACCCCTCGCTCCGCTTAGCTGCGCTCAGGGTGACTGTGGGAAGGGCCTGTTCTGACTTTCGTTACGAGAAACAGGTGGAATCTACACCGCCCAACTCATTCAGATACCTCTACTGCGCCGAAAGCCGCACGGAGCGGTTGTAGACGCGCTGGGAGGCGTAGATGCCCAGGTTGGTGCCCAGCTCCAGCGCCGAGCGTATGGCCTCGCGGGACGCCGGCTTGTCGGGCCGGCCGCCTTCCCACAGGCAGCCGTAGTCGCCGCTGCTGTAGACAACGTCGTCGGACGCGGCAAGCTGCGCGGGGCCTTCGGCGCCCTCAGGGGCCTGGGCGAAGAGGTGGTACGCGGTGAAGAGCGGGTGGCCGCGCTCCACCAGGGCAAGCCCCCTGCCGAGCTTCTCCACAAGCTGCACAAAGGACTCCCTGAAGGCCGTGCCGCCGCCGCAGGACTCCCCCAGGAGAACGCCGCCGCGCTCCAGGAACTTCCTCAACACCAGGAGCCACTCCTCGGCGAAGGTGAACTCCTGCTGCCCGGCCATGAGCAGCAGGTCGCAGTCGGCTATCTCCTGGTTCAGGTTGACGGAGCCTCGGAACTCGGCCTGGTAGTCAGTGGTGTTGTTGATAGCCCGCACCAGGCCCATGACCCCGGCGGAGTGGAGGACCTGGTTGGAGGCCGTGATCTCCAGCGGCACCATGCCTATGCGCACCCGGCCCAGCTTGCGGGTGCCGGCGGCCATGCGGTAGCGGAGGTCTATCTCGTCGGGGCCGGGGTTGCTGGGATCGCGCGCCTCGGTAATGCGGCTGCCCCTGCCGGACACCTGCACCCGCGCCAGCTCCACGTAAGGCTCATCGGGGAGCTGGCGCCGCTCCTCCAGCCGGTAGGCCTCCAGCACGAACCGGCGCTGGGAGTCCCCGTCGGCCAGCGCGTGAGAGGCGTCGGCGGCCACTTCCCGGTACTGAAGGACCAGGTAGTGTACGCCGGCGTCCGCGACCTGAAGCTGGAAGTGCTGGGGCTGGCCCACGATAATGACGCGCCCCTCCGGGTCCACGGCGACGCCCGGGTTTATGACCACCGAGTTGTCGGGAGGGTCCCAGGCCACCACTTCCAGGCCCGTGACCACGCCGGCGCTGTGCATGGACATGACGTGCAGGCGCTGACTCAGAGCATGGTAGTCGTGGGCGGCGTTCCAGGTGGCGACGTCTATGACAAGCCCCTCGTGAGGGATGAGCCGGCTGAGCGGCTTCTTCAGGAAATCATCCATAGGCATTGGGCACCTCCAGCGGCCATCCAGGCCGCTCCTCCAGGTGGATTCATAATCTTGCCAATTCTGCTTGAAGACAATACAAGCAGAAGGCCGTCTTGTAGGGGCAGGCCTTGTGCCTGCCCTGGCCCTGGGCAACCACAAGGGTTGCCCCTACAGTTTTACCGTCTCGTCATGGAAAATTGTCATCAGGCCAGGCTAGGGCCTCTTCAACAGTTCCAGCACATAGGCCGAGTGGGCGGGCTTCTCCGCCTCGATGATGGCCTTGAGATGGGCCACGTTGAGCAAGGCCGGGTCGGCCACCTCCAGCGTGACGCTGAAGGTGTGGTGTACCCCGGAGCCGAGGACTGTGTTCCAGCCCAGGCGCGAGTTGGGGCTGAGCCGTATGCCGCCGAAGCACTCGACTATTTTCGGCTCGACGCCGGTGTATATCCGCAGGTACTCGGCCAGGCCGCGCCGGGTGCCACGCCAGCGGTACAGCGACACCGCCGAGCGCACCAGGTCGCGGCGCCTCTCCATGGGCCAGCTCTCGTCCAGCACCAGGTTTACCCAGGACGCCAGCCAGGGCAGGAGCTCCTCTGGCGTCGTCAGGGGGTCGAAGTAGCAGGCGATATTGTCCAGCATCTCCTCGATGGGGCCGAGGATACTCTCGAACACCATGAGGAAGCGCCCCATGAAGTCGCTTTCCGAGTAGATGGCTGGCAGGTGCTTGAGGTAGGTGCTCCGCTGGGCCAGAGGGGCCTTCTTCTCTAGCTGTGTGACCATGGCGCTCACCTAGGTGCAGATTACACTGTGGCTGTGGGAGCAGACCAGCCCGCCGCGCGGGACGGCCAGCGTCTCCGTCGGCTCGCCACGCTTGCCATTGGCCGGGTCCACCGGGTAGAGCTTGATCTCCTGGGTGTACTCCACGCCAGGGACGGCCTGTATCTGCGAGTATAGCTCCGCCACGAAGAGGCTCCTGCCGAAGGGCCAGCCCTGGCCGTCGGCGCCGCCGTGGATGGGATGGATGAAGCGGTACAGCCGCTCCTCCACGGCCTGGCGCACCTGCTCCGGGTCTGCCCCACGGCGCATCTTGACCCTGGCTTCCACCGAGACCCACAGGTACTCGGGCTGGGTCACCACCAGCACCGTGGTCAGCAGCCGACGCTCGTCCAGGTAGCTCTTGACCTGCTCCACCAGTTCCCTGGGCAGCCGCAGGTCCTCGGGCCTTACCACCTTGCCGGCCGAGGAGGGCAGGGTAGGGACCAGAAGCACGCGCACCACGCCCGGCAGCGGGTCGCCCTCGGCGCCTACCTCCCGGGGCTGTATGCACGCCGCTCGCCTCACGGAAGGCGACGCCTCTCGCGCCAGCGACTCGAAGTCCTCCTCGGTCACGGCGCGGTTGCGTGTGCGCAGGGTCTGCGGGCCGCGCAGCTTGGCGCTCTCGATGCTCTCGGGGTCAACGCCGCCGCTGGCTACCCTGCGGTTGGTCACCGAGGCCACATAGGGTATGGAGGACTTGAGGGTGGTCAGGGTGCCACGGCCCACGTTGCCCTGCGGCCCGCCACCGTGGCGGTAGGAGGTCAGACGCACCGCCATGCCCGCCGGCGGCGTGGCGCCATAGGCCCGCGTCTCGCCGCTGGGAGAGCGTACCACCGGCCCGAAGATTATCTCACCCGTCACGGGGTCGCAGACAAAGTGCTTGTCGTCCTTGCCTGAGCGGGAGAAGTCCTCGACCTGCTGCCACGGCTCCCAGCCGGTGTTGTCCTCGCGCTGGACTTCCACCGTCTCGCCCTGCTCCAGGGGCAGCATGGGGACCCTGGAGACCTTCATGGCCTGGCCTGGCTTGCCATTGCTGGTGCCTATGACCTCGCCCACGATACTGGTGATGTTGCTGGCCATGGCCGTGCCGCCGACGGTATAGACGTCCACCGCCGCCAGTTGCGGCGAGGCCGTGTATGCGCCTGTGGCGTCGTCCCCTTCTATGACGCGGCAGCGCACCCAGAAGGCTTCCCGCATGGCGATGGTGGCATCAGCGGCCGTGCGCGGTATGTGCAGGACCACGTCGCCCCGCAGGTTCAGGCCACGGGTGCCGTCCACCTCCAGCCAGGCGTCGCTTTCGGGCTGGCGGCTGAACTGCACCCAGTCCCGGCGCTCGCTGTCCCAGTACTCCCACGCCAGGGGCGGATTGGACGGCACGATGCCGGGGGCCGCCCGCTCCAGGCAGTCCAGCGTGACCGACAGGACGGTGCGCCGCAGGCTGATGCCAAAGCCCAGGTAGAAGGCGTTGTTAGGTTGGGGCACGCTATCGAAGAGGTTGAACCTGCGGCCCTCCTCAGGGCCACCGAGGCCTGCCAGGGACTGCCACTGCCGCAGGACAGGCAGGCGGTCCTCGAAATGCTCGCCGTCCCTGGTCACCAGGAAGTACCTCAGGTCGGCTGGCGGGATGGTGAGGCTTTCGGTGGTGGTGAAAACAATGGAGTCCTCGGTCTCGGTGCGGATGGTGGCGACCTCGGTGCCCTGGGGGATGGTGACCGGCGCTGGCTGCGGTGCCGCCAGCCGGAAGGTGACCTCGGCGCTGGCCGGCGCCGCAGGCGCCAGCTTGACACCGATAAGCTCCAGGAACTTGACGTAGTTCTTGTCAGGCACCTTGTTGAGCCGGTAGATGATAAGGTCGGTCATCCAGGCGAAGAGCTCAATGAGGGTGATGCCCGGGTCGCTGAGGTTGTGGTCAGTCCACTCCGGGCAGTAGAGGGGTATCCTGCGCCGGGCCTCGTTCACTATGTCCTGGAAGGTGCGGTCGTCCAGGTTGGGCACTGGCAGCGCCATGGCGTCATTCCTCCAGAGGGACCAGATAGAAAGGATAGACCAGGTTGCGGTCGTCGTTGGTGGCCTTCACCTGGTAGTTGATGTTGATGAGCACGCGTCCGGGGTCGGCGATGTCGGGCTGCACATCCACGGCGGTGACCTCGATGCGCGGCTCCCAGCGGGCCAGGGCTTCCCGGACGTGGTAGGCCAGCAGCCCATGAGTGGTGGCGTTGTTGGGCATGAAAACGAAGTCGTGGATGGAGGAGCCAAACTCGGGCCGCATGACCCGCTCGCCCCTGGCCGTGCCCAGTATGACCAGAATGGAAGCCTCGATGTCACTCTGGCCACGGGTCAGGGCGATGCCTCCCTTGCTGTTGACGCCTACCGGGAAGCGCCAGCCCTGGCCCAGGAAGTGTTTCTCATGCCCGTTCAGGTCCACTGCCGTCAACCTCCGATGATTACTGTGGGCAGCCCACCCACGATGACGCCGCCGTGAGCTGTCTGGTCGCCCATGCGGGCGGCTGGCCGGCCGCCGATAAGCACCGTGGCCGAGCCTTTGATGATGGTGTCCGGCGGCCCAGTGCAGGTAGCCATGTCGCCCATGACCGACGCCGGTATGCCGCCGATGAGCACCGTGGGGATGCCTGGGCCTACTATCGGCCCGCCCACGTGGGGCACCGGCCCCGTAGTCATGGGACAGGTATGCATGTCTGTCAAACGCGCTGCTGGCGGCATGGGCCTCTTCTCTAGTTGATCTGCACCAGGCTGCCCCGGATTTGCAGGATGCCGGAGCTGTTCACCGACGCCTGGCCGTTGCTCTTGACCTCTATCCGGCCCTTGCCCTCCACCGACGTCTGGGAGCCGGACATGTTCAGCGTGGCGTTGGTGGTGATGTCCATCTGGGCATTGGCCTTGATCTCGCACTTCTGGGAGGCGTTGAGGCTGAAGTTGGCGCACTGGAGCGCTATGTCTCCCGTTGCCTTGACGGTGACCTTGCCCTTGGCCTGAATGGTGATGTCCTTTTCTATGCTTATGGTGAGGTTGTTCTGCTTGGAGTCAATGATAAGCTCGTTCTTCCCCGTCTTGTCCCGGATGACGATCTGCTCGGCGCCGTCGGTATCGTCCAGGATGATCTGGTGACCACTGCGCGACTTCATGACGCGCTTGTTGTTCTTGCCGTTGCTGATGACGTTCTCTGGGGGCTTGTTCTTGTTGCTCCACAGGCCGCCAATGATGTATGGGCGATGGATGTCGCCATGCTCGAAGGCCACCAGCACCTCGTCGTTGACCTCAGGGAGCCACTCCATGCCCCGCTGTGGGCCGGCATCGGGCACCGCCACGCGTGCCCAGCAGCTTTCCACCTCCTGGCCCTGGGGGGTGGTGGGCATCCAGGGGAACTTGACCTTTACCCGGCCCAGGTTCTTGGGATCGTCCATGTTGGTGACAATGGCGGGGACTACTCCTGCGATACGCCCGGTGCCCCTGGCGTCCCGCTGGCCCCGGCCCAGGGCCTCGGACAGCGTGTCTGGCCTGCGACCCCCTACCACGAAGGTGGTGGTGTAGCCCCTGTCCCCCGAGTAGTGGTGAGTGGCCGCCGTCACGTAGTACTTGCCGCTGAACCGGCTACCAATGCCCTTCAGCTCCACCATAACGCCCGGTGCGATGGCCGAGTCCCCTATGCACACACCCTCGGCGTGAATGTGGTCGCAGGCGATGGCGTCAGCCAGGGAGCGGGCAATGCCCTGGGCGTCCTCCTGGGTGTCCACGGGTATATCGGTAATGACCACTTCAGCATCGCCGAAGGCCTGCTTGGCCTGCTCGGCGCCGCTCCTGGACTCGCCTATCTGGGGCGCGCCAGTACCGCTGGTGGCAGTGCCCACCAGCGGCTTCTGCTCCAGGCTGTCCCAACCGCGGACTGTGACCTTGGATGCCTGGAACTGGGTCGCCGCCCGGACCTGGAACTGCAAGAGCTGCACGCCCCACTCCAGGGTGACAGGCTGCCCGCTCTGCTGGGGCTTCTTGAACAGCAGCCTCTTGTCTACCACCAGGACCTCGTAGCCCACGCGGTGGGCTAACTGCGACAGAAAGTCCCAGTCCGTCTGGCCCACCTGGGCCACGTACTCGAAGACGCCGGATGTGGGCTGCACATCTGCGCTCAGATTGTTATCGCTGGCGATCCTGCTGGCGATGTCGCTGAGCTTAACGTTGAGGAAAGTCCTGGTCTTGCAGCCACGGTGCAGCCGATGGGAGCGTGCCTGTGCCTGCAGGGTGAGGTGCAGCGACTCGGACACCAGGCCGCCGTAGTCCAGCGACAGCGCGGTAACCTCACCCTTGAAGATGGACTTCTCCTGGCCATTGGCCTTACGCTCTACGATCTCCAGCTCTTTGCCCGTGCTCAGGTAGTCCTTCATAGTGGAGTCGGGCCAGTCCAGCCTGAAGCCTTTCTGTGGACTGTTCAGGTGGAACTTGACTATTGCCAGGCTGGGCAGATAGCGGTCACTCTCGACCACCACTTCGGCCAGAGCCTCGGCCAGCTCACTGGCTATGTTACTGCCAGCAACCTTGACGGAGAGCAGGGGGACACTGGCTTTTGTCTGGGTAACCATCTCTGACTCCTGAGGGTAAGGTCAGGACACCAGGGGCTGAATGGCCAGCACCTGGCCTGGCCTCAGGTCCCTGGGGTTGTCCAGGCTGTTGGCCTCGGCGATGGCCCGCCACGCCGTCGGGTCCCTGTACTCCTGGTAGGCTATCCAGTCTATAGTGTCGCCGGGCTTGACCACATAGACCTTGTGGCCCAGCGTGCCCTGGGTCGTGGGGTTCTGCCTGGGCTGGACGTCCGGGTCCTCGCACTCCTGGAGGCCCAGGCTCACCCGGGCGCGCACCGGCGTGCCATCGGACAGGAACAGCGTGTACTGGATGTTGATGTCCGTTATCACGGCGGGGAAATTAAACACCCTGCCCCAGCTAAACATGCAACGCGGCGGGCGCCCTATTTTGGTAACGTCGTCCACTGTCTTGGGCGAGATTTTGGTCAGGGCGAAAATCCTGTCTGTGTAGGTACGCACGTCCTGCTTGGAACCATAGGTGTCGAACAGAAGGTCCAGCTTCAGGGAGATGGAGCCGCCGGAGGTGAACTCCAGGCGGGGAACGTTGGACCCCACAATCTTCACCGGCTCCCAGGAGTTGGACTTGCTCAGGGAGTACTCGGTGGGGTTGAACATGAACTCGATGGGCCTGGCATTGGGGTCGTCCAGGTCTGTGAGCGATGCCTTGGCCAGTTCGCCGCTGGCCATGGCGGTACTGGCCGTTGCCTGCCCTGAAGTCGCTGCCGGCGTAACCATGGACTACACTTCTCCTATGGCCACAGAGGGAAGCCTGGTCGGCCGTGCCGCTCCCTCTCCATGGCCAGTTTCTGCTTGATGTATGAGTAGATCCTGGATGCCAGGAGCTCCACCTGCTCCGGCTTCAGCTCAGGGGCAGGTTGCTCGCCATCCCTGTGCTCGCCTATTAGGGGCTGCGCATCTTCTCTCCGACTGGCAGACGGGCGGGCCGATTGCCACGCGAGCTGTATATGCTCAGGCCCTGGCAAAGGCGTTGCGCCGTGCAGGTGGCCGTTGCCATGGGCGGCCGGCGCCGCATGGGCATCCAGCCTGCGCCGCACCTTGCCATTGCCGCTGACGCCATGGCCTGCTTCCCGCAGGGACGGGAGGGCCACGCCGGTAGAGCGCGCCTGGTCCCTGGCACCAGCGGGCGTCCTGTAAGGCGCTGTTGCCAGCGGCAGCGCGTCCTGGGTCTGCGGGGCCTCTGGCACAGTGACGCCGCTGGCATTGCCGCCAGTGAGCTCCAGCCAGACCGGCCCATAGTGCATTGGACCGGCCCAACGCTCGCCCCTGGCCGGAGCGGCCCCGGAGCGCCTCCCGGCAGGCGTGTAGCGGGTCTCAGGGCGTGGCGAGAAGCTACGCATCAGAGGCGCCGATAGCCTGCGCTGCAGGGAGGATGGCCTGGACTCCTCAGCCGCATGGCCTTCATGCTGGGCATGGAAGCCTGCCTGGGCCGGCCGCGGGAGAGGACTGCTCTGGGCCGGCGCATCTTCCCAGGCTTCGCCGCTGGCCCGGCGTGCAGCGGAGGCAGCCACGGCCGGGGCACCCGTCCGCCGCGTCTGACCACTGGGGGGAGTCCAACTTCTGAACACCAGCTCGCGGGCATGGAGTACCGTAGTCGCCGAGCGGCGCGCCACCTGTTGCAGGCGGGCGATGCGGGACAACGCGGGCCTTTGCTCATCCACGGCGCTGGCCTGGAGCTTCACAGACCTGGCTGTAGCCTGCCTCTCGCGGTGGACGTGGCCGCTTTCTGCTGTCAGGTTGGCCGCGCGACCGCTCCTGGGGCCAGGCTGGACGGCAGTCGAAGCCTCTTCCTCTACCTGGCTGGTCTGGCTGCTCATAGAGGGGCTGGCCCCGCTGTCCCGGACTCTTACTGTCCGCTTCCTGAAGACCATCTCCCCGGCCTGCAATGCCATGCCCACCGAGCGGCGGGCCACCGTCCGCGCCACGCGTGTCACCTGGAGCGCACGCGGCGTGCTTGCGACATCCCGCCTCTGGTGGCCCTGGCTGACACCGGCCACCGGGCTGCGGGCCGCCGTGGCGGATGGGCCGGCCTGCGCGGGCTGCCGGTCGTTGGCAGGGGAGGGCAGTGCCGCGCCGGGACTGGCAGAGGCGCCCTTCCTGAATACCAGGGCCGTGGCATGGATGGCCATACCCAGGGAGCGCCGCAGGACCCCGGATGGCCTGGCTGGCGCTGGGCCGGGACGCGCCGCACGTGGGCCACGCCAGTCAGCCCGTGAGGCGTCCTGGACATCCCACGAGGGCACTCCCTCGGCATGTCCCCGCGTGGCGACTGGCTGCTGCCGCGCAGCTTGCCCGCCGAGGGCCTCGCCGGCCTGCCGTGGCTGGAGACGGGTGGCCTGCCCAGGAGCGGAGCGGGACTCGTCAGGCGTGGTGTCCCTCACGTCCACCACTGGGCCTTCCGAGGCGCCTGGCGGACATCCCGCATGGGGGGGCTGGATGGTCCCGCCGCGCTGGCCGAGGCGGCCTGCCGCTGGCCTGGTCACGCCCTGGTGGCGCGGCGCAGGCTGCTGCGATGACGCAGGAGACGGCGTGGCCGCCGGGCGGCGCTCCTTTCGCAGCACCATCTCCGTGGCCCGCGAGGCCGCCTGGAGGGAGCGTCGGACGAGGCCCGCTGGCGGACCGCCGGCGCGTGTGTCATGCCGCTGTGTGTCGCTGATGGGGCCATGCGTCCCGCGCGGACGCTCCGCTGCCGCCGAGGGCCGCTCCTCGACCCGGCGAGCAGCCTGAGGCTGCCTCCCGGTGGCAGGGGCGCGCCCTCTCCTGGGCGTACCACCCTCGCCGCCACTCCCATGCTGGGCGGGGTGGGGCCGACTGGACGCACGCTCTTCTGTCGGCCGGACTCTCGCCGGCCTTTCATCTTCCTGGCCCTCGTGCCCGGCGCTGGAGCGGATGTCCTGCATGGAAGTCCTTACCTGGGCACCTGGAGCGGGGGCCTGACGCCTGGCGAAGACCATCTCCACGGCCCGCGCCATCAGCCCGCGTGGCCGGGACTCGCCGGCCTGTGCCGGGTGGACATCATCCGGGCCGGAAACACTGTCTTCAGGGGCTGGCCACCCGGTAGCCTGTACGTGGAAGGCCTCCCGTGACTCTGTCCGGGGCGCGTCGGCACGCAGCGCCGACAACTCGCCTGGCGAGGCGGCGCGGCCTGGCCCTGGCGCGTGGCCGATTTCGCTGGCAGGCTTCCCGCCGGCGCTCACGTCTGGCCGCGCGGCGTCGGCGTGGGACGGCCTCCGCGACTCTGCCCTGGGCACGGCCTCGCGCTGGGACACGCGCTCCACCGGCGAAGGCCGCCGGCCTGTGCTGGATGGGCGCGGTGTGCCACCCACCATGCCCGCCTGGCCGGCAGGCCGGGGCGCTCCATCTATGACACCAGGGCCGGCGGAAGGGGCCGCGGGCTTTCTGAAGACCAGCGCCACACCACGCGCCACCAGGCGGCGAGAGCGCTGGACAATGCTTGCTCTCGAGGACTGGCGTTGCTCACCGCCCTCCTGGCTTTGCGGAGGGCCGGACTGGCGGTAGCCCCTGGGGCCACGGCCAGAAGTGTCCAGCCCGGCGACGCCGTCGGAAGGGGCGGGACGCGGCGGGGATGGGCGCGCAGACACCGCCGGGGGCGGCTCCCACGGCCCTGATCTTTCCCTGGCCCTCAGGGACTGGCCCGAGTCGGTGGACTGGCCACCTTCGGGGCCGAACAGGAACTCCGCCACGCTGGCAGGCTGCTTGTCGGGCTTGCTCCTGGCATGCTCGTACTCCCTGGCCGACCACCTTTCCGGCGATGCCACCGGCTCGATGGAGCCGCTGACTATGGGGCTGTGGATGCCGGAGGCCATGGGACGGTCCACATGAATGGTGGGCCTGTGCAGCGCCACGCCAGGCTGCCGTCTCCTGATGCTGGAGGCCGGCACCCGGGCGATGGGCGCCTTGCTCCTGGCACCCATGGGCGGCGTAGCCCGCGACACGCGCCTCTCCACCGAGGGCGCGGACTGGCCTGGACGCCTCAAGGGCGCGGCGGGCCGGCGCGGCCTGGTGCGGGGCATGCCCTCTCCAGGCTGGCCAGGTGTGACTTCAGGCAGGTTGTCCTCGCGGCGTGGCTCGCGCCAGACTGGCGAGAACTCCTCAGGCACGTACGGGGCCTGGTATGTCCGCCAGTGGGCCAGGCCAAGGGGCGAGCGGCCCAGGAGGCCCTCCGCGACCCGACGCAGGCCGGCTCCCACGGCGCCGACGCCCACTGCCCAGCGGGGCGCCATGCCCAGAGACAGGGACAGTATACCGGCGGAGTGGTGGCCCTGCCGGGGCCTGGAATGCACGGCACGGCGCGAGATTACGCCCAGCGCCAGCCGTTGCGCCCGCATGCCGGCCTGGCCCAGCGGCCCACGGGCCTCCGGCTGCTCCGGCTCCACCTGCTCATCAGAAGGCGTAGCGGCAGGAACAGGCGCGGATGAGTCGCCACGCTCACCCAGCAGCCTCCTCCCCAGCAGTCTTCCGAAAAAGTCCCCGACCATGCAGACCTTCTATCTATCCGCGCCCTGGCAGTCAGTCCTGGTTGACTCCATGCACCGCTTCGTCAAAAAGGGGGCCAGAGGCGCCTTCACATCATGAGTTGCGCGCTCTATGTGACGCTGGCGGTTACCCCGTGATGGGCCAGCTCCAGGGTGTGGACGGCGATGCTGGCATCCGTGGCGCTGAGGCTGGGCCCTTCCCAGCGCACAGGGTAAGCGTTGACCAGGTTCCATCGCGCCGCCTCCCGGCCATCGTGGTAGCAAGCCACGATGGAGATGTTCTTTGGCTGAAAGTCCCCCCTGCTGATGCTTTCGAACCAGTTCCAGAGTTCCATGCTGGTGGTCATGCCCATCTTCAGGGTGACGTTGCCGAACTTGGTACGGCCTGGCAGCTTGTGTTCAAAGCTATTGAGTCCGCCTTCCTGGTATGTCTCGACCTCGATCTCCCCATTGAGACCAGAGCACTCGTGGAAGGCGGCGACTACCAGGCCCTGGATGTCCACATAGAAGCGGGATACGGTAAGCTCCCGGCGACCGGAAGTGACCATTGCGTTTCCCCCATGGCATTGCCTCCACGCCCTGAGGCCTCGCCCGCCATTGCCGCTAATGGCGAGGCCTCAGGGCGTGGAAGCGGCCTGCGGTCACGTACCACCTACGATGACTCGTTCAGGCGCTTGTTGATCCTGGACACCTCCTCGACCCACCGGAGGCGCTCGACGTGCTCCAGGTGGAGGAGTTGCTCATAGGGCCAGTGGAGGTGATAGGCCAGATAGGCCAGTTCCTCGTACAGCCGCTCCAGGGGATAAACGGCTATGCCTCCACTGGCGCCATTAGTTCCCCCGGTTCCACCTCGAACTCCGTCTTGCAGTTGGGACAGGCCACCCGCCCTAGCGAGCCGTTCCCCTCGTTAATGCGGCGGTAGAACTCCTGCAGGTAGTTAAGGTCGGCGGTGAACATGCGCTCGATGACGCCTGTGTTCACCTCCGGCAGGGTGCCCAGCCGAGTTATGACGCGGGACAGGATGATGATGCTCAGGTACGCCTCGTTGGCCTTGACCCTGGCGTCCCTCAGGGGAGCGATCTCATCCATGGCGGTGGCTAGCCGCATTACCCCGTGGCGATGGACGGTGCCATCGCGGTCCACGAAGCCCCTGGGCAACGTGAACTCAAACTCGGTCTGGAGCATCGTCATAGCGCGCGCTCCAGACCCTCATGGGTAATGGTGATCTCCTCGATGGCGACGGCGTTGTCCTCGGCGTTCACGTCGGGGCCTTTCCAGGCCGACGGCCACCCGTTGACGAAGTTGAAGCGGGCCTTCTCTTCGCCAGACTGGTTGTACATGACGACGGACCCGTTCTTGCGCGCCTCGTTGACCTGGCCGTTGATTATCTGCTGCCGCCACTTCCACAGGGTCATGTCATCGGTGATGCCCCGCTGGAGCGTGATATCATCCCAGTTCAGCTCGCCGGGGACTTTGTAGATGATCTGGCGACCCTTGTTGTCGGTCATTTTGTGGGTGACGACCTCCGAGGAGTTGTTGAATCCGCTGGCCTGCTTGAAGTAGCCAACGGCGACACCCTCAATTTCCAGTACAAAATTAGAGCCAATTAATGGGTCGCGCTCACCAGGCATTTAATCAGTCACCTCCTGATTGCTACTTGTGTCTGTACCATCTCTTGTCTAGCCGGCGCCGGGCGCCCACTGGCTGATGCGGAAGATGACGAACTCGGCGGGCTTGACCGGCGCGATGCCGATCTCGATGACCACCTGGCCCAGGTCTCGTATCTCCGGCGGGTTGGTCTCCTCGTCGCACTTGACGAAGAAGGCCTGCTGGGGCGTGGCCCCGAACAGGGCGCCGGAGCGCCAGACCACGTTCAGGAAGGCCGAGATGTCGCGCTTGATGCGCTGCCACAGGGAGAAGTCGTTAGGCTCGAACACCACCCACTGGGTGCCGTTCTCGATGGACTTCTCCACGAAGTTGAACAGGCGCCGCACGTTCAGGTAGCGCCAGGACGGGTTGCTGGACAGGGTGCGGGCACCCCAGACGCGGATGCCCCTGCCCGGGAAGGCCCGGATGCAGTTGATGCCCACGGGGTTAAGGCCGTCCTGCTCTGCCTTGGTCATCTGGTACTCCACGTCCAGCGCGCCGCCCACGACCTCGTTGGCCGGGGCCTTGTGGACGCCCCGGGTGCTGTCGTTGCGTGCCCAGATGCCGGCCATGTGCCCGGACGGCGGCACCATGATGGCCTTGCCCTGGATGGGGTCGAATACCTTGATCCATGGGTAGTACAGGGCAGCGTAGGACGAGTCGTACCGGACCTTGTTCACCCGCCAGTCCTGGATTTCCTGGGGCTTCAAGCCCGGCGGGCAGTCCAGGATAGCCACGCGGTTCTTCATGCGCTCGCAGTGGTTGATCATGGCGGTCTGCACGGCCTGGACGCCGTCCATGTCAATGACGCCCTGCTGGTAGGCCGCCATCAGGTCCGGGCAGCAGACCATGGTGACATCCTCGGCCACCTCCAGGCCGCCGACACCCGTCCGGTCGGCGGAGCTGCCCTCGAAGTCCTTGGGCGCGACAGCAAGGGCCAGCGTGGGAGTGGAGGTAGTGGCCACCGGGCCGCCCAGGTTGTAGGTGCCAAGCTGGGGCCTGCGCTCGGCCACCGAGCCGGCGGCGCCCAGATCAGCGACGCGCACGAACTTGGAGCCGGCCTGGGGGTCGTTGACCACCGTCTCCACGTTGCGGGCGCCCCGACCCTTGCGGAGCGTCAGGTTGTCGAAGACCTCCTCCTGTGGGCCTTTACGCACAATGAGCTTGAAGGTGTCCTCGGCAGGCTCGCCGCCCTCGCCGCTGGCGTTAGCGACCTCCACCGACACCTGGCCTGCCTCCTCGGGCGGGCCCAGGGCGGAGATACGCAGCGTCTCCAGGGGCGTGGCGCCCCGGCTGGGCAGCGCCAGGGAGGCAGGCTGCGCGGAAGGCGCGGCGCCGTCGCCCTGCTGCTGGCCGCCCAGGCGCACGATGTAGCAGCGGCCACCGCCGTTATTGAAGTAGCCGTAAACGGCATGGGCCAGGTATGAGCCAGCCATGAAGTCGCCGAAGCTCTCCACGAACTGGCTCCAGTTGGTCACCAGTGTGGGCTGGTTAACAGGCCCCTTCTGGGCGAAGCCCACGAAGGCTGCCACGGCGGTGCCGACGCCTTCAATGGGCTTACTGCCCTTGTCCACCTCCTCCACGTAAACGCCAGGTGATAGATAGCTGGGTGCCATGTCTCACTCCTTCCACAAGATATTGGTGGTTACGCCATCTATTTCTGCCGTCACATACACGACCTCCTTATAGCCCGACGTCGTAGGAGCCGCTGGGCACTTCCAGTTCCCTGCGCTCAGGCTCCATCCCGGGGGCTGAAATTACCAGAGTGTACCGGCCGGCGGGCACGCCCTGGAACAGGTAGCGCCCTTCTGCGTCAGTAACGGTGTCCAGCGCCCGCTCCAGCAGGGTGACCCTGGCACCGGCGATGCCCTGGGCAGGGTCGTCGGCATGGTGTACCTTGCCGCCAATGTACACGGGCAGCTCGTCCACGCTGGCGAGGCCGTTGGCCCCATCCAGTTGGCCCGCCCTGTACCTGGCGGTCAGCACCAGCCTGGCTAGCTGCTCGACGCCCACGTCCAGGGCTACGGTCAGCTTGTAGTCAATGGCAGGCCTGATGTCATTGTCCAGCGCCCCCCAGTAGTCCGCCGGACTCTGGATAATGCCGTCGGGCTGGGCTACCTCGGTACGCACCTCCTGGCCGGCGACCTCGCCCTGGAGCAGGTCTGAAGGAAATACAGGGTTCCTGAACAGGACCAGCAGCACGCGGCTGAGCAGCCGGTGCTCGTCCTCCACCGTGCTGGCGAAGGCCGTGATCCTGTAGCTCAGGTCCAGCCTTACAGGCGGCCTGCTCTTTACAGCCGTGTTGTTGGGGCCTCGGCGGGCAGTCCACGCCGATGGGTCCTTCAGTTCCTTGTTCTCCCGTATGTCGAACAGGTACACGTTGACAGTGGGCTTGGCCAGGCGGGCAGACCACTCCCTGGTGGGCATCTCGAAGGAGATGTCCACCTCTCCTGAGTCCAGGTTGCCCCGCTGCATGAGCAGTTGGCGTATGCCTTCGTCCAGGTCAGCGATCATGGCATCAGCCCTGGTGCCCTTTCACCAGCCCGAAGTACGGCCCGAACTCGCTTTCCACCAGCAGCTTGCCCAGCTTCTGGTACTCACGCTTGGTAGCCAGCATGATGTGGCGCATGGAGATGGGCTGGCCGTCCTGCGCCGCCAGGAAAGCAGAGGTCACGGCGATATTCTTGATGTTGCCGCCTGAAAGCTTGAAACGCCTGGCCACGAACTCGAGGTCCACTGACTCGGCTACAGGCGCGCCTCCGGGGAAGACTCGCCGCCAGATCTCCAGGCGGTGGGCCTCCTCCGGCATGGGGAACTCCACCACGAAGTGCATGCGCCGCACGAAGGCATCGTCCAGGTTCTTGCGCAGGTTGGTGGCCAGCACCACGATGCCCTGGTACTCCTCCATCTTCTGGAGCAGGTAGCTTATCTCGATGTTGGCGTAGCGGTCGTGGGAGTCCCGGACCTCCGAGCGCTTGCCGAACAGGGAGTCGGCCTCGTCGAAGAACAGGATGGCGTTGCTGTCCTGGGCCTCCTGGAAAATGCGGTCCAGGTTCTTCTCCGTCTCCCCGATGTACTTGCTAACGATGCTGGAGAGGTCAATCTTGTACAGGTCCAGGCCAAGCTCGCCGGCCATAACATCGGCGGCCATAGTCTTGCCTGTCCCCGAAGGCCCGGCGAAGAGGACGTTGAGGCCCTTGCCCAGGCTGGTCTTGCTCTGGAAGCCCCACTCCTCGTACACCAGCGCCATGTTGCTAAAGTAGCCGCATATCTCCCGTAGCTGGGCCTTCTGGTCGCCGGGCAGCACGATGTCATCCCAGGAATAGCTGGGGTGGATGCGCCGGGCCAGGTGGCTGAGGCCCTGGTTGGAGTGCCAGCGAGCGGCGGCGTTGATGTCCTCCACGGTCGGCCCACAGGTGTCAGGCCGAAGCCGCGCCATGTCCCGCGCCGTGGCCACGACCTGCTTTACCTGCCCGCCGGTGAGCCTGAACCGGGCGGCCAGGAGCGCGATGTCCTGGTCGCTCAGGTTGCCCCTCAGGTCGCCCAGGTGTAGCTCCCACAGCCGCAGGCGCTCCCTGTACTGCGGGACGGGGAGCGTGGCAGTCAACAGGGCGAAGGCATCCCGCTCCTGGCCTGGCCGCCAGGGTAAGCGGCTTCCCAGCACCGTAAGCCCACGCCGCTGGCCTGCGCCTTGTGCCAGCGCGGCCAGCAACGCCCGCTGGCGAGCGCCGTCCTCCAGCAGCAGGTGGAAGCCCTCGAAGTAAGGCACCGCCTCCTGGAGCAGCGCCTCCCGGAAGGCAACCGCCATCAGCTTTTCCGGGGGGACATCCGAGGCAAGCATGGCAGCGCAGTCCAGCACCAGCACGCCGAAGCCCAGGGCACTGCACAGGGCGCGGGCCACCGTCTTCTTGCCGACGCCGGCCTCGCCCACCAGTTGCAGGACGGTGCTTCGCCTGCCGGCGGCGGCATCGCCCAGCGTCCTGGCGAGGGTGACCAGGGCCTCCTTGTCCTCGCCGGGTAGCACCACCTCATCCCAGGGCACCGGCGCCTGGAGCAGCCGGGCGCAGGCCAGTAGCCGCTGGTCCAGCGCGGTAGAGTCCAGCAGATAGGCCACAACCCTCTGGTCAGCACTGAGGCAGGTGCCGAGGAAGGAAGTAGCGCGGGCGTAGCCGTCTTCCAGCGGATAGACCAGGCCGCAGGCCAGAAGGGACGCCGAAGGGGCCAGCAGCCCCCTGAGCTTCACCCGCTCGGAAAGGAGGGGCGTGGCTATGTTCAGGGCCAGGTCCACAGTGGGCCTGCGCTTGTTGATATCGTCCTGGATATAGGCATAGATGGTCTCGTACTTGAGGTCCAACTCTGGGGCCAGGCACAGCAGCAGCACGAGGGCCTCGAAGTCGCACAGCCCCAACAGCGCGCGGAGGCGCTCCAGGCGAAGGGGCACGCCGCTATCGAGGCCCAGGGCGGCGCGCGCGGCCACCTCCTGCCGTCGCCTGCCAACTATCTCCGCCAGGTGCTCCACTTCGCCCCCATCGTGGTCGCCCAGGATAGGCATGCCGGAAAGGATGGAGGCGATCTCCTGCTCGGAGATGAACAGCCCCTGGAAATCGGCGCCCTGGGCCACGTTGCGATGGCGGACGCGCTGCACCTCGCTGACCAGTAGCAGGTCCACCACTGATAGCTCGTCCAGGATATGCTCCAGGCTGCTGTGGTAAGGCTTGGCTTTCACGTACGTCGCTGGCATATTCCCCGCGCTCTGCTCAGACTACACGGCCCCTGAGCCAGGGCCCGGCGTCCCGCCGCCTCTCTTCTAGCTGCACGCCCATCTCCTCCAGGTAGAGCGCGATAAAGTCCGCAATACTCTCAAGGTCCTTCACGTAGCGGCGCTGATTGCTGGGCACATGAGTAATGTGGCCCCGCCAGATGGCTGGCCCGCCTCCCTCACCGGCCTCCTCCAGCCAGACCTTGACCACGAAGGAATGCATATTTGCCTCGAAGGGATCCATGTTGGCCTCGGCCTCAGCCGGTCGGTTGGTCGCAATGCCTGTGGGACCCGCTGGGACACTGGCTATTGGAATAGCACGGAGGCATGACGGGAGAAGTCTTGCGGGCATCTTCCTGGTGTCTCAGCCAGCGACTCTTGAGTTCACGCCGCCAGTCTCGGCCATGACTGCTGGCGGCATGGCCTGCCCAGCCACGGGTGGACAGGGGACTTGGGTGGGTGAAGTCGGCTGGCAGGCCAATTTGCTGAGGAGGAACATGGAGGGCCTGCCCAAGGGGGCAGGCCCTCCATGGCAATGCCTGAAATGCGGGCTGGGACTAGCGCGGGCTGCCTTTGACCATGCCCGCGACCTGGAGGTGGTGCTGCATCTCCTGCTGGATCTCCTCCAGCAGGGCCTGGAGCTTGCCTAGCTGGGCCATGTACTCTCTGGAGACCGCGCCAGCAGGGGCTGACGGCACCGGGGCCAGCATGGAGTCCTGGAGCCGGTCGGCCCGGACCTGCTCGTAAAGCTCCACGGTCCAGCGGGCAGGCCCCACGCCCAGCTCCTCCTGGAGCGCCGCCACGCACCGCTCGTACTGTCGGAGGGCGGCGGTCCGGTCGCCCGCCAGGTAGTACAGGCGCATCATGCGCCAGTGGGTGCGCTCGTGGGCGCGGTCACACTGGAGGATGCGCGTCCCGTACGAGAGGGCAAGCTCATACTGCTGGTGGGCCTCGAAGTAGACCATGAGCTTGTGGAGCATGGCCAGGTACATGTTCTGGAGCCGCTCCCGCTCGAACAGGCACCAGTCGTGGTACCAGCCTTCCAGCAGCCCTCCCCTGTGGAAGTCCACAGCGCTGACCAGGGCGTCCACACTGTCCATGTCCAGTTCGTGCCCCTGCCGCCCCTGTACTCTGGCAAAGGCGCTCTCGAAGGCGGCCACATCCAGCCAGAAATCGGCGCTGGTGCTCACCGCGACCCAGTCCGAATCAACCAGCAGCAGCCGCTCGTGCTGCGACTGGGCTTCTGACTTTAGAGCAGCCTGCAGTTGCCAGAGGGCCTGCCGCAGGTACTTCTTGGCCTGTACTCCAGGGGCGTCCCCCCAGAGCAGCTCGGCCAGCGCCTCGCGAGGGTGAGGGCGGTCCCGGTAGATGAGCAGGTAGCTCAATAATTCCTGGACCTTGGTGGAGTCAAAGCCGCTGGTCAGTGGCTTGCCCTGACACTCTATGTGGAACCGCCCGAAGAGGTAGATGCACAGGCTGCTCATATGGGGCTCCTTGTACGGCTTCCCCGAAGGTGCAGGTGTTGGGCCGACCAGCGCCACCGCCAGGGCCGGGCACCTGCCCTCCACGAGGGGGCCGGGCATCCAAAAGATTCCGGATAGTTACTAACAAGAGTGGGTATCTGCTGCTGTCTATCGGGTATCTGCCTGAGCGTCTTTTTGCATCAGGCGAGGGACAGCGGCCCTGCGGCAGACAGCCAGCACTTCCGCGCGCTTCAACGCCAGGGGCCGGTCAGGCGGCGGCGTATCCGGGCGCCAGCACGAAGCGACACCAGGCATCGGGCCCAGCGGAAGGAAGCGGGGACTGAGGAAGAAGGGCCTGGCTGCGCGGCCCTGAAAGCCCTTGTCGGGCACGGCAGACGGCGCTTGAAAGCCAATGGTCACCGCTTGGGATGGCAGGAAGTATAAGGACAGGCGTTCGTTGAGTCAATGAGATTATGCACATGGTTCTGCCTGTTTGAGAGGAGTGCCCTGGGCATGACAGCCTTGCGAGTACCATGGCTGGGCCAACAGGACATGCCGTGCAAGGCTATTGCCCTGTGAGAGTCTTCAAGAAGGCTACAAGGTCCGCCAGGTCCTTCTCTGTAAGCTGCAACTGCTTCCAGTCGGGCATCACTGGACTGAAACCCTGGACGACATAAGCCCTGGGGTATACTACTGACTGGACGAAGTAGAGCTCTGGCCTGTCGAGCCCCTGTGCCCTGGCCCGGTCCGGGGCACGGCTGGCGACCGCCGAGAGGTCAGGGCCTACGCTGCCACCCACGCCCTTGACGGTGTGGCAACCAATGCAGCCGACGCTGGAGAAAAGCTTCTCGCCCCTGGTGCGGTCACCCTGCTCGAAGGGGACGTCAGGCAGAGGGCCAGCACGTGAAGCTGGCGGCGAAGCCTCACCCGTGGGACTGGGCGGCACCGTACCTGTTCTTGGGCCAGGTGTTGGCGTTGGAGAGCTTCCAGCGCACGCCACGGCTAGCACCGCCAGGGCTGCACCGACGAAGGCCCAGGCCAAAGTCTTCCTCATACAATCCAAGCTCCTGATATGGCGGCCTCTTCACCTGCACATGTCGGCAGGGCACCCTGCCCCATCCCCTCGACTGGCTTGGGGCAAGTCTGACCTTCCCCCTTCGGCGCCGAACTGTGGTGCCCTCCTGATCCACTGGTCTGATGGGAGCGGTCGTTGACATTGCTACAGGTCCCAGATAGTCCCTGGGGTTCCCGCTTCCTCAAGCAAGCGCAGCGCCTGACGGATGACCTTTTCCTGGCCCTGGGCATCCCCCACCCTGCCCACAGTACGGCCCATGATGTTGGGTGTGACCACCACACGGGGCACTTTCAGATTCACCGCCTGGTGGCGGAAGGCCCTGATAAAAATGGCGACGGTGGAAATACCCGCCTCCTCCAGTACCCTCGCAGTGTGTCCAACGGACACATGGCACACCGGTCAGGCGGCTACCAGCAGGACAGCGTCAACCTTTTTCTCCCGCAGGCATACAGCCCACCGGGGCGCGTACTCCTTCAGGAGCCGGAGTTGCGACGTGGCGCCAATGAAAGAGTAAGCCTCATCTGCCAGCTCGCCGATGACACCTTCGTCCTGCAATGGTTTCAGCCTGTCTATAGGGAACACGACGTTGTAGTCCCGAAGCGCACCACGGATGTCATACCCTGGGTGCCGGACGCGAAGGCGCCCCGGCGCCGTATCCTTGGGTATAATGGCCAGCGCCGGGTCACGCCGAAGAAACTCGTTGATGCGCGAGACCGCCTCTTCCTGAGTTGGCCCATCTGGCCCGAGGGGATCATTCCCCTCCACGTATACGCCACCTGTGGAGACCAGGGCCAGCCTGGACCGGGACAGCGGCTTTGCAAGGGGGGTCCAGGGCGCCGTGTCATAGTGGAATTGAGGTTGGGTCCCCTCTCTGGGCGTGTACCCGCGCACCTGCCACTCAAAGCAATGCCGGTACACCTCCCCGTAATCGCCAGTGTCAAAAGCATCACCCAACTTTTCCAGCAGTCCACGGAAAAACTCGGCTACCTCGGCATCGCTGAGGTCCCTGCCACCCAGGAATTTAAAAAGCAGGTCTGTGCGGCTCCCATAGTTGAACGACTGCCTAAAGGCCTCGACTGTCTCTTTGTTTTCTTCGCTCATAGCGACCTCAAGATGTCATCCTCGTCATGAAGGAGCAGGCCGGCCGGGACCTCTCGGGCTATGGCCCGGGACATCTCACAAAGTATTGCACCCGGGGCCGTTGCCGCAAGTTACGCGAAGGCCGAGTATACCAGGGCTACCACCACGCCAAATACCAGGTGGCCCATGAGCATGCCCATCATGCCCCTGGCGCCACCAGATAGAGGACTGGCAAGACTTCCCGCCCTGACCTCTTTGTGCATGGGCATTATCATACCCATGCCTGCAAAGGCAACCACGGTGTGCACCGCTCCAAAGATGAGTCCGCTCCACCAGGTAACGTCTATGCCGGCGGCACTCCAGATGGTGGCATAGACCAGGGCAAAGACGATGCCCATAGCGAAATGCACCATCATGCCCAGGGCAAAGGCTGAGCTTCCCAGTGGCAGCACCATAGATCCCAGCAATCGCGCTATGTCCATTCGGGGCATCCCCATCATGGGGCCCATATACATGAGCATGGTAATGATGGCTGTCCCCGTCAGGCCTGCTACAACGATTCCGAGCCAGTCCAAGTTCTCCTCCTTCGACATGACTGGAGTATTCCAAAGGCCCGCTTATCCTGCGTCTTCGCATTTGAACTGGGATACGCTACGCCCCTCCGGCGGAGCCACACTGAGGCGCTTTAGTGGGCATGAACTGGAAATCCACACCAGCCTTGACCTGCCTGCCGTCCATGGTCATGTCGTTTACGGCTACGTGGGTGAGCCAATACACTTCGGCGCCTGGAGGCCCGCCGTGGCCTGCATCCGGGTTCGGCGCATTAAGCCGATGGAAATGAACGAAGGCCGGGCCTGGCTCCTCTCCCGCGCAGAAACGCCCGCGAATGCCCAGGCCTATATAAAGAAGCTTCTTGTCTGGCGCACTCACAGGCTTATCGTAGTGAAGGAACAGGACCTCATTGTTTCCAAGGTCCAGCCACTCATGCTCAGGCAGCGGCGCATCGAAGGGCCAGTCCACGCGCCATTTCCATTCCGTCGCCGAGGCCGGCAGAGGCCTCAACTGCGATCCCTGGTTGGCCGCTGTTGGCCTGGTAGGCATAAACTTGAAGTCCACTCCCGGCGACACCGCTCCACCACTCATCATGCTGTCAAAGCTCGATACTGCCACGTGTACCAGCCAGTAGCCTTCGGCACCTGGAGACCCGCCGTGGCCTGCATCGGCAGTAGGGGCTTTGAAGCGATGGAAGTGAGTGTATGCGGCGTTGGGCTGCTCCTCAAGGTAGAATCGCCCCTTCTCGCCTGTGCCCACCCAGAGCAGCTTTTTGTCCGGTTCAGTAACAGGCTTATCAAAATGCAAGAACAGGATCTTGCCGCCTCCTACGTCAACGAAGAAGTGGTCGGGCAGCGGGGCATCGAAGGGCCACTCGTTCACCCATCTCCAGTTAGTGACCGACGTTGCCATGGAGCTTCCAGAAGCGGCAACTGGAGCCACCTGTGCCGCTGGACCGGCTGGGCCAGGCGGACCGGGAGGGCCAGGTGGTCCCTGAGGACCCGGAGAGCCTTTACAGGCAGCGACTCGGGATAGTGTTCCCAGCAGGGCTACTGCTAGGCCCAGGAGGCTGCGGTGGAATACCTGTTCTCGTCTTTCCAAAACTCTCCTCCTGCTAGTGGTGCGTCTAGTACTCCTTTTGAATGCGCCTGAAATACTCCACACAGGTAACACACTGGACTCTTCGCTCAACTCCCAGGGGCATGTCTGCACCGTCCTCCTGAGGCTGCGGCAGGCAAGAGACGTGCAGCCTCACGTGGCAGGGCCCCTCTGGCCATCTGGGGCCTGGAAAGGGTAGGCCAATGGACGCATGGGCCGCTTCTATGGACCTGGCAATACACCAACTGCATCGAATGATTAGTTTACAGCCCTGGTTCGCAGATTGATGTCGGCTTGCCGACAAAGTACGGGCCACAGGAGAGATTCATGAAGAGGTTGGTGGGTTGGACCCTGGGAAAGCAGAAGCTTGCAGACCGGGACATGCTAGAGGCTATACCCGACTATCTCCAGCGTGTGGACATGTTCCGCGACCTTTCCAGGGAAGAAATTAGTGCCCTCTTCGAGGGTGTAATGCTTCGCCAGTGCCCTGCTGGGACGGTATTGTTTACCCCGGACCATCCCAGCGAGCAACTCTTCGTCCTAAAAGAGGGCCAGGTAGAACTCTATCGTCTGACTCCAGGGGGCAAAAGGCTCCTGACTCGGCGGATTGGTCCCAATACCGTCTTTGGTGAGATGGGCCTGCTGGGGCAGTCGCTTCAGGGCTGCTTTGCCGAAGCCACTGAAGACAGCCTGGTGTGTGTTGCCACGCGCGAGGATATCCAGCGACTGCTGACGAGGCGGCCTGATGTGGCGCTAAGGCTGCTGGAGTCCATCGGCACCCGCTTGAAGCTGCTGGAGGAGCGGCTTGAGCAGGCTATGTTCAGTCCAGTGAGAACAAGGCTGGCAAGGTTCCTGCTCTCCAGTGCTGGTCCAAATGGAGTAGTCCATGGCTACACCCACGCTCAGATTGGCGACGCCATCGGCGCACTGCGACAGACCGTGACAGAGGCTTTGGGGCAGATGCAGTCCCAGGGCCTGGTCGAAGTGAAGCACAGATGGATAAAGCTCAAGGACCTGACACAACTGGAGGTGCTAGCCGGGAAAGGCCGATGACTACCGCCAGTACTGGGACACGAAAGGCGCGCCACCACCAGACTGGCGGCCAATGAAACAGCGCTGGGCGTGCCGCCGGGCCAGTATCAGGGCAGACTGGGCGTCGGCCTGGTTGTCCAGTCGGAGCTGCAGCGACGCGCTATCGGTAAGGAGCCACGTGCCATCCTGCTGCTCCCTTATCTGAAGGCCAGCCGGGTTGTACGTATCACAGTCCTCGGGGGTCACCGGGGCTGCAATGCCAGAGCTGCCCGTCCAGAACTCTATCTCGCTGCTCCCATTCTGGCGGCCAATGAAGCAGCGTGACGTGTGCTGCCTCGCCAGGTTGAAGGCGTTGGCCTGGTCGGCGTTTTCATCCAGCACCAGCACCACCGTCTGCTCGCTCTTGATGGCCAGGGAACCACCCTCCACACCAAAGCGCAGGGCCTGAGGATCATAGCGAACGCAGTCGGTGGAGACGGTCACAGGCAGCACCGTCACGGTGGAACTCTGCGACTCCAGGTCCTGGTCTACCAGGGCAGCGGTCACCACCGCATCGCCTGGCGAGAGGCCACGCAAGGTGACGATGGCCTCTGTTCCCTCGGCCTGGGTGACCAGCCCACCCGTGTCCGACACGATGCTCACGATGCCCTCGGAGTCCACGCGCCAGGCTATCTTGTGCCCGCTGACCGGGTTGCCGTCCTTGTCCCTGGCGTTGACGGCAATCTCGGTTGTCTCGCCCTCCGTCACGGCGATCCTGCTGGGAGAAAGCTCGAACTCGGCCACCGCCACGGGCGGCTTGTAGATGAACAGCCGCCACACGACCAGCACCACGGCCACCACGACCAGGGCCACGGCAGCGGCCCGAAGCACCCACCGGGGCAGCCATGCGGGCACCTCCATCTCGCCAGGGACTGTGACCGGAGGCGCCACTCCGGCAAGCGGCGTGGCGGTGAGCATGTACCGATAGGTCTTGGGAGCGCCCGTGAGGGGGCGCTTACCGCGTACCATGGCATGGACTTCCAGCGTCCCGCCTGGCGGCACCTGGGGCGACTGGGGATCAAAGGCAAAGCGGCACAGCCCCTCCGGGTCCTGACCCCGGAGTTCGAAGCCCAGGCTGGCGTTGCCCGTGTTGGTGATGCTCAGCACGTGGCTGCCCCTGGGGCCTCTGCTGTGCTGGGGCCGCAGCTCAGCGCTGAAGGCATGGAAAGAGAGCACGTCCAGGGACAGGCCGACCTTCGCTTGCTGGGTAGCATCCTTCTGGGAGACGACGTTGACGGTGACCCGGTATGTCCTGGCCAGGGCGCTGCTAGCCCTCGGCGGGCTGATCACCAGGCTGGCAGACGCGCGGTCGCCAGGGAAGAGCGACACGCTGTTGCTGGACAGGGTATACCAGGAAGCATCTATCCCCTCAACCTCGATGGAAAAGACGCCCACGGCTATACCCAGGTTCTGGACGGTGATTACGGCCTCCACCGCCTCGCCCGGGTTCACCACGAAGCTTTCCTGGTTGACCGTGACTGCTACAGAATCTGCCATGAGGGACCGTGACACCTCTCAAGACTGCCAGTCGCGCGCCCCGCTGGGCCATGCGGGCGCCCGGCCCTGCCACCACAACCTGCCTGCGCCTACTTGCCAATGCGTGGCCTGGGGAGTCGTTCCGCCAGCTTACCAAAGACCTGGCCGACCTTCTCCAGGGGCTTAAGCAGCACTCCCTTGCGCCGGTACAGCGTCAGCACAACGGCCGCCGCGACCACCAGGATAACCAGCACGGCGACGAAGGCTATAACAAGCTCCGGCCATACCCAGCCAGGCACTCTTGAAGGCTGGGCCACAAGGGGCACCTGGCGCTCGAAGCTGCCATTGCCGTCGGCGTCTATCCTGCGCACCCAGCCGCGCTCGGGGTCCTGGGCATAGGTGGCCCAGTCCACGCTCCACTCATGCACCTCCGCCGGCCCTATAGGCACAGTGGCCTGGGAGAAAGTCGAGACCAGGCCGCTGGCGCTGATAAAGCTTGCCTGCAGGCCATAGACGCCAGGCTCCACGCCAGCCACCTGATAGCTGTACCGCCTGGCGCTGGAGTCCGAGGGCAGCAAGATAGCAATGGAGCGTTCCAGGAAGGCGGCGCTGGGTATGCCCAGCACAAGCTGGCCCGACACCATGCCCGCGATGCGCCCTACCTCGTCGTAAACGCGCAGCTCGCCAGAACTCAGAATAGTCACCTGTAGCCTTGGCGCATGACGGGCAAATGACTCACCACCCTTGCCCGGGACAAGCTGGCTGCCACCAGACTCCGTGGCGCTGACCGTCACCGGAATGACGGCGTCCACCTGGCCCGGGACCGGGTCAACCACGTCCAGGTGGACCAGCAGCACCTGCCCAGCCCTGTTGTAGGCCAGGTACAGGACCTCCTTGCCGCTACCCTCCACGCGAGCAAAGCCAATGGTGTCCCAGGACCGGGAGCCATCCAGCACGCCAGCTATGGCATCGGCCATGTCCAGGGTTGACTGGCCCACGGTGGCTGGCACCTGGCTATTGGTGCCCCAACTGGACAGAGTCGCGCCCAACTGGGACAGCGCGGGCAGCGTAGCCTCTGAGGAGGCCTCAGGGTTGTCCACTGGCCTGCGTGCCGTGAGGTCTGATTCTATCACATCTGCCAGCGCTTCCGCCGCTGAGAACCAGCCCTGTTGCACCGGGTCTTCAATGCTGGCCCGCTGGGCCGCCAAGAATGCCTTCACCGCGTCCCGCGCCCCTTCCAGCTCCCAGGGCCGCAGGTTGACAGACCCCTGCCGGGGCCTGCCCGTGGCCGGAAGGACTGTAAGCCTGACCGAGACCTTCTGACAGCCCTGGCTGGCGTCAGGGGCCTGCACCATCAGCGCGGAGTCGTACGTTCCTGGCCGCAGGCCCGTGAGGTCGGCGGTGACCGACAGGCCATGCGCGGCACCCCCCTCCGGGATGGTGCCAGAGCGTGGGCTTGCCCTGAGCCAGTCCGCCAGGCTGACGCGCTCGCCTGAGGCCTGGCAGGTGTCGGCCATAGACCAGGCGAGGGCGCCATTGCCCGCGTTGGAGACCTGAACGACCATCGCCCTGGGACTCGGGTTGCCTTCCACGGCGGTAAGGGCCAGGCTGGCGGAGTTCAGGGCCAGCACAGGCTCCGTAACCCTGATGGCGATGGTGGCCCTGTTGTCCTCAGGCCCTCGGTCCACCTGGCCGCTTCTGACGCTGGCTTCCAGGGAGAGGTCGCCCGGGGCCGAAAGCTGGAGCCGCACCGAGATAGTCGCGCTGGCCCCGCTGGACAGGGTGCCCAGGTTGCACTGGACCGGCCCCTGGGTGCCGCAGGCCCCCTGGCTGGGCACCGCCTCGGCCAGCGTCACCCCCTGGGGCAATGGCTCAGTGACCGCGACGCCAACGGCGTCCCCCGGGCCGTTGTTGACCACGGTAAGGGTGTACTGAATCCCCTGGGCAACGGTGACGCTACCTGGGACCTGGCCGCGTGCCAGGGACAGGTCAGCGCTGCGGTCCAGGGCGGGCGCTCCCATGTGGACTATGCGTCCGTTGGCGGTCAGGTCATCATCGCCACGCTTGCCGTCCACGAAGTGGAAGACGACCTCGCTGCCCACGAACTCCGCGCCCGTCTCGCCATCGAAGGTGAACTCGTACCACACTGGGCTGGAGCTATCGGGGGTCGGGCCAAACTTGTACACCTTGTTGAAACCAACCGCCGGGCCGTCATGAGCAAAGACCACCTGAGTAGACTGGCCACGCGTGAGGCCAGTCAGGGTGAAGCCATAGAAGCCCACTGGGAAGGTGACGCCAGGTGGCAGGTCGGCGGGGGATGGCACTTCGGTGCTTTTCACACCCGACAGGGCGACGCCCTGGCTGGACACCAGAGTAACATAGAGCCTCTCTACCGGGTCGGGCAGCGAGGCGGCGTTGCCCTGGAAGGCGTCGCCGGTGCCATCAGCGTTGCCATCGCCACCGCCTGGCGCCGCGTTCTCCACGACGTCCGGCACACCATCGGCGTCCGTGTCGGTGGGCGCGCCCACGACCAGGGTCACCTTGACTGCCAGCGGGCTGTTGGTGGCATCGGGCGCGCTAAGCTCCAGCGTGGCGGTGTACGTGCCCTGGGCCAGGCCAGCGATGTGGGCCTGGAGGCTGACGGCGCCCCTTTCTCCTGTGGAAGAGCCGCTGGTGGGGCTGGCGCTCAGCCAGTCGGCGTCGCTGGCGGCGGACCAGGCCAGGGTACGCCCGCCAGAGTTCCATACCTCCAGCGTCCTGGGCGTCGGGTCAGGGTCGCCCTCGCCCACGGCGATGCTGATGCTGGCGGCGCTGACCGCGATGGTCGGCGGCGGCGGCAGCACCGTCAGCCTGACCGTGACCTGCTGAGGGCTGTTGGTGGCGTCGGGCGCCGAGAGTGTGATAGTCGCCTGGTACTCGCCGGGGCCCAGCCCGGTGGTATCCACCGCCACCGTCATGGCGGACGGAGGGCCTTCCGACGCGCCGGCGGCAGGGTCCAGGGCCAGCCAGGGCGCAACGGCCACCGCCGACCACTCCAGCTTGCGCCCGCCCGAGTTCCAAACGTCCAGCGGCCTGGGCGCGGGAGGAGCGGCGCCCTGGACGGCGTTAAAGGTCAGTGTGGACTGACTGACAGCGATGGTAGGCAGCGGCGGCAGCACCAGCAGGGCCACCTCCACCGTTCGGGGCGAGTTGTCCGCTCCGTCGCCGGCCACCGTGATGGCCGCGCCATAGTTGCCCGGCGCCAGGCCCGCCAGGTTCACCGTAAGGGTCACCTCGTCCGCCTCGCCACTGGACTCGCCAGAGGTGGGCGAGAGGGAGAGCCAGGGCGCGTTGTCGGAGACCGACCACTCCAGGTCCACGTCGCCATCGCCAGATACCTCCAGTACCTGCGGCGGCGGGTTGGGGCCGCCCTGAATGGCCTCGAAGCTGAAGCTGACCTGGCCCAGGACGATGACCGCGGGCCGCAGGTCGCCGCCACCTCCTCCTCCGCCACCGCCGCCTCCTCCGCCTCCACCGCCACCGCCATCTGGCGGCGGGGGAGGCGCGTTCACAGTCACCTGCACCAGGGCCGAGCGGTCGTCGGCGTCGGTGTCCTGCTGGGCGGCGGCCACCTGGAGCGTGCTCTGGAGCGCGCCAGCAGCCAGCGGCTTGACCACTATGGTGACGGCCTTGCCACCTATGGGCAGGCTGCCAATGGTGCAGGTCACGGTGCGGCCGGCCACCGAGCAGCCCGGCGAGGAGGCGGCGGAGTTGAAGCTCACGTCCGCCGAGAAGGCCGCAGTGACGCGCGCATCTGTGGCCGCCGACGGGCCAGCGTTGGTGACTGTAACGGCATAGCTCAGGTCTGCGCCCACGTCCACGGACTGGGCCGACGCCGAAGCCGTCAGGCCCAGGTCGGCTTTCACCACCGGCGCGCCAACCGGAGCGGAAAACTGGGACGTGTTCCCGTGGGCGTCGGTGGCGGTGGCAATAATGGAATCGCCATCGCCCAGGGCCACGCCTGCGCTGGTCAGGTCCACCACGGCCAGCACCGGCGACGTGTAGCTCACGCTGGTCAGGAAGATCGTCCTGCCGCTGGAGTCCCGCTTGAAGAACTCGATACGCAGCGGGAAAGCCGCATGGACGGTTGCGGAGCTGACCCGGTACTCCATCTCAAGGAAGCCGGTATTCGGGTCGAAGCCCGGGGGGCTGAGGACAGGGAAGTTCTGGAGCTTGTTAGGGCCGTCGTCGGCGTCATCGGGGTCGTTGGCACCGGCGCCGGCCAGGCCCAGGCTGATGGGCAGGCCCGCGTTGGCGGCGAAGGTGTTCCCACGGATGGCATTGGACGCCCCCGAGGCCACCAGAACGCCATGGCCGCCGTTGCTCTCAATCTGGTTGCCGGCGCCCGACTCGCTGCCATCCGTCGCCACCAGGACGCCCACCTGGGTCTGGGAAGCGCCATCGCTGATGGACACGCCGTGGAGGGCGTTGCCCCGGGCGGTGCCCTGCCTGTCCACGCCGATGAAGTTGCCCTCAATCATGTTCCCGATGGCGCCGCCGCCGGAAACCGAGACGCCGCTGCCGCCGTTGCCCACGACGACGTTGTCCCTGATGGTGTTGTCCGCCGAGTCCAGCACGACTATGCCGTCGCCGGTCTGGGCCACCGGGTCGCCGTTGGGGCCGACCACGTTCCGTTCCAGCAGGTTCCTGCCCTCGCCCTCCAGGAGGATGCCGCCGCCCTGGAAACCCGTGATGCTAAGGCCCCGCACGGTGCTTTCGCCGGCCAGGATGTGCAGGCCGACAGCCCCTGGCCCGGCGCTGGCGCCCTGTAGCTCCACGGGCGTGGCAGAGCAGTCCAGGGCCTGGCCGTCTGACTGGCGCCGGACGGTGCCATCAATAGCCACCGGGTAAATGGCCGCGGGCAGGGCGGACTGCACAGCCACCTGGAAGGCGCAGGCCCCGTTGAGCGCCGCGAACTCGATGAGGTCCTGGCCCTGGTTGGCGTTGGCCTGCTCCAGGGCGGCCCGCAGGGTACACTCCGGGTCTCCCGACGGGGTGGTGTTGCCGGTGTCGCAGGCCCGGTCCGCCGGGTCCGCGTCCGACGCGTCCGCCGTGGAGTTCACCACCAGCTTGACCGCCTGGGTGACGGGTATGCCCGCCGAGAACTCGGAGGTGTTCCCCGCCTGGTCGGTGGCGGTGGCGAAGACCTGGTCGCCGTCCAGCACCCCAGAGGCATCGAAGGCGGCCACGCGGGTCACCTGGGAGTCCTCGTACTGGTCGGTGCCCAGCAAGGTCATTTCCCCGTCCGAGTCCAGGGCGAAGAAGCGAATAGTCAACGGGAACTGGGTGTAGCCCGGCAGGGAGGGCACGTCGTACTCGATGCGCAGGGTGCCCAAGATGTCCAGGTGCGCCTCCTGCAGAACGGGCGAGTTCTGGAGGTTGTTAGGCCCGGTGTCGGCGTCCAGATCCTGGACGTCGTTGGCCTCGGCAGAGGCGACCAGGTCAATGGGCTGAGCGCCATCCATGGCAAAAACATTGAACAGGACGGTGTTGCCTGTGCCAGCCTCGACGGCGATGTCGCTGCCCGTGTTCTGGGCGAAGCTGTTGGCACCAGAGCTGTCGCCGCCGATGGTGTTGCCCGACGCCTGGAGCACAATGCCACCGCCCTGGAAGCTGACGAAGGACAGGCCCCGCACCGTGGTGCCGCTGATGGTTATGGTCAGGCCGGCTATGTTGCCGGCGCTGGAGCCGCTCACCACGATACCCGGCTGAGTGGTGGCGTCTATCACCACGGCGTCAGACACCGTCAGCGGGGACAGCACGAGAATGGTGTGAGGCCCTGGGCCTGGCACCTGGAACTGGATGGTGTCCTGGCCCGACGAGGCGTTGGCCTGCTGGATGGCGGCCCTCAGGGTGCACTCCACCTCTCCCGTGAGGGTGGTCTGGCCGGTATCGCAGGCGCCCTCCGGGTCGCTGGTATTGGCATCGCTGTCGTCGTCGGTGGAGTTGACGACGAAGGTGCGCCCGCCACCCACCACGGTGATGGGCCTGGAGAACTCCGAGGTGTTGCCACGGGGATCGGTGGCTGTGGCGACGATGCGGTCGCCGCTGGCCACGCCGAGGGCCGCGGCATCGCCAAGCTGGACTTCGCGATCCCTTCTTTCCAGCTCTGCCGACCCCAGGAAAGCCTGCCCCTCCTCGCTGTCCTGGTCTGCCCTGTAAAACTCCACGGTCAGGCGGTCATTTGTGTCCAGGGCAAGCCTGATAGTAAGCTTGCCATTGCCGATGTGGGCGCTCTGGAGCACCGGCGTGTTCAGCAGGCGGTTGGCGCCAGAGTCCGGGTCGCCCTGGTCGTTCTCTGTCCTGCCGCGAGGCTCCAGGTCAATGCCCAGGCCGCTATTGGAGAATATGGAGTTGGACCTTATGGCGTTCTCTTCGCCGGACTTGACAAAGATGCCATCGTCGTTGAAGGCGATAATATTGCACGCGCCGGTGCATGGGCCAGCCGACCTGACGGCGGAAGTGGCGCCGATGGTGTTGGTGGACGCATTCTCCAGGCGTATGCCCGCGCCTTCGTTGCCCAGGTCTGCGGTGCCGGCGGCGTCGGTGCCTATGCGGTTGCCCTGAATGACGTTCCCCTTCACGAGGATTCCGGCCTGCTGCCGCCTGATCTCTATGCCATGCTCGCCGTTGCCTGATATGACGTTGCCGGCGCCAGGCTGGGTGCCGCCGATGGTGTTGCTGGAGGCGTCCTCGATGCGGATGCCGTTTATTCCGTTGCGCAGGGCCAGCTCGCCATTCTTGTCGGTGCCGATGAAGTTGCCTGTTACCTGGTTGCGGCTGGACCCGGTGCCCAGGATGTAGACACCGTGGTTGGCATTGCCCGATATGACGTTGGCGGCCTCGGGGTCGGTGCCGCCGATAATGTTGAAGGAGGAGTCCACCACGGATATACCTGAGCCGCCATTGCCGGCCCTGGAGGTGCCGCTCCTGTCCGTGCCGATGTAGTTCCCCCTGATGGTACTCCTGCTGCCCCCGTCCAGCCGTATGCCGTCGCCGCCGAAGCCGCGTATGACCAGGCCCTGCACCAGGCTGTCGCCGGCGGAGATGCGGAGGCCATTGGCGGAGGCGCCCGCCTGGCTGCCGTCCAGCTCGATGAGCGGCCCGCCGGCGTAGCCCGGCTGGGTGGTCGCGTCAATGATGACCGGCTGCGTGATGGTGTCCAGGGGCTGCGAGAGCTGGATGGTCTTTGGCCCGGACTGGATGCGGAAGATGATGCGGTCCAGGGACGGCTTGTTGCTGGAGGAGTTGGTATTGGCGGCGTTGATGGCATCGGCCAGGGTGCAGTTGCTGGTATTGCAAACGCCGTCCAGCTTGCCGTCGCTGGAGTTGACTACGTAGGTCTGGCCTCCCCAGACGCCGACTACGGTGCTGGCCTCTGAGAACTCAGAGGTGTTGCCGGCGCTGTCGGTGGCCGTGGCGACAAGCTTGTCGCCGGCGACCACGTTGAGCCCTACAGCGCGGCCCAGGTCCACGACGAGCGGCTTCCAGCGGGGCGCGTCCTCGATTTCCGCTGTCTGGGTCAGCCGAGCAACGTCAGAGCCATCAGTGTCCATGGTGTAAATGTCAACGTTGCCATCCCTGCTGCTGACGAAGGCTATCTTGCTGCCATCGGGAGACCAGTGGGGTCTCAGGTCGAAGGCATTATTGTTGGTCAGCCTGACCTGGCCCGTGCCATCACGGCGCATAACATAAATCTCCAGAGCGCCACCCACATCAGCATCGCTGACGTAGGCGAGCCTGGAGCTATCAGGGGACCAGGCGGGCCAGAAATCTCCTGTGCCGTTGTTGGTAAGGTTGGAAACATTCTTCCCATCGGGGTCCATAAGGTAGATATCGTTGTCGCCGTCGCGCGTGCTGACGAAGGCGATTTTTGTGCCGTCGGGCGACCAGGTCGGGAGATAGTCAGCGGCAGAGTGCTTGGTCAGGTTGACCTGGCCAGTGCCGTCGCTGTTCATCACATAGATTTCGTAGTTGTTATCGCGAAAGCTCACAAAGGCTATCTTTGTGCCATCGGGCGACCAGGTGGGGTCCACGTCCTCGGCGGCGTGGGCGGTAAGCCGCGTCTGGCCGGAGCCATCGGCGTTCATGACATAGATTTCACGGTTGCCGTCCCGGTTGCTGGTGAAGGCAATCCTGGTGCCATCAGGCGACCACACTGGCAAGGTGTCCTCGGCGGAGTTGCTGGTGAGCCTTTGCGGGTTACCGCCTTTGGCATCCATCACGTAGATCTCGGTAGCGTTATCGGAACCCCTGGAGAAGACAATCTTGCGGTTAGTGACATCATCGTCGAGGCAGTCCAGGGTGGCGGTGCCCAGCCGGGCCAGGCCCTCCTCGCCATCAGCGTCGGCCTGGAAAATCTCCACCTGCATGGGGTAGCGGGAGCAGTCCGTCACCTCCGGGACATGGTAGGGTAGCTTAAGCCGCAGGGCTTCGTCCACCAGGGGCATGCCCAGCACTGGCGCCGGCTGGCCACCGTTGGCGGCTGTGCCATCGGCCAGGTCAATGCCCAGCCCGGCGTTGGAAAAGATGGAGTTGGAGCTGACGGCGTTACCGCTGCCACGGGCTATGGACACGCCAGAGCCGCCATTGAAGGCTATGGTATTGGCCGCGCCCGAAGCGGTCCCGCCGATGCTGTTGGCGGCGCCGTCCAGGATGAAGACGCCATGGCCGCCGTTCGCCACGCCGCTGGTGCCGGTCGGGTCCGTGCCAATGAGGTTGCCCTGGATGACGTTCCCGACGGACTCAATGCCAAAGATGGTCACGCCGTTGGAGGAGTTGCCCGAAATGACGTTGCCCTGGCCGGCGCTGGCGCCGCCTATTGTGTTGGAGGGCGAGCGGCTTATGCGGATGCCATCGCCGCCGTTGCCCGCGTCCGCGCCACTGGAGTCAATGCCGATGTAGTTGCCCCGGACCACGTTGCCACCGCGCGTCTCCAGCCGGACACCGTCGCGCTGGAAGCGGACTATGGCGAGGCCACTGATGATGCTGCTGCCGGCGTTGGCCCTCAGGCCGTTCACGTCGGGGCCTGCCTGGCTGCCGTCCAGCACGATGACCGGGACGCCCTCATAGCCCGGCTGGCTGGTGCCGTCTATGTTAAGGGGATCGGTGATGGTGGGCAGGGCCGAGAGGGGCCGTATGACATAGGTGCCAGTGCCGGCATCATAGCCGCTGTCCGTGGTGGGAATGTTGAAGTTTATGACGTCGGAGCCCGGGAGGGCGTTGGCCTGCTCAATGGCGGCGCGCAGGCTGCCTGTGCCCTGATCGGCGGTGGAGGTGACGACTATGATGGACACCTCACCCACGTTGACCGACGCCGAGAACTCGGAGGTGTTGCCCAGGGAATCGGTAGCCGTGGCAGTGATGCTGTCGCCAGTGTCCACGTCCACGCCGGAGATGTTGGCCAGCCTGACTTCGCCGGGCACGTCGTAGTCATCGCTGCCCAGCAGCGTGGCCCTGCCGTCGGGCGCGACCTTGAAGAACTCGACGCGCAGGGGGTAGTTCAGGTCTGGCGCCGAGGGGGACGTTTCCAGCAGGTACTCCACCACCACCTGCCTGGACGCCTGGTTCGTCCGCACGGTACGCAGGGTAGGCGCAGGCTCCGCGCTGTTGGCCCTCGAGCCCTCGTTGATGTTAATGGGCGCGCCGCCATTGCCAAAGACGGCGTTGGAGAGCAGGGCGTTGCCAGTGCCCGACAGCACCGTGACGCCGTCGCCGCGATTGAAGGCAATGGTGTTGCCGGCGCCGCTCTCCTCGCCGCCGATGCTGTTGCCGGAGGCGCTGCCCTGGAGCAGGACGCCGCTGCCCCGGTTGCCCAGGTCCACGTCGCCGGTCACGTCGGCGCCAATGGTGTTGCCCAGCACCAGGTTGCCCGAGGCCGTGGCGCCGGTAATGAGGACGCCCTGCTGCCAGTTGCCGGAAATCACGTTGCCTTCGTCCGGGTCCGTGCCGCCGATGGTGTTGGCAGAGGCGGCGTCAATCAGCACGCCGTGCAACATGTTGCCCAGCCGGAAGCTGCCCGTGGAATCGGTCCCGATGTAGTTGCCCGTGACCACGTTATCGCTGGCGTCGGCGCCCCGGATGGCTACGCCGCTGCCCTGGTTGGCAGAGATGACGTTGCGCTCGGAGTCGCTGTCGCCGCCGATGACGTTATCGGAGGCACTCTGGACGAGGACGCCATTGAGCAGGTTGCCCAGGCGACGCTGGCCGGTGAAGCGGGTGCCCGGCACGCCGTCATCCAGGTCGGTGCCGATGAAGTTACCCTCGACCCTGTTGTCCGTGGCGGCGTTGCCCTGGATGCTGATGCCATTGCCGGCGTTGCCCGATACCACGTTGCCCCTGATGGTGTTGTCCGGCGAGTCCACGGTCTTTATCCCATCGCCGACCCTGGCAACCTGGTCGCCGTTGCCGATGGCCGAGGTGCCCTGGCTGTCCGTGCCGATGAAGTTGCCCTCGATGAGGTTGTCGCCGGCGCCCTGGATGAGAATGCCATTGCCCTTGAAGCCATAAATGGCCAGGCCCTTGATAGTGGTCGAGCCGGCTGTGATGGTGAGGCCATCGGCCCCGGCGCCGGCCTGGCTGCCGTCCAGGCCCACCAGCGGCGTGCCCGCGTAGCCGGGCTGCGTCGTGCCGTCAATGGCCAGCGGGCTGGCGATGGCCGGCAGCGGGCCGAGAGTCACCTGGATGACCGCCGGGTCGGACAGGTCAAACTTGACCTCCGTGACGATGCCTGAAGTGTTGGCCTCTTCTATGGCCGCCCGCAGGGTACACTGGCCCTGGGCATCGGCGCACAGGCCATCGCCGGGCGCGACATCCGGCCCGTCTCCCGGCGAGTCCACCGTCACCGTGCTGTCCTGCACGACGACGGCGCTAGAGAATTCCGAGGTGTTGCCGGCGGCGTCGGTGGCAGTGGCGACTATGGCTGTGCCCAGGGCCACGCCCAGGCCCGCCGCGTCCCCCAGGTCCGCCACCCTGATGCCCTGCGCGGAGCTTTCCTCGTAGGTATCGGTGCCCAGGCTGGCAAGCCCCTGACCGCCACCGGCCACGAAGAACTCCACCGTCAGCGGGTAAAGGGAGTTGCCTGAAGCGGAGGCAACGCTATAAGGGATGCGCAAGCGGCCAGCCGAGTCTATGCGCGCGGCCGTCAGGGCAGGGGAGTTCTGGAGGTTGTTGGCGCCGGTGTCGGCGTCGCCCGCGTCGTTGGACGACTGGCCGTCATCGCCCAGGTCAATGCCGAGGCCTCTGTTGGAGGAGATGGCGTTAGAAACGATGGAGTTGCCGGTGCCAGACTGGACAGCCACGCCAGCGCCCATGTTTTCGGATATGGTGTTGTCGCGGATGGTGTTGTCCGAGGAGCCAGAGACCAGCACGCCACTGCTGCCGTTCTGGACAAGAGAGTCCTGCTCAATCAGGTTGCTGCCCTGGCCCTGCAGGACTATGCCCGCGCCGCCGAAGCCACGGACCTCCAGCCCCCTGACCGTGGAGTTGCCCCCCGTAAGCCGCAGGCCGCTGACGCCGGCCCCGGCACCGGGGCCGTTCAGACTTACCACAGGAGCGCCGGCGTAGCCAGGCTGGGTCGTGCCATCAATGACTACCTCGCCGGTGACATCTGGCAGGGCGGAGGTGGGCGAAATCTTGAACGGCCCGGCGCCAGGTATGGCAAACTCAATGGTGTTGGGGCCGCTGGCAGAGTTGGCGGCCCGGATGGCCTCCCTCAGGGAGCAGTGGAGGTCACCGCACAGGCCGTCATCGCTGTCAGACATGGTGGTGACCCTGAAGGCCGGGCCGGACTGCTCGGTGTCCTGCACCTTGATGGAAACCGTAGCTACATTGGAGAAGGTTATGCCATCGAAGACCCTGTAGGTGAAGCTGTCGCTGCCAATGAAGGCCAGTTCGGGTAGGTAAGTAAAGGAGCCGTTGGACGCCAGGGAGAACGAACGGTCGTGGGACGGGCCGGCGACCAGGCTGGCCGTTATGCTATCGCCGCTGTCTATCTCCGTGTCGTTGGCCAGCACGCCACTGGCGGCATCCACCGACAGGACCTGGTCGTGGTCCATGGTGTAGCTGTCGGCACTGGCAACAGGCGCGTCGTTGACGCCGGTCACCGTGACGGTGACCGTGGCCCCATCCTGGCCTCCATCCTCGTCGCTGACGGTGTACTGGAACGTGTCATCCACCGAGGCCCCGGCGCTCAGCGATTGCAGCGCGGCGGCGCTCCTGGGGTCGTAGGTGAAGCTGCCATCCGCGTTCACCGTCACCGCCGCGCCCTGGTCGCTGGTGGCGTCGAAGGCGGTCACGGTGAGGGTATCAGCAGCCACGTCAGTGTCGTTGTCCAGCACGCCAGAGGCAGCGTCCACTGAGAGGAGAGCGTCCTCGCTGATGGTGTAGGAGTCTGCGGCACCAGTGGGAGCCACATTGGCCACGGTGACATCAAGAGAGTCGCAGTCCTGGCCGCCATCGTCGTCGGTGACGCAGACTGAGACGGTGAAAGTGCCGTCATCGGCGTAGGTGTGCGAGCCGGAGGCCGTGCCGCTGCCGTTGACCTCGTCCACGGTGGCCGCCTCGGCGCCGCCGCCATCGTCCCAGTCTATGGTGGCCGTATGGGAATCGCCTGTGCCGGCGTCGCTGAAGCTGGCGCTGAGGTCGAAGGCGACACCCTCGTCCGCCTGTGCGTCCGCGCCAGCGTCCACAACGGGAGCTGCATTGTTGACCGTCAGCGTCAGGCTGTCGCAGTCCTGAGCGTTGTTGCTGTCGGTGACGCAGACCTCGACGGTGTATGTCCCGCTGTCCGCGTAGGTGTGCGAGCTGGTGATGGGGCTGATGGCCGGGTCAACGTCGTCCTGCTGGGTATCGCCCCAGTCAATGGTGGCTGTGTGGGTGTCGCCTGCGTCGCTGTCGGTAAAGGTGGCGCTGAGGTCGAAGGCGCTGCCTTCGGCCACCTGGGCGTCGGCGCCGGCGTTGACGCTGGGCACTTCGTTAACACTGACCTGGGTCGAGCCTGATGCCGAGCCGCCGTCGCCATCGGTCACCCGGACGTCCACCTCTTGCGTGCCGTTGGCCGTGAAGGTGCAGGCGGCAGTGTTCTCCGGCTGAGGCCCCGCCTCGAAAGTGCCGTTGTTGTCGCAGTCGAACTCGTAGGACAGCGTATCGTTCACGCCGGCGGGATCGGTGGCGACCACGGTAATGGTGGCGCTCTCGCCCTCGTCTATGGGGCCATCATTGGTGACCGAAGTAATGCTCGGCGGAACGTTGTTGACTGTCACGCTAGCGGTGCCGCCGGCAACGGTGCCATCCTCGTCGGTCAGCGATACCGTTATGGTGGGACTGGCAGGCCCGTCAGCATAGGTATGTGTCCGGGTGTCGCCATCGGGCGACTCGGTGAACTGGTCCGAGTTGCCGTCGCCCCAGTTGATGGTGTAGGCGGTGACGGTGTCCTGGCCCGGATCAACCACATTGCCCAGGGTAACGCTGTAGGCCGTCCCCTCGTTGACCGAGGCGTTGCCGGTCACGCTGATAGTGGGCGCCACGTTGCTCACGGTGATGTCCACCGAGTCGCAGCCCTGGGCGCTGGTGCTGTCCGTCACGCAGACCTCCACCGTATAGGTCCCGTTGTCAGCATAGCTATGAGACCTGGTGATGGGGCTTGTCGCGGGGTCAATGCTGTCCTGCTGGGTATCGCCCCAGTCAATGGTGGAGGTGTGGGTATCGCCCCCGTCGCTGTCGGTGAAGGTAGCGGTGAGGTCCAGGGTGTCGCCCTCTTCAAGGGTCGTGTCCACGCTCGGGTCAATGTCCACGGTCGGAGCGGCAGCGTTGACTCGGGGCAACAGGGGAATGGCGCCCCTTGTGCCATCTGTCAGGCGCCATGGCCGGGAGACAGGCCCCATGGGTAGCCCAGGCCCTGCGCTGGCCTCGCGTGTGCCCGTGGCGGAGGAGGCAAGCGAGGCCTGCGCATCAGACCTGGCATTGGCTGGCGCACCTGTAACGGCCACCAACAAGGCCAGTGCGGCCAGCGCAGCCGTCGGGGAGCGCCACCTGGATGCTAACACCCGCCCCAGCGCAAGTACTCTGGAAGGGGCGAGCCACGTTCCCAGCACCTATCACCTGTACCTTGAAGTAATGGCATGTCCGAGATACTGAGGCCCTGCAGCTTGAATACGGGCTACGCGGATTGAAGCCCGGCGGGGAATTGGCGAGCAGAGCGAGCGGCAACTGCAGTGGCCCGCCACACCAGTCCCAGCGGGCCGCCTGGCGGACGGGGCAAGCTAACCAGGCCCACGTCGTTACTCACGCCGGCGATTGCCCAGAGCGCCAGGCCAGTCTTGAAGGCTGCCCTCCAGTTGGAGCGCATGCTACTAAAAGTGAATTTGTGTGTCAAGGAAGTTAAGCGCGCCCCCCAGACACAACACGCGCCAGCACTCCGGCGCACGCATGCGCTTCGCACCTGGAACACTTTACCAGCCGGGTATGAATTGGTAGGGGAATTCCCGGTCGCCACACCAGGAAAAATCTGTGACAGCAGTTCCCCGAGAAGTGACAGAAATGGGACAGCCCGGGAGGGCAGGCCGTGGCGCCCGGGCCTTGGGTTGGCCTCACCGCTTACTCAGTCCTTGCCACGGACATTGTCCCTATGGGCGGTGCCAGGCGGCCCGCGCCCCTGTAACCTGGATATAGCTGGGAGCAGGCCACGGCCCTGGCCCGGCGTGAGCGGAAGGCCCGCAGCTAGCCACCAAGGCGCACCGGAGGTGCGGGAATGTTCACGAGAGTCCTGGTCCCGCTGGATGGGTCACAAGTGTCCGCGGGCATTTTGCCCTACATCATGCCCATCATCAGGAGGCTGAGCATCCCTGTCACTGCGCTGTATGTGCTGGACCCGGATGAACTGGACATCCCTCGGGAGGCAACGTCCCGGGACGTCCACCCCCACCACGAAGGACTGACCATCGCCAATCTCCCAGGGACCATGGCTTTCGGTGCCGGGCCAGTCCGGCCCCTGCCGGACGAAGTCTCCTCCAGGCCGCCGGAGTATGCCGGCGCATCGCCCCAGGTCACCGGCGATACCAGGATGCAGATCATCGAGAACGCCCAGCTACAGGCCACGAGACGCCTGGAGGAAATGGTCGCTCCCTTCCGGCGGCAGGACATGCAGGTGGAGGCCCTGGCGGCAGTGGGCCAGGACCCGGCGGAAGAGATAGTCAGGACTGCCCAGCAGAGGGGCTGCGACCTCATCGCCATGTCCACTCATGGCCGGGGCTTCTTCAGCCGGGCCATCTCTGGCAGCGTCGCCAGTGATGTCCTGAGGGTGTCGCCCATGCCGGTCATGGTGGTCAGGTCCCGGGACGACGCAGCCGCTGCAGGCAATGACCTGGCCCTTTCCAGTATCATTGTGCCGCTGGACGGGTCCGAATTCGCCGAGCGGGCGCTGCCCTATGCCGCGTACCTGGCTGAAGCCCTGTCCCTGCAGGTGGTGCTGGTAAGGGTGCTGGCTAGCGGCGATACCTCCTTGCAGCCAGGGGGCGCTTTGCCCTACCCGGACTCCACGCACGTGGCAGCCACGCAAGAGATGGAGTCCCAGGCAATACAGTACCTGGGAGACATCGCCTATCCACTTACCTCCAGAGGACTGGATGTCCGGTGGCACCTTCTCAGGGGAGCGCCGGCGAACAGCCTTGTGGAGTTCGCCGTAGCTACCCCGGCCAACATGATAGTTCTGGCCAGCCACGGCCGCTCAGGCCTGAAACGCTGGCTCCTGGGCAGCGTCGCCGAGGACCTGATCAGGCACTCCGGCGACCCGGTCCTGGTCATTCCCCTCCACGAGACAGAGCGGCCCTCGTAGCCGGGCACGAAGCGGCCCTGCCCAATGCAGGCCACCACCTGGCCCGGCAATGGGGCAGACCTCACACGGTGCCGCCACCTGCCAGGATGTGAGTGGCAACACCCGAAAACCTGTGCAGGCTAGCCCCCAACCAAGGACGCCTCACCAGCAGCAGGGGCCTTGCGCTGTACACCCATGGCCCACCCTATATGTATGCTACATGAGAGTCCCTCCATGCAGTTTCCATGGCAACCATAAAGACTCGCCACGCCAACTCTGCCACAATTAAATCCACACTAATTGCACACTTTTGTAAATTCAGGCAACTGAAAAAGGAGGCTGCAACGGTGTCGAGAAATGGCAGAAGATGGGTACCGGCAGTGCTGGTAATCGCTCTGGTGGCCGTGCTGGTCATCCTCGCCCTGGGGCCGGCCGGCACAGGGAAAGCCGAGGCCAGCGGAGGAAAAGATACCACCGCCGATAGCTCTCAAGGCCGGCCTGTTGACTCCATTCTGGAGCCAACGGGCCTGACCTGGACGGGACTTGACTAGCCCTTGAGCACTTTCTGGAGGTGGACCTACATGCGGCTATTACACAATCCGAAGTGGACGGGGGCCGGGCTATTGGCCATAGCGCTACTGCTGGCGGCGGCGCCCATCGCCTACGGTGGTGGCAGGTGGCGGGGCATAGACCCGGAGCTGGTGATCAATGGACACAAGGCCAATATTGTGATCGCTGTGCCACCGGGGACCTGGTGCGAGATAGACAAGGCTATCCGGGTGTCAGTGCTGGTGCCAGACCTGGACCAGGCCTTCTTCGTGTCCGAGTCCACCGGCGAAATCATGCCGGGCCGCTCTTACCACTCCAACCCTGACCATACCAAGTGCGGCGCATATACCGTCACAACCCTGGGCGAGCATGACGGCAAGCCTGACGCCATATACGTTTCCGCCTATGTAGGCTCGGACAAGAGGCGCACGCCCGTGGACATCACCATCTCAGTGGACGGCGTGGAAAGACTGGTCTGCAGTGGGAAGTCCAACGCCGCGGTCCAGTGCGACCCGGTGTACCTGTCTGGCGACAAGGTCTATCAAGGAAACAAGGCCCCAGCCAAAGGAAAAGACCGGCCAGGGAAACATCAATAGCTACCACTGCACAGGGACAGGTTAGGCTCAACGACAGGGAGTCCAACTGAGTATGAAGAAACTTGGAAACAGACTCAAGCTAACCCTGGGACTGTCTGTAGCTGTCCTGGTGCTGCTGGCAGTGGCGCCAGTAGTCCACGGGGGACTGTCCTGGACAGGCATAGACCCTGTCCTTCTGGCCAATGGCCATACCCTGAACGTCTGGGTGGAATGGCCCACTGGCAGGGAATGCTCCATAAACGGGCCTATCCTTGTAGAGGTCCATGCTCGCGCCACTTTGCTGGCAGAGTCCATGGAGACCTTCAACTGCGCCACGAAGGACAACATTATAAGCACTGCCACCATGGTCAAGGCTATCGGGATACCGAGCCAATTCAAGGTTGAGCACGTGTTCGTTCCATCTACCCAGGTGTTTCCTGTGCGGGTGAAGGTCTACAAGGATGGGGAGCTTGGGGCAGTCTGCGAGAGCCGGAGCAACCAGCTAACGGCTTCTCTCGACTGTGACAGGGTAATCTCGCTGGACTGAGGAGAGCCACAAAATGAAGAAGGGATGGAAGCACCTCAGGCTGATGGTCGGCATCTCCGTGATGCTCGCACTGTTAAGCACAGTACCCGTGGTCCATGCAGGGTTGCTCTGGACCGGCATTGACCCTGTCCTTCTGGCGGATGGGCACATTGTGAACATCTGGGTGGAGTGGCCCACAGGCCGGGAGTGCGATATCACAGGGCCTATCTCGGTCTCCGTCCGTGCCGAGGCTGTACTGCTGGCGGAGTCAATAGAGACCTTCGGCTGTGGCGATGCGACCGTCCCGGTCAGCACGACGACCTCCATCCTTTCGACGGACGAGGAAGACGAAATCAAGATAAAACGCGTGTATGTGCCAGCCGATGCCAGCTTCCCGGTCCGGGTGAAGGTATACGACAATGGGGACCTCGCCCTTACCTGCATGGGCTATGCCGGGCAGGCATTCACCTGTCCAACAGTGGAGCTTGACGACTAGAGAGTGGAAGATAGCCCAGGTCACCTGAAAGGAAAGGCGAAAGGTGACATAGCCATGACCATTGAACTCCGCACCCGGCTGTATATCCTCGCCCTGGCGGTGGCAGCGGTGACTCTAAGTATCACGGCGGCGCTGGTATGGCCCATGGGGCCTGCTAGCCCATCCCCATGGCTGCTGGTGCTCATCACCCTGCTCATCGCCCTGGCGGGCCGCTTCTCCATCCTGCTGTCCAGGCAGGCCGAGGCATCGCTGTTCACCGTGCCGCTGTACATGGCCGTGCTGCTGGCCCACCCCACCGAGGCAGCGCTCATTGGCGCCGCAGGGACACTTATGTTCCAGCTCATGCTCAAACGGCCTGCGCGGGCTGTCCTCTTCAACGTCAGCATGGCGGCCACAGCCGGAGGGCTGGGAGGTATCGTCTTCTTCAGCCTGAAACCAGAGGGTGCCAGCCTGGCCCTCACTCAGGGGCACATGATCGCGGCGGGACTTGCGGGCCTGGTGTTGCACCTGCACAACATCCTGCCTGTGGTTGGAATGGTCACTCTGCGAAAGGGCAACAGGTTCTGGCTATTCTGGGCCGACTCCTACGTGCTGGAAGCGGTGGTGGAAGGGATGCTGCTGAGCCTCGGCCTTCTCGCCGCGCTGCTTGCTGTCCAGGCAAGCTGGGGGCTGGTCTTCATGGTGGTGCCATCACTGGCGGCTTACGTGGTGCTCAAGCGCACCGTGGAATATGCAGCCCAAAAGGGCATAGTAGCGGAGGAGCTGGCCCACAGGCTGTACCGAGAACTTGAGAGCCTGCACACGCAGGACTGGCAGGCCCC